>CAWUST010000025.1:0-34951 GCA_963925495.1 uncultured Flavobacteriales bacterium | reverse complement strand
CTATTAAATAACACCACAGGAAGTAATAACACAGCTATCGGATATGAAGCGGATGTGCAAAGTTCAAACTTAACCAACGCGACAGCTATTGGAAGTGGAGCAAAAGTTAATGCAAATAATACGATTCAATTAGGAAATACTTCTGTTGTGAAAATGGTTACTAGCGGTGCTATTGAAGCTGGTGGTACTGTTAAAGCAGGAGCTGTAACATATCCAAGCACAGACGGAACTACGAATCAAGTTTTGACAACAAATGGAGCTGGAGCTCTTTCTTGGACTAACGTTACAGCAGCCATTGGTGGTACTACAACTCAAACATTAAGACATAACGGAACTACTTGGATAGCCGCTTCTAATGTGCTTAATAATGGAACTACTCTTACAACTACAGCAGATATGAATATTAATGGTTTAACGCTAGGTAGAGGAGCGGGAGCTGTTCCTAGCAACACAGCTTCAGGATATCAAGCCCTATTTAAAAACACCACAGGAATATATAACGTAGCCTCAGGATATAGAGCTCTACATAATAACACCACGGGAATTTATAACACAGCCTCAGGATATTATGCCCTACTGAACAACTCCACGGGAAGTAATAACACAGCCTCAGGATCTGGTGCACTTGAAAACAACACCAAAGGGGAACATAACACAGCCTCAGGATTTCAAACCCTATATACAAACACCACAGGGAAGTATAACACAGCCTCAGGATATCAAGCCCTATATGCCAACACCACAGGGAAGTATAACACAGCCTCAGGAAATCGAGCCCTATTTAACAACAAAACAGGAGAATATAACACAGCCTCAGGAGTGGATGCCCTAAATAAAAACACCACAGGAGGACTAAACACAGCCTCAGGATATCAGGCCCTACAAGCAAACACCACGGGATTTTCTAACACAGCCTCAGGATATGTAGCACTATATCGAAACACCACAGGAGTACAAAACACAGCCTCAGGATATATAGCACTATATCGAAACACCACAGGAGATTATAACACAGCCTCAGGAAGTAGATCGCTGCAAAACAACACCACAGGAGATTATAACACAGCCTCAGGAGGGTCTGCCTTATATGGAAACACTACAGGAAATTATAACACAGGATTAGGATATTTTGCGGGCTATTCTGGTACTTATTCAAACAGCACGGCCATAGGTTATAATGCACCAAGAACGGCAAGTAATCAAGTAAGGATAGGTAATAGCTCTGTTACTAGTATTGGTGGAAAAGTAGGCTGGTCTACTGTTTCTGACGCACGTTTTAAGAAAAATATAGAAGAAAAAGTAATTGGTTTGGATTTCATTATGGCACTGCGTCCTGTAACGTACAATCTTGATATGGATGCTATTGCCAATTTTCACGAAACACCAGATAGCCTTCGTTTAGAGGAATCAGAACGTAAAGCAGGAAAGATTCTAAAAACTGGTTTTCTTGCCCAAGAAGTAGAGCTAGCAGCCAAAAAATTAGGATATGATTTTAGTGGTGTAGATGCTCCTAAAAATGACAAAGACAATTACGGTTTACGTTATTCTGAATTTGTTGTTCCATTGGTGAAAGCAATGCAAGAACAACAAACACTTATTCAAAGCCAGCAGGCACTGATAAAGAAACTAGAAGAAAGAATAACTACTTTAGAAAAAAAGTAAAAGAATCACCCTTCTCGCCTAACACTAATTGTGTTTAAATATATGATTATGATCTAGTTTATGGCAAAATGTAAAGGGCATTAAAATGCACTTTACATTTACCGTTAGGTCACATTAATTAGATGTTTTTATTGTAATCACCTGTCGAAGTCCCAGGTTGTGAGTTATTCTATTATTTTGTCATTATGACTTAATCTCGGCAATTAGCTGCAATCATGTTTACTGATATATCCGGGTATGCACCCCTTATGCAACAAAATGAAGAAAAAGCTATACAAGCCGGTCAAATCGACTGGCCTTTTTTGTTTTGGATAACCTAAACCTTCATCGGGTCTAAAGTCCTTAGAGCCCCTTCCAAACTTTTAACGCCTTCAAAAACGAGATAGAGTCTTTCTTTACGTTCTTTCATTTGGGTTTTGGCGGAATTCATTTGAACAAATTGCAAAATATATTGAAACTGAGAAGTCTGATAAAATCGGGAATTTTTGCTTGATACAAAATAGCAAAGCATCTTTTCGTTTTTCAACACTATTTTTTCAAACCCAAGCTTTTCAGCTACCCATTGTAACCGTACTCCATTAATAAGGTGAATGGTTTCTTGAGGTACTTCTCCAAATCTATCTTTAAGTCCTTTTTCGTATTGAACCAGCTGATTCTCTGTTTTTACATCGGCCAAGGCTTGGTATAATGTCAACCGCTCATTCACACTATTTACATAGTCACTAGGAATCAATATTTCCAAATCCGTGTCCAACTGACAATCCTTTACGAAATGGGTAACATTGGCTTCTTCCTCCTTGAATAAATCTTTGAATTCAGTTTCCTTTAATTCTGTAATCGCTTCGTCCAATATCTTTTGATAAGTCTCGAACCCAATATCGGCCATAAAACCAGACTGTTCTCCACCAAGCATGTTACCTGCTCCGCGGATATCTAAATCTCGCATGGCAATGTTAAACCCACTACCCAAATCAGAAAATTGTTCTATAGCTTCAATTCTTTTTCGTGCTTCTGGTGTTAAACTACTTGTTGGTGGAGCCAACAAGTAACAAAATGCTTTTCTATTACTTCGTCCTACTCGTCCCCTCATCTGGTGCAAATCACTCAATCCAAAATTGTGTGCATTGTTAATCAAGATGGTATTGGCGTTTGAAATATCTAAACCAGATTCAATAATTGTAGTAGCAACCAACACATCAAATTCATGTTCCATAAAGCCCATCATTACTTTTTCGAGCTTATGCCCTTCGAGCTGGCCATGGGCTATTCCGATTCGAGCTTCTGGGCAAAGTCGTTGAATAATACCCGTAACCTCTCTAATATTCTCAACTCTATTATTTACGAAAAAAGCCTGCCCGCCACGACTAATTTCGTAATAAATAGCATCTCGAATTACTTCTTCATTGAAGGGCTTTAATATAGTTTCAACTGGTTGACGATTCGGCGGTGGTGTATTAATGACACTTAAATCCCTTGCTTTCATCAACGAAAATTGAAGTGTTCTAGGTATTGGAGTTGCCGTTAAAGTCAGCGTATCCACGTTCTCTTTAATTGTCTTCAATTTGTCTTTTACACCAACACCAAATTTTTGCTCCTCATCAATAATCATTAAACCCAAATCTTTGAATTTAACATCCTTACCAACAATTCTGTGGGTGCCAATTAATATATCGACTTTACCCTCGGCCAGGTTTTTAAGCGTATGTTTTTGGTCCTTTGTGCTTTTAAAACGATTTATATAATCCACCGTGCATGGCAAGTCTTTGAGTCGATCTTTAAAGGTTTTGTAATGCTGATAGGTTAAGACCGTTGTTGGTGCCAGAACTGCAACTTGCTTACTATCACAAACGGCTTTAAATGCAGCTCGAATAGCAATTTCAGTTTTTCCAAAACCTACATCCCCGCAGATAAGCCTGTCCATAGGATGTGCTTTTTCCATGTCTTCTTTAAAGTCAGCAGTAGCTTTGGATTGATCTGGCGTGTCTTCATATATAAATGAACTCTCCAATTCAAATTGAAGGTAATTATCAGGAGCAAATGCAAATCCCGGAGCGGCTTTTCTTTTGGCGTAAAGTTTTATTAAATCGTAAGCTATTTCCTTGACCTTCGACTTGGTTTTTTGTTTTAAAACCTTCCAAGTTTGGGTTCCGAGCTTATTTATTTTAGGCGGTGTTCCATCTTTTCCAGAAAAGCGAGCTATCCGGTGTAAAGAATGAATGCTGACATAAAGAATATCACTGTCTTTATAAATAAGGCGAATTGCTTCTTGTTCTTTTCCATTATTTTCAATGATTTGAAGTCCATCAAATCTTCCTACACCATAATCTATGTGAGTTACATAATCTCCTTTTTGAAGGCTTGTGAGTTCTTTTATAGTAAGGGCTTGTTTGGCTTTGCTAAAACCATCCTTTAAACGAAACCTATGATAACGTTCAAAAATTTGGTGATCGGTATAACAGGCAATTTTCAAATCAGAATCAACAAAACCTTCATGCGCCGATTGCAAAACAGGAGCGAAATCAACGCTAGAATCAATATCCTCAAAAATGGCTTGGAGTCTTTCCATTTGGCGAGCTTGCGCCGACAAAATAAAACATTGATTTCCAGCATCTTTATGACCATGTAAATCAAGGCCCAACATCTCGAAGTTCTTGTTAAACGTGGGTTGAAGTTTTTGGTTAAAATGAAGTTCTAAACTTGCATTTCCAACGGTATTACCTCCATACTCTATAAAACGATGGTTTTCTAAACCCAAATCGAAATCGTTTTTTTTCAAGTAAAGAATATCAGGACTTTTTTGGATAGAGTCTTCAGAAAGTTTTGAAAATGCTTCTTGTGCTACTTCGAATGATTTCTGCATATGGTCACGACTCAAAACCCTATCTTTCAACCAAATAGTTGAATGTTTTGGAATAAAGTCTAGAATACTCTCACGAGATTCCATCAACTGTTGATCCTGAACATTGGGTAATATGTGAATTTTCTTATAATTCTTTTTGGATAGTTGAGAAGCTGGGTCAAAGGTTCTTATGGACTCAATTTCATCGCCAAAAAACTCAACACGATAAGGGTCATCATTCGCAAAAGAAAAGACATCTACTATTCCACCTCTAATGGCATATTGCCCGGGGCCGGTTACAAAACTTACCCTCTCGAAATGATATTCTTGTAGCAGTTCATTGATAAAATCCAATCCATAATCCTCGCCAACTTTAAGTTCTAACAAACTCTTTTTAAGTTGTTTTTTGGTAACTACTTTTTCACTCAAAGCTTCCCCATAAGTCACGATTACCATCCACGATGGATTTTTAACAATCATGTCCAAGGTTTCGGCACGCATCAATATATTGGTGTTATCAGTTGATTCTAATTGGTAAGGATATTTTAAAGGTGAAGGGAAGAAAAAGACTTTATCTTCTCCCAAAATATCTTGAATATCATTAAAAGCATAAGCAGCATTCTCTTTGTCATTTAAAACTACCAAATGCAAACCGTGCATTTTTTTAACTGCAGCGGCTATGAAAAATTGAGTTGCGCTGCCTCTTAACCCTGATAAATGAATGTTAGAATTAGGAAACTCTTTGACATGAGTTTCAAGCTCCGTTAATTGCGGCCAAGAAAGAAATCCATTGTTAAAATCGCTTTTAGTGATACTCATAATGTAGATTAGCGATGTTAGGTTGTTTATTAAGAAATTAAAAAAAATATTATTTCAACAATGCTTCAATCTCTTCCACCATGTTTTTAGACCCTGCATAATAGGGACAACGTTGGTGCAACTCGGTAGGATTTATTTCCATAATTCTTTGATTTCCATCAGAAGCCTTTCCTCCAGCCTGTTCCACTATAAAAGCCAGTGGGTTGCATTCGTATAACAAACGTAATTTTCCATTAGGAGCAGACGTCGTATCTGGGTAAAGGTAAACTCCGCCTTTAATCAAATTGCGGTGAAAGTCAGCTACTAAAGATCCGATGTATCGTCCTGTTTTTTGTTCCTTTTTACACTTGTCTAAATACTTCTGAATGCCGGCGTGAGACTGGTAGTAATTACCTTCATTCATGGAATAAATTTTCCCGTTTTCAGCCGTTTTCATGTCGGCATGAGACAAACAAAATTCACCAATTGAAGGATCCAGTGTAAATCCGTTTACTCCCGCTCCAGTAGTATAAACCAACATAGATGATGATCCATAAAGCACATATCCTCCAGCAACTTGCTCGGTTCCAAGTTGTAGAAAGTCATTCATGGTTGCAAGGCTTCCGATTTCCGATTTTCTTCTAAAAATCGAGAAAATGGTTCCTATGGATACATTCACATCAATATTTGAAGATCCGTCAAGAGGATCCATAGCAACAACGTATTTTCCATTGCGAGAATTCTCATTTTCAAAAGCAATGAAATCGTCGTTTTCTTCCGAGGCTATTCCGCAAACCTCACCCCCATTCTTTAAAGCACGAATAAAAACCTCATCAGCAAACACATCCAATTTTTGTTGCTGTTCGCCTTGAATGTTTTCTGACCCTGCAGCTCCAGCAATATCAACCAAACCTGCTTTGTTAACCTCTCGGTTTACAATTTTAGAGGCAAAACCAATATCTCTCAACAATCTGGATAAGTCTCCACCTGCAAAAGGAAAATCATCTTGTTTATCAATTATAAATTCATCTAAGGTTGTTACTGCAATCATGCTTTTTTATTTGGGCTGCAAATATCGGTAAAATGACTGGGAAATATTTGAAGGCATAGCTTACATTATTTCAATTAATTTGTAACATGGAAAAAAGTCTCGATTCCCTTTACCTCAATAAAAAAGAACCAAATAAAAGTTGCCTTTTAATTTTGAGAGACATTTTATTGAATCACGATTCCGATATAAGTGAAACACTCAAGTATGGCGTGCTCTGTTTTTGCTACAACGGTAAAATGTTGTTTTTTCTTTGGGCCGAAAAGAAGAGCTCATGGCCTTGTGTTTTGTTTGTAAATGAAAAAAAAATGACTATCCGAAATTAGGCTGTGAAGAGAGAAAACAAACCAAATTTATAGAGTAGGCATCAATGGAGACATTTATTTAAAAGAATTAAATTCATTAATTGAAATCGCAATTTCGGTTAGAAAACAGAAAATAAAATGAACAAAACACAAATACGTCAAGGAAAACCCGATGACATTTCAGAGTTATTGGAATTAATTAAGGAACTAGCAATTTTCGAAAAAGCCGAAAATGAAGTTATAATGACCGAAAAACAACTTATGGAAGATGGATTTGGGCCAAACAAACAATTTCATTTTATTGTTGCTGAGAGTGATAATAGTATTCAAGGTATTGCCTTATACTTTTATAAATTCAGCACCTGGAAAGGAAAAGTAATTCATTTGGAAGATTTAATTGTAAAGCAAAACTTGAGGCAAAATGGAATTGGGACTTTGCTTTTTGAGGCTATTTTAGAAATTGCAAAGAAGGAAAAAGCTTATCGTATGGAATGGCAAGTGCTAGATTGGAATGAACCTGCAATTAAGTTTTATGATAAATACAAAACGGAATATGGAAACGAATGGCTCAATTCAAGGTTGAATTATGAGCAATTGCAGAGCTTTAATTAGGATAAAGTTGCCCACATCGATAAGTTTTTATCGTTATGGTTTAGTCTCCAGTATGTTTTAATTAGAAGAGCGTTTTAGTTTAACGTTTAATTTAGAACACTAACAAAACCCTTCATATCTGTCAAATTCCGCCAATTAAATCACAAAAAAAGACTTGAAAATACCTGTCATTCATTTCAATCTAATGGTTAATTTTGCACATCTTTTTTGAACCTAAAAATGTACTGCCGTGGGAATGAAACTGTCTGAGTTTAAATTCGATCTACCACTAGATTTAATTGCACAACATCCGAGTAATAGACGAGATGAGTCTAGATTGATGGTTGTTGATCGTAAAACTGGCGTTATTGAACATAAAATGTTTAAGGATGTCCTTGATTACTTTAGTGATGAAGATATTATGGTGTTGAATGACACCAAAGTTTTCCCTGCACGTTTGTATGGTAACAAGGAAAAAACTGGAGCCGTAATTGAAGTTTTTCTTTTGAGAGAACTCAATAAAGAAAGTAGACTTTGGGATGTTTTAGTTGATCCTGCTCGTAAAATCAGAATTGGAAACAAATTGTATTTTGGTGATGATGATTCATTAGTAGCAGAGGTAATCGACAATACAACGTCACGTGGTCGTACCCTTCGCTTTTTATTTGAAGGAACTTACGAAGAGTTTAAAGCCAAATTGTATAGCATGGGTGAAACGCCTTTGCCTAAGTACGTTACTCGTCCTGTAGAAGAAGAAGATGACGAACGTTATCAAACTATTTTCGCGAAAAACGAGGGAGCTGTGGCTGTTCCTACTTCTGGTCTTCATTTTAGTCGTGAACTAATGAAAAGGCTTGAAATTAAAGGCGTAGATTTTACTAATCTTACTCTTCATGTTGGTCTTGGAACTTTTCGTCCGGTAGATGTTGAGGATTTGACCAAACATAAAATGGATTCCGAAGAAATGACGATTAACCAAGAATGTGTAGATAGAGTAAATCTAGCTAAAGCAGACAAAAAGAAAATTTGTGCTGTTGGTACTACTGCATTAAGAGCAATAGAAAGCTCCGTAAGTACTTTGGGACATTTAAAACCTTATGATGGCTGGTCGAATAAATTTATTTTTCCTCCTCATAATTTCCAAATAGCTGATTCTTTAATTACAAACTTCCACGAGCCTATGAGTACATTACTTATGATGGTTTGTGCTTTTGGTGGATATGATTTAATGATGGAAGCATATCAAACTGCGATTAAAGAAAAATATAGATTTCTAAGCTATGGTGATGCCTTGTTAATTAAGTAATTCAAATTATTACATAATATTCTATTAAAAAGGAGAACTTTGTTTCTCCTTTTTTTATTTTATAATGTTTCAAAAAGCAACAATAATAGTAGCAGGCGGCAGTGGCAGTCGAATGCACTCGGAAACTCCAAAGCAGTTTTTAAAGCTCAATGGAGTACCCATATTATTGCACACCATCCAACAATTTATTAGCTACGATTCATCTATACAAATTATTCTTGTGCTTCCAGTATCCCATATTCATTTGTGGGAAAAGTTAGTAATAGAATATCCAATAAATCATGTTATTGACGTAGTGGAAGGAGGCGAAACTCGTTACGAGTCGGTTCAAAATGGAATGAAAATTTTAGAGAATAACAAAAACGTGAAAGTTGTTGGAGTTCACGATGGCGTTCGACCGCTAGTTTCACAAACTACAATCTCTACTTGTTTTGAACACGCTTATTTAACCGGTAATGCAATACCCTTTATGCCTATTGATGAAACCTTAAGAAAGATTACGGAACACACCTCACATTGGGTAAACCGCGCTGAATATGTAAGCATCCAAACCCCACAATGTTTTAAAACTGAAATACTACAAAATGCTTATGCTCAAAACTATAACCACACTTTTACCGATGATGCAACTGTTGTAGAATCCATTGGGCAAAAAATGAATTTAGTTGCAGGTAATCGAGAAAATATTAAAATAACCAGACCGGAAGACTTGGTTTTTGCCGAAAAATTAATAGCTCAATAATGAAAGAAGATATTCGGAAATATTCTATAGACGAACTACTATTAGTTATTCAGGAAATGGGCGAAAAACCATTCAGAGCAAGCCAAATACAAGAATGGATTTGGGGGAAATCAGCACAATCGTTTGATGAAATGACAAGTCTTTCAAAAGAATTGAGAGAGCGATTAAAAGAACGTTTTGACATTTTACCAATAGCAATTTCTGAATTTCAAAAAAGTGGAGACGGAACTTTTAAATTAGCATTTACAACACACGATAAAAAAGTAGTAGAAGGAGTTTTAATTCCAACTGCAAAAAGAATGACCGCTTGTATTTCATCGCAAGTTGGTTGTAGTTTATCTTGTGCTTTTTGCGCAACTGGTCGTTTGAAAAGACTTCGTAATTTAACGGCTGCAGAAGTTTACGATCAAGTAGTTGCCATAAGAGATTTGGCCGAAAAAGAATACCAAAAACCACTGACCAACATTGTTATAATGGGAATGGGCGAACCTCTTTTGAACTATGCTGAAATGATGAAAGGGATTTCATTTGTAACCTCCGAAAAAGGGTTAGGAATGAGTCCGAAAAGAATCACCCTTTCCACTGCTGGCATTTCCAAAATGATTAAAAAATTAGGTGATGACCAGTCTCGAATAAAATTAGCTGTTTCATTACACGCCGCTAACGATAAAAAACGAAGTTCTATAATGCCAATTAACGACCAGAATAATTTGGAAGTTTTGGCCGAATCACTGCAATATTATTATGAAAAAACAAAACAACCAGTAACCTTTGAATATATAATTTTTCGAGATTTTAATGACACTTTAGAAGATGCTAAAGAACTTTTAGCGTTTTGCAAAAAAGTACCTTCTAAAGTCAATATTATAGAATACAACTCCATTGATGATGGTGAATTTCAACAAGCAGACCCAGATAAAGTAGATGCTTTTGCAGCTTTTTTAGAAAAAAACGATGTGGTTGCCGTGGTTCGTCGAAGTCGAGGGAAAGATATTGACGCAGCATGCGGGCAATTAGCAAATAAAAATAAAACTGCTAATGAATTATTCAATACCTAGAGCAATTAAGGATAATTTTGGCGCTCCAAATCAAATATGTCGGTAGTTGATGAAATAAAAAAGCCCATTGCTGGGGAAATGGCGGAATTTGAAACCAAATTTAGGGCTTCAATGAAAAGTTCTGTTCCATTATTAGACAAAATTACTCACTACATTATTAAAAGAAAAGGAAAACAAATGAGACCTATGTTTGTTTTTCTTTCGGCTAAAATGTTCGGGGGTGTCTTGGAGTCAAGTTACAATGCCGCTTCCTTAATTGAGCTATTGCATACCGCTACCTTAGTGCATGACGACGTTGTCGATGATGCTAGCCATCGTCGTGGATTTTTCTCATTAAATGCGCTTTGGAAAAACAAAATTGCCGTTTTAGTTGGAGACTACTTATTGAGCTCAGGACTTCTTTTAGCCATTGATAAAGGGGAGTTCGAGTTACTTAGAATCGTTTCTAAGGCAGTGAAGCAAATGAGCGAAGGAGAGCTTTTGCAAATCGAAAAAACACGAAGCCTTAATATGGAAGAAAGTGTTTATTTTGAAATAATAAAAGCAAAAACCGCCACACTAGTTGGCGCCTGTTGTGCTGCAGGAGCTTCTAGCACAGGTCAATCACCAGAAATAGTGGAGAAAATGCGACTCCTTGGGGAAAAGGCAGGAATTGCATTTCAAATTAAAGATGACCTTTTTGACTTTGGATACGGTGAAAATATTGGTAAGCCCACGGGAATAGACATCAAGGAAAAGAAAACTACTTTACCCCTAATTTATGCTCTTAATAATACCGGATATTGGGAGCGACGTAAAATTATGAACTTGGTAAAAAACCATAACGAAAACACGGCTAAGGTCGCAGAAGTTATTGAATTTGTTAAACAAAGTGGAGGCATAGAATATTCCATTGAAAAAATGAATGAATTTACTACTGAAGCGAAATCAATTCTAAAAGAATTACCTCAAAATGAAGCCAATAGATCACTCGAAAAACTAATTGACTATACTATATCCCGAAAGAAGTAGAAAGCTTTCAATTGCAGACAGAAGGTTACATTTGCAATTCCATAAAAAATTATGCTAAGCAAAGTAGAAGAACTCATAAAAGAAGTAAAATCCCTACAGGCCGATTCAGCTGATGTGGCGGAAAAACTTAGAATTAAATACCTAGGTCAAAAAGGAAAAGTAAAAGATCTTTTTGCTGATTTTAGAAATGTGCCTGGTGATAAAAAGAAAGAGTTTGGGCAAAAACTTAATGAATTAAAAAATTTAGCAGAAGATAAAATTGCAGAGTTAAAATCTGCCACTGAAGATAATAGCCATTCAAAACAACAAAAATTTCATGATTTAAGTTTACCCGGTGAAGAAGTTGCAGTTGGCTCTAGGCACCCCATTAGTTTGGTAAGACAAGAAATTATTGAAGTATTTTCTCGAATAGGATTTACAGTTTCTGAAGGCCCTGAAGTAGAAGATGATTGGCACAACTTTACTGCTTTAAATTTTCCAGAGGAACATCCTGCAAGAGATATGCAGGACACTTTTTTTGTGAAAAACGATTTTTCGGATGAAGAACTCGCTCTTAGAACTCATACCTCATCGGTACAAGTACGAGTTATGGAAAATGAAAAACCACCCATTAGAACTATTTCTCCGGGTCGTGTTTTTAGAAACGAAGCTATTTCTGCTCGAGCTCATTGTATGTTTCATCAAATAGAGGGACTTTACATTGATGAGGCTGTAAGTTTTGCCGATATGAAACAAACTTTACTCTATTTTGCTCGAGAATATTTTGGAGAAAAAGCAAAAATAAGATTACGACCTTCCTATTTTCCCTTTACAGAACCAAGTGCAGAGGTCGATGTATGGTGGGGTTTAGAGAATGAAAGTGATTATAGAATAACAAAAGGAACAGGTTGGTTAGAAATAATGGGCTGTGGAATGGTTGACCCTAATGTGCTAAAAAATTGTAATATTGACCCCGAAGTGTATAGCGGATATGCATTTGGAATGGGAATCGAGAGAATTGCAATGAATAAGTACGGAATCAATGATTTGAGGATGTATTTTGAAAACGATGTTCGCTTTTTAAGGCAGTTTTCAGGCGCAACTCACTGATTTACTTGATCTAAGAGAGGTCAAAAAAAACAGTGCCCTTTTCAAATAAATATTTTTCTTTGCAAAGAATTTAAAACTCAAAACTGAATACAATGTCAGATGTAAAAAGTAAAGTAATCTCTATCATAGTTGACAAACTAGGAGTAGAAGAATCAGAAGTAACAAACGAAGCGAGCTTCACAAATGATCTAGGAGCTGATTCTTTAGACACCGTGGAGCTTATCATGGAATTTGAAAAAGAATTCAATATTGCAATTCCAGACGATCACGCTGAAAATATTGCAACGGTAGGTGACGCAGTAACATATATTGAAAAGACTGTTTAGGCAGTTTTTCTTTCTAAATAATTCTATAAAAATTCATGGAGCTTAAGCGAGCTGTAATAACTGGACTGGGAGCCTTAACCCCTATCGGAAATACTACTTCCGAGTACTGGGAAGGGCTCATTAATGGCACATCAGGTTCCGCAGCTATTACAAATTTCGATGCTTCTAAATTTAAAACTCAATTTGCTTGCGAATTGAAAAACTTCGACGTTCTTGATTTTATTGACAGAAAAGCGGCCCGCAAAATGGACCCTTTTTCTCAATATGCAACGGTTGTTTCAGATGAAGCGGTAGCTGATTCTGGGATATCCGTCGAGAATTCAAACGCAGATAGAATTGGTGTTATTTGGGGGTCAGGAATTGGTGGTTTAGGCACTTTCCAAAATGAAATAATAAATTTTAGCCAGGGAGATGGAACACCTCGTTTCAATCCTTTCTTTATTCCGAAAATGATTGCAGATATTGCCTCTGGGCAAATATCTATTAATCATGGATTTAGAGGGCCGAATTTTTCTACTGTTTCAGCTTGTGCCTCTTCTACAAATGCCATGATCGATGCTTTTACCTACATTCGATTAGGAAAAGCAGATGCCATAGTTACAGGAGGATCAGAAGCCTCGGTAGTGGAAGCAGGTGTTGGTGGGTTTAATGCACTTAAAGCTCTTTCAACTAGAAATGATTCTCCAGAAACTGCAAGTCGTCCATTTGATTTAGATCGTGATGGATTTGTGCTTGGCGAAGGTGCTGGGGCAATCGTTTTGGAAGAGTTAGAGCACGCAAAAAAACGAGGCGCCAAAATTTATGCTGAAATTGTAGGCGGAGGAATGTCTGGTGACGCACACCACATTACAGCTCCTCATCCTGAAGGATTGGGTGCATTAAATGTAATGCGAGCTACTTTGGCTGATGCCGAGATGGATGCGAGCGAAATTGATTATGTAAATGTTCATGGAACATCTACGCCACTTGGTGCTGTTGCAGAAGTTAAAGCAATTCAAAAAGTTTTTGGAGAGCATGCTTACAATTTAAATATCAGTTCTACTAAAAGTATGACGGGGCACTTGTTAGGAGCAGCCGGAGCAATTGAATCTATTGCTTGTATTCTTGCGGTTAAAAATAATATCGCCCCTCCAACTATCAACCATTTTACTGACGATCCTAATTTAGACACTAAGCTGAATTTCACTTTCAACAAGGCTCAAAAAAGAACCATTAATGCCGCTATAACAAATACTTTTGGTTTTGGCGGACACAATGCCTCTGTGATTTTCAAGAAGTACAAAGCTTAATATTCCGTTGAGTATATTAAGTTTTTTCAAAAAAATCAAGTACAACAACAAGGTAAATAGAGAGCTAGCCTTATACATTCATAAGATTACCGACAATTTCCCAAAAAACATTCAACTCTACCAAACAGCCATTACACACCAATCGCATTCCGACAAGCACAATTTGACTTACAACAACGAGCGACTTGAATTTTTAGGTGATTCAGTTCTTGATATGGTGGTTTCAGAATATTTGTATCAAAAATTTCCAAAAAAAAACGAAGGAGCCCTTACTAAAATACGATCCACTATAGTGAATCGGAAAAGTCTAAATATTCTAGCACACAAACTCGAATTAGAAAAACAAATAAAAACCATTGTAGATTTAAACCAACCCGGAATTTCATTGCCAGGCAACGCCTTAGAAGCTTTCGTTGGGGCGTATTATCTAGATTTAGGTTATAAAAAAGTGCGGCAATTTATTATAGAAAGGTTGGTTGAAAAGTATCTAGACCTAAATACTTTGGAAGAAGAATACGAAAATTACAAAAGCACTTTGTTGGAATGGTCTCAGAAAGAAAACAAAAATCTAAAATTTCGCGTTGCGCAAGAATCTACAGCTAATAATACCATAAAGTCTTATAAGGCCAGCGCGCTTATTGACGATGAGTTACAAGGAGAAGGAAGAGGACGGTCCAAGAAAATAGCAGAACAAAAGGCCGCTTTAGAGGTTCTGAAAAAGCAAGGGATAAAGTAAGATTAAAGTCGGGCAACATTTAGTTCGTAATCGTCTTACAAACCTCATTCAAACTAACAAAAAGTTAATAATATTGCACTTATCAATGAGTACTACTAAATTAGAATTTGAATACGATTATGATTTCTTTTTGATTGGCATTTTTTGTCATTTCAAAGATTACCGCTTGGCGTGGAGTATCAATCAAAATTTAGAATTTGAATTAGAAAAACAAAACGATTATGTTCTTGAATTAAAAAACCAAGAACAGCGATTTTCCGCTTATAATTATCACATCGAAAGTCAAGATTTATATTACTATTTACTAAATAACAGAAGCGAGCATGGCTTACTTATTCCAGAAAAAAAAGATGTTGACTATTTTTTACTAGTGGATGGGTTGATAGAAAGCTCTAAAAAAGGAGAATTAATAAAAGACATTCGTAATTTAAATGAAGTGCTCTCAGCAGTAGAAATAAATCCCCAACAACTTAGTTCAAAACAAAACCTACTTATAGATTAAAACAGATATGAAGTATTTAGAAAATAAAACGAAAATAATTGCCACCATTGGTCCTGCCACATCCTCTTATAAACAGCTCAAAGAATTGGTGTTAAATGGCGTAAATGTTTGCCGTTTAAATTTTTCTCACGGCTCTTATGAAGAACACAAACAAGTAATTGATTCCATAAGAAAAATAAATGAAGAACTGGAGGTTCATACAGGATTATTGGCTGACTTGCAAGGGCCTAAAATTAGGGTAGGTGCTCTTGAAAATGGCGAATTTAATATTGCTCCTGGCGACACTATTAGTTTTACAACTGATGAAATTATAGGAACCAAAGAGCAGGTATGGATAAACTACAAAGAGTTTCCAAAAGATGTAAATGTGGGTGATTTTGTTTTGTTGGATGATGGCAAAATAAAACTAGAAGTAACTGAAACTAATAATAAGGATAAAGTAAAAGCCGTAGTAATTCATGGTGACGTCTTGAGATCAAGAAAGGGTGTAAACCTTCCAAATACAGAAGTATCTATTCCCTGTTTGACCGAAAAAGATTTAAAGGATCTAGATTTTATTTTAGAAAATGACATTCCTTGGATAGGGTTATCTTTTGTAAGAAAAGCTGCCGATATTGTAGAGCTCAAAGAAATAATTAAAAAACAAGGAAAATCCTCTTTAGTTATTTCCAAAATTGAAAAACCGGAAGCTTTAGAAAATCTAGATGAGATAATAGAACAATCGGATGGTTTGATGGTTGCTCGTGGCGATTTAGGAGTTGAGATACCCTTGCAAGATGTGCCACTGGTTCAAAAAGACATCATTCAAAAAGCAAGAAACGCAGGTAAACCTGTAATTATAGCTACCCAAATGATGGAATCGATGATTGAGAATTTTTCTCCAACTCGAGCCGAGGTTAATGACGTGGCTAATGCAGTATTGGATGGAGCCGATGCGGTTATGTTAAGTGGAGAAACATCGGTTGGTAAATTTCCGATGGAAGTAATTAAAAACATGTATAAAATTGTTTGCAGAATTGAGCAATATCCAGCGCTTTACAATACCGCAATTCATCCCAAAAAAGTAGCACATCGTATGGTTACTGACTCTATCTGCGACAGCGCAGCAAATTTAGCGAGGTCAGCCGAGGCAAAAGGAATTGTAACTATGACATTTTCGGGTTACACGGCTTTTAAGACGGCATCCTACCGGCCGAATGCTTTTATTTATGTGTTTACGGCAAATCCCAGAATATTGGAAATGCTGAGCTTAATTTGGGGCGTAAAAGGCTTTTATTACGACAAGTTCGTAAGTACCGATCATACTATTGATGATGTAAAGTTCTTTTTGAAAAATAATAAGTACTCTGAAGTTGGTGATTACGTTATTCATATTGGAAGCATGCCTATCGCCAAAAAGGGAATGACCAATATGTTGCGGATTTCGCATATTAAATAAAGATTGTCTTTATTTAATATTAGGGTGAAAATGGTCAATCTGCTAGGATTAGATTGATACAGCAGGTGACGGGAAAGAGCCCCTTGAGCGAAAAACTCAAAGCATTTAGAATTAACAGGATTTTCAACTTTCTCATCCCCTAATCGTTAATTTTGCATTTTAAAATTTAAAACCCTTAGATATGTATCCACCAGATTTAGTTGCCCCTATGAAAGAAGAACTTACTTCGGTAGGTTTCAGTGAATTAACTACCGCTGAGGCAGTAGATTCAGTATTAAATAAAGAAGAAGGAACTGTTTTATTAATGGTGAATTCAGTATGTGGTTGTGCTGCTGCTAATGCTCGACCAGCAGTTAAATTGGCTGCCAGTCATTCTAAAACTCCAGGAATGTTTACTACCGTTTTTGCTGGTGTAGATCAAGAAGCTACAGCACAAGCTCGTAAGCACATGCTTCCTTACCCTCCTTCTTCTCCTTCTATTGCATTATTCAAAAATGGAAAAATGGTTCATTTTGTAGAAAGACATCACATTGAAGGTCGTCCTGCGAAGATGATTGCGGAGAACTTGACCGCTGCTTTCGACGAATTCTGCTAATTTGAAATGCTTTCTTTTGCCAAAATTCGGCGTTATCATGAAAATTAAATCCCTCATTACTAAAAGGTAACTCGAAATTTAATTTTCACTCTGGCCTTGAACTTAGACAAAATATAACCATTTCATTAAAAATACTTAGCCAGTACAATATAGAATTGTACTGGCTTTTTTTATTAAAGAAGTAAAAACTGGATTATGTTAAAGGAACTAAGCTAATGTCAAATTATTCTTAAAAACTATACCAAAAAAGCCAGAATGACTTAAATTCAACTGGCTTTTTTTATATAGGACATCTTATTTCTTAATTCAAAATATCAAAGAAATTAATTATTGAGATACACCAAACTATCTACTGAAAAATTGTTGCTGTCAATGGTAACTTCACTAATTGAATCTGCCAAAAGTGGTAAAACCACAATGGCATCGTATCGGCCATTAAACCCAACTTGAACCGTAAAATAGAGGAAAAGAGAAACACTTGCCGCATAAGCAAAGACCTTCCAAGGTTTTCTTAAATTTATATTTCTTAATGGAATTATTCCCAAATGCTGCGCATTGTTTGCTCTAAATTTTTCTTCAAATGCAACAACTAACTTACTTTTAACCGACTCCGAAGGGCTCTCTTTTTCAGTAAAACTGTCCAATATTTTTTTATCTAAATCTTCGAAGTTTTCCCTACTACCTAGTTCTTTTTCCAATGTTTTTGTTATGTCAGCATCTGTATTTCCCTTTTTAAAGGAATTTAATAAATCATATAATTTTTCCATATCCTTCATTTTTCTAAGCATTAGGTTTGTATTCGGCTAATTCGTAGCTCAAGTGTTTTTTTACATAAAATAAACGAGATTTTATCGTTCCTTCTTTTACGCCTTGCATTTCTGCTATTTCATTTATTGAAAAGCCTTCTTTGTATTTTAAAATAAAAGCCGCCTTATTATCTGGCTCTATTTTCATCAAACAAGCATCTAGCTTCTCTTTAAAAAACTGCTCTTGTGTTTGCTTCTCTGGGTTGTTTCCATTTACTCTAACATTTTTCGTGTCGGTATCTTTTGCAATTATCTGCCGCACCTGCAACTTTTTATATTCGTTTTTCACCATGTTATGTGCCACACTATATATCCATGGTTTAAATTTTCTAGATGTGTCAAAATAATTCGATTTTTCGAAAAGCCTCATAAAGATGTCCTGTAAAAAGTCTTCACATTTTTCTCTATCCCGGGACAGCATTTTCATAAAAAAAGAAAATAATGGTCTATTGTACCTTTTATACAATTCGTCGAAAGCAGGTTTGTCTCCTAAACCTAATCGCCCTAACAATCCCTCGTCTGTTTCTTGAGTTACGTTCTTCATTTTTGTTTGGATATTCATAATGCGGTACAGTTTAAGATTTCAAAAGTTCATTTTTTGTTCCTAGCCTGTTGTTAATGCCTGTTAACCAATGAAAAAGCTTTGTTAATTTTCTTTACAGACTTCGCTACCTTTGCCGCATGGGGCATCACCATCATCATGACGGTCACAATCATTCTCACGAGCATTCTCACGGAGAACATGGGCACATACACCCCATTACCAAAAATTTAAAAATCGCGTTTTTTCTAAATGTTACTTTTACAATAATTGAAATAGTAGGAGGCCTTTTAACCAACTCCATGGCTATTCTTTCTGATGCTATTCACGATTTTGGGGATTCTATTGCTATCGGTTCTGCGCTTTATTTAGAAAAAATATCAGAAAAAAAGCGCGATAATAATTTTAGTTATGGCTATAGACGATTTTCCACCTTAGCAGCTTTTCTCAATATCGTTATTCTAACAGCTGGCTCAGTGGTTATTATTTACGAAACAATTCCTCGTTTAATACATCCTCAACCGGTCCACTCTCAGGGTATGATTGCCTTGGGTATTTTAGGGATAATAATGAATGGGTTGGCAGTTTTACGTTTAAAACGTGGAGGAAAATCACTCAATAATCGTACGGTCATGTTACATCTTATGGAAGATGTTCTGGGCTGGATTGCCGTATTGTTAGGTGCTGTTGTAATTGAGTTTACAGGCTGGTTTATCATTGATCCTCTATTGTCTTTGGGCATTGCAGCCTATATTCTTTTTAATGCGCTTAAAAGTTTTAAATCGGTTACAAGTATTTTTATGCAGGCAGTTCCTAAAGAAGTGAACTATAAAAATATTGAAACTGATATCGCTAAAATTGTGGATATAAAAGAAGTTCACGATATTCACATTTGGAGTTTAGATGGGGAGTTTAAGGTGGCAAGTTTGCATCTGGTTCTAACCAAAGAATTGAGCGAATACAATATAGAAGATGTGAAAAAGAACGTACGCCAAGTTTTTGCCGACGCTGGAATTGTACATGTAACTATTGAGTTAGAAGGGCCAAAAGAAAACTGTGAAATGGAAGACTGCACATCATCCCCTTAAAGGTTGAGTCACCGATTAAAAACTAGTATTTCTACTCTTTTATATTTTCTTCTGGGGCTTTGATAGAGTCTTTGCTCGCTTGAATTAAAGTAGAGTTAATGAATTTGGTTTGAGCTTTTCTTAATTCTTCAACATTTCCTCTTTGGTCTTTGGCATCAATGAAATTGTTGATCTGAACACCCAAAAGGGCTAGTATAATTAAAATAAAAACACTAAAAATTACCCAAAGCTTACGGTGATTGGATTTGCTTAATGCTGAACTCATTTTCAATTCAAGTCTTTGTTTTTTACTAAATCTAAAGTAGAAATAAACTCCTCCTTCTAAAAGACTCATTTTCAAATTTTTGTAAACAATATTTTGTTATTGGTCATTGCGTCTTTTTCTGCTAATTTTGCCAGATAACTTTATAAAAATAAACTGAGAAATATTCTGGCTTTTCAAATGATTCGTGGAGTTTTGGAGCCGCAACTAAAGCTGGCACATTAATGATATTAGTACAATCGGATTGGGCATTTAAGATGTCTTTAACTTATGGCAGCCATTTTATGATAAAAACGATTGAAGTATATTTCAAAACATGGGCATCAGCATGGGTATTAACCACGAATTTCAACTCTAATTGATTAAAGAAATTGAATTAGTTCTTAGTCCGGAGGGATCCACCCAACCGGAATTACGTAAATTGAAGTGCGCACAAATTCTTCGAGTTTCAGAATCCGACATCAAACACATTGAAATTCTTCGACGGTCGATAGATGCTAGAAAAACTCTTCCTAAAATTCGTTTGCGTTGTTTGGTTTTTATTAACGAAGAAAAGCCCTATGACGAAGATTTAAAATTAAACTACAATAACGTTTCTGACCAAAAAAGAATAAATATTATTGGCTCAGGCCCCGCTGGATTATTTGCAGCTTTACGGTTCATGGAACTTGGCTATAAACCAATTGTTCTGGAACGAGGAAAAGATGTTTCTACTCGTAGGAAAGACCTAAGTTTACTTCAACAAAAGCATCTAGTAAACCCTGACTCTAATTATTGTTTTGGAGAAGGAGGAGCTGGAACTTATTCGGACGGAAAACTTTATACCCGAAGCAAAAAACGCGGAGACTTAAAAAGAATTTTGGATATATTGGTTGCGTTTGGAGCCCCCAAAGATATTCTGATAGATGCCCACCCGCATATTGGAACAAACAAATTACCGAAAATTATTGCTGCCATGCGCAAAACTATTTTGGAGTTTGGGGGTGAGTTTCATTTCGATACTAGAATTGTGGACTTGGAAATAAAATCAGGAAAGATAATTTCGGTAATCGATCAAAATCAGAACAAGTTTGAAGCTCAGGCTACTATTTTGGCCACTGGGCATTCCGCACGTGATATCTATTATTTGTTAAAGGAAAAAGGACTTTCACTGGAAGCGAAATCTTTTGCAATGGGAGTTAGGATTGAACATCCACAGCCACTCATTGATTCTATACAGTACCATTGTGAAGCTCCACGTGACAAATACCTTCCGTCTGCTTCTTATGCTTTGGTGCAGCAGGAAAGTAAAAGAGGCGTTTATTCTTTTTGCATGTGCCCCGGTGGTTTTATTGTGCCCTCTGCCACCGCCCCAGGAGAAATTGTTGTAAACGGCATGAGTACTTCAACGCGTGATTCGAGGTACGCCAATTCTGGGATGGTAGTTGAAATTAATGTGGAGGACTTGCCCGGGATTAAAAAACATGGAGTTTTTTCCGGATTAGAATACCAAAAGCATTTCGAGAAAATGGCCTGGGAACAAGGAGGGAAAACACAAGCCTCTCCAGCGCAACGAATGGTTGACTTTGTAAATGGAAAAAACAGTACAACGCTAAATTCATGTTCCTACATTCCGGGAATTACATCTTCGGATATGCACGATTGGATGCCAGAAGAAATCGGAAATCGATTGAGAAATGCTTTCAAAAGTTTTGAAAAAAAAATGAAAGGTTATTACACCAACGAAGCGCAAATATTAGGGGTAGAATCTAGAACTTCTTCTCCAATAAGAATTCCAAGAGACTCAAAAACGCTACAACACCCTGATTGTGAAGGTTTGTTTCCAAGTGGTGAAGGTGGTGGATATGCCGGCGGGATTATTTCTGCAGCTATGGATGGGGAAAGGTGTGCAGAAGCTGTGATGGGATATTTGAGTTAATAACTTTTGCTTCTGTAGGAATTTCTATTCTTTATTTTCGCCCAAAATAATAACCCCATGATTGAAACTTCAGAAGCTAAATTAAGCCAGCTTTCGGTACATGCTGTTGGCAACAAATCGAAAGACGAAGGAATAACTCCTTCACTAGGTTTATATGAATTAGACGATGAATTAGAAAACACTCTTTTCGGCTACTTTTTAAAGCCATTTAAAGGAGATGAGACCTATAAATTGACTCATGAAGCTGACGTCCATATGAATGAGGTTTATTCCTATTGCAAAACCATTTTTGAGGAGCCTGAAAAGTTTCATTTGTATAGTGTAAATATCTTAAAACACCTGTATAACCAAAGCGAACATCCACACATTAAAAGGGGGGAGGTGTTTATTGTGCATTTCAATGATATTGTGTTGGAAGGTGAAGCGGTAGAAGCCATTGGTATATTTAAGTCAGAAAAAAAGGACACCTTTTTAAAAGCCCGTGACAAAAAAAACTTTGTTATGCTCGATGTTGAGCAAGGAATCGACATTAAAAAACTAGATAAAGGCTGCCTTATTTTTAACACAGAAGAAGATAGTGGCTACCGCGTTATGGTAATTGATCAAAACAACTACGACACGCACTATTGGATGGACGATTTTTTAGGTGCCGTTCCAGATAAAAACGAAGTTTACCTTACCAAAAATGTAATAAACCTTTGTAAAGATTTTTCTAAACAAGTTGTTGCAGTAGAAGAAAACTCGAAAGAGGAGGCTTTGTTTATGGCAAAATCGGTAGATTATTTTCAAAAAAACGAACAGTTTGATGAAGCCACTTTTGCCGAAGAAGTAATTGGCGGTGCCGCTTCGCCTGCCCGTGTTTCCAAGTTTCAAGACTTTAAAAAAGATTACGAAAAGGAGCGAGACCTAGAACCAATGAATTCTTTTGAAATTGTCCCTGAGACAGTGATTAGAGAAAAGAAAAAAATCAAAAACCTGATTGAGTTAGATACCAACATTCAAATAAAAATGAATTTCAAAGACCTTGAATCGGGCGATAAATTTATTGAGCGAGGTTATGATCAAGCTCGCGAAATGTATTTTTATAAAGTCTATTTCAATAATGAAAAACGTTAAACTTTATACTGAAACACAACGGTTTAATCATCCGCTATTGTTAGGTGGTTTTTTCCTGTTAGGGCTCTTTATGTTAAAAGGGCTAATGAATGCTTTTTATTCACCCGATACTCTGCCAGGTGAACTAACAAAAGAAATAGTAAGCTTTTCCATTTTTGCAATTGTGACGATCTTCATTCTTTTAATGAAACTTTGCACTTGCATTGATGAAAATGGAGTATCCATTAAATTTTTTCCGTTTCATTCTAAATATGTGCTTTATAAATGGGATGACATTGAATTGGTTGAAGTTAAAAATTACAGCCCATTGAAAGAATTTGGAGGTTGGGGAATTCGCTTTGGAAAGAGAAATTCAAAAGCATTTAGTACTCGAGGAAATGTTGCAATTCACTTAACCTTTAAAAATGGAGGTAACCGCATAATAGGAACGCAAAAAGCAAGTGAATTAAATGCTTTTATTGCTCAATTTGAAATGCTTAATAAGTTAGTCTAAATCAAAAGTATTTATGCTTATCCGCTTGTTTCATTTTAAAAATAGATTTGTTAATGTCCTGTCTATCGCATTCTTAAGCATGTTGATTTTTTCTTGGTTCTTATTTTTGTTAACGGGGTTTTATTAAATAACCAGCTCTAACACTCTAATGTTTGCAATACAACCCAAGGAACATGGCTCAGCCATTGCTAGAGAATAATTTTGCAAACTGTACGCCCTTGTTCATGAGTAATTTACGAATCCTACTTGTTTCTCTTTTTGTTCTGCTAATTTTTGGGTTGAGTGCTCAAACCCGGCAAACACCAAAAATGTACATAGATAAATTTGATCAAGATGCTGTAGCAGAAATGATAAGAAGCGGGGTTCCTGCAAGTATCACCCTAGCTCAAGGAATGTTAGAAAGTGATTATGGAAATTCAAAACTAGCAAAACAGGCAAAAAATCATTTTGGAATAAAATGCCATAGCAAATGGACTGGTGGTAAATATTATATGGACGATGATGCAAAACACGAATGTTTCCGTGTCTATAATTCAGTGTACAATTCTTATGTAGATCATTCCTGTTTTTTAAAAAGAAACCAACGTTACTCCTTTCTTTTCAATTTAAGAAAAACAGATTATAAAGGCTGGGCAAAAGGATTAAAAAAAGCAGGCTATGCCACTAACCCAAAATATCCTGCATTATTAATAGGTATAATTGAAAACAATAACCTAGCTCGTTTTGACAAAATGGCCAAAAGTGATCTTAAAAAACTGGGTAAAAGTTCTAAAGGAAGCAACTCTACATTTGAAAGTGTACCTGTAAAAAAGGTTAAGGGTTCCAATACTCCTCCTCCAACTAAAGACACTAAAATTAGAATTTCAAAAAACAAAATAAAGTTTGTGTATTCTCAACCGGTTGACAACACTAAAATTATTGCAAATAGATACGATTTAGGTCATTGGCAAATACTAAAATACAATGACTTGAAACGAAACTCTAAAATTCCTAATGCAAGCACTATTTACCTGCAACCCAAACGCAACAAGTTTAAAGGTGGGGGCAACTTTCATATTGTAAAAAAGGGAGAATCGCTTTGGGAAATAAGCCAGATGTATGGCATTAAATTAAAGAAATTAGCCAAAATAAATGAACTTAAAAAAGGGCAAGAACCAAAAGTAGGCACCGAATTGAAGTTGCATTAAAATGAAAAAAAGAACTTTTAAAAACTATAGTCCTATCGGGCTTTTCTATCTTTCTCTCTTATATGACATTTAGCTTAATCGATAGCCTTTTAAAAACTCGCGGTTATCCATTTGGAACAGGAGAATCTTTTCTAATTGCAGGAATGATTAATTTATATGCTACAGGCGTATTAGCCATACTGGGCTTTGTTTTCCCCACCCATAAAGTTCTTCCAAATAACTTTTATAAAATACACCGAATTTTTAACTTGAGTTTACAGAACATTGGGGGTTTCTTATTTTAGGTTTCTTTTACTGTTGTTCTTTTGGGGAAATAAAAAAAATAGAAAAAAATATTTTGATGGAACTCGAAGCGGGTTAATGAACTTTATTTATCAATCTAAGCAATCCGAGTTTGGCCATTTGGCAGCGTTTTGTTCCATTTTTCTAATTTCCATCGTTCCGCTATTAAGCGGCTTTTGGACCATCTTTGGATTTATCACTTTAATAAATTTGATAGGAAATTTTTACCCCATAATCCTTCAGCGATACCATCGCATTCGAATTGAAAAAATACTAGACTGATAATTTTAGGAACTACCTTACTTAAATACTTGGAATACTACAAATGCAAATAAATAGGCAGTTCCGCTGGCTACAATAAACTGAATTGCTGGCCATTTCCATCCTCCTGTTTCTTTACGCATTACTGCAACAGTGCCTAAGCATTGCATAGCAAGGGCATAAAAAACTAAAAGGCTTAAAATGACTGCTATAGTGTATTTTGGGGCACCGTTTTTATCGGTATCGTTTCTCATTTGTTGGACTATGGATGAAGTATCATCCCCCGCATCTTCTAGGGCGTAAATAGTAGACATGGTTCCCACAAAAACCTCTCGTGCTGCAAACGAAGTAATAAGCGAAATTCCAATTTTCCAGTCGTAACCCAAAGGCTTAATAGCCGGTTCTATGGATTTACCCAATTGACCAATGAGGCTATTTTCTAACTTTAGTTTTGCTATTTCATGCTCATTATATTTTTCAAATAGTTCTACATCATTATTTTCTATTTTCTGATAGGTTTCATTATAACCCATATTCGCCATAAAATAAAGTAGAATTGACACGAGTAATATCACTTTTCCAGCCTCAAAGACAAAGGATTTGCTTTTTTCGTAAATGGTGTAACTAATGTTTTTTGCTGA
Source organism: uncultured Flavobacteriales bacterium (assembly GCA_963925495.1). Lineage (GTDB taxonomy): Bacteria > Bacteroidota > Bacteroidia > Flavobacteriales_G > Salibacteraceae > UBA2108. Next base: position 9,021 of record CAWUST010000025.1, on the reverse strand, counting down.
TGGAATTTTATAGTTTGGAAGCTCCATTAATAATAACGATCTGCCTTTTCCAGAAAGTACTTTATTGGAAATAAGAGCAATTAGAAAGGACATAAACGCACCAAAAAAGTACATCGCAAACAACAACAATCCTTGCGTGTTTAAAAAACCAATTTTATCCTCAGACGAGACCATGAGTGCAATAAGTGTGGTATAAACCGGAATTCGAGCCGAACAAGTCATAAAAGGAATTACCAGCATAGTAATTAATCGTTCTCGGGGATGTTTAATAGTTCGTGTGCTCATTATTGCAGGAATTGCGCAAGCATATCCCGAAATTAGTGGCACTACACTTTTACCAGACAACCCAAAAGGTTTTACTAGCCTGTCCATTAAATACACCACCCTGCTCATGTAGCCAGACTCTTCGAATAAAGCAATAAACAAAAACAAAAAAGCTATTTGTGGCACAAAAACTATTACTCCAGCTAGTCCGGGAATTATTCCATCAGTTATTGCATTGGTAAAAAAGTTGCTCGGTAATGTGGTTTGTAAAAACGAGGAAAGAGAGCCAAAACCCATTTCAATTAAATCCATTGGGTAAGTTGACCAAGAAAATAGAGCTTGAAAAATGACCATAAGCAAGAGGGCGAAAATGGCGTAACCCCAAAACGAATGCATTAAAATTGAGTCCAATTTTGAAGTTCGTTTATGGGAAGATGTGGGTCTTACATACTTACTTCCTGTTTTTTGCTTGCTTTCTAATTTTAAATTCAAAGAAAATGAGTTATCAATTTCTTCTAATTTGTTTCTTAAATCTTTTGTTATTTCTTTTACTATGCCCTTTTCTGAGTTTTTTAATGCAAATAAAATCCACTCCTTGTATGGTATTGCGTTTACTAAATGTTCTTGCTTTGGATTCTCTAAATTTTTTGATTCAACAATTAATTTTCTTAAATCATCTACCCCTTTCCCGCTATTCGCATTTAAGCTTATAAAAGGAATTTTATATTTTTCTGTAAGTTTTCGTTTCCAGCTCTCAATTTGACTCTCAGTACTTTTTTTACGATAGTTTAAGACACCTATAATTGGCAGGTCCAATTGTACCAACTGCGCTAGTAACAACAAGTTTTTATGAGGAGTCTGAATGTCAATTAAACAAATAAGACGAGGTTTTTCGCCATTCTCTGCATTCAAAATAGCGTTTACTGCAATAATTTCATCCTCACTTCCTGGATATAAGCTATAAATTCCCGGCAAGTCTGTTACTTCTACTTTTTGATTTTTATAATTGAAATGTCCTGCGCGTTTTTCAATAGTAATTCCTGGGTAATTTCCAACTTTTTGGTTTAGTCCTGTAAGTTGATTAAAAAGAGATGTTTTGCCGCAATTAGGGTTTCCAACCAGTAGAACTTTCATTTAAGCCAATTCAGATACTGTAATGAATGTTGCGTCTTCTTTGCGCAAAATTATTTGAGACTTGTGGTTTTTAATCGTAAAAGGCCCGTTAAATGGCGCCCGACGAATAAGTTGAAAAATAGAATTGTTAGAAAAACCTAGTTCCATTAATTTAATATAGAGTATGGAGTCCGAAACTTTCTCGATAGCAAGATTAACAGATAGCGGAGCGTTTTCTAATTTCATTTTGCGCAAATTTCATAAAATACTTCCCATGGCACAATACCTAGTTCTCGGTATTTCATTTCCTCTTAAGCACACTAAACCTTCACTTTTAAAGTTCTTTTCGAAACTCTAACATATAATACTGTTGAAACGGAAATTGGATATTCAATTATTTTACTTTTGCAGCACTTAAAAATATGAAAAAAGCAATAGCACTATTTCTTATTCTAATCAGTTTTTATGGTTATTCTCAAGAAAACAAAAAAAAGCCGGTAAAAAGGGATTACGTAATGATAGACATCAATTACAGTAGCCTTATCAATGCGCCCAAGGATGTCACATTTGATTTTGGGTATGGTTTATCCTTTCAGTTCTATTATGACTATCAATTTAAAGTTAAGCAGTTAAGTGGAGCTTTGGGAATTGCCTATTCTACAGATCATTATTTTAGCAATGCATATCTTTCTAAAAACGACAATGTAAACGGGGACTTCTATCAGCTTTATTCTTATAGTAAGCTAGACTCCAGTGTAAAGTCCAATAAATACGTTACGAATTATTTTGACATTCCATTGGAAATAAGGTATCGTTCCAATGCCGATAAAAGTGGACACAGTTGGAAAGCTTCCATCGGATTTAAATTCGGTTTTAGGCTTGGGAGTCACACCAAAACTGTAACAGATAATGGCCGGTTTCAGAACTATAATTTCACTGAATTGCAAAAGATTCGATATGGTATTACTACACGTTTCGGTTATGGTAGAATGGGAGTTGTTGGGTATTATGGTTTAAATACATTGTTTAACAAGGGCAAAGGACAAGAACTAATTCCTTGGTCAGTGGGGTTTACAATAACTCCATTTTAAATACTCTTAGTATTTCAAATAGTTTTTTCGAAGCATTCTTGTTTAATCATTTCCACTAAATGGATATGATTAACCGGCTTATGAAAAAAATCGTCGAATCCCAATCCTTCATAGTAATCACCATCATCTGGTAAGCCAATTCCGGTAACAGCATATATTTTGCTGTTATCGTTTAAAGGATCTTTTCTAATCTCATCCTTCACCTCAGTGCCATCCATAGAATGCCCTAAGTCGATATCTAAAAGAATTATATCAAAAGTCTTTTTATGTGTAAATTGAATTGCCTCAACTCCATTTCGAGCTACAGTTACAGTAAATCTTTTTTCGAGTATTTTCTGCAACACAAAGACACTTACTTCATCGTTTTCAACTAAAAGAACTCTAATATTTGGATACTCGGTCATAACTTTCAACATTTTGAACCAACCAAATATATAGAAATAGCCGCCTTACTTAGTTCGGTGAATTTCTACTTTTAAACTAATTCCCGTTAAATACTTGTTAGCTGAGGTTTTGTTGATGGGTTAAAACCCTAAAAATGGAAAGATGTGAAAACTAAATTTTACCCATTTGTTCTTTTAACATTCTAACCTGTTCGTTCAGTAATTTAGATTTGTCGTGTTTTTTAACTTGAGTTAAATAATTCATTGCTTCCCTTTTTCTTCGACGAGCCATTGCCACACTTGCCAAATTCAAATTTGCCATGGCAATATCATGACCCATATTTAGCCCAGCCTTAAGTGCCTTTCGGAAATACTTATCCGAACCACTCATGTTTTTTCCTTGAGACTCAATAAGTCCATTTAAGAAGTAATAATATGCCTCTTGAGATTTGTTAAGTTCTTCTGGCTTTTTAACCCAAGACAAAATCTTTTTAGCACTCTCGAATTTGTTTCTTCTAATTTGTAAAAATGCTAGCAGATTAACTTCATGCTTAAACCAAAACAATACAACTAATCCTATTAAAGGAATTATCAATATACCGTTGCCAATGTTTCCTGCATACCATTCGTAAACATCCAAAGCTAAAAGCAAAAGGACTAATACTATTTTGATGACTCTATTAATCATAATAAAATTTGAGGAGGCAAAAATACTTTGATTCTTGAGTTTATAGGCTAGAATTAACCTCTTTTTTGGCTTGTTTCGCTGCTTTCTTTTCCTCTTTTATTGATTTTTTAACTCTTAGACCCATCGAGTTTCTATATTGCTCTAGTTTTCCAATACGTTCATCCAGTTTTACAAAATTTTCGACATGAGCTTTTTTATAATTAATGGAAGGAGTCTATAAGGGTAACGTGTGCAAAGTACCGAAAACTACCGGTAGAAACGGAATATCAAAATTGAATTTTCGATTTTGCTTAAACATAAGCGAAGCTTGATACTTATCGGTGGCTAGAGCTGTTTTTTGAAAACCCAATTTTTCTGCCAACCTTATCGAATAATAAAGGTTTTCAGAGCCATGTTCTGCTTTTTTTTCAGTAAAAATGTGCTCCTTTGGAATACCTAATTCCTGTGCATACAGAGACATAATTTCTGATTCAATATAAGGGGTGTGAACTGCCGAACCACTGTAAATAATGTTTTTTGTTATTCCTCTTTCATATAACATTACGCTCCAATGAACTCGCATTTTCATGATGTTGTTCCAATATGGATGGCTAAATGGCATATCTGGAACAATTATAACATCGTGTTTTTTTTGAATTGATTTCCCATATTTCTTTGAAACTCGTCTGAATCAAAAGGCAAAAAATTACAATTGTAGCAAGAATTAGAGTAGTAAAAAACAGGAATTTATTTCGCGTATTTTTCAAGCTCCTTTGCTGTATTTCTGTCATCAGAAAGGCGTGGAACTTTATTTTGTCCTCCAAGTTTTCCTCGACTTTTCATAAATTCTAAAAACCCATCCTTTTTAATTTGCGTCACTACCAAAGTTTTTAAAATATTTCCCCTTATTAAGTCTTTGTAATAAGGGTTTTTGGTCTGCAATTCGACATCAACAATGTCAATAAAAGCATTTAAGTCCCTTGGTGGATTTTCAAATTCAATGAACCATTCATGATAGGGCAATCCATTTGGCGGGGTAATTTGAGGTGCCACATGAAATTCTTTTATCTGCGCACCTGTTTTTTCCAAACCCAATTTTATAGCAGCTTCTACTTCTTCTGCAATTACATGTTCTCCGAAAGCACTTGTAAAATGTTTAATGCGACCGGTAACCAGTATTTTGAAAGGTTTTAAGGAAATAAATTTCACTAAATCGCCAATTACATAACCCCAAAGACCTGCATTAGTATTTAAAACAATGGCGTAGTTTTTATTCAACTCAACTTCATTCAAAGAAAGCCTTGTAGGGTTTTCATTTTGAGCTTCTTCTACAGGAATAAATTCATAAAAAATACCGTCATTTATAACCAACAAAAGCCCTTTTTCTTTTTGAGAATTTTGAAAGGCAATAAACCCTTCACTTGCAGGATACGTTTCTACACTATCTATCTTACTACCAATTAGTTTATCAAAAATAGGCCGGTAAGGTTCGTAGTTAACTCCACCATACACGATTAGCGAAAATTTAGGAAATATGGACTTAACATCTGCCTTTCCCGTTTTTTCAATCAGCCTTTCAAAATACATTTGAACCCAAGATGGAATTCCACTTATCAGTCTCAAATCTGCTACAGAGGTTTCGTTAACTATAGCGTCTACTTTTTGTTCCCAGTCTTCTATAGAATTTGTTTCAAGAGTGGGCATTCTGTTTTTTTGAAGATAGCTGGGGACGTGATGGGCTGCTATTCCTGAAAGCCTTCCCGTTGGTATATATCCTGAGTTATCTAAAACAGGACTTCCTTGTAAAAAAATTAATTTCCCATCAATAAAATCAGCTTTACCAGTTTCATAAATATAACTCATTAATGCAAGTTTTGCCGAATTTATATGGTTATGAATTGACTCTTTGGAAATGGGAATGTATTTAGCACCTGATGTAGTACCAGATGTTTTACAGAAATAAATCGGAACTCCTGGCCACAATATATCTGGTTGGCCTTGTTTTATTTTATCGATATAAGGTATTAACCCTTCAAAATCAGTAAGCGGCACTTGCCGTTTAAAATCAGAATAAGTAGCTATTTGTCCAAAATTATGATCTTTTCCAAAAAGGGTTTTTTTACCTGCACTAATTAGTTGGTCGAAAACTTTTTTTTGAGCTTTTTCAGGAAAAGAAACAGCCTTTCTTAGTTTTCCAACTAGAAAGTCTGCATAATATTTTGCTACAAAAGATTTGATACCCATTTCTAAGTTCAAATATACGGATTGGGGTTAGATTAGAATGTTAGGTTTAGCCCGACTCCTATAACTTCTTTGAACTGAACTCTTGGACCAACGTTATCGTTAATTCCATCATCATTTTTATCTAATGGAATGTCAATGTCGTCATCATAAATTAAACTAGTACTAACCGAAGCACTCAACCATTTATTTATTTTCATTAATAGCATTAAATCCCAGTTAACATCAATATTCCCTGGGCTCTTCAAGTAATTTGAAAAGAGTTTAAGCTTGGTGTCCAAAGTTACGTTCTTGATTAACTCCTTTTTAAATTGCAATGTGATATTTCCCCCAAATTCAAATCGTTGTAGCGAGCCATCTTTAGTTTTAACACCTGATGTATCATATTCTGCTTTATCCACACCATAAGCCCCAGCATCCGCTAAAGGCTGATTTGCAACTACAGTAAGTTTTGCAGCTACCGGTGAAATACTAGCAGTAAAATAATCGTTTGGCGAGTATTCCATTCCAAGACCTCCAGTAACATAACCAGGTGCCATCCATGTAGAAATAACGGTAGAATCATCCGGTAATTTATAACCATCTACCATTTGTGTTCTGAAATTTAGAAAGGCAGAGTAGTACCACTTTTTTGTAACCTCACGACCTACTTTTGTGTTTAACTCCATGCGATCATCCGTTTTTGCCCAAGGAGAATTCCCTTGAATTAATCCTCCATAACCGATGGTAAAATCATTGTCCCATTTCCATTTGCCCTTTGCGTAATTAGCATTATATTTTACTAACACATTTCCAGAGACTGTATTTTCGCCCCCGGCAGTCCAGTTTACAAGACCTGTTTGTGCAATTGACAAGTTAAAAACACCTCCAAATTTCCAGTATTTATTGGTGTCTGTTTGTGCATTAACGGAAACCAATAGGCTAAACCCAAAAATTAATGTAAGTATTGTTTTTTTCATTTTTATTTAATTCAAGTTTATTATTTGTGCACGTGAACATCCATTTGAGGAAAAGGAATATTCAGACCTTCTTTTTCAAAGTTTTTGTAAACCTTTTCATTCATATCGAAAAATACGCCCCAATAATCTGCAGGATTTACCCATACTCTTACCGTAAGATTAACTGAACTATCCGCTAATGCACCTAAAGCAATAAATGGTTCAGGAGTAGTCAATATTCTTTTATCGTCTTTAATAAAACCCATCAAAACCGACTTTGCTTTATCATAATCAGCTCCGTAACCAATTCCTATAGTCCAATCCACTCTTCTTGTATCTTCTTTACTGAAATTCACTAATGAGCCAGTTGATATTGGTCCGTTTGGAATAATTACTACTTTATTGTCTGCTGTATTAAGAATAGTGCTGAAAATTTTGATTGACTTTACGGTCCCAATATAACCCTGAGCATCAATCACATCGCCCGCTTCATAGGGTTTAAAAATAAGGACAATAACACCGCCAGCAAAATTTTGGAGAGTACCACTTAATGCCATACCAAAAGCCAAACCTGCAGTAGCAATTAAAGCTGTAAAAGATGTCATTTCGACACCAAGAACACCCAAAGCAGTAATTACGACTAGAGCTTTAAGTAAGGTTGATAATAAACTTAATAAAAATGGCTGTAACGAGGGGGAAATTGACTTTTTTCCAAATCCTTTTTTAACGCCCTTCATGATCATTTTAATAATCCAAAAGCCAATTATGAGGACAACAATAGCCCCAATTAAATTTGTGCCAAGTTCTACAACAAGACCAGCAGCCATATCATAGAGTGAAGAAATATCAATATTTTTCATAATTTTTTATTCTATTGTTTTTTTGCAAAAAAAATACTGTGTGCGCGCATAGCTTTTTAGCCAGCCATATATCAAATTTTAAGCCCTCTTATAGTATTCAATCATATAATTTTCAATGACTCGAGGATACTCTTCATGCTCAACAGAAAGTACTTTTTCCGCAATTTGTTTTGCGTTATCTTCAGGTTCTATTTTTATCTCTTTTTGAAAAAGGATCTGCCCTTTATCGTATTCTTCGTTCACCAAATGAATTGTTGGACCAGATATTACGTCGCCACTGTCCTTCACCGCTCTGTGAACATTAAGGCCATACATGCCCATTCCTCCGTATTTTGGGAGTAAGGCAGGGTGAATGTTTATTATTTGATTCGGGAATTCTTGAATCATTTCACGTGGTATTTTTCTGAGAAACCCCGCAAGAACGATAAAGTTTATGCCTTTTGTTTTTAATTCTATTAATGCTTTTTTTGGCGATTTCAATTCCAATCTAGAAATTATTTTGGTTTCGATTTCAAATTTATTCGCGCGCAACAATACGCCGGCATTTGGATTGTCAGAAAGAACTAGAACTACTTTAACCTCCTTGGAGTTTTCAAAATATTCCATGATTTTTTCAGCATTTGAACCGCTACCCGATGCGAATATTGCAATATTTTTCATTTCTTTAATTCTAACACAAAGTAAAACCAAATTAAGGCTACAAGTTTTTCAAAGATTGATTATTTTAGTAAGCTAAAAACAAATTTTTTATGCATTCAAACGAAGAATTTATTCCTCTCAATTTTCAAAAAAAAACGAAAGAACAAGTCTTGTTTTCTGGCAAGTCGTTTTATGATGATCTCAGTAAAAGAAGAAGCGTACGTAAATTTTCAGATGAACCCGTTGATATTGAGGTTATAAAAAATATTGTGCTTGCAGCGGGCACTGCACCAAGTGGAGCTCACAAACAACCATGGTCTTTTTGCGTGGTTGAAAACCGGGAAATAAAATCAAAAATTAGAAAGGCCGCCGAAAAGGAAGAATTCGACAATTATAATGGTAGAATGAGTCATGAATGGCTCAAAGATCTCGAAAAATTTAAGACAGATCATGTAAAACCTTTTTTGGAAATTGCACCTTATTTAATTGTTGTTTTTAAACAAGCATATAATGAAGATGGCAGCCAAAGGGGAAGAAATTATTATGTAAATGAATCGGTAGGCATAGCTGTAGGTATGTTACTCGCTGCCATTCATCAAACTGGTTTGGTTGCCCTTACTCATACTCCTAGTCCTATGAATTTTTTAGCCGAAATTCTAGATAGACCAAAAAACGAAAGAGCTTATCTTCTAATTCCCGTTGGTTTTCCTGCGGAAGGCTGTCAAGTTCCTGATTTAAAAAGAAAGAGTTTGGATGAGATTTGTCAAATTTATTAATATTCTTCTGGTATTTTTTCATTGAGCCAAAGAACTTTAAAAAATTAAG
>CAWUST010000024.1:0-42279 GCA_963925495.1 uncultured Flavobacteriales bacterium | reverse complement strand
GGTCAAAATTGAAACTCGTTTTAGAATACCAAGCGCGCAATTCTTTTTAATAATTTTCACTGAATTCAAGAATGCAATTTAGGGGAAATCGGGAACAAAAAAACCCCTTTGATTCTGCTTATGCAGATCCAAAGGGGTTTTAGATATATTCTAAGCCTACTTACGCTTTGTAAAAACCTTTTTCTGTTGCCTTTTTAATGGCACTTTCAATACCTACTTTATTGATATTTCTTATTCCTGAAGCAGATACTTTTAAAGTAACCCACTTGTCTTCAGTAGGAACAAAAAACTTTTTTACCTGTAAATTTGGTTTGAACTTTCTTCTAGTTCTGTTCATAGCATGAGAAACATTGTTTCCACTCATTGCTTTCTTTCCTGTTATTTGACAGATATTAGCCATAATCTTACCCTTAATTTTAAGGCTGCAAATATACGGTTATTCTTCACTCATTATCAAGAAACTTCCATTAATTCTTTTTGTAACATTCTCATAGCAGATTGTGCAGATCTTACAATATTTTTATCCCTATCCTTTCCAAAATGAAAACATTTAGAAATCGTTTTCTCTGGAGTAGAAACGGCTATCCATACAGTACCAATTGGCATTTCTTTTGTTCCACCTGTAGGACCCGAAATACCAGTCGTAGCAATAGCACAATCAGTTCCAAATTTATTTTTAACCCCAATTACCATTTCCTCTACTACCTGCTTAGAAACCACGTTATGTTCCTTTATACTTTGCCAACTCACCCCCAATAGTGCTTCTTTTATTTTATTTGAATAGGAAACAATTGAGCCTTCAAAATATGCACTACTACCCGCAACCGCAGTTATTTTATGAGCAATATATCCACCTGTGCAACTTTCAGCTGTGCTTAAAGTCCATTTTTTATCTATTAGTAATCTTGCCAACTCAACTTCTATTTCATCAATATCTACTCCCACAAAAAAATCTGGAACCAATAATTTTAGTTTTGAAATTTCAAATTCTATTTTGTTCTCAAGCAAAACCTTATCCTCCCCTCTTGCGCTAATTCTTAATCTAACCCTTCTCATGGATGGGAGCCAAGCCAAACTCAAATTTTGATTTAAAAGTTCAGACTCCCAATCCCCAATAATTTCCATTAAACTCGATTCTCCAATTCCTTGGGTAAAAACAGTCTTGTAGATTAATTCCTTCGTTTTATATTTTTTCTGGAGAATAGGAATAACCTCAGCTTTCATTAAGTACTTCATTTCGTATGGTACACCGGGCATAGAAATAAAAGTTTTTTTATTTTCTTCGAACCACATCCCAGGGGCAGTTCCTTTCTTATTGGTTAAATGAATGGCATTGGCAGGGATTTCGGCTTGCCCTCTATTTATCTTAGGCATTGGAATATTCAAGGAGGAAAATCGCTCTTGTACATCATTAAATATTTCCTGTCTAAATTCTAATTTAGAATTAAAATATTCGGCAAGTGCAATCTTGGTAATATCATCTTTTGTTGGGCCCAAACCACCTGTAATCAAAATAACATCAGCACGATTTTCAGATTGTCTTAACGAATTGATAATATGCTCCTTACCATCTGGTATACTTGAAATTTGGACAACCTCAAATCCGTTTTCGTAAAGTAAATCCGCCATAAAAGCGGAATTGGTATCAACGATCTGTCCGATTAATATTTCATCGCCAATTGTAATTATTTCAACCTTCATGGTGCTGTAAGCTTTAATTAACTGCAAAAATATTTTAAAACCTTCTTATTATTCCTTTCTCATTCTTTTCAAGGTCTTTTCTTTGTGACTTGCAAATTACGAAACATTTTGAAATTGAAGTATTCTATAATAGTTCCTGTTTATAATAGACCTAAGGAGGTCTACGAGTTGCTTTTTAGTTTGAGTAACCAAACTTTTAAAGAATTTGAAGTGCTTATTATTGAAGATGGGTCTTCTGAAAAATGTGAATCTGTCTGTGATAAATTTCAAGACAAGTTAAACATTATGTATATCTATAAAGATAATTCTGGCCCTGGACCCAGCAGAAATTTCGGAATGGAAAAAGCTGGTGGGGATTACTTTATCATTTTCGATTCCGATTGCCTTATTCCCGAAGAGTACATGCTCGAAGTAAATACCTTTCTTCAAAACGACTACGCAGATTGTTTTGGAGGGCCAGATGCTGCTCATGAATCTTTTAGCAACACACAGAAATCGATAAATTACGCCATGACCTCCTTTTTTACTACAGGAGGAATTCGTGGTGGAAGCGAAAAATTAGGGAAGTTTCAACCAAGAAGCTTTAATATGGGGATTTCTAAAAAAGTATTTGAAACCGTAGGTGGTTACGGTAAAATCCACCCGGGAGAAGATCCAGACCTTACTTTTAGAATATGGGAAGCCGGTTTTAAAACTTCCTTAATTGAAAAAGCGCACGTTTATCACAAAAGAAGAATTGACTTCAAAAAATTTTCAACTCAAGTATATAAATTTGGAGTGGTACGAGTTATTCTAAACAAATGGCACCCAGGAACCGGAAAAATTACTTATTGGTTTCCTACTGTTTTTTCAATTGGTTTTGCAGCTTGTCTGCTGCTTGCTTTTACCATTTTCCCAATACTATTCCTTTTAAACCTACTTTATATTTTTATTTTGTTTTTTGATGCACTTTTAAAAACCAAAAACATAGAAATTGCTTTGGGTGCTGTTCTCTCAGCATTAATCCAATTCTATAGTTATGGCTGGGGATTCTTGAAATCGAATTGGAAAATCAATGTTTTAAAATTAGAAGAAAAGAAAGCCTTTCCAGGGTTTTTCTTTAAGTAAAAATCACGAAAAATTGCCCGAATTGTAATTCACAGTAAGGTTGAGTTTTTTGTACCGAGATTCTAATTGAAAAAAAAGCCCCTTTCACATTAGTAAAAGAGGCTTTCAAATCAAATATTTTATTAATCTATCAAGCTAAAACTTCTTTTACCTTATCAGCTGCATCTTGCAACAAAATTGCAGATTCTACTTTCAATCCACTTTGGTCAATAATAGCTTTTGCTTCTACCGCATTTGTACCTTGTAATCGCACAATAATTGGAACATCAATAGTTCCCATATTATTATAAGCATCAACAACACCTTGTGCCACTCTATCACACCTTACAATACCACCAAATATATTTACCAATATGGCTTTTACATTTGGATCTTTCAAAATCATTCTAAAAGCTTTTTCAACTCTTTCCGCATCAGCTGTGCCGCCAACATCTAAAAAGTTAGCAGGATTTCCACCACTTAATTTAATAATGTCCATGGTAGCCATTGCCAAACCAGCACCGTTTACCATGCAGCCAACGTTTCCGTCTAACTTCACAAAACTTAATCCGGATTTACTTGCTTCAACTTCAGTAGGATCTTCTTCGTTCAAATCTCGCATTGCCTCGTAATCTTTATGGCGATACAAAGCGTTATCCTCTAAATTTACTTTGGCATCTACGGCAATAATTTTATTGTCAGATGTTTTAAGAACTGGATTAATTTCGAACATGGCCGCATCACAACCCAAATATGCGTTGTATAAACTATTCACAAATTTGCTCATTTGCTTGAACGCCATTCCACTCAAACCAAGGTTAAATGCAATTCTTCTCTTTTGAAAATCTTGAAGTCCAACTCGTGGATCTACTTCTTCTTTATAAATTCTATCTGGATTATTTTCAGCAACAGATTCAATATCCACGCCTCCATCAGGAGAATACATAATAGTATTTCTACCAGTTTCTCGATTTAGTAAAACAGACATATAAAACTCTTGCGTTTCACTTTCGCCTGGATAATATACATCCTCAGCAACAAGAATTTTATTTACTTTTTTACCTTCTGGGCCTGTTTGATGAGTAACCAAGGTCATTCCAATAATATCCGTTGCCAATTGTTTTATATCGTCCAAAGATTTAGCGAGTTTTACTCCCCCGCCTTTTCCTCTACCACCTGCGTGTATTTGAGCTTTAACTACCCACCAACTTGTACCAGTCTCTTCGGTTAATTTTTTTGCAACTTCAACTGCTTCTTCTGGAGTATGGGCAATGTATCCTCTTTGGATTTCAACGCCATAACTACTCAGTATATCTTTACCTTGATGTTCGTGAATATTCATTTTTGAAATTTAAAGTAATCCCATTTGGGTCGCCAAAAGTAATTCAATCCATTTGATTTATTGACCTACGATTCAAGGTTTGAAGCATTAACTTTAAGTCTCAATTTGTGAAATAGCCTTTATGATTAACGAAGTAATTTATAGCTTTTTTAATTCTTCTTACATTTACAAAACACATAAAGTCATGGTTCGCAATAGATTATTAATACTCACGTCGGTTCTTATTTCATTTTTCACTATAAATGCATTTGCTGGAAGTGGTGGCACCGAAAAATTTAAGGCAATTGGGCCTCAAAAAATCATTTGTACTGGCAAGCTAATCACCCTATCATCCAATGGAAGTAATTTCGAAGAATACCTTTGGTTTCCAACCAAACATTTTGCGAATAACACCCTGAAAACTGTTACTACTACTATTAGAAAAACTACTACTTTCCACGTTGTTAAAATTGATGTTCATTCCCATAAAACGGACACGGCAGTAATAACAGTGCAAGTTAACGAAGAAAAATTAGAAATTTTGGGTGAAGACTTTTTATGTTCCGGAGACAGCACTCATTTGCTTCTTCCTCCTGCATTTAAAAACCCAGTTTGGAGCAATGGGGGAACAACTCGTGGAATTTGGATTTCTAAACCTGGAATATATAGAGTTGAAGCGCAAGGAGATTGTAATTTCGCAAAAGGAGCCATTCATATAAAAGAGATTAATGACCCCGTTGCAGTAATAACAACATTGGGATCCTTAAACATTTGTAAGGGACAACAGGTTAAGCTAACAGCGTTTGGGACTCCTAATAATTACCAATGGTCTACCGGAAAAAAAACCAAGGATATAACTGTTACCGAAACAAAAGAAATAGAACTTGCGGTTTATAACGAATGTGGTGTTGCAAGAGATGTCAAATCTATTAGAGTACAAGAAGTTGATGCTTCTTTTATTCCTAGCAAACTAAAATCAAGTATTCCATTTACATTACAACTTATCAATGAAAGTAAAACCCAAGCGAAAGACAAATGGTTTATGAATGGTGTTGAGTTTTCACGAGATACTGATCCTTCTTTATTAATTGAAGTTGAAGGTGAATATAATATTGAATTGGTAAGGACATCCAAATATGGATGTGAAAATAAAATGAAATATGCTTCTATAATTGCCCTTCCAAAAATTCAACCAGTTGCACCAGACAAATTAATTATAGCGCCTAATTCCTTTTCCCCAAATGGAGATGGTCTTAATGATAAATTTCAATTTGAATCCAATTTTATACAAGATATAAAGTTTGTTGTTTTTAATAGATGGGGTCACGAAATTTATCAATCCGATGGTGGAGCAGATGGATGGGATGGTAGAATTGGAAATGGTGATTTTGCCTCTGCAGGAAAATATGTAGTAGTTTACGAATATCTTGATTTAGATGGAAGGCCAGTTTCCAAAACAATGGAATTAAATCTTATCCGATAAATCAATTAACTGGATTCGGGTCCCTAACCTTTAATACCTTATTCTAAAGTTTTCCTTTGTTTGATCTTTTTTAAAGAACAAAATTCCCATTTGAAAAGCATCAATTGACACCCCTACTTCCTTTCTCGACTTTAATTCATCCCATGCTTTTTCCATGCCTTTAGACCATCTTATATCATCAATAATTACAATGGTTTTATCATGGATATGTGGTAAAATCATTTCAAAGTAGGACATAGTAGACTCGAATCTATGGTTACCATCCAAGAAAACAAAATCGAGTTTAAAATCAATAGAATTTAGCCAAGGCTCTAAAGTTTTTGAAAATTCACCAACATTAAGATCCACGTTTTCTAAGCCTAGCGATTTAATATTATTGGTCGCAACTTTGGCAATAGACTTATCTCCTTCAAACGAATAAACAGTCGATTTTGGATTTACGCTAGCCAAATAAGAAGTTGTTAGCCCAAGAGAAGTACCAAGCTCAACAATGTTTTCTGCCGTGCCGTTATTCAATAGCCTAAATATCAATTGAGCGTACTTTGCTTTTGTTAAACTAGAGTTTGCAATCTCTGAAATCGTTTTTATTTTGGAAATTTCATTGCGAGACCCTGCTCCGTAATCTTCTAATTCAATAGAATCGAAATTAAGTTTTAAATTATCTCTAATATCCTCAATCTTCTGGAAACAATAAAATGGTGTGTTGTCTTTAAAGACATCATTATATAGGTTAAATACAAATGGCGAATGAAGTCCATGGGCATTATTTGATGTCAAATAATATTTCAAATATTCTAAAAACAAATAAAAAGATGAATTTTTACCCTCCATTCTACGCCAAAAAAAAAGACCAAAATTAAATGACCTTTTTATAAAAAGATATTTTAGTCTTTTAGTTCAATACATCCCCTGAAACTCCCATCATCGAAAAACCACCATCGTGATAAAGGTTTTGCATAGTCACAAATCTTGTGTAATCGGAAAACATAGCTAAACAATAATTAGCACAATCTTCTGCGCTAGCATTTCCTAGAGGAGACATTTTATCTGCAAAAGAAATAAAATCACTAAATCCTTTTACACCAGTTCCAGCAGTTGTAGCTGTCGGTGATTGCGAGATAGTATTTACTCTTACATTCTTTTTATTTCCGTAATGGTAACCAAAACTTCTAGCAATTGATTCTAAAGTTGCTTTCGCTTCTGCCATATCGCTATAGTCTGGGAAAGTTCGTTGCCCTGCTATGTATGTGAGAGCCACCACACTTCCCCATTCATTGATAGCATCTTGTTTATAAGCTGCTTGCAAAACTTTGTGCAAACTCAACGCTGAAACATCTAAAGTTTTTTGAAAAAACGCGTAGTTTAAATCTGTGTATGGTCTTTGTTTACGCACATTTGGTGACATACCAATACTATGTAAAATAAAATCGAGCGGCCCACCAAGTACCTCCATGGATTTAGAAATTAAATTTTCCAAATCGTCTTCAGAAGTAGCATCTGCAGGAATAATCTCTGCGTTGCAACTTGCTCCAAGTTTATTTATCTCACCCATTCTTAAAGCAATAGGTGCATTTGTTAACGTGAATTTCGCGCCTTCGGCATGTGCCATTTCCGCAACTTTCCAAGCAATTGAATGTTCATCTAAAGCTCCAAAAATAATCCCTCGTTTTCCCTCTAATAAATTTTTAGCCATCTTTTTTCTTTATAAATAGTTGGGTCAAAGTTAGAAATATAGTATTGCAGTCGGCGGAATGGGAAAACAAATTCGCAAAAAAAACACTTAGCTAGAAACTTAGTTCTTCAACATCATTTTAGCATTTTCTTTTGCTACGGCACTCACCTGTTCTCCACTTAACATTTTTGCCAGTTCAATAATGCGATCTTCGCCAATTACTTTGCTAATAGAGGTTTTTGCTTTTCCCTTTTCGTTCTGCTTTTTTACTGAATAATGTTCCGTACCTTTTGATGCAATTTGAGGCAAGTGGGTAATGCTTATTACTTGCATTTTTTCAGACATATTTTTCATAATCGACCCCATTTGGTTTGCAACTTCACCACTTACTCCGGAGTCAATTTCATCGAAAACAATGCTTGGCAATTCAATCTTTTGCGCCAAGATGGATTTTATAGAAAGTATAATTCTTGAAAGTTCACCACCTGATGCAACTTTGCTAACCTCCCGGACTTCCTTACCTGCGTTAGCACTAAACATTAGGCTTACCTTGTTAAAACCCATCGCCATTGGAATTTTCAATTCTTGAATCTCAAATTCAATTTGCCCATTTTTGATGCCTAAACCTTTAAGTAAGGTTAGTAATTCGGGGCTTACTTTTTTTGCAGCTGTTCTTCTTTTATTACTAATTTTTCCGCCAATTTCTTTTAGCTTTTCAGATAAAATATCGATTTCTTTCTTTAAGTTTTCTATTTCTATCCCCAAGTCATTTACAGCGACCAAGTTTTGTTGCAATTCACTTAGTTTGGACAATAGATCTTTTTCCGAGCTAAGGTGATGTTTATGGAGAAGCGTATTAATTTCATTTACTCTTTCCGTAAATTGCTCTAACTTTTCTGGATTATACTCCACATTTCCTTGCATAATGTCCATTTCAGAGCGCAGATCTTCCATTTCTATTCTACTTGCTGTTAACCTTTCCAAAAGCGTGTCCAGATTTGGAGAATACCCTTTTAATTGCGATATTAAATTTTCGGCTTTCAGGATATTAGAAATTACTTGACCTCCATCTTCATCCAAGGCAGACAAAGCATTAGAAATATTCGATTGAATTTCCCCGGCGTGCTGAAACTGCCCAAGGTTATTTTCTAATTCTGCTAACTCCCCTTCTACTGGTTTTAGTTCTTCAATTTCATTACTTAAAAACTCAAAATAATCCTTATCTAACAGGCTTTTGGCCTGTTTCTCTTCTAATTCTTTTAGTTTTTTCTTGATAAGAATAACTTCAGTATAGAGTTTTGTAAAAGCCTCCACTTCATTCTTAATCCCTATAAAAGAATCTAAAAAATAGAGAACAAAATCAGGGCTTTTGAGAGCCAAATGGCCATGTTGGGAATGAATATCTATTAATTTTTCGCCTAAACTTTTTAATTGTGTTAAACTAGCAGGAGTGTCATTTATAAAACTTCTCGATTTGCCTCCTGGTGTTATCTCTCTGCGTATTATAACATCCTCAAAACAATCAAAATCTTCAACCTTTAAAAACTCAGCTACTGCATTGGAATTCGAAGAAAACGATCCTTCTATAATGCACTTTTTAGTTTTATCGAACAAGTCAGTACCTTGAGAACGCTTTCCTAATATTAAACCAAGAGCTCCAAGCAAAATAGATTTCCCCGCTCCCGTTTCACCTGTAATTGCTATGAACTTTTGCCCAGGTTCAAACTTTAATTCTTCTATTAGAGCAAAATTAGATATGTGCAATTTTTTTAACATGGAGCCTATTCGAGGATTTCTTGATATTTGGTTGTATTTGCTGGATCAATTTTACTTAAAAGTTTAATTACCTCATCTTTTTCTTCTCGACTTCCCTCCTTAAAAATCTTGATGACTTCTCTCATTTTAGCATCAAAAAATACACGCATATTAAAACTTACCGGATAGTTTTGATGTACTTCATACAAATATCCTAATGCTTCGGCAATTGCTTTCCTTCCTGCCACAACATCCTCAGACATTTGATCCAATCCCTTTCTATGGTAGTCGTAATAGCACTTTCTAAGACCTGTAAACCGAGGACTTAAATGATCTTCAACCAACCAATATCTATTTCGCTTTTCTGTGCTCGACCATCCTACATACCCAGAACTTTGTGCCATGGTAGTAAGGTTTTGAGCCCTTGTAAAATATGGAGTTCCACCATTTAATGCAAATGTTTCTGCATCGTAACCAATTACCATATAAGTGTAATATGCTAAAAGAGTTGTTAGATTAGAAATAAAGGTGTTTTCATTGTATTCTAAAACTGAGTTTCTGTCAAAATTAAATGAAACTTCTTTATCTTTAAAACTCCAAATATTTGAGTAATAACCTGTTCCATAAACAGGTCGCCTGCTCTGAATCTGAATCGAAGCTTTGTAGGTATTTCCGTCTGCAGAAGTTAGGTTAATGAGCATACTGCATTCTATTCTTTCGTGCGGTTTAAATTTTTCAGCAGTCCATCTTCTCGTATTCATGAATTCGAAAATGGCAGTTTTCATATCAATAAAAATGGTTTTGTCTGCGTTCTCTAATTGCGCAGAGTTTATAACCACTTCACATTTTATTTCTTGAGAAAAAGAATAAAATCCAATGGACAAAGAGAATAATAAAAGAAATAATTTTTGCATTATAATTTCGTTACTATGTAATCAATAATATCAGTAGCCACATCCGTTTTACTCTTTAACTCAAAATCTGTGGTCTTATTATTTTTATCCAAAATTGAAATTTTATTGGTATCAAAAGCAAATCCGGCCCCTTCGTTTTGAAGCGAATTTAAAACTATAAAATCTAAATTTTTATTAATTAATTTTTTAATCGCATTTTCTTTTTCATTATTGGTTTCAAGAGCAAATCCAACTAAAATCTGATTTGTTTTTTGCTGTCCTAAAGTCGCTAAAATATCTGTGGTTGGTTCTAAGTAAAGTTCCAAATTATTATCCTTTTTTTTAATTTTAGTATCAGAAACAACTGAAGGACGATAATCTGCAACAGCAGCAGAAAGAATAGCAATATTGCAGCTTTCATACTCTTTTATTACAGCATCAAACATTTCCTGGGCTGAAACAACATCCACTCTTTTAATGGATTCGTTTTTTAATTTTAAGTTCACCGGTCCGGAAACTAAAGTTACCTGAGCACCTCGTTCGGCAACTTCTTCTGCAAGTGCAAAACCCATTTTTCCGCTCGAATGATTTCCAATAAATCGAACTGGGTCAATTTTTTCAAAAGTTGGGCCTGCCGAAATTAAAACCCTTTTCCCAAATAAGTCAAATTCCTTTTTAAAAAAGCCGATAACCTCTTCAATTATTTGTTCGGGCTCTTCCATTCTTCCCTGCCCAATTAACCCACTTGCCAATTCTCCTTCGGTAGGCTCAATAATTAAATCTCCTCGTTGCTTTATTATATTTAAATTTTCAAAAACACTACCATGGGCGTACATATCGAGATCCATTGCAGGGCAAATAAAAACCTGACAACGAGCCGATAAATAAGTAGTTAAAAGCATGTTGTCCGCTAAGCCACTAGCCATTTTAGCAATTGTATTTGCCGAAGCTGGAGCAACAATCATTAAGTCTGCCCAAAGTCCAAGATCAACGTGGTTTTCCCAAGTTCCAAGTTCTTTGTCCTCGTAAAAATCAGATATAACAGGGTTGTTAGAAAGTGTGCTTAACGTTACAGTCGTAATGAAATCTTTAGAAGCAGAAGTCATAATGACTTTTACTTCAGCACCATTTTTTACCAATAACCGTACTAAAAAAGCAGACTTGTAAGCCGCAATACTTCCGGTAACACCAAGAAGAATCTTTTTGCCCTGCAGCATAGGCAACGAAAACTATATTAAGTTAGAGTCAACTTCAGGCTTTCTGAAGTAGATTTTATCTTCTATCAATTCTTGAATTGCAATATTTGCCGGTTTTGGAAGACGCTCATAAAATTTAGAAATTTCAATTTGCTCTCTATTTTCAAAAATCTCTTCTAAATTATCATGTGAAGTCGCAAACTCCTCTAATTTAGCAGTAAGTTCTTCTTTTATTTCTTGATTAATTTGATTCGCACGTTTTGAAAGAATCACTAATGCGCCATAAACATTACCAACTTTCTCTTTGAAGTTTTGAACATCACGAGTAATTGTAGTTTGAGCGGCGTTTGTCTTTTTGTAATCCATATTATGAGCTTTTTTTCTCTAGTTCTTTTAGATTTTCAATTGCTTTTTCCAAAATTGTAAGAGCCTCTTTCATATTTCTACTCTCTGGAAAAGAATGTGCAAATTTAGTGTATGCTTTCTTTGTATTTGAATATCTCTCTTGTTTTTTTGAATCAATACTATATTTAGCCCAATAGAAGTTAGATTTTAGGATCAAAAAATAGATTTCTTCTCTGTGTTCTGTATCTGGGTATGTGTTTAGCGTATTGTTCAACGAAACTATTGCTGCTTTATATTTTCTAGTTTTATAGTACTGCTTGCTTATATGAAAAGCCTTATTCTCCAACTTTATTCGCATATTGTCTAGCAACACATGACTAGAATCGACATATTTACTCTCTGGAAACTGTCGTATAAATAGCTCAAATTGCTGAATTGCCTGGTAGGTGTCAGTTTGATCGAGGCTATATTTAGGAGATAGTTTGTGGTGACAAACCGCGCCCATAAACTGACATTCTTCCGTAAATTTACTAAATGGAAACATTCTCTCAAAAGAATTAAATCGATGTGCGGCTAATATATAGTCCTTCATATAATAATCGGAATACGCATAGATATAATAAAGGCGTTCTGCCTTTTCTGTACCTCTGTATACCGGAATTAGATCTTCTAACAAGGGCATGGCTTTGTAATACTTCCCATTTTCGTAGTATTGATTAGCAGCTTCGTACTTTTTTGTAAGATCATTACTTTTAAGCAATCTAGTGTGCTTACAAGAACTCACAACCAAGGTTATGCCTAATAATATAAAGATTAATACCCTCATTTTTTCCGGCGGCAAATATAGTTTTTTCAACATCTCCAATAAGGATCTTTCTGTTAACTATTGCTTTGATTTTTAAATCTCGTAATCTGGGTTAATAAATTATCGCTATTTCAATCTTACTTATAACCGCTTTCATCCTATTTTATTATAGCTTTGCACCTTAATTTATAACTTGAAGTAGTGGATATATTTGAGAAAATTAGTGAAAGAAGAGGACCGTTAGGAATTTTTTCAGCAACGGCACATGGTTATTTTACATTTCCAAAACTTGAGGGGCCAATTGGTACCCGAATGCAATTTAGAGGACGTGAAGTTTTAACCTGGAGTTTGAATAACTACCTGGGTTTAGCCAATCATCCTGATGTAAGAAAAGTCGATGCAGATGCAGCAAAGGAATTTGGTTTAGGAAATCCTATGGGAGCTAGAATGATGTCAGGGAATTCTATTCATCATGAAAAACTAGAAGAAGACCTTTCTAAATTTGTTGCAAAGGAAGACACTATGTTAGTTAATTATGGTTACATGGGAATGTCTTCTGCAATTGACGCCTTAGTGGACCGAAAAGATGTAATAGTTTACGATTCTGATTGTCATGCCTGTATTATTGATGGTATAAGAATGCACCAAGGGAAGCGATTTGTTTATGCTCACAATGATATGGACAAGTTGCGCCAACAATTGGATAGAGCTGTTCGTTTAACTGATAATTCTGGTGGCGGCATATTAGTTATTACCGAAGGAGTTTTCGGAATGTCTGGTGCTCAAGGGAAACTAAAAGAAATAGTCGATCTGAAAAAAGAATATGATTTTAGACTTTTCGTAGATGACGCACATGGAATTGGCACAATGGGTAAAACCGGAGCAGGAACTGGTGAAGAGCAAGGAGTTCAAGACGGAATCGATGTTTATTTCGGGACATTTGCAAAAGCTTTTGCTTCTATAGGTGGGTTTATCTCTTCTACTGAAGATGTGGTAGATTATTTAAGATACAATACACGATCTCAAATTTTCGCTAAAAGTATGCCTATGCCTTTGGTTTTAGGTAACCAAAAACGTTTGGAAATGTTGAGAGATCAACCTGAACATAAAGCAAATCTTTGGAAAATTGTAAATGCCATGCAAAGTGGTTTGCGCACAAGCGGATTTAATTTGGGAGTTACAAATTCTTGTGTTACTCCTATTATTATGGAAGGTGGCGTGGAAGAAGCTACCAACATGATTTTCCATATTCGTGAAGAGTATAACCTTTTTACTTCTGTTGTGGTTTATCCAGTAGTACCTAAAGGAACTATTTTAATTAGAATTATTCCAACGGCAAATCATACTTTAGAAGATGTTGATCAAACTATTGAAGTATTCAAAAAAGTAAAACAAAAATTAGAAAACAACGAATTCAGCAAAGACTCATATGACTGGGCTGGAGTTGTTTCTGACAAAAAATAGTTTTAATTAAGGGGATGCTTATTAATAGCGTCCCCTTAATTAATTTTCCAATCCAAACATCCTCATTTAATTGCATGATTAGGGTCATATAAAAATGTAAATCAGCGTTGTAACCTTGCAGGAAATATTCTATTATGGAAATGAGTCCAATGCAGATAACCTAGTTTAGAAATCTCATTAAGGGCTTTAAGAAAAAAAAATGATTTTTCAAAGGAAAAATGGCCATAATTAAACGAACGTAACGTTGTAAATCTACGGCTTTTCTATATCCATGTTAGGTGGTGTTACGTCACTAAATGATGGCCAACTCTCAGTAATTGAGCCCGCACCCTTTTTATTAATTTTAAAAATAACATCCTTTGTTGTGGTAAATAACAGAACAGATGAAAAAGACTTTCGGAGATGTGATTTCAAGACCACAAAAGCCTCTTCTAATGTTAGCTCATCTTCCTTATCATCGGTCTCAATAGATCTGTAGCGAAATTTCAGTAAGACCTTAAAGCCAACCTCGGAATAGACTGGACGGACAAATATATTTCTCAAGTTAGGTTTCCCAATGGTCTTTGCCATGGTTAACTTGGCAAAGTGCCCTTCTTGGACACTTTCTTTTACTTGTTCCCAAAAAAGAACAAACACATCTTGGTAGGGCATAAACTAAAGATTGGTGATGAAATATTTCAATGTTTCAAAAGTAACGCTAATAATTAAATCCTAATTTAATTTCATAACTCAATTATGAGAAAACTAAGTTCTGGACAACAAGTAGAGAAGTAAAATCACATGGCAAAAAACTACCCTTCCACAGCGTAAGTGCTGAACAAATTAAAAAAAATGGGACAATTAGTGGATAATCGCTGTCCAATATTAGCTTTGTTGCGCAAAAGTGTCTATAAAATTGAAAGTAATTGGAGTGAAAAATAACTTCAACATCAACTTTTATAAAAAATTTCACGGTTCGACTTTCTTAAAAGTTTGGACTTCTGAGCTAAGTCCTTTGTGGGAAATTCATCGGTAACCTACTTATCGTATCAGAATACTCTAATTAACGAAATAGTAAAAAACAATGGTTCTAAAAATAATCGTTCTATCAATTTATGTTGCTATTCTATTTTTAATCGGAATACTAGCGTCGCGAAGAGTAAAAAGTATGAGCGATTATTATTTAGGTGGAAAAAAAATGGGCTTTTGGGCTGTTGCTTTTTCTGCCAGAGCAACTGGGGAGTCTGGGTGGCTTTTAATTGGCTTAACCGGCATGGGAGCAATTGCAGGCTATTCTGGTTATTGGGTAGTTGCTGGTGAATTACTGGGGGTTTTTATTTCATGGCAATTCATGGCCAAAAGATTTAAAAAACTGTCAGACGAATACAATGCAATTACAATACCTGACTACTTGGAAGCTCATTTTAAATCATCTACAAATACACTTAGAATTATAGCGGCATCTGCTCTAGTAGTTTTCGTTGTCATTTATGTTGCATCCCAAATGGATGTAACAGGAATTGCCTTCGAATCCATGCTCAATATTGATTATCGAATTGGCGCTCTCATTGGTTTCTGTATTGTTCTGGTCTATATTTTTATCGGTGGATTTGTGGCTGCCGTTTGGTCAGACATGTTCCAAGGGATTTTAATGTTTTTCGGATTGGTTTTACTGCCCATCGTTGTGTGGTTCTCCATGGATCATGGTACTGGAGTTACTGCAGGGTTAAATGCAATTGACCCTACGCTAACACAAATAATGGGAAGAAGTGATGACGGGTGGATGAACTTATTTACGATTCTTGGTTTCTCAATGATTGGATTAGGTTTCTTAGGATCACCACAAGTTTATGTTCGTTTTATGTCCATTAAAAGCGAAAAAGAGATAGATAAAGGAAAGTGGGTTGCCCTCCTTTTTACACTCTTAACGGATGCAGCTGCAGTAACGATTGGTATTCTTGCGCGAATTTATTTCACCCAGAAAGGACAAGACCCTAATGTAATTTTAGGCACTGGCGGAGAAAATGTTTTAAGTATGATAACCAACGAATTTCTACCAACAATTCTTGTAGCTATTTTCATTGCTATTGTGCTTTCGGCAATTATGTCAACCATTGACTCTCTTCTCATACTCGCCTCTAGCGCCATTACACGCGACTTTTATCAGAAAATATTCAGACCTGATTTAAAAGATGAAGACTTAACCACATTTTCAAGATTAGTTACAATTGGGATGGCTCTTGTTGCACTCGGAATTGCAATTCTCTTATACTACCTGTATCCGGACAGGCAAATCTTCTGGATCATGATTTTTGGTTGGTCTGGCATTGCAGCCACTTTCTGTCCGGTAATCATTCTATCCTTATTCTGGAAAGGATATTCTGAAAAAGGAGCAATTGCTTCTATGATTACTGGATTTGTATCGGTGATATTTTTCAAGTTTGTAGTATCGAATATAGAAAGAATAGGTGAATATTTTGTTGAGTTAGATGTGTTAGCTCCTTCTTTCGCTTTAGCAATGATAGTAGGGTATATTATTTCAAAAATGTTTCCTCCTAAAGATAATATTGAAACCGATTCAGCATTAACTGAATAGGAACAATCTGTTTTAAGATGATTCATTACTAGCTCAATACTACTTAGAAAAATGTTCTAATCAACGGAAAGAGGGTTGATTGATTCTACGAAACTACCCAGTTCGTTATTCTTGCCTGGATGGGCATGACTTAAACTCACAATCCAGTGACCCTTTTGAAGTCCTTTATGATAACTCTTCATTCTCTACATCCACCTTCTTCAAGTTTGGAGTTTGCTCAACAAATCCTTCTAATAACTTAAAGAAATTTAGGATGTCCAATTTCTCATTATTCGCATTAATGGTTACCAAACGAATAAATGTCTCCTCTTCAAATGACCCAAAACCTACCACTGTAATTTGATTTTCATACAACGCCGTGCAAAGAGTTGTTGGATCAATATTTTTATAATTAAAACAGATTGAGATGGAATCATCATAACTGTACAAAGTGTAATCTGGATTTCTCTTAACGTATTCACGTGCAACATCTGCCAAATCAAATTGTTGATCAACAATCTGCTCTAGGCCGTTTGTTCCAACAGATTTCCAAAGAGTCCAGAATTTCAAGGCATCATTTCTTCTCCCACATTGAAAAGAAGTTTTACCCAAGTTAAAATCGTCCCCATCAGTTTGATACAAATAATCGGCTTCATTATTAAATGAATTGTGCAAGTGCTTTTTATCGTTCACCAAAATAATGGAACACGTCATAGGCATTCCCAGCATTTTGTGAGCATTGTAGCTGAATGAATCCGATCGTTCAATTCCGTCTACCAGATGTTTATACTTTTCACTAAATATTACACTTCCAGAATATGCTCCATCAACATGCAGCCAAATACCATACTTTTCAGTAATATCTGCGATTTCATCGATAGGGTCAAAGGCCCCCAAAACGGTTGTACCAGCAGTTGAATTAACATAAATCGGAATAAATCCTTCACTAATGTCTTTGATAATCTTCTCTTCCAATTTCGCGGGAATCATTCTTCCTTTAGCGTCTGCTTGAATATATCGAATATTATTTCTTCCAATGCCAGCAAAACTTGCATTTTTGGTATTTGAATAGTGTGATTCTTCAGAGGTATAAACAACCATTGGCTTCGACATACCTTCAGCTCTGCAATTAGAATCTTTAGCATCGCGAGCCATAACCAAAGCCATATAATTACTCATTGAGCCTCCTGTTGGGAAAGTACCATTACTTTGAGAATCATAACCGATTAAGCTGCAAGATTGTCTTATAATTTCCTGCTCAATACCCACCTGAGGGCCGGCCACTTTGTAAGTGTACATACTGTTGTTCAACATCACGGCAAGTAGATCACCTAAAACAGCTTTGCTCTGTCGTCCACCAAAAAGTTGATTAAAGAATAAGTTTGTAGCTGTTTTTGGAGTGGATTCAAGCACGTCTACCAGAACGGACTTTAACTCATCATCAATCATTGCCGATGCGTTTAGTGAGAGGTCTATAGAATTATAAAGTTTATTTGAGTCGATTCGGGCAGCTACCGGATTCTTCTCTTCTTCATTTATTAAAACTTCTACTAGTTCATTAAACAGAACTAAATCACCGATAATATCAGACATATAATTTTATTATTTTAAGTTGGACTCTATTTCTGAGACCGTGGTATACGTCAAATAGTGACGTACACTCCCCCTTAATCATCAACAAATAATTGACAATTCTGAATTGGTTTTCCGCATTAATGCAAAGACTTAAATTAATAGGAGTTTTTGGACGTTGTTTAAATTTCAGGAAGCGCAAAGGTACGACATACAAACTAATGTATGGCACGACCGAGATTTTGATTGAAAATGTTTTAGGCAATCTCTGAAATAGAAAACGACGCCCACAAAGGTTATAACTATTGCCGATTTTTACGTTTAATCCGAAGTTATGGGATTATTTAACCAAACCCGAATGAAGAATATATTGCTAGAATGAAATTAGCAAAACAAAAGAGCTTATTTCTTTGGCTAACTGAACACGTATATTTTGCTCATTATTTTCGAGCTAATTGTCAATATTAATTTACATTTATCCACTTATTTTGATACAAAACTAAGAGCATGAAAAAAAACACAGAAAAACCAACATCAGAAGCCAAAGCGCTTTCTCTTTTTTTAATGGCCTATAAAACAATAGACACTATTTACAAAGAGAAATCTAAGCGAATTAATAAACAATGGGATAGAGTGAGAAATGATGAATTAAGCAGAGCTGACTACTTGGAAGAAGTGCAAAGTATGTTAACGGAGTATGGCGGTTATTCAGACGTTGTAGAAAAAACAGTTAAGTATTATATTGATAAAACTGGCGAATGGAAATTACAAGGTGAGGACAAATATTGCTTAGATGCTAAAACAGTTGCTGATAAAATATTAAAGAAGTAGAATCTCTTTTACCAATTTAGCTGGGCTATTGAATCCTATTTTTACTCTTGTTTATATAGTTTCCTCCTTGGTTTTTACCGGATTTTTTCTTTATCGAAGTCGGAATCAACAATGGATTAAAAGTATACCGGAGCATTGGATATCATACTTTCTAGAAAATTCATACTTCTCTGAAATTTCATTGGCATAGCAGTCTAAGTTAGCGGCATTATATTATTTTTAACTTCCATATATAAACCTGATATTTATGGAAGTGAGTTGCCCATACTCCCACTTGAATCCATGGAATATTCTTATGTGTTAATCGCTGGTTTTATAATTCCGGTGGCTGTGTTTTTACATTTCCTATCCATTCTTCAGATTCAAAAACAGAACACCAATTATAATATCTTATTTACTTCAATTTATTTATTAGCCTTATCTAATAATTTTATTAGATTACTTTTGTAACTTAATACAAGCAATGGATTTATTGATGCAAAGGCTCTGTATGGGCAAAGATATTGGGATTCACGGCAATCTATTTGGCGGCATAATGTTGGCCTGGATTGATGAGGCTGCTGCAAGTTATGCTGCTCAAATTTGCCATACTCCCAACATGGTTACACTTAAAGTTGAAGAAGTAATCTTTAAAAAACCAGTTAAAATAGGTCATCAGATACGTATTTATGGCGAAGTGACTAAAATGGGTAGAACCTCAGTTACACTTAGTGTTGAAACCCGCAAATACAATGTTTACAGTCAAGAAGAGAGTATTGTTTGTACTACGAATATTGTTTTTGTAAGAATTGATGAATCCGGCGAACCCATTCCAATTCCTAGTCCTGTAATAGACAGATACAACAAATAAAATGGAAGAAAATGTAGGTCTTGCTTTTTTACTTACAACTCTTGCTGGTTTAGCAACTGCGATTGGCGCAGGCATTGCGTTTTTTGCAAAAAAAACCAACTTTAAGATGCTCTCTACAGCTATGGGATTTTCTGCAGGTGTAATGATTTACATATCTTTTGTAGAGCTATTTACTGGTGGTTACAATTCATTAGTAGAGCAACTTGGAGAAAGTACAGGCGCTTGGTATGCAACATCTGCTTTTTTTGCCGGAATAATGATTACAGCTATTATTGACAAACTTGTTCCAAGTTTTGAAAATCCGCATGAATTTGACAAAGGAAGCGAGCCTCCAGAAAGCGAAGCACATTACAAAGAACTATATAGAACTGGCATCTTTACTGCCTTGGTAATTGGAATTCACAATTTCCCAGAAGGAATTGCAACCTTTATGGGTACATTAAAAGACCCTCAATTAGGAGTGAGCATTGCCATTGCCGTTGCAGTTCATAATATTCCGGAAGGTATTGCAGTTTCCGCTCCTATATTTTATGCAACGGGTAACAAAAAGAAGGCATTTTGGTTTTCCTTTCTTTCAGGGTTTGCCGAACCTGTTGGAGCAGTTATCGCTTACCTAATTCTTCGCCCATTTTTAAGCGACGTTGTAGTTGGGTTGTCGTTCGCATTTATTGCTGGTATAATGGTCTTTATTTCATTCGATCAGTTGTTACCAGCGGCGCAAAAGTACGGTTCACACCACAGATCACTCTATGGTTTAATTGCCGGAATGGCCGTTATGGCTTTCAGTTTATTGATTAGCTAACGAAAACATAAAACTTTCATTTTCCGGAACTTTTACCTTTCCAAGCTGTACTATTCTAAAACAATCTTTCATGGTATTGGATAATAAATCGAAATCAGAATTAATCAAAAAAATAGGTATAGTAGACAAAAAGTAGGCTATTTATAAGAGGGATTTCCAGCGAAAAAACAGGGTAAGACCGATTTTCATTTCTCACCTCTTCTGTTTTTCTATTTGGAATATTTTCTATTACGTATTTCTTTATTTAATCCTTATCTGGACTTCGTATCTGTTTACTTGGGATTTACTTTTCTTAATTCCAGTTCCTTGGATTGGGCCAGTAATTATCTCCTTACTTATGGTTGTTTTGAGTTTTATTTTGGTCAAAAAAAGTAGGTCAGAAAAACCGGTATTACTAAATAAAATAGAATGGCTACTTCTATTTATTTTATTTGGTCATTGTTAGTTTTTGGAAAAGATGAAAAACCAAATAAAATGAAACACGATTTAAAATAACTACCAACTATTTCTATTTTTGCAATTGTAATTAGGAAAGAGCTTTACAACCTAAACCTCCTTTACTTTGTTCAGGACTGACTGTTGTTAGATAGCTAATTGCAACAAATGGGGTTGCTTCGGTAGCCCCTTTTGTTTACAAATATGCAAGATCACAAAAAATACATGCAACGTGCTCTAGAACTGGCACTATTAGGCAAAAGAAACGTTGCTCCTAACCCAATGGTAGGTTGCGTTATTGTGCATAATAACCTGATAATTGGTGAAGGCTATCACCAGCAATATGGCTCTGCTCATGCAGAACCAAATGCCTTGGCAAATGTTACAGATTCCTCCTTGTTAAAAGAAAGTACTTTGTATGTAAATCTAGAACCTTGCAGTCATTTCGGGAAAACACCTCCTTGTGCTAATGCCATAGTTGCTTCTGGTATTAAAAAAGTGGTAATCGCTAATGAAGATCCATACATTGAAGTTAGAGGACAGGGAATTAGACTTTTACAAAAAAATGGAATTGAAGTAATTTCTGGAATTTTAGCTATTGAAGGCGCTGAATTGAATAAAAGATTTTTTACCTTTCATAAAAAAAAAAGACCTTATGTAATTTTAAAATGGGCACAAACCGCAGACGGGTTTTTAGATAAAAAAAGAAATAAAAACGAAAAGCCATTGCAAATAAGCAACACAGAAAACTCCGCGTTAGTCCACCAATGGCGAAGCGAAGAATCCGCAATATTAGTGGGTATGAATACCGTTATTATGGATAACCCTTCGTTATCTGTTAGAAATATAACAGGTAAAAACCCACTTCGAATAACGATAGATAATGGATCAAAATACGTTAACTATCAGCAGTATAAACTATTCAATAAGGAAATTGACACCTTAGTTTATACTACGACTAAATCTAATAAAAAAGATAATCTTGAATACGTTAAATTGCCAAGTTTAGACTTAAATAAAGTACTTAGTGATCTTTTTTCTAGAAACATTCAGAGCATAATTGTAGAGGGAGGAGCAAAGATGTTGGACCAATTTATAAGAGATAATTTATGGGATGAAACTCGGATTTCAAGCAACCATATAAAAATTGAGAATGGAATTAAAGCTCCCTTAATAAAAGGTGCATTAAAAGATAAGTTCAACTGCGGTAAAGAATGTAATGTTTCTTTATTTTCACCACTTAAATAATTCTAGTGTCAAAAGCAGTTTTCATTCAGTGTTTATTACTTTTTGTTGTTGTTTTTGGTTTAAACTCAGCTGCTTCTGGACAGCACAATGAAGAAGATTCAGAGTTTAGAGGATTTTTCAAAAAACACATTAACATTGAAAAATTAGAAAGCAGTCCAGTACTAACTTATAGTAAATCTGATAGCATTATTGAAAGAATAAATCAAGACCAATTAGATAAGCGTTTAGCAGACGAACGTTTTACTTACCAAAGCATGAACAATAAAAAATTGCTTGAAATAATTGGAAAAGAAAACAGCCTAAAAGGAATTGAATTAAACGCCCAAGAAAGAATTGATCAACTGCTTGTATTACTTGTTATAATAAGTTTTTTAGGGGTTATTGGATTAATAATATCTAATAATCAAAAAAGAAAAGTGAATAGCAAGTTGAGCGAAACTAACGACCTGATTGAAAAACAAAATTTAGAAATTAAAAAACAGCAAAATGCGTTACGAACTGCCAAATCTGACCTAGAAAATAAGGTAAATGAAATGGAAGGCCTAACTGAAGAAAAAACTCATCTTTTGAGTATTGTGGCTCACGATATGCGCACTCCCCTCAATTCTATTTTAGGTCTTTGTGATTTAATCGAATTGGAAGAAAATGAAGAAGACGCGGCAAAGTCTAGAAAACAATACCTCGACTTAATGAAAGAATCAGGAAATCGAATGGTAGGAATGATTAACACTCTACTCCATGTCAGAAAAATTGAAAATCAAAACCTTGAAGTAAATTTTGAAGACGTTTGTGTACCAAGTACCATTGACAAAATATTGGTTGATTTTGATAATTGGATAAAACGAAAAGGAATGGAAATTTCTGTTTTTGACATTGAAATCACTCAAACCGTTTATGTTGATCTAAATTTATTTAGGCAAGTTTTAGAAAATTTAATTTCTAATGCAATAAAATATTCACCTTTTAATAATTCGATAGAAATCTACGGAGAAAAAAGAAAAAACACCTTCGTTGTTCATGTAAAAGATGAAGGACCAGGAATTAGTAAAGCAGATCAAGAGAAGTTATTTGGGAAATTTATTCGACTGTCTGCAAGACCAACCGCCGGCGAAGATTCAATAGGAATAGGTTTATCCTTAGTGAAAAAACTTTCAGAATTAATGGACGGAAGGGTTTACTTTATAAGTGAATTAGGTCAAGGAAGTACTTTTTGCGTTGAGTATTTATTGAAACAACCTTTTAATAAAGTAACCGAATGATTGTTCTTCTATTTAGCATACTTACCTCTTCCCTTCTATTTGCCATTTTTAAACTCTTCAACAAGTATAAAGTTGATAATCTAAGTGCTATAATAATAAACTACCTAGTAGCATTTTTAGTCGGTTGTTTTGTAGAGCAAAGTATAATCGTTCCACAATCCATAGAATTTCCATGGTTCTATTCTGCCCTTGCAATGGGCTTTCTTTTTATTTCCTTATTTACTTTAATGGCAAATACCACAATTAGCCATGGAGTAACTATAACAGTTTTGGCAAATAAAATGTCGCTGGTAATTCCTGTTGTTTTAGCTTTTTTATTTATTGGTGAGCAAATTAATTGGATACAATTTGTTGGAATTAGTACTGCTTTAGTTGGAATCGTTCTCACGATTATGAAGCCAAATCAAAAATTAAACTTGGCACATTTAAAATACCCAATTATACTATTTGTGGGTAGCGGAATACTAGATTTTGGACTTAAACTAAATCAACTGTACTTATTAGGAAGTAGTAGCTTTTATTCATTTGTTTCTATCGTATTTCTATCCGCTTTTAGTATTGGAATTTGCTATGCTCTAATTACAAAAAAGTTTCATTTCAATAAAAAGAACTTAATTGCTGGAATTGCCCTTGGAATCCCTAATTTCTTCTCTATAATATTTATTATTAAAGCTTTAAATATTGAAAGCATGGATAGTACGGTAATTTTTCCAATAAATAATTCAGGCATTTTACTTGTATCTTCCTTTTTAGGATATTTGTTTTTTAAGGAAAAAATGAACATAAAAAATTGGGTTGGAATCTTCTGTTGTTTAGGAGGAATATTTTTAATTGCTTTTAATTCTTGAGTAACGCCTTCACATACCAATCAATTAAATCAAATACAGAATCTCTTTTTAAAGACAAAGGCTCAAAACATTTTGGATACGCCTATCCTGTTAGTTCCAGAAATGAAATTAATGAACACATAGGTTTTCTCAGAAAAACAAATTCAAAGGCAAACCACGTTTGTTTTGCTTGGATACTTCGCGAAAACAATGAAATTAGAGAATACAATACGGATGATGGTGAGCCTAATAACAGCGCCGGACCTCCTATTTTAGGACAATTAAAATCCTCAGCACTTCAGAATGTATTAGTGGCAGTCGTTAGATATTTCGGAGGTACTAAGTTAGGGGTTTCAGGGCTAATTAATGCTTATAAAACTACTGCAAAACTAGCTCTTGATGAAGCCATACTTGTGGAAAAAGAAGATACAACAAAATTAAGACTCAATTATGAATATGCCGTTTACAATCAGGTAATACAAATAGTTAAGGAATTAAACCTAAATGTGATTTTTGAGGAAAACAAAACCAACTGCACTCTAAAAGTTGCTGTTCCAATGAGTAAAAAAATGGAATTGAATAGCCAGTTAGAAAAGATGAATTGTAATTTAGTAGAATGGGGAAACTGATTAGCATTTTCTTTTTACTAATAATTGGAGTTTCCAATGCCCAACAATATCAGGAGGCTGTGTCCATGCGAATGGATTTAAACCAAAACATAGAACTGAAAACTGGAGACTCTCTTGGTGCTAAAGGAGCAGCTTTGGAATGGCTTTCTGAAAACTGTAACAAGGATGAAAACGTAATTAGTTTAAGTTTAATATCTAAACTCAGCTCGGCAAAAGCAACACATTTTCGTTATCAGTTAATTGTGAATGGATTACCCATTTATGGTGGGCAAATAAAAATTAAACTAGAAAATAAAAGCAATACTGTCCTTTCTATTTCTGCTAGTAACTTCTGGTTCCGATTGGTTCAAAAACCTTTTACAAATTCATCGGATTATGTATTAATAAGAGAATCATTAATTCCAGTGGTCAGAAAAAATAGTAATTCCCAATCCGATTATATAAACACCACCAAGTTTATAAATAGTCAAGGTGAAGTTATTGAAGAAATAAACAACAACAGTAATAAATCGGACACAACGGCTACTGTTCAAGTATTTTATCCGGAACCAATTACTAGCATTGAAAAACCATATGGAATACCATACACAGATAACAACGACGCCATAAACCCTCAACTTTTGGCAGAACATTTTTTAAAAGAAATGCCACTTACTTTTAGAAATGATTCTTTTCGATTGGAAAATGAATATTTCAAACTAAACGAACATTCGTTACCGACAGAGCCTGTTTGGACTGGCATTACAGACAGCATTATTTACAATCGTTCGGATGGATTTTTTGAACAGATAAATATTTTTTATCACCTGTCTAACTTCAGACAACATCTCGATTCACTGGGATATAGTTCATTAGGAAAAAAACAACTAAATATTGATGCACATGGGTTTTCTGGAGCGGATGCTTCAGCTTATACATCGAGTTTCAATCCGCCAAGACTCACCTTTGGCCAAGGTGGTGTCGATGATGGGGAAGACCCGGGAATAATAATTCATGAATACGTTCATGGGCTTTCCGATTTTGCAGCTCCAAAAAGCAATCTTGGAATTGAACGAATTGCTATAGATGAAGGAATTTGCGATTATTTTTCCATTTCCTACAACAGAAATATTTCAAGTCACCGATACACCGACATTTTTAAATGGGATGGCCACAATGAATTTTGGGGCGGTAGAAAAATCAATCCTGCTCAGCATTATCCTGAAGACATTAACGGAACATCACATATGGCTGGAGGTTTGTTCACCGTTATTTTGGTAGATCTTAGCAATAAGATTGGAAGAAATAATACCGACAAGCTTGCTTTAGATGTTATGTATGATTTTATGCCTAAACTCACTTTCCCAGACCTATCCAAGTTACTGATGCAATCTGAAAAATCACTTTTTAAGGGAAAATACAAACGTGATGTTTGCGATGTTTTGTGGAATCACGGGCTCATAGTAGAGTGTTTTGTTGGCATTGAAGAAATGAATAACAGAACCACAGAATTACTTGTACTAAATAGCGATAGTTTTTCAAAAAAAGAAGGAGATTTAAAAATTATTATTCCAAATAAAATGTCCGTTAAGTTTAAAATCATTAATATCTCAGGACAAACTATTCAGGAAGGTAAAAGCGAGTTAGGACATTTAAGAATCTCACCCACCAACTTGAATTCTGGTGTATATTTTATACTATTTCCTGAAAATAGATTTAAGGGTGTAAAAGTGATTTTATATTAATTTATCGTTTCTGTTTTAATACAAAAACATCATTGTCTCCATTTCCAAAAGAATTGTTTTCTCCTACTAAATAATAGTATTCACCACTCTCCTTAATATCCTGGGCCAAATCATTTCCAGCTTCTCCTATAACTTCTTTTTTAAGAACTTCTCCATTCGTGTTTGTAGTAACCATAAAAATGTTTCTTTCCCCTGAGCCAAAACTCATGCTCTTAGCTACAAAGACATAATTCCAGCAATCAAATCATTATTAAGGGAGAAAGGTTACCTGTTTCCAAAAACTTTAAAATGAATTTGACTTAGTTCAAAATTTTTAAATAATAGATAACGAAATTTCTAATATCACTGGGTATTTTCAAATTTATTTGCTCCCACTTATAACTCTCTAATATTTCTAGCCTAGCTTCTTTCCCTGCTGCCATAAATTCGGAGCTGCATACTAAGTAATCCCGGTTTTCATCAAGCTTATTTTCACCAATCCAAATTTCATTATTCTCTATTCTCACATTAGGTATTTGTAAATACCCTCCTGTTCCAACATTACTTTCTAATCCAATTTTGATAATCTTATGTAAATCTATTCCCTTTATTTTAGTCGTTACAATAGACCCTCCGAATGGAAGTGCTTTCAAAATATCACCTTCAGTTATTATTTTAGTTAATTGGTCGTCGTAACGTAAACTCCCAGAATTTAGCAATACGATATCTGCGTTGGAATGCATTTGCATTGCTTGTGCTACCATATTTCCAAAATTAGTTTGCCTAGAGCGCACAATTGTTTCTCGGCATTCC
The DNA here is from genome assembly GCA_963925495.1 of uncultured Flavobacteriales bacterium. Classification (GTDB taxonomy): domain Bacteria; phylum Bacteroidota; class Bacteroidia; order Flavobacteriales_G; family Salibacteraceae; genus UBA2108. Next base: position 15,035 of record CAWUST010000024.1, on the reverse strand, counting down.
CAAATTGAATCTCCTTCCCAAACCACCTTCTCTAAATCAAATCCTTGTTCAAACGCTTTTTTCTTAGCATATTCATTCCATTTGTTCACCACTTTTAAAACAGTTTCACTTCCCGGAATTTGCTCGTCTAACTTTATCAATTCACTTGTAATACTTAGCCTTTCAGAACTAAAATTATAGGTTAAATCGTGTTTCCAAACGCTACGCAAATTTGCATCTGCTTTGGCAACATAGACCTCGCCAATTGTGTCTATAAAATGATAATGATCGTGTCCTCCCATAATTAAAGGGACACTAGTGAATTTTTGGGCAACATCATAATCCTCTGTCCTTTCCAAATGAGTAAGCAATACAGTTTTATCGGTTGAAATAGTATCTAAAACTTCTTCTATCGTAGATTCTACATCAAGATAAGCCAAGTATTTTTTCTGATTAAAGGGTAAGGTCACCCCAATAATTCCAAGACTAAATGTGTCACCGTTTTTTACAAATTGTTTTTGAAAGGTTTTGAGTATTTCATTTCCATTATGATCAAATGGCTGAATACTCATACTGTCTTTTTGGTGGAGAACATTAGCAGAAATCCATTGAAATTTAGATTCGTTAATCCTACTCAATAGTTCTGCTTCTTTTATATCAAACTCATGATTACCAAAAGTTACAACATCAACACCTGCCGCATTCATAACCTCAATCATGTGTCGTCCTTTTATTCTTTTTCCCTTTTCATCTTTTAAATTTCCAATTAAACTTGGACTTAAAAAATCACCGGCATGTACTACAAGAGTATTGGGGTTTTTTATTTTTAAAGAATCAACTAAATAAGCCAATCGTGCATACCCGCCTTCTTTTCCTTTGTTGATACTGGCAATTTCGTAAACGTCATTAATGTGAATTAATGAAACCGTGATGTCGTTTTTCTGTGTTGAATTGGTACATGAATTACAAATAACAAAGACAATCGCAAACAAATAATATAAAAAAGCTCTCATAAATAAATAAAAACGAAATTTGGCCAAAGATAATTCACTTATTTTCTAAAGCAATATTGAATAATAAAAATGACAAAACCGAGTGTAAAACAAGTTAATATTACTCGAGTTAAATTTAACTCTTTTAAAGAATCCCCTGACATCCTTGCAGTCGAAGAACCACTCGAAATAAGACTCGCATACAATTCGAATGGGGAATTAGAAGAAAAGAACATTTCAGTTACCATGCGAACTCCGGGGCACGATTTAGAACTTGTAATGGGCTTTCTTTTTACAGAAGGAATAATTAATTCTGAAACAGATGTAGATAATATACATCATTGCGAAACCGTTGAAAAAGAAGAAGAGCATGGAAACGTGGTGAAAGTTACACTAAGAAAAGATCTTGACTTTGATATAATTAACCTAGAGCGGCATTTTTATACTTCTTCGAGTTGTGGAGTTTGCGGCAAATCATCCATTGAAAGTGTAAGCCAAAAATGTAAAATTGTGCCTGAAGGAAACCTGTCAATTTCATTTGATACAATTACCAATTTGGCCAAACAATTAGAGAATAATCAGACCGTTTTCAATCATACTGGAGGAATTCATGCCACCGGCCTATTCAATAAACAAGGTGAATTGGAAATGATGCGTGAAGATGTTGGAAGACACAACGCTATGGATAAAATTGCTGGAGCAAGCTTATTAAAAAACCAAGTTCCGTTATCAGAGAATATAATGCTGGTAAGTGGCCGTACAAGTTTTGAACTGGTTCAAAAGGCCATTATGTTAGGCGTTCCTATTCTTTGTGCTGTCGGTGCCCCAAGTTCTTTAGCCTACGAACTGGCCAAAGAAAACAATCTTACTCTTATTGGTTTTTTAAAAGAAGATAAGTTCAATGTCTATTGCGGAGGCTTCAGAATAAAAAACTCCTAAACCGGTATTTATCTAATATTAGTACTTTAAGAATCTTGCTGATTTTACTAGTCCTTTTTCATCTTCAATTCGTATTAAATATTCCCCAGAAGGCAATGCGTTAACATCTACTTGTTCTAAATTTTTCGATTGAATCCATAAAGTTTTCCCTTGCAAATCCAAGATTCTGATTTGTGCTGGCGAAGTAATTTCACCTAAATCTAAATAAAGGTTATCTAAAACTGGGTTTGGGAAAACGTTCAAATTGTTTTCAGAATCATATTCATTTAGACTTGAACCAGTATCAAACCAAAGAGCATGTAAAAAAGCCAATCTTTTTTGCCCAGTAATATTGGTTTTTATTATTAACGAATCTTTTGATTCATACCAACCTCCATCTACAAAATCTACTCCTAATTCAACTTCAATCTCAAAACTTTCATTTGGTTTTAAAACTACCCCGTTTCTACCTTTCAATACCTTATTGGAATTATTGGTGCCACTAATAAAAACTTCGTCAATTGTCACGTTGGTATTCCCAGTATTATAAATAATGTGGCTTCGCACTTCAGACCATCCACTTGCAGTATCCCCACTCTGGTGCCTCAATGATTTACTCCATTCAAAAGAAGTTATTTTGGCATCACTTGCAGTTCCAGTTATAGAAGAAATTCTTTCCAAAAATTGAGGATAATCTACAAAAGGGTTTCTGTTTTTTTGAAGGGCAAAAATGTCATTGTTTCTTTTTATGTCTTTCAATGAAACTGGAAATTGATTTACCCACGATCGAAGAAGGCTTTCTTGACCTGCCAAATGACCTGAATAGTCTCCATATCGAACTCCAAAGTACAACATGGATCGAGCAACTGTTCCTTTATGTACATCTCGAGGCTCAAACTTTCCTCCACCCGATTTACTTCCTCCATCGCTCCAACTTGGGCTAGACACTAGTCCAAATGGATCATTTCCCCTTCTACTATTTGATGTTGTTGTAGTTGAAAATAAATGGTGAATATCTGATTTCATAGGAGCAGCACTCGAAAAGAACCCTTGAGGAAAAGTGTGCTCGCAATTGAAACTAGCTGAATTTGCTCCTGAACGTGTATTGAATTTCGCTTTCTTTCCAGTATAAACACATTCTACATTACCTCCAACATTATCAATACTAGCGTACATATTATCACGGGCAATGCTGTACCCCAAGCTCTTATAACCTTGTCCTGTAATGGTTTTTAAGGTCGTCTTTAAAACCTCGGCACTTTTGTTTTGCGTGGACGAATAATAAGTGTTTGAAAAGACACCTTGACCACTCAATTTATACGTTCCTAGTAAGCTGTTTTTACTTTCAACGGTTAGTAAACCCGAGTAAGGCATGTTTTGTTTTGGGGCAAATTCTAATGGAATCGCAACTACGACGTTTGTACCACCCATAGACTGAATAGAATCCAAAAGAAGTTTTACTCCCTCGTAAGGCTTTTGTTCCATTAACATAACGTAAATCCATTGCGGATTGGATGGACCCGAAATTGTGTAAAAAGCAGTATCTTTTTTTATTGTTTTTTCATTTACACTACCAAAATTCAACGATTGTGCTTCCACTGAATTGAAAGCTGATATTAAGATTAATGCTAAGGCAAATATTCTCATAATTAAATTTTTATTTCAAGACCATCATAAGCCAATTCAACATTGGCAGGTAAAGACTTACTCACTTCAGCATGAAAACCTAGGTGATGACTAATGTGTACAAAGTAGGTCTTTTTTGGTTGGGTTTTCTCTACTATTTCTAAAGCTTCTTCTAAATTAAAATGCGAATAGTGTTTTTCATTTCTTAATGCATTCAACACTAAAACTTTAGAACCTTTAACTTTTTCTAATTCTTGGTCAGATATATAACTCGCGTCGGTTATGTAGGTAAAATCATGAATACGATAGCCGAAAACTGGCATTTTCATGTGTAATACTTCTATCGGCGTAACTTCCAGTTCTTGTATTTTGAATAACTTGTTTTTAATTTCATTCAATATAGCCCCTGGCGCACCAGGGTATTTATTTTCAGTTACGAAAGCATACGGGAAACTACGTTTTAAAGCAGCGCAAACTCTTTGATCTGCATAAACAGGCATATCCGTTTTTTGCTTAAAATTCAAAGGACGTATGTCATCAAACCCAGCAACATGATCGCTATGTTCATGCGTATATAAGATAGCATCAACATGCTCAACATTTGCCGCTAACATTTGCTGCCGAAAATCTGGCCCAGTGTCTATAACTAAATTTTGCCCATCAACTTCAATGTACACCGAAGTTCGTAACCTCTTGTCTCTTTCATCATTCGACAAGCATACTGGGTGATTGCTTCCAATTACTGGAATTCCTTGAGAAGTACCTGTGCCTAAGAATACTACTTTCATTTATAAATTATTTTATAAATATAAGCGGTTTCGTTGACATTGTTTGGATTCATTTTACTTAAAAGCACATCTAAAAAGCTAGGCTTTTTCTCAATTAAAAAGTCCAACTCGCAGTTTAAAATAGTTTTAAACTTTTCTTTACGTCCTTCTAAATCTTCATCCTCAAAAAACAAGGCATGGTTAGGTCTATCTTCAGCAGAATAGGAAATTAATGCTTCCACACTCCCCCCTCCATATCTCGAAGTTCTGGTAATGTAATAGATACTGCTCCAATTTTCGGCATAAAAACGTGGTAACATTGGAGCTCCCCATTCTATACTATAATCTACAATTAATCCATTGTATTCAGCTTGGGTAGCTAAATAAAGCATACTCTCCACCCTACTTTTTTTACTGTATGAAGTTGAAACTACTAATATTAAAATAAAGTTGACCGTCCAAAAAACACGAGTAAGCCAAAGGTTTAATTTGGGAATAATTGGTTTTTTACTGTTTTGCACAAACTCACCCCACCAGATTACGCCAAGTAACACAACGAAAGGAAACATTGGTAAAATAAATCGCTCCTGCTTGTTTGGGAAATAACAATGAAAGACAAAAAAGATAAAACTTGGCCAAAAAAGCAAAGCATACTTTTTCCAAGATTTTAAATAACCAATAAACCAAGCCACACTTAACGGAGGAAGTAAAAGTCCCATTACAGTGCCAAAATACATGTAATAGCTACTTACTCCATAAGTGGTCTTATTCGCCAAATTATATGCAATGTATTCTCCAATTTCTGCGAAAGGTCTTCCCCATAAAAATAAATCACCAATTTGAGTAATAAAAAGGGAAACAAAAACACTTACACCAAAAATTATTGCCGGAACTAATTGCTTTTTGAAAAGTAAGACCAAACCAATACCGCCTATAAATAAACTCATGTGCAAACGAATACTCATTGCTACCCCCATGAGTAAGCCAGCAAAAACAATATTTTTAATCTTTGGATTACTTTCTTTAAAAAGCAACCATGTGGACCACATTAATGGAGGAACACTGACCAATTCAACTAAATTTCTTACACTCATATTTGGAATAAACCACATGAGTCCCCAAATTAAAGCAGCACTGAAAGCTAACTTTTCATTACTAATTTTTTTTCCAATAAAATAAATAGGAGGTATAATTAATAAGGAATAAAGTCCATGTAATAATCTAACAATGTACATTTTAAATTGTGGGTCGTTAATTCCAATCAAATCTAAAAACGAAAAAAAATAATAATGAAGTCCTACATAAAACCATGAGTGACCGGTTGGGTCAGCATTAGGTCGGTTTTTGGGTAACCACGAATTATAATCCGATCCATCAACCCAACTTTGAGCTGCTTCAATTATTAAGTAATGGTCATCGTGCATTCCAAAGCCCTTAGAAAAGATTGTGGCAAGTAACCTTGGAATAAACGCAACCAATAATAAAAGAAGGAGAGGTCGTTCAGCTCTATATTTATGAATTAATTCTTTCATCACTGAAACTAAGGTATTAGTGTTCTTTATAAAAATCTACTGTTTTTTCAATGGCATAATCTATTTCCTCTTTTGTAGTATATCTAGAAAACGAGAAACGTATTGCCTGACGATTAATATCAGCACCTATTCCATTTAAAACATGAGATCCCGTTGAAGCTCCACTTGAACAAGCAGATCCTCCACTACAGGCTATTCCCATAATATCGAGGTTAAAAAGTAGCATCCCTGATTTAGGGTTTGGAGGTAAACTAACGTTCAGCACTGTATATAGCGAGTTCCCTTTTGGATCACCATTAAATCGAACTCCTTTTATTTTTTGTTCTAATTCTTCCATCATATAAAACTTCAATTCCGTTATGTGTTTTATATGATCATTAACGTGCTTATTGCCAATATCTAAAGCCTTTGCCAAGCCCACGATTCCATAAACGTTTTCCGTTCCGGCTCGCATTCCTCTTTCTTGTCCACCACCAGTTAGCATGGAAGGGATGTTCAAATTTTTATTCACGTATAAAAAGCCTACTCCTTTTGGTCCATGAAATTTATGAGCAGAACAAGTAGCAAATTGAATATTTAATTTCTCAAAATCGAATGGAAAATGTGCCATTGTTTGTACCGTGTCTGAGAGAAATACTGCATTGTATTTTTTACACAGATTTCCAACAAACTCTAAGTCAATCATGTTTCCAATTTCATTATTGGCATGCATAAGAGACACAAAAGATCGTTCATTATTTTTAAGAAGATATTCTAAATGCTCCATATCAATGTAGCTCTTATTATCCAATCTAACTTTACTCAGCTTAACTCTTTCCTCACTGCAAACCTCCTCCATAGTGTCTAACACTGCATGATGTTCAATATCTGTGGTAATGGCATGTTTTAATCCCATTGTTTTTAACGATGATCGTATTGCCAAGTTATCAGCCTCGGTGCCACCACTTGTAAAAATAATTTCAGAAGGAGTTACATTTAGTATTTTAGCTATTGATCGACGTGACCTTTCTATTTTAGCCTTTACTTCTCTTCCAGAAGCATGTGTAGATGATGGGTTTCCAAAAGCATTACGCATCACAGGAATCATTTCATCTATTACTTCAGAAGCCATTGGAGTAGTTGCAGCGTTGTCTAAATATGCCTTCATTTACTGTCTAATTATTTCTTTTATATCGTTAATTATTTTCTTCGCAAGGTTATTAGCCATGCTTATACTGTCACTTTCTGTATAAATCCGAATAATTGGCTCAGTATTACTTTTTCGCAAATGAACCCATTCTTTATCAAACTCAATTTTAATTCCATCAATGGTATTAATGGGGTAGTTTTTATATTTCAGTTTTATTGCAGCTAAAACTTTGTCGACATAAATGTCTGGAGTAAGTTCTATTTTATTTTTAGAAATGTGATAATGAGGATAAGAAGCTTTTAAAACGGACATTGTTTTGTTAGATTTCGCCAAATGGGTTAAAAACAAAGCAATTCCAACCAAAGCATCTCTTCCGTAATGAAGCTCAGGATAAATTATCCCTCCATTGCCTTCTCCCCCAATTACCGCATTAGTTTCTTTCATTAAGCTAACTACATTTACTTCTCCTACAGCTGAAGCCGCATAAGATTGATTGTGTTTTTCGGTAATATCCCGCAATGCGCGTGTTGAAGAAAGATTTGAAACTGTATTTCCTGGAGTATGAGACAATACGTAGTCAGCAATTGCCACAAGCGTATATTCTTCACCAAACATTTCTCCATCTTCATTCACTAATGCCAACCTATCCACGTCAGGGTCCACTACTATTCCTAAATGTGCATCCTGCTTTCTAACAACACTTGCAATTTCAGTAAGGTTTTCTGGAATAGGCTCCGGGTTGTGGGCAAATTCACCAGTTGGTTGACAATTTAATTGAATAACCTCTTCCACACCAAGGTCACGAAGTAATGCAGGTATGTAAATTCCTCCGGTAGAGTTTACGGCATCCACAACAATTCTAAACTTTTTTGCTCTTATTGCCTCTACATCAACTAAAGGTAAATTCAGTACAGCATTAATGTGTTTATGTAAGTATGTGTCGTTTTGTAAATATTTTCCCAAATGATTTACAGAAACATAATTAAAATCTTCAGCATCAGCAATTGCCAAAACTTCTGCGCCATCTGGTCCACTAATAAACTCTCCTTTTTCATTAAGAAGTTTCAGAGCATTCCATTGTTTTGGATTATGACTTGCTGTTAAAATTATACCGGCCTCAGCTCCTTCACTCACTACGGCCAGTTCAACTGTGGGGGTCGTTGTTAGACCAAGGTCTATAACATCAAAACCAAGACTTTGTAATGAAGAACAAACCAAATTACTAACTATAAAGCCAGATATTCTAGCATCTCGCCCAATAACAATTTTAGGATGTTTATTTTCGTTATTGTTTGAAACCCAAGTTCCAAAAGCAGAAGCGAATTTAACTATGTCCAGTGGAGATAAACCTTCTCCTGGTCGACCACCAATTGTACCTCTGATACCTGAAATAGACTTTATTAATGTCATTAATATTTTTTAAAAATAGTCAACAAAGATAATTTTTAAGACAAGTATAAATTCAAGCGTTAATAAGTATTCTTCTCTGATTAGTCTGACCCAGACTAAGAAAAATAAAATCAAGGCTAATTAGTTTAAAAATATTTTTAATCATTGAAACTTGAATCTATATAAATTATATTGTTATATACTATTTTTAAGATTGTTAACTCACATTAATTTCCTTTTACTTTAATAATAAATAAAAATCATACAACAATTGAAAAGCCAATTAATTAAGTTGAATCGCGCCCTTAAAACAACCTGTTAATTACTTTCTTAGAAAATAGAACAATAATTACTTTTGTTACTTATCAATTCATATACATTTGCTAACATAGTGCGGCTTTAAACGTATGAAAGAAGACTACGATCCATCTTTTGAAAATAACAACAACGAAGAGCGATTCGTTAAGCTAGAAGATATGTTTAGCGATTCAGCTTATTACTATTTTGACGTATCGGAATGGCAAGGCATTATTGAATACTATCTTTCCATTTTAAAATTAGACAAAGCCACTAAGGCTTTGAACTTTGCGAAAAACCAACACCCTTCTGCAGTAGAAATTTCAATTAAAGAGGCCGAGCTTTTAAGTGAGAAAAATAATCCTTTTCAGGCTATTTTAATGCTTCAAAAACTAGAAGAAACATTTCCTTTCGATGCCGAAATCCCAACCCAAATGGGTGAGATTCATAGTCGATTTGGAGACTCATTAAAAGCGCTTAATTGCTATAAAATTGCCTTGGATAAGTGCTCAAAAGAAGATGAGTTCCATTTATTTTTGCAAATTTCGGCGGAATGTCAAAATTTAGAGAAACCTAACCAAAGTATTTTTTGGCTTAAAAAATTAATTAAAAATCATCCCGAAAACATAGAAGGTCTATATGAAATTGCCATGGTTTATGAAGGTGAAGGACTATTAATCGAAGGAGAAGCGTTTTTTAACTCATTTATAGAAAACAACCCCTATAACCACCATGCATGGTTTAACCTAGGAAACCTCTACTCTTTTGAAAGTAAACTTGAAGACGCACTTCACGCTTATGAATATTCGGTGGTGTCATTTTCAGAGTTTTCTTCAGGTTGGTTTAACAAAGGAAGCATTTTGGCCCGATTGGGGCGCTTCGAAGATGCTATTGAATGTTTTGAAGAAACTCTAGAATTAGAAGGGTCAGCAGCTGCAACCTATTGTAATATTGGCGAATGTCACGAAGAAACAGAAGATTTTGGCAAGGCAATGGAATATTACCAAAAAGCCCTAAAACATGACGAACATTATTCAGATGCCATCGATGGTGCTGCGAGTTGCCTTTACCTTCAAGACAAATTGGAAGACGCTCTTTTATATTGCGAAACGGGACTAAAACAAAATCCTCAACGTCCAGGTTTACTGCACACGTACGCAGAAGTATGCCAAGCTTTAGGCTTTTTCAAAGAAGCAAAAAAAAGTTATAAAAAAGTAATAAAAGTAGATTCTGATAATTGGGAAGTATTTCTTGATTATTCTGGAATGTTATGGGAAAACGGTCAATTAGAAGAAGCTATCGAAGTGATCCAAAGTGGAATTTCTCTACAAGGAAAAATCCCCGAACTAAACTATAGAACCGGTTCATACTTATATATGGCTGGCGATAAAACAAATGCTTTTAATCATTGGAATAATGCATTTTTAGAATCCCCATCTAAATTGAATCAAATATTCGATTTTTGTGCGGCTTTTGAAAACGATTTAGAAATTAAAGAATTTTTCGAACAATTTTAATATGAATTTTACACTTCCCTTTATACCAGAAAGACCCGAAAAACCACGAAATAATGGATTGACCATGATGATGGACAAGGGTTTAAGCATTCGCGAAGCAGAAAACTTTATTGATAAAAGTGCCATGCTGACCGATGTTGTTAAGCTGGGGTTTGGAACTTCCTATATTACGAATAATCTTAAAGAAAAGATTAAACTGTATCATGAAGCAAACATGAAGGTTTACCTTGGTGGTACATTGTTTGAAGCTTTTTTGGTTCGCGATAAAATCGACGATTACATTCGATTAATGGACGATTTGGAAATTACTACAGTTGAAGTTTCGGATGGCTCAATTTTTATTGATCACGATGAAAAGTGTGAGTTAATCACTCGATTAGCAAAAAACTTTACCGTGTTTAGCGAAGTTGGGAGTAAAGAAGAAGGGATTTTTATTAGCCCAGGAATGTGGACAAGCATGATGACCAAGGAATTACAAGCTGGTTCATGGAAAGTTATTGCAGAAGCACGAGAGTCTGGAAATGTAGGGATTTACCGTCCTAATGGTACGGCTCATACCATGCTAGTAAATCGAATATTAGCTGCAGTGGACAAGGATGATATTATGTGGGAAGCACCAAAAAAACCACAACAAGTTTGGTTTATTAAACTACTTGGAGCTAACGCTAATCTTGGAAACATTGCACCCGAAGAAGTTATTCCATTGGAAACTTTAAGGTTGGGATTAAGAGGGGATACTTTCTTTTCTTATTTACCAGAGAACATTGTAGATAAGCACCAAAATTAAATCGTGAAAGAGATAAGTGTTCAGGAACTAAAGTCTTGGAAAGAAAACGCTAAGGATTTTCAGCTCATCGACGTAAGAGATTCTTACGAATACGAATGGAGTAATCTAAACGGAGAGTCTATATCAATGGCCAACTTATTAGACAATTTGAATAAAATAAACAGAACGAGCGATGTTGTTATGTACTGCAATTCTGGTAATAGAGTTGCTGCTATCATTGATATTCTTGAACAAAAACACGGCTATACTAACCTAATAAACCTTACAGGTGGGTACGAAGCTTGGTGTGTGGAATTTGAACCCCAAAGACTCACTTACTAATTCAATTATGGCAAGAACTATTAAAGACTACGCAATAATTTCTCTTAAAGGACTAGGAATGGGAGTTGCAGATGTAGTACCAGGTGTTTCTGGGGGAACTATTGCATTTATATCAGGTATATATGAGGAGCTTATCAATTCCTTAAAATCTTTCGATTTAGCAACCGTCAAACTTCTATTTAGCGATGGATTATCCATTTTTTGGAAAAAGATAAATGGTGATTTTCTGGCCGCCCTTTTCCTTGGAATAGCAATTTCTATTTTATCACTTGCTAAGGTTATTAAATATTTACTTGCTGAGCACCCTATTTTGATTTGGTCTTTTTTCTTTGGACTTATCATAGCATCGTCGTTAATGATTAGTAAACAAATAAACAAATGGGACATTAAGGCAGCAATGGGGTTGTTGTTTGGGACTGCCCTCGCCTACTACGTTACCATTGCTGCTCCTGCCGAAACCTCCACTGAATTATGGTTTATTTTTCTTTCTGGAATGTTAGCTATTTGCGCCATGATATTACCAGGGATTTCCGGTGCATTCATTCTTTTATTATTAGGGAAATATGAATTCATAGTAAATTCACTGAGTGAGATAAACATCAAAGTCATCGTTACTTTTATCTTGGGATGTGGAGTTGGCCTTATTTCTTTTTCCCATGTATTGGGCTGGTTATTTAAAAAATTTCACAACATGACCATTGCCATTCTTACTGGTTTTATGATTGGTTCTTTAAATAAAGTTTGGCCTTGGAAATTGACTTTGACTACTAGAATAAACTCTCATGGCGAAATAATACCAGTAACCCAACAGAGCATATTGCCAAATGATTTTGCTGGAGAATCTTTGATTTTGGCTGCTATTGGAATGGCAATAGTTGGTTTCGTGTTAATTTACTTATTGGAAAATTTTAGCCCCGACAATACCCAAACTGTAGCCTAGATGACCACTTATGGACTCATAGGAAGAAAACTTGATCATTCGTTTTCAAGAACTTATTTCAATACAAAATTTAGAAATGAGAAATTAGATCACGAATACTTGAATTTTGAATTGGATCTGATAGAATATTTTGAGGCTGTTTTACTAAGTCATCCTAAAATTAAGGGCGTCAACATTACCACTCCTTATAAAGAAGAGGCGATAGCTATTTGCCACAAATTAACTAAAGATGCAAAAAACATTGGGGCGGTAAATTGTTTACAGTTTATAGATGATGAAATAATTGGTCATAACACAGACTGGCAAGGATTTAAAAAAAGTTTATTAGAATTTATTCCTAAAAACTACAACACGGAAGCTTTGGTTTTAGGAACTGGAGGCGCTTCTAAAGCCGTGGACTTTACTTTGACTGAACTAAATATTCCTTTTAAAACAGTGAGTAGTTCAAAATTAGGAGACCTTAATTACGATGATTTAGGTGAAAAACAAATTACTGAACACCAGTTAATTATTAACGCAACACCACTCGGTACTTTTCCTAATATAGAAGCTAAACCAAACATTCCATATAAACACCTTACTGAATCTCATTATTTATTCGACCTAGTTTATAATCCGTCGGAAACTGCGTTTATGAAAGCCGGAATGCAACAAAACTGTTCGGTAAGAAACGGTTATGACATGCTTGTGAATCAAGCAGAGGAAAGTTGGAGAATCTGGAACGATTAAACCAATTTACTGAACCTCTAAGAATTCATTTTTAGCTTCTCCATAAATTCTGTTGGAGCAGAAACCGGTCTACCAGTTTTTACATTTACAAAAACCAAAGTAGTTTCCCCAGCATTTAGCTTTTCCCCTTCCTGGTTATAGGTTTCATAAAAAAATGTAATTCGGGCCATGGGCAATTCTTTTATCGATGTTACAATAGTTAATTCATCATCATAAAAAGCAGGTTTAAAATACTTTATTTTATACTCCAGAACAGGCATCATTATTCCACTATCTTCCAATTTTTTATAACTCATGCCAATAGATTTCATTGCCTCTACTCGACCAACTTCAAAATAAGTTGCGTAGTTTCCGTAATAAACATACCCCATTCGGTCAGTTTCCGCGTATCGCACCCTCAAATTTGTTCTTATTTCTAAAGCCATTTATTTTATTTATTAACGAATGTACTATTTGCTTTTCAAAACGCTTAACAATCCGACTAAAAACATCCCAAAATGGGAAAACTAATCGTGCCACATTATTTACAAGAGTGGATGAAATCGTCTATCATTAACAATATCAACTCAATAATAATTTTAAGTAAACAGACGCTTAATATGATGTCAAATAAATTTAATAATCAAGAGTAAAATCATTTTTTTATTGACTTTTTTATCTCAATATTTGTCGAGCTTAAAACGAAGGGATAAAATACCATACTATCTTTATGTTTCTGGGAGAAATTTAGGCATCAGGGTTAATAAAAAAATAAGTTTAACGAAATTTTATGAATGTTAGTAAAATGAGTATCAAAAACCATGAAGAAGTTTGGCATGTTTGTCTCTCGGTAATTAAAGACAATGTAAATTTACAGAGCTACAAAACGTGGTTCGAACCAATTAAACCTCTTAGAATTAAAGACAGTGTGCTAACCATTCAGGTACCAAGTCAGTTTTTCTATGAATGGTTAGAAGAACATTATATTACTTTATTAAAAAAAGTAATAAAAAAGGAACTTGGAGCAGAAGGTAAATTGGAATATTCAATAATAATGGATAACAATTACGGATCTTCTAGCCCTTACACAGTAAATATCCCTACTAGTAACCGTAAAGAAACTAAAAATCCTGCTGTTAGCATGCCATTGAATATTGGCGGCAACAACACTATAAAAAATCCTTTTGTAATTCCAGGACTTAAAAAGATAGTGGTAGACTCTCAATTGAACCCTAACTATTCTTTTGATACTTTTATAGAAGGTGATGCTAATCGCTTAGCTCGTTCTGCAGGTTTTGCAGTTTCTAACAAACCAGGTGGAACTGCTTTTAATCCACTTCTAATTTATGGCGGCGTTGGTCTTGGGAAAAGTCATTTAGCACATGCTATTGGAATTGAAATAAAAAAGAGTCATCCTAGTAAAACCGTTTTGTATGTTTCTTCTGAGAAATTTACCCAACAGTTTATCGAGTCAGTTAGAAATAATTCTCAAAATGATTTTATTCACTTTTATCAAATGATAGATGTGCTTATTATTGATGATGTTCAGTTTTTCTCAGGAAAGGAAAGAACACAAGATGTTTTCTTCCATGTTTTTAATCACTTGCACCAAAATGGCAAACAGTTAGTGTTAACATCTGACAAATCACCAGTAGAAATGCAGGGAATGGAGCAAAGGCTTCTTTCTCGATTTAAATGGGGATTATCTGCAGATTTACAGGTTCCTTCTATTGAAACTAGAATTGCAATTCTGAAAATGAAAATGCATCAAGAAGGTCTTGAACTTCCAAACGAGGTGGTTGAATATCTTGCTTATAGTATTACTACAAACATTCGAGAACTGGAAGGCGCTCTTATTTCATTAATTGCTCAATCTTCTCTTAACAAAAAGTCGATTACACTTGACTTAGCTAAGAAAATGATTGACAAATTTGTTAAGAATACCGCACGTGAAGTTTCTATTGATTACATTCAAAAAGTAGTTTGTGATTATTTTGACTTAAACATTGAATTGCTTAAATCAAAAACTAGAAAACGTGAGGTTGTACAAGCTCGACAAATAGCTATGTTTTTCTCTAAAAAACTCACTAAGTCAAGTTTGGCAAACATTGGAGCTCATTGTGGCGGAAAAGA
>CAWUST010000023.1:0-12288 GCA_963925495.1 uncultured Flavobacteriales bacterium | reverse complement strand
GTTGCCGCGAAATCCACTTTTCTTAGTAATTGGGCTCTTGCAATAAAAGCATTTTTTTTATTCATAACCTTTCATTTGCGCCAAAGCTAATGATAGTAAATACTATGGAAGGTTGTAGCATACTTTTTGTCTATTACGCCTAATTCCTCAAAACATTACTATTTAAATTTTTTGATCCATTAACCAAAGCTACCTTTAAAACTAGTGTCGCAAACGGTATAGTTGTGACTCCTCAAAACATTACTATTTCTCTTTTTGATACATTAACCAAGTCTGCCTTTAAAACTAGTGTCGTAAACGGTATAGTTGGATTAGTAAATAAAATGGAAACTCAAATTAGTTTCCAAGCTTTTCGGTCCAAGCTAGGCGGCTCGCCTCCCTTAAAATCCAGCTGGAAATTAAAAACATGAAATTAGCCCCTATCGTTCAATTTAAATATAACTACTTTTTTAAAGGTGGCGAGGCTCTATATCTTCCTCGGTGCAAAACAATTTAACGGTTTGATCTATTTTCTCCAACTAGTCCAGATGTAAAATAGATGCTAGTTCGGATTGCAAATCTGGACTACCGCATAAAAAGAAACCTCCAAATTATTGGAGTAATATTCTTAAAAAAATCTTGAAGATATAATTATGACTTAGAGAAAATCATAGTCCAAAAAACATGAGTCAAAATGAAGTTTTCTTGTGTTTAACGAATTGTCAATAAACGATATAATAAAAATAGTAGAACAAAAAGAGTATATTACTCTTCCTCTTTTTCAATTCCTAAAAGAGGAAAATTAATCCTATCTCTTACAATAAAAGCATCAGGGAAATTCTCTTCTATTTCCAGATAAAACCTTTCCGCATCAATCCTGCTTCTATAGTCACCAATTCGAACTCTAAAACTAGGTTTTATGTGAATTACATAGGCACCAATATCGGGGTAAATTTGTAAGAAATCAGCTTGAACTGAATTTACTCTACTCCAACTATTTGGTCCAGAACTAGAGAATAATTGAATTCTATATCCATCCAATTGCTTTTCTTTTTCATTAATCCTAATGTACTTGTCTTCTAATATTTTTATTCTTTTATCACCTTTTATCACCAAGTTTTCGTTTTTAAGTAGTGCTGGTTCTTCAGGTATATTTGGTGTTTGCGCATTTCCTGAATACAAAACAACAACGAATAGTGAAGAGAAAATTGTTTTTAATATTATCATAATTTAAACGGAGTATGAAACCGAGCCAAAGATGGGGTTTTTATTTTGGCCGTGCTATTAAGTTGCTAGAATTGTTAACATTACTCCAATTCCTTATTTAGACCTATTCTAAATTATTTACACAACTTCAAATAGTTTATTGCCTTTAAATCTATGTTAGCGTTTGTTATACATTTGCCGCTTTAGTATGACATTGTTTAAACGAAAAGATCTTTTTAAACCTTAATTATATGGGGCTATTAAGCAAGTTGAAAGGAAGTATTTCCATTTCGATTTCACTATTTTCAATTTTAATTTTCTTTTCTGGAAGCATAAGTGCCCAGGATGGAGAAAAACTGTTCAAGGGGAATTGCGCTTCATGTCATAAAATCGATAAAAGACTTATCGGTCCTGCTCTTGCGGGTGTTGAAGATAGATGGGAAAGTCAGGAGAATCTCTATTCGTGGATTAAAAATTCGCAGGATTATTTGAAGAAAAACAGTGGTGATTCTTATGCGTCGGACTTGTTTGCGGAGTATAAAACTGTAATGACAGCAATGCCGCTTTCTGATTTGGAAATTGCCTCTGTTTTGGAATATGTAAAAAATCCTCCTGTGAAAGAAGGCGAGGTGGCAGAAGTTATTGCCGCGCCTGCTCAAGGTAATGATTACACTGTATATTGGCTAATCGGTCTTTTAGTAATAGTAATAATTATTATAAAAGTATTGCTTGATGTTAAATCTTCATTACGCCAAGTAAAAGGTGGTGTAACCGGAGAGGTCGTTAAAGAGGTTGGAGTTTTAAGTCAATTAACGACTTGGTTGGGTTCTCATAAACGCACTACTGTAGGAATTATATTGTTTTTAGTTATTTGCGGAACGGTTAACGCCTGGTTTGGCGCAAAAAAAATTGGTGTTTATGCTGGTTATGCGCCGACTCAACCTATTAAATTTTCTCATAAAATTCATGCTGGTGAGAATGAAATTGATTGTGGTTATTGTCATGGCTCGGCTTACAAGGGGAAATCAGCTGGTATTCCTTCGGTAAATGTTTGTATGAATTGCCATAAAGGTATTTCGGAAGGAAAAGTTTGGGGAACAGAAGAAATCAGTAAAATATATGCTGCTGCTGGATTTGATCCGGAAACTCAAGCCTATACAAAAGAGCCTAAACCTATAGAGTGGGTAAGGATTCATAATTTGCCAGATTTCGCTTATTTTAATCACTCGCAGCATGTTGTAGTTGGAAAACAAAAATGCCAAACGTGTCATGGGGAAGTAGAGACATTTGATTACCCAATGAAACAGCATTCCGATTTAACAATGGGTTGGTGTATTGATTGTCATCGTGAAACAAAAGTTGCCATGAAAGGCAATGCCTATTACGATAAGATTCACGAAGAATTAAAAGAGAAATACAAAGACAAGCCTATTAAAGATTTCACTGTGGAACACATTGGAGGATTGGAATGTGCTAAATGTCATTATTAATAAGAACAACATAGATAGTTTATCTTTAGAGCAACTATGAGTGATAAAAAATATTGGAACAGTTTAGACCAGCTTGAAGGTGACTCTGCATTTATAGAGGAAACCCAGAGTGAATTCAAAAAAGAATTACCAGTAGATGAATTTTTAGCTAAAGATTCACTGGTGGATACTGCTTCATCGCGTAGAGATTTCTTAAAATTCATGGGCTTTAGTTTAAGTGCAGCAACTCTTGCAGCATGTGAAACGCCTGTAACGAAAGCTATTCCTTACGTTATAAAACCAGAAGAAGTGACACCTGGTATAGCTAATTGGTATGCTTCTTCTTATAATAGAGGTGGCGGTTTTGCTAGTATTTTAGTAAAAACTAGAGAAGGTCGACCGATTTTTATTCAAGCCAATGACGCGTATCCAGAAGCTCTTCGTGGAGTAAGTGCAAAGGTAAATGCCTCTGTTCTTGAATTATATGATAATAATAGATATGCTGGACCTTCAATTAGTGAAGAAGAGCAATATTGGGAAGATATAGATGCGGATGTAATTAGTAAATTAAACGCAATTAAAGCAAAAGGAGGAAATGTAAGAGTTCTTTCAGCTTCCACATCAAGTCCCTCAACTCAAAAAGTTTTTCAAAAATTCTCTGAGAAATTTGGAGGGACTGCTGACGTAGATGTTTATGATGAAAAAGTTGCTGTTACTGAAACTGTAAATAATCAGGTTGTTTATTATTACGATGCTCAAAATTATGAGGGAATTGTAAATGCAAACAATGCTGATTTTGGTGTTTCTGTTATTCCTTCATTTGATTTTACAAAGGCTAAAGTTATTGTAGGTATAAATGCAGATTTTTTATCTTCTTGGCTAGATGCTACGGCAAACTCGAAAGGTTACACTCAAAAGAGAAACCCAGACAACTCATGGATGTCTATGCATTATCAGTTTGAGACTAATATGACCACGGCTGGTGCAGCTGCAGATGTTAGAGGAGCAATTAAGCCTTCAGAAAATGGAGAAGTAGCTAAATTGATTTATAATATTCTAGCCAAAAAGGCGGGTATTGTTACTCTTCCTTCTGCTGTTATCGCTGAAGATGATAATAATGTCGTTGCAAAAGCAGAACAAGCGGCAAACGACCTTTGGGAAAATAAAGGGAATGGTTTAGTAATGTGTGGTTCTCACGAAAGTGGAATTCAACAAATTGTTAATGCTATAAATAACCTATTGGGAAATTATGGTAAAACACTTTCGTTAGGAAAAACAAATAACTTGTATAATTCTAATGAAGGAGTAAATAAGTTAATTAGTGAAATGAACTCTGGTGCTGTTGACGCCCTTATCGTTTATGGAACGAATCCGGCTTATTCTCTTCCTAGTGCATTAGGGTTTAATGCAGCAATGTCTAAAGTTGGCTTGACCATTAGTTTGGCCGATAGACCGGACGAAACTTCTGTTTTGTGCAATTACATATGCCCGGATCACTTTTATTTAGAATCTTGGAATGATTTCCAACCTTACACGGGTATTTATACAATGGCTCAACCTACAATTAAGCCGTTGTTCAATACACGTCAAGCACAAGAATCTTTACTTATATGGTCAGGTGCTGGTAAAGACTATTATTCTTTCTTGAAAAATAATTGGAAAACTTCAATTATTTCTGGAATGAGTGATCAATTGGTTACTGAGGAATCATTTAATAGAGCACAACAAAAAGGTGTTTATCTTATAGCAAATTCTAATGCAGAACTTGAATATAAAGGGGATGCATTAGTTGCATCAAAAAGTATTAGTACATCAAAAAGTGGATGGGAAGCTCAAATGTATTTTTCAAATGCTATTGGAGATGGTACTCAAGCAAATAATCCTCACTTACAAGAATTACCTGATCCTATTACAAAAATTTCATGGGATAATTATGTGACTATGGCGCCTTCAGATATGAGGGAAAATGATTGGGAAACAAGAACAGCACAAGAGACCCCAGCAAGCTTAATTACAGTTGCAATTAATGGTGTGAATATAGAATTACCGGCCGTGTCATCACCAGGACAAAAAAAGGGCACCGTTGGCATTGCTTTAGGTTATGGCAGAAGTGTTTCAGGAAAAACTGGCGCAACTGGTAAAAACGCATATACTGGGTTAACTTTTGAAAACGGAACATATAATTATTCTGCAAGTGATATCTCATTAAATGGGACAGATCAAACGTATCAAATAGCCTCAGTGCAAACTCATCATACTATGATGGGTCGTAAGATTGTTAACGAAACAAGTCTTGCGACATTTAAGGAAACAGATAAAAACGACGAACACAAGGGTTGGAATAAAGATCTTAAACTTCAAGATGGTTTTGGAAGAGTTACTCCTGTAAAGGAAATGAATCTTTGGGACGATCATGGAATAGAACGAGGTCACCGATGGGGACTTAATGTTGATTTAAATGCTTGTACCGGATGTGGTGCTTGTGTTACTGCATGCCATATCGAAAACAATGTTGCAATTGTAGGGAAAGATGAAATTCGAAGAACCAGAAGTATGTTTTGGTTAAGAATTGATCGTTACTATTCTAGTGATACATCAAAAGCATCTGCCAAAGAAGATGGTACTGGTGTAATGGATATGTATGCGGAAATGGAAATCCCTTCTGATTATCCAGATGTTGTTTTCCAACCAGTAATGTGTCAGCATTGTAACCATGCTCCATGTGAAACTGTTTGTCCTGTTGCCGCAACTACACATAGTGAAGAAGGTTTAAATCAAATGACATATAACCGTTGTATTGGAACACGATATTGTGCAGCTAACTGCCCTTACAAAGTGAGAAGATTTAATTGGTTTAATTATAATAAAGATCCAAAATTTACTGATTTTAACCCGACTCAAAACGATTTATCAAGAATGGTTTTAAACCCTGATGTTGTTGTTCGATCAAGAGGAGTTATTGAAAAATGTTCTTTTTGTGTTCAAAAGATTCAAGCTGGTAAGTTAGTAGCTAAAAAGGCTAAACGTCCTGTTCAAGATGGTGACGTTGTTAGTGCGTGTGCCTCTGCTTGTCCAACAAACGCAATTTCTTTTGGAGATTTAAACGATTCTAAATCTAAAGTAAGAGCCAATTTTGATAACGAAAGATCTTACTTTATGATTGAAGAAGTTGGAACGCAACCAAATGTGGCGTATATGACTAAGGTAAGAAATAGAAAAGCATAATTAAAAGAATTAGAAAAATTAATCCATGCATAAGGAATCCGAAATACGATATCCCCTCATTTTAGGAGAAAAGACGTATCACCAGATAACGGAAGATGTTTGTGCTCCTGTCGAAGGAAGAGCGAATAAACTTTGGTACTTGGCTTTTTCAATATCTGCTATTGCGGCTTCATGGGGACTTGGCTGTATCCTTTATACTATCGGTCGTGGAATCGGTGTTTGGGGGCTTAATACTACTGTTGATTGGGCTTGGGATATTACGAACTTCGTTTGGTGGGTTGGTATAGGACACGCTGGAACTCTTATTTCGGCTGTTTTATTATTATTTCGGCAAAAATGGAGAATGGCAATTAATCGTTCTGCAGAGGCAATGACAATTTTCGCTGTTATGATGGCAGCTCTTTTTCCTGGAATACATATGGGAAGAATATGGATGGCCTATTGGGTATTCCCACTTCCAAATCAGTTTGGTTCTCTTTGGGTAAACTTTAATTCTCCATTGCTTTGGGATGTATTTGCTATTTCAACTTATTTTTCGGTATCTCTAGTTTTCTGGTATATCGGACTTATTCCTGATTTTGCTACTATTCGTGATCGTGCGACACGCAAAATCCCTAAATCTATATATTCGGTATTGGCATTTGGATGGAGTGGTAAAGTAAAACAATGGATTCGTTTTGAAGAAATTTCATTGGTACTAGCTGGGTTAGCCACACCACTTGTGTTTTCAGTTCACTCCATTGTATCTATGGATTTTGCAACCTCAGTTATTCCAGGTTGGCACACAACTATTTTTCCGCCTTATTTTGTAGCTGGAGCCATTTTCTCTGGATTTGCAATGGTTCAAACGCTTTTGATTACGGCCAGAAAAGTGGTTAACTTAGAAGCTTACATTACCCGTAAACACATAGAGTACATGAACATTGTAATTGTAATTACAGGTTCAATGGTTGGAGTAGCTTATTTGACTGAGCTATTTATTGCATGGTATTCAGGAGTTGAATTTGAACAATACGCATTTTTAAATCGAGCGACTGGACCATATTGGTGGGCATACTTGTCAATGATGACTTGTAATGTTGTGATTCCTTTGACATTTTTCGTTGAAAAACTCAGAAAGAACATAGTTTATTCTTGGATAATTTCGATATTCGTTAATATAGGAATGTGGTTCGAGAGATTCGTGATTATTGTAACATCATTACACAGGGATTACATTCCTTCAAACTGGACAATGTTTCACCCAACATTTGTGGATATAGGAATATTTATCGGAACTATTGGAATTTTCGGAGTATTGTTTTTGCTTTACGCTAGAACATTCCCGATGTTGGCTTTAAACGAGTTGAAAACTATTTTGAAGTCTTCAGGTGAAGAGTATAAAAAACAAAAACATTAAACGAGCATTGTAATGAGTAACGGAAGTAAATTATACGGGCTTTACAACGACGACGCTATTTTGGTGGACGGTGCAAAATCACTTGTAGCAAAAGGAATCAAGGTGAATGAAGTTTATTCGCCATTTCCAATTCACGGTATCGAAAAAGTTATTGGAGTTAAATGGACTCGTTTGGCGATTGCCGCATTCCTTTATGGAATAACGGGTACTACATTGGCATTAACGGGCATGTCCTATTTTATGATTCAAGATTGGCCTATGGATATTGGCGGAAAGCCGAATTTTTATTTCATTTTAAATATTCCGGCTTTTATTCCAATCACATTTGAGTTTACCGTACTGTGTGCTGCACATGGCATGGCTTTAACTTATTTTTTGCGTAACTGGACTTTACCCGGTGTAAGCGCTAAAAACCCTCATCCAAGAACTACTGATGATCATTTTGCAATTGAATTGGTACCAAAGGATATGAAAAATTACTCAAAAGAAGACTTGAGTAATCTATTGAAAGAAACTGGAACAGTTGAAGTATTTGAAAAGTAATAGGATGAATAAAATTAATATGTCAATAAAATCTATTGCCTCTCTTTTAGGATTCTTAGTCTTAGGAGGAATTATTTTGAATTCTTGTAAGTCCGATCCTAATAGCCCAGGTGTAGAATATATGCCTGATATGTATCGTTCTCCTTCTTATGAGACTTATGGAGTTGGGATAGAAAAAAATGGTATGTCGGCAAGAATACCTGCAGAAAATTCTATATCACGAGGTGAAGATAACTTGCCTTATGCTTACTCTGAAACGTTTGAAGGATATGAAGCTGCAGGAGCTAATTTGAAGAATCCCCTAGCTAATACTGAAGAAAATATATCAAAAGGAAAAGCTGTTTATATGCGATTTTGTGTTCATTGTCACGGTAAAAAGGGAAAGGGAGATGGAACTGTTCCAACGAACAGTGAATATCCTAATCCTCCGGCTTATGATGAAGGTTTAAAAGATTTACCTGAAGGAAAAATGTTTCACACTTTACACTATGGTAAAAATTTAATGGGTTCTCATGCTTCTCAATTGACTAAAACCGAGAGGTGGCAAGTTGTTTTGTTTGTACAAACCTTGCAAAGGAAAAAGAGAGTTGAAAAAACTGATACTGCTCCTATGGACAGTACAACTGCACTTGTATTAAAAAAGTAGATAGCTATCATAAAACGAGAAAAGAAATAAAATAAATGGAACAATTTACATTTTCCGCTAAAACAAAAAGAATTACCTATTTTTTAATGGGTATAGGGATAGTAGCTTTGATATATGGTATTGCTATGACCTTTGGAGAAGATGCACACCATGCAAAAATGCGCCTTTGGACTAATGTCCTTATTAATGGTTTTTTCTTTATGGGAATTGCTGCTACAGCAACATTCTTTTTTGCAGTTAATTATGCTGCTGAATCTGGTTGGTGGGTCGTTATAAAAAGAATTTTAGAAGCTATTGGTAGTTTTTTGCCTGTTGGAGCATTAATATTACTTATTGTGTTGTTTGCTGGTGCTGCTCACCAACACCATATTTATCACTGGATGGATGCTGAAGCTTTAGCCCATGACCCAATTTTAGATGGGAAATCATCTTATTTAAACTGGATGTTTATGGCTGCTCGTCAGTTGGTAATATTTGGGGCTTGGTATTTTATGTGGAGAAGGTTTCGTAAAAGATCTTTAGAAGAAGATTTGGGATACGACAGAAGTCGCCATTTCAAAAATGTACGGGATTCTGCTATTTTCTTAATTATTTTTGGTTATCCTATTTCTACATTCGTTCCTTGGGACTGGATTATGAGTATTGACGCTCACTGGTTTTCTACCCTTTTTGGTTGGTATGTGTTTTCTGGTTTGTGGTTAAGTGCCCTTGTGGTGACTACACTAATGGTAATTTGGTTGAAAAAACAAGGTTATATGGCAGATGTTAACGCTAGCCATATTCATGATTTAGGAAAATGGGTATTTGGAGTTTCCTTTTTGTGGTCTTATTTATTATTTTCTCAATTCATGCTTATTTGGTATTCAAATATACCTGAAGAAGTTACTTATTTTCAAGTACGTTTCGAAGAATTCAAAATACTATACTGGGGTATGTTTATCGTAAACTTCACATTCCCAATGATTGCTCTTATGGATAGAGATAAGAAAAGAAACTATGGGTTCTTAACTACAGTTGGTGTTCTAATCTTTATGGGACACTGGGTTGATACATACATGTTAGTTACACCGGCTACTATGAAAACTCATAGTCACTTGAACCTATTTGAAATTGGCTTGGCTCTTGGCTTTTTAGGTTTGTTTTTATTTGTGGTTTTAAATACCTTAACGAAAGCTCCTTTAATGGCGAAAAATCATCCATTTTATGAGGAAAGTAAACATCACGAAATTCATTAATTAGAATAATACTCAAATAGAAAAATACAGTAGATAACATGACTACATTTCTAATATATCTCGTTTTAATTCTAGGAATAGTTGCCCTAGTCCAGCTGGTAAGGGTATCAGAGATTTCTAATTTTTTGAATGGTGACGATGGAATTGTCGTAACAGACAAAGAAACTAATAGCTTGAGTTACGGATTGGTAATTTTCATATTTGGGTATTTTGCCTTTTATGCATGGTTGGTTTGGCGTTTTTGGGACATATTGCTACCAGAGTCTGCTTCTGAACATGGCGTGGCGGTTGATACGCTGTTTAATTTAAATATGTTGGTTATAACAATCTCGTTTGTAATAACACATCTAGTTATGGCATTTTTAGTTTTTAGATATGCTAAAACTAGAAATAAAGTGGCAACTTTTAAATCACATGATAACACTTTGGAATTGATTTGGACAATTGTTCCAACAATGATATTGGGTGTTTTGATCGTATATGGAATTAACATTTGGAATAGTGCTATGAGAGTTGTGCCAGAAGATTCAATTAATATTGAGTTATATGCTCGTCAGTTTGATTGGACGGCGCGATATGCTGGTAAAGATAATATTTTGGGAAAGGCCAATTTCAGAATGATTAATGGAACAAATACCTTAGGAATAATAAGTAAGAATTCCATTGATAGTAGATTGGCAGCATACGATACAGATATTTTGGAACTTGAAGAAAGTAGAGCAAGTGTTTTCCCAGGTGGCGCTAATGATGAAGAAATTTTGGATGTAATTGCGTTACGTAAAAAACATAAAGGTTATGTAATGCAATTAAAAGCCAATAGCGAAGTAGAAGATTATTCTGTAGCGGATGATGATATATTAGTTAAAGTTGAATTTCATATTCCAATAAATAAACCAGTAAACTTTCAGATTCGCTCTCAAGATGTCATTCACTCTGCTTATATGCCTCATTTTAGAGCACAAATGAATGCAGTTCCTGGAATGATGACACAATTCTACTTCACTCCAACTATTACAACGGCTGAAATGAGAACTAAATTGGGGAATCCGGAGTTTAATTATTTGCTTTTTTGTAATAAAATATGTGGAACTGCACATTATAATATGCAAATGAACATTGTTGTGGAATCGGAAGAAGATTACCAAAAATGGTTGTCTGAGCAATCCAAGTTTTACACTGCAGGAAATAAATAGTATTTAAAAAGAAATTATAGAGATGTCAGGTCACAAAGAGCCATTTATTACAAAGTATCTTTTTAGCTACGATCACAAAATGATTTCGCGTCAGTTTTTATTGACGGGAACAGCCATGGCGTTTGTCGGCATGGGAATGTCCATGCTATTTAGATTGCAATTATCTTCTCCGGGAGAAAGTTTTTGGATATTGAATTTTATATTAGGTGATAAGTGGGCCCCTGGTGGGGTTTTAGATCCTAATATGTATATGTCATTAGTTACCATTCATGGAACAATAATGGTATTTTTCTTACTTACTGCTGGTTTGAGTGGTACGTTTGCAAACCTGCTTATTCCACTTCAAATTGGTGCTCGAGATATGGCTTCTGGTATGCTAAACATGCTCTCATACTGGTTCTTTTTTGGGTCTTCGGTTGTAATGATTTGTTCCCTATTTGTAGAGGCCGGACCTGCATCGGGTGGTTGGACGGTCTATCCCCCTTTGAGTGCTCTTCCACAAGCTATGCCGGGCTCTGGTCTTGGAATGACTTTGTGGCTAGTAAGTATGTCACTTTTTATTATTTCTTCATTATTAGGAGGACTTAATTATATCGTGACCATAGTCAATTTAAGAACTAAAGGAATGAAAATGACTCGTCTTCCTCTTAGTATTTGGGCATTATTTTTAACTGCGATACTGGGTGTACTTTCATTTCCGGTTCTTTTTGCAGCGGCTTTACTTTTAATTTTTGATAGAACTTTTGGAACTTCATTTTACCTAAGTGATATATTTATTGCAGGAGAGGCTCTAGATAGAACTGGTGGATCACCCCTATTGTATCATCATCTTTTTTGGTTTTTAGGTCATCCTGAGGTTTACATTATTTTATTGCCAGCATTAGGATTAACTTCTGAAATTATTTCAACAAATGCAAGAAAACCTATTTTTGGTTATCGGGCTATGATTGGCTCATTGTTGGCGATAGGTTTTCTTTCTTTTATTGTTTGGGGACATCACATGTACATAAGTGGCATGAACCCATTCTTGGGTGATGTCTTTACGTTCACAACCTTACTTATTGCAATTCCATCTGCCGTTAAAGTATTTAATTACTTATCTACACTTTGGCAAGGAAAGATTCACTTTACAGTTGCAATGATGTTTGCTATAGCAATGGTTTCCACTTTTATATCTGGTGGAGTAACTGGAATTATATTGGCTGATGCTGCTTTAGATATCAACCTTCATGACACTTATTTTGTAGTAGCACACTTCCATATTGTAATGGGGCTTTCTGCTGTTATGGCAATGTTTGCTGGTGTTTATCATTGGTTCCCAAAAATGTGGGGCAGAATGATGAATAAAAAATTAGGTTACATACATTTTTGGGTAACATTTACTTGTGCTTAT
>CAWUST010000022.1:0-49994 GCA_963925495.1 uncultured Flavobacteriales bacterium | reverse complement strand
TTTTTAAGATACTCTTTATCTACATCTTTATTGATATTTTGCCATTTTGTTCCTTTAAAATTTTGACATTTCCAATCAGTATTGTTCATATGAAAATTTCCACCCCAAGCAACGCAAGCCCAATCTATTTCAAGTCCTTGTTACAGACTTTATTCGACCATTTCTAAAAATTCAACTGCCCAGCTAGTCAGTTTAGTTGATTCATCTGAATATTCGGTTAATTCAGAATCCATATA
This sequence comes from uncultured Flavobacteriales bacterium, assembly GCA_963925495.1. GTDB lineage: Bacteria > Bacteroidota > Bacteroidia > Flavobacteriales_G > Salibacteraceae > UBA2108. Next base: position 49,758 of record CAWUST010000022.1, on the reverse strand, counting down.
CTTGCCATCTGGCGTTATCCAGCGAATCATCTTATTGTTCCAGAAATAGTATCGTGATTCTTCAAGAGTCGTTTTATCTGAATCGTAACCGGATTCCGTTGGAGGCATGTTATAGCTGAAGTCCTTTCGGAAGATAAAATATATTTGACCATTCAGGTAATAGTATTCAGATTCTGACTTTCCCATATGTCCATAATACTTAGCTTCAATTAGTCGAACTTCTGTTGAGTTCTGATAGGCCGTTAGTTCTCCACCTTCGGATGAATTCTCAAAATCATCTTGGGTTAGCCTCTTGTAGGTTGATTTGTTATCCTGCGTTTCTTTATACAGTTTTCTGATTTCCGTGATTCCGTTCGCTTGACCGAAAACAACTATACTCAGAGTTAAGAATAAGAAAGTTAGAAAAGTCTGCTTCATGAAAGTCTATTTATTGTCTGTAACAGGTCGATATAGGTAACGTTGCCTATACCCGCCTTATACCAACCACAAATATATTTAATCTAAAGGGCTAGGGGCTAATAAGTTCTGTGATTTCTATAATGATGATTGCAGATAAACTGATTTAGAAACTTTAATTAAGGCTTTAATCACTCTATAAATTACAACTAACCGACAAAAGAATAGAACAAATAATGTTTAAGTAAAGCCAAAACCCACTCAATTATTTACTTTCACCAACTCAAAAATACATTATGAAAAAGTCATTCATCTTCCTTACCATTTTGGCTATTAGCTTTTTCGCATCTGGACAAAAGCTAGACATGAAAAACCTAAAAGGGTTTAAACCTCGTGCAATTGGCCCTGCAGGAATGAGTGGTCGTGTGACAACTGTAGACGTGGAAATTAAAGATGTGGATCATATTCTAATTGGAACTGCTTCAGGTGGAGTTTGGGAAAGTTTTAGTGGAGGAACAAATTGGAAGCCCGTATTTGATGACGCGCCAGTTCAATCCATTGGTGCAGTTGCTATTGATCAATCTAACCCGGATGTAATGTGGGTAGGTACAGGCGAAGGAAACCCGAGAAATAGCCACAACAGTGGAAAAGGAATCTATAAATCTATTGACGGTGGAAAAAACTGGAAATTGATGGGTTTAGAAAACACAAAAACCATTCATAGAATTATATTAAATCCAAGAAACAGTAACGAAATATATGTGGCTAGTTTGGGATCAGCTTGGGGTCCAAATCCAGATCGAGGAGTATTTAAATCTATGGACGGTGGAGATACTTGGAATAAAACTCTTTTTGTAAACGATTCTACCGGATGTGCTGATTTAGTAATAGATCCAGAAAATCCAAATAAATTAATAGCTGCCATGTGGCAGTATGGTCGCAAACCTTGGTTTTTTATTTCTGGTGGTGAAGGTTCTGGAATGTACATTACTTATGATGGAGGCAAAACGTGGGAAAAGCGAACTGAAAAAGACGGTCTACCAGAAGGCGAATTGGGACGAATGGGTTTGTCCATTTCTAAATCAAAACCAAACGTGGTTTACGCATTAATTGAAAGTAAAAAGACAGCACTTTATCGAAGCGATGATGGAGGTTTTAAATGGCGTAAAATCAACGATAAATCCATAGGAAATAGACCATTTTATTATGCAGATGTTTATGTAGACCCGAACAACGAAAACCGAGTTTACAATTTGTATTCTATTGTCACAAAAAGTGAAGACGGAGGAAAGTCTTTTCAAGGAGTTGCTCCTTATTACAAAGTTCACCCCGATCACCATGCATTTTGGATTAACCCAAACAATTCAAATCATTTAATTGATGGAAGTGATGGTGGTTTAACTATTTCTAAAGATGGAGGAAAATCATGGAGATTCGTTACTAATCTTCCATTGGGTCAGTTCTACCATATTAATATTGACAATGAATTACCTTACAATATTTATGGAGGAATGCAAGACAACGGATCTTGGAAAGGTCCTGCTTATGTTTTAGAAAGGGGTGGGATTAGAAACCATCATTGGCAAGAGCTTGTTTTTGGCGATGGATTTGATGTTGTGCCTCAAGCTGGAAATCCAAATAAAGGATATGCTATGTACCAAGGCGGAAACGTATATCGATATAATTTAGAGAGCAGAAAAAACAGTTTGGTTAAACCAATTCATCCGGAAGGAACTACGTTGAGGTTTAACTGGAATGCAGCTATTGCAAAAGATCCAAACAACGATTGTGGTGTTTATTTTGGGAGTCAATTTGTACATTATAGTTCTGATTGCGGAAACAATTGGGAAATTATTTCACCAGATTTAACTACAAACGATACCCTGAAACAAAAACAAGCCAAAAGCGGTGGTCTTACTATAGACGCAACTCAAGCTGAAAATTTCACTTCTATTTTATGTATTGCTCCAAGTAAATTGGATAAGAATGTAATATGGGTAGGAACAGATGATGGGAATTTGCAAGTAACTAAAGATGGAGGAAATTCGTGGAAAAATGTATCCAATGCTATTCCGGGTTTTCCAAAAGGAGCTTGGATTCCTCAAATTCATATAAGTAATCACTCGGCCGATGAGGTTTATGTAGTGGTAAACGATTATAGAAGAAACAACTGGGAACCTTATATTTTCAGAACAATTAATGGTGGAACTACTTGGTCCAGAATAGTAGATGCTAATAAAGTTAAAGGTCATGTTTGGAGTGTTTTGCAAGATCCGGTTGAAAAAGATTTGTTGTTTTGTGGAACTGATTTTGGACTTTATGTTAGTGCAAACGGCGGCAACAACTGGACACAATGGACCGAAGGATTTCCATCGGTTCCAGTGTCGGATTTGAAAATTCAGGAAAGAGACAAGGATTTGGTAATCGGAACCTTTGGAAGAGCCGCTTATGTTTTAGATGATATCGAAATTTTAAGAGATATTTCGCACAACAGATTGGATTTTAATAAGGTGAAATTCAAGGTTTTTGCTCCTAGAACTGCTTATCGAATAAACGAGCGAACTTCAAATGGAATTCGGTTTGCAGCAGATGCCGAGTTTAAAGGACAAAATAGGGGAACTGGAGCAACCATGAATTTGTATATTTCTCCAGATTTATTAAAAAAGAAGCCCAAGAAAGAAGCAGATAAAAGCGGAAAAGAAAACGGGGAAAAGAAGGACGATACAACCAAAAGTTCAAAAGACTCTACTAAATTGAAGGGACCACAGGAAAAGGTAGAGTATTTGGTTTTGAATAAAAATAAGGATACGGTTCGTTTCGCCAGTTTTAAGCCCGATTCTAATGTTTATCATTTTTATTGGAACGAAAGAGAAGATGGAATTGACTATTTGACTAGAACCGATAGAAAGAAAAAAGAAAAGAAGTATAAACCCGCCGGACTTCAAGTTCTTCCGGGTGATTATACACTAGTTTTCTTTTTTAACGAATACTCAGATACTTGTAATTTAAGTATTAAACAAGATCCGAAAAGTACGCGTACTGCCGTCGAATTAGCTCAAGTTTTTCAATTGAAAAAAGAACACCAAGAGCAATACAAGTTGGTTGTAAAGCAAGTAGATAAACTCAAAGCTATAAAAAATTCAATTTCGGAAGTAAATGGCATGTTGAAGTTTTTACCAGATAGTCTTGCAGATAGTTTGCGAAAAGAAGGGAATGGATTAGATGATAGTGTGAGTATTTTATTGGACGAATTTTTTCTTCCAGAAGGGTTTAAAGGATACGATCATGTAACTGTTACTTTATCTGGGCGCTTGAACAGAATATCGGGGTATTTGAACTCAGAAAACACCTTGGAAACTGGAACTTTAGAAATAGCTATTCTAGATTTTAAAAAATATTACAAGCCCGTAAATTTAAGAATGAATAATTTATTTGAAAAACAATGGGTGGATTATCAATCTAAAATTGAGTCATTTAAGTTTGAATATTTTAAGGCTTTTAAGGAGCTTGAAAAGTGATATCAAGTGTACTTGTTTATCTAGATTTGGTGTATTCGTGGGCAAACTAACTAGAAACAATTAGCCCAGCACAAATTCAACAACTATTCACCCTCGTAAGCAACAAGAAACAAATATTCATCAAGGCAAATACCTAGTAAGTATATCTCCACTCCTCCCAAATAGAAACCAATCATACCAACATTATGTTATCGATTCATAATACCGTACATATAATGCTTAACGATGGTTAATATTGCAAAATGATCAGCTTGCGTAAAATAAACAAGTACTATCAAGTGGGTAAAACTCCACTACGCGTGCTTAAGGACATTGACTTGGAAATTGGCACCGGAGAATTAGTATCGGTAATGGGTTCTTCTGGCTCTGGAAAATCCACTTTGCTTAATATTTTGGGTATCTTGGATCAATACGACAGTGGAGAATACCGATTAAATAACCAGCTAATTAATAAACTATCCCAACGAAAAGCAGCAAAATTCAGAAACGAATTGTTAGGTTTTATTTTCCAAAGTTTTAATCTAATTAGTTATAAAAACGCCATTGAAAATGTGGCACTTCCACTTTATTATCAGGGAGTAAGTAGAAAGAAAAGAAATGCTTTGGCCGAAAAGTATTTAGAGAGAGTAGGGCTTGCAGATAGAATGACTCATTTACCTTCTGAACTATCCGGTGGACAGCAGCAGCGTGTTGCTATTGCTAGGGCCCTTATATCAAAACCAAAGGTAATTTTAGCCGATGAACCTACAGGGGCTTTGGATACTGAAACTTCTTATGAAGTGATGAATATTTTTAAGGAAGTAAACAAAGAAGGAATCACTGTGTTGATTGTGACACACGAAGACGATATAGCCAAACGAACCGATAGACTAATTCGTTTGAAAGATGGAGTAATTCAAAACGACGAATAATGTTTGACCTCGATAAGTGGCAAGAAATATTCAGTACCATTCAAAAGAATAAGCTTCGCACTTTTCTTACTGGGTTTTCTGTGGCTTGGGGAATTTTCATGCTGGTAATTTTATTGGGTTCGGGTAAAGGAATTGAAAACGGAGTAAGTGATGGTTTTAAAGATGACGCTACAAATTCATTGTGGATTTCTGGAGGGAGAACCGCCATACCTTATAAAGGACTTAAAGCAGGCCGTCGGATTCAGTTTACTAACGAAGATTACGATTATATAAAAGACCAGATTGAAGGAACAGAGTTCGTTACCAATCGATATGCACTTTGGGGAAAAACGGTAAGTTATGCTGCCAATAGTGGTTCTTATGGAATTAGATCTACTACACCAGAACATAAAATTTTGGAAAGAACCTTAATGACTGATGGAAGATACCTCAATCAGGACGATATTTCTGAACGTAGAAAGGTTGCGGTCATTGGGAAATTAGTAAAAGATGATCTTTTTAAATCACAAGACCCAATAGGAGAGTATATAAACATATCTGGTTTTTCATTTAAAGTTATAGGAGTGTTTAATGATGATGGGAATGAAAGAGAGATGAGAATGATTTACATTCCAATTTCTACAGGACAAATGGTTTTTAACGGAGGGCAAAAATTGGGTAGGATAATGACCACAATTGGCGATGCTGATTTAATGGAGAGTTATGTAATATCTAGTAATATTGCTAGGTACTTTTCTCAAAAATACACTTTTCATCCGCGAGATGCTAGGGCAATATATATCGGAAACAATGTCGAGGAGTTTCAAAAATACCAAGTGATGTTTGGAAATATTAGAATATTTATCTGGTTTGTAGGTCTAGGAACTATTTTGGCTGGTATTGTTGGTATTAGTAATATTATGCTCATAGTTGTAAAAGAAAGAACTCGTGAAATTGGGATTAGAAAAGCTCTAGGTGCTTCTCCGAACTCAATAATTAGTTTGGTGCTTACTGAAGCGGTTTTTATTACTGGAATTGCTGGTTATATAGGATTGGTTTTAGGAGTGTCATTGCTTGAGTTTTTATCGAGTAATTTGCAAGGAGTTGAAATGTTTAAAAATCCGGAAATAGATTTTTCTGTTGCCATTAGTGCAACGGTTTTACTCATAATAAGCGGGATTATTGCTGGTTATATACCTGCGAAAAGAGCTTCATCCATTGAACCCGTAGTAGCTTTAAGAGAAGATTGATGCATTTTTTTGACAGAGATAAATGGCATGAGATATGGGTGGTTCTAACCAGGAATCCACTTCGAACATCCCTTACCGCTTTTGGAGTGTTTTGGGGCATTTTTATGCTCATGATTATGCTAGGCTCGGGTAGGGGTTTAGAAAATGGAATTAACAAATCGTTTGGGTCGTATGCAACTAATAGCATGTTTATCTGGTCAGGCAGCACTTCCATGTCCTATAAAGGATTGCCAAAAGGCAGGTCTTTTAGTCTGAAAAACGATGATGTCGCTATTTTAAAAGATCGTATTCCAGAAATCAACATAGTTGCACCTCGATGCCAGTTAGGTGGTTATAGAGGGTCACAAGAAATTTACAGAAATAACATAACGGGATCTTTTCAGGTAATGGGCGATGTTCCTGAGTTTATGATTATTAAACCCCAAAAAATGTTGGAGGGTCGTTTTATTAATCAACGAGATTTAACTGACAAAAGAAAAGTTGCTATTATAGGAAGTCGTGTAAAAGCGGTATTGTTTGATAGAGAGGAAGAAGCAATTGGTGAATTTATTAGAATTAGCGGAGTTTATTTTAAAGTAGTTGGCGTTTTTGGGAGCATGAACGAATCACAAAACAGTGAATCTGATTTAGAAACTATTTACGTGCCTATTTCCACATTTCAACAGTCTTTTAATTATGGAGATAAAGTGGCTTGGTTAAGTATTAATACTAAAAAAGGCTACAGGGTTTCTGATGTAGAACCAAAAGTAATTACCGTATTAAGTGAACAGCACATGGTATCTCCCGATGACAAAAGGGCATTCGGACATTGGAATATTGAAAAAATGTTTTTGAAAATGAGTAACCTTTTTACCGGTATTAATTTTCTGATTTGGCTAGTTGGTAGTGGTACTTTGTTGGCAGGAATTATTGGAATAAGTAATATAATGTTGGTGGTGGTTAGAGAACGTACTAAAGAAATAGGTGTGAGAAAAGCAATAGGCGCTAGACCTTGGGCTATTATTTCTCAAATTGTTTCCGAAACGGTTGTTTTAACTGCCGTAGCTGGTTATTTAGGATTGGTAGTTGGAGTTTTTATTTTGGAAGTAATAAATTTCTTTCTTACTAAAATGGAAACTGAAAGCGACATGTTTAAAAACCCAGAAGTAGATTTTGAAGTAGCGATAACGGCTACAATTGTTATCGTTTTTGCTGGTGCCATTGCTGGATTAATCCCTGCTTATAAAGCGTCTAAAATAGATCCTGTAATTGCCTTGAAAACAGATGGGTAGGGTTTTGGGTTTTGAGTATTAAATGTTGTGTTTTGAATTTTTAGTGTTTAGTGTTTAATGTAGGAAGTTAATAAGTTATAAGAAGGAGTATTTACGTAATTTTCTTTGCGCCTTTCGGTATCGGGAGCAGGATAATAAAATAGAAAGAAATGAAAATAGCATTTAGAATATTAATAGGACTAGCACTTTTTGGTGCATTTGGATACACTTTGTATTACTTGTACAGTAAGTCACAAGAAACACCTCAAGTAGCTGTTTTTGAAAAGCCATTTATCGGTAATATTGTTGTTAAAACTGTGGCCACAGGGGCAGTTGTTCCTAGAAAAGAAGTAGAGGTAAAACCTAATATTTCAGGCATTATAAAAGAAGTTTATGTGGAAGCAGGACAAAAAATAAATGCTGGAGATGTGTTGGCAAAGGTTCGGATTGTTCCTAATTTAGAAAAACTTACAGGTGCTGAAAGTAGGGTAGATAGGGCGGAAATAACTTTGGAAAACGCTAAACTAGACTACGATAGAAATTTTGTGTTATACAAAGACAAAGTGATTTCAAAAGCTTCATTTCAACCTTTCGAAGTTGCTTTAAAATCGGCTGAAATTGAAACTCAAACGGCTCAGGATAATTTAGACATTATTAGGGACGGAGCAACCAAAGATTCTAAAAAAGCTACCAATACATTAATTAGAGCTACAGTTGGCGGAATGGTTCTGGACGTTCCTGTGAAAGTTGGTAGTTCAGTAATTGAAGCCAATAATTTTAATGAAGGAACCACCATTGCCTTTATTGCCGATATGCAAGACATGATTTTTGAAGGTAAAGTGGATGAAAGTGAAGTTGGAAAATTACGTGAAGGAATGAATATAATTTTAAATGTAGGAGCTATTGAAAACTTAAAATTCCATGCTATTTTAAATTATATAGCTCCAAAAGGAAAAGAAGAAAACGGAGCAATTCAGTTTGAAATAAAGGCAGATGTGAAGTTAGATGATTCTAGTTTTGTACGTGCGGGATATTCAGCAAACGGAGATATAGTATTAGATAAAGTAGATTCTGTATTATGTATTAACGAATCACTATTAAAATTTGATGAAGATAAAAAACCTTATGTTGAGGTAAAAACCGAGTCTGGAGAAACTAAAAAAAGAAGTGTAACTACCGGATTATCTGATGGAATTATCACTGAAATTACCGATGGAATTGCGCTAGACGATGAAATTAAAGCGGGAATGGTTGACGCTGCCGAAATGAGTAAGAAGAAAAGAAGAAGGAGACATTAGATCATTTCTAATAAAACGTGCCCAAACAATAAACGTCTTAAACTCCAATAAATTATTTTCATCTAGTTGGCTTTAATTAACCTGTAAACAAGTATAGCGCTTATTTTCTATTATATTTTTCTTTACGGACCAAGGTTTCGAGTTCCATTTTTAATCTAATAATTAATAAATTTACTGTTTCATCTTGCTTTTAATACTCTTCTGAATTTAAGGATTCGTCGGCTCTTCTTCTGCTAATTTTGCTCATTTTATTTTCTGCCATAGCATTGTAAATACTTAAAAGTATTCTTCAATAAAGGAAGTGGTAATTCTACCTTATCTTCTTTTTTCCACAAGAAAATAACACTACAACTAACACAAAAAGAAATAGTTTATTCATTCATCAAGAAAAAACCCAAAACCTTTGCATAAAAAAATACCGTTCGAAAATGGAACGGTATTTTAATTAAGACCTAGATTCAATTGCTAATGCTAGTTTTAGGGATTATTAAAAAAATCTATTGCACTACCAATTTATGAGTAGAAGTACTACTATTAGAATTTACTCTTACATAATAAACGCCTTTAGCACTGTTTCCTAGATCAATTTTTTTGTCAATATTAGAATCATAATTAAATTCTGCTTTAGAGTAAACTACTTGTCTTTGTACGCTTAGAACTTCAACTTTAAATTTTGTAATGTCACTTGAAGTAATTGACAATACAAAACTTCCATTATTAGGATTTGGGTATAAATTAAATTTTGCATCTTGTGAAAATATATTTAAATTTTTCACATTTTCAAATTACATCTGTTAACACTGAAACCCAAGCAGATCTTTCTTCAGGGTCCTCCTCTTCGGCATCACCCGCCATTAAGTTCATTAAATTTCTTAGAACTTTTATTTGGTAAAAAAGCAAGAATAAAAGCAAAGAAATCATAGTCAGCAGTGCATAAAACAAATCACTTTCCATTATAAATGCAGTATTGTCGTTTTTACCAGATCCAGCAAATGAGCTCAAATTAGTAAGCATAATTGCGACTACCAAAACGGTGCCTCCTGCATTTGATTTTAAACTTTTTTCTTTTACTACAGCCCAAATATTCTTGTCTGAAGAAAAGGATTTTATCGTTCCCTTTAATACTAAATTGACAATTATTAAGAGTGCAATTACTCCAATTAAAGACCAAAGAAGCACCTCATCAGCAACTAACCCAGATTCGGAATTTACTGTTTTAGCACTCAATTGAAATGCAAAAAGAAGTAAAAAAGAAGTGAGAATATGTGGTGTAAATTTTCTAATTATCATTTTTATCGATTTTAATATCGTCAAATTATTATTTATCGTTTCTGTCTATAGGAATACTCGAAACCTCACCAATCAATTCCTTTTTCATTATTATAGTCCAACATAAGATCAAAACAAAGAGACTAACGAATAGAATTAGAGATACTATCGGAAACATTTCTATTCCATCAATTGAGGTCATGTGACCATTTATAAATTTCAACATCTTAGTCTTGTGTTTCTTTACTAATATCTTTTCCTAGTCTCAGTAAATAGGCAATGACTACAATTATTTCTCTTTCTTTTAAAGGAATCAATTCTTTTCCTTCTTCTTTCCTGACAACAATTTCATTTTCGATTAAATCATTGGCTATTTCTTGAGCCTGCTCATCCATGTCGTCTAAAACAAAATCCTCGTACCCACAATTTAATGGTCACATTGGTGTTTTTAGCAATCGCGGAAGGGAATAATATACACCTGAAAAAATTACCGTATTGGTATGTAAGGGACGGATTCTACCATACGAAATGTATTTTGTAAGGAGGTAATCATAAAAAAAAAACCGGCCCAAGCAAGTTGAGAGGCAACTGTTAGGTCAACTAACATTCCTACTAAACTGAATAGAGCAGTTACGATAATGAATTTTTTCACTATCGAATTATCATATTCAAACTTTTCTAGTTCCATCGACTTTATTTTTAATTTGAGAATTTGATTTATTTTTAGATGTTTTGTTTTCGAATAACATACGCACTGAAGGTGTGTAATCATCTTCGTATTGTCCTGATTGAATGGACGAAATAAAAGCACCTAAAAAAGAAGAGCTACAACTAAACTTACACTTATTTATATTACAATAACACCCATTCTAATGCATTTAATTTTTCACCATTCAAAAATAGTATTAAAAAAGAAGGTGCAATGTGACCAAAGACACACCAATTACTGGCTTATGTCATTAATATTTAAAACTTTTAAGTAAAGCTTAAAGTACAGGAAGGGAAATTAAAATAGAAGTAGTATTCATAAGTTGATAACTAAGAATATTAGACTTTAAATCCTGATATTGAAGTCCTTTTTAGTAATTGAAGCAACGAGTGAATAAGTTTTTTTTTATTAGTACAAATCGTACATAAACAACCTTCCTTCAAGTGGGCCGTTCCAAAGCGGATATCTACGTTTTGGTTTTAGCCCTAATGCCTTACTTGCAGGAATATTAGCACTAAAAACTCCAGCTGACCAACCAGAAAATTGCTTTTTAAATACGTCGCCTATACTTTTGTAAAATTCACGAGCTTCAGAAAGTTCAATTCGTTCTCCATAAGGTGGGTTCGTCAGAAGCAGTCCTGGTGTGGCATTTAATCCAGTGGATTCAAAAAAGTCAATTTTATTAGCTATACCACTTGTACAACCTACGGCACCTAAATTTTCTTTAGTAAGCCCCACGTTGTTTCCAATTTGATCACCACCAATTATTTCTCCTGAGTATTTTGTTCTTTTTGCATCACACTCGTCCATAATGGTGAAAAATGCACCACGGTTGTAGTTTTTCCATTCTTGAAAAGCCCAGCGTTTTCTGAATTTTCCTGCAGGAGTATTAGTTGCCATCATGTATCCTTCACAAAGGATAGTTCCAGAGCCACACATTGGGTCGTACAATGTCATTTCTTTTGTAAACCCTGCTTTTCGTAACATACAAGATGCCAAAACTTCACTCAATGGAGCTCTAAAACTTCCTGTTTTATATCCTCGTTTATGCAATGAATCTCCTGAACTGTCTAGGGATACTGTTAGAGAACTTCCACTTATAAGAATGTGAATTCTAATATCAGGATAATCAAAATCAACTGAGGGTCTTTCACCAGTTTTTTCTCGAAATAAATCAGCAATGGCATCTTTAGTCAGTCGAGCTGCAAAAAGTGAGTTATTAAATAATTCAGATCGGTTTGCAACCGCATCTATTTTAAACGTTTGATCGTTGCCGAACCATTCAGTCCAATCTATTGATTTTACGCTGTCATATAAATCACTCGCTTGTTCTATTTCTAAATGCTCTAAATTGAGCAAGACCCTTAAGCCAGTCCGCAAAATGTAATTAAAACGATAAATTTCCTCTATACTACAATCACTAACTGCGACACCTCGGCGGCTCAATTTTAATCTAGATTCTGAAATTCCAATTTCTTGTAATTCTTCTAAGAGTGACTCTTCAACTCCCTGATAAGTGGAAACAAAAACACTATACATCATAAAATTTTAAAACCTATATTAAATTGAACTCCATTATTATTTACTTCGGTATTCGAAAGATTACTCCAATCTGAAACCGAATAAAGATATCGCGCGTCAAGCGTAAAAAAAGCAATGTCAAATCCCAATCCACCCACTAGAGACCATTTTGGTCCATCTTGAAATTTTAAATTTTCACTGGTTTCGAAAGTACCTCCATTGTAACTTGATTTAATTCTTTCGTAAAAATTTAATTGAATGGCAGGTCCACTGAAAATTCTCAGATTGAAAGCTTTTTTATCTACTATTTTCCAGCCTAAGTAGAGAGGAATGTTTACACCTATAACCGAAATTTCTCCTTTTGTGCTACCGCTTGTGCTGATGAATTTTCCCGGGTTAGAAAGAAATAATGCATCCAACCCAATATAAATCTTTTTTATTTTCATACGTGCAAAAATACCAGCTTGCCATGCTGTAACATTTTCACCATCAATACTGTCTAAACTTATTTCGTATTTCGAATGAGAAACTCCTCCAATAAAACCAAAGTTTATCGGAATTTGTGAAAAAAGGGTGGAACTATTGCTTAGAAGTAGCGTAAATAAAAATAATTTTAAGTAAATATTCATGTCTATAAAATAATTGACAAAGCTACAAATAATACCAAAGAGCCAATTTACTTTTGGCTGCTAATTGAATGATTTTTTGGTTACTACTTAAATAATGATTTATACTACATTTGGCTCGGCTTAAACTACATATGCGCAAAACATTATTTTCTATAATTTCCATCCTGATTATTTCCGTTTCTGTGTTTGCCCAAATGGAAAAATACAGTGTTAAAGTCAACATGGACGATAACTTCGCGAGTATGGATGGAGCTTTTGCCATTGTTAAAGTTAATGGACAAAAAGTTAAAAGAATAGCAGCTTCTTCTTCAGGTAAATTAGAATTTGATTTAGAATTTGGACAAGATTATGTGGTCGAATTTCACAAACAATTTTACGCAACCAAAAAAATTAATGTTTTTTTAGGTCAAGTAACTTCCGAAATGATTGATATAGGATGTTATGGAAATACTTGGCATGTTGGAATGATTCAAAAAGTAGAAGGAATTGATTATTCTGTTTTGGATGCGGCTGTTGGGGAAATATTTTTCGAGCCCGATAAAAAATGTTTTGGTTGGGACGCTGATTATTCTTTACGTGTTATGGATGAATTGGAAAGGTTAGAAGAAGAACTAGCGGCCAAGAAAGATGAATTTGAAAGTGCATTATCGAATGCTGCAAAAGCGACTTCGAAGGGAGGCTTCGCTAGAGCAAGAACAAGTTTGGCTGCGGCACAAAAACTCTTTCCACACGATAGTCGAATTGAAGAATTACAAAAAGATATCGATAAGGCAGCCGCAGCCGCAAAAGATGCTGAATTGGCTGATGCCGCAGCGGCAGAAGCAAAACAAAAAAAGGCTGAAGAAAAAGCTAAAAATGAAGAATTTAATGAGTTAATTTCTGCTGGTGATAAAGCGTTAAAATCTGGTGATTTTGAAGCGGCTAAGGCCAAATATACCGCTGCAGGAAAAGTTAATCCAGAATCTACTGCTGTAAAAACAAAACTACAAGTTATTGAAGATACAGTGGTTAAACGAGCCGCTGAGAAAGCAGCAGAAAAATTGGTAAAAGAAGAAGAGGCGAAACAGGATGAAGCAGCTTTAGCCGCAGCTGCTGCTGCTAAAATAGCAAAAGAAGCAAAAGAAGCAGAGGAAGCTGCTGCTGCAGCAGAAGTTACGGAGGCCGATGAAGCGAATGCTATTGCTGAAAAAGAAGCTGCTATGAAACAAAAAGAAGCAGATGAACAAGCTAAAATTGCAGTTAAAGAAGAAGAAAACCAGCAAAAGGCTAAAGAAAAAGCGGCTGCCGAAAAACTAAAAGAAGAAAGTGCCGCTGCTTCTAGTGCTAAAAAAGAATCTGCAGATGCTTCGAAAGCCGAGGCAAAAGCTGCTATTTCCAAAGAAAAAGAAAAGGCATTGGCCGCTGAAAGAGAAGTAAAAAAAAGAAAAGAAAAAGAAGCTGAGCAAGTAGCAAGTCAGGCTGAAAAAGCTGCAACTATAAAAGCTGAGAAGGAAAAAGAACAAAAAGCGTCATCAGTGGCTAATGCAGAAGCGAAAGAAAAGAAGAAGCTAAAAACAAAAACGCCTTCTACTGTCGTAACTAAAGAGCCACATACTACGCCCAAAAAAGTAGTTGCAAATACTGTTAAGCAAGAAAACGACAAAAGAAAATCACAAATGCATAGCTCATCGAAAAAAACATCTCAACCGGAAAATAAACATGCAGACATTCTTGCTAAGTTAAATCAAGCAGGTCTGGAACAGAATCCTAAATCTTCTAGTATAGAAGAACACCATGAATGGGATATGGGTCAACCAGGGGTGAGTAAGGAAATTGCGCTAGAGTATCCCGAAGGTGTAACTGATGAAGTTTATATGAAGGGCAATAAGGAAATAACAGAGCGTGTTGTGGTTAGAGATGGAAGAGGTGATATTTTTTGGAAAGTTACGCATCCTTGGGGTGGAATTTATTATTTTAAAAATAATACAACTAATATTTCATCCTATGAGTTTGATTTATTTACAACCATAAAAGATGAAGATGGAAATGTTATTGAACCATATCATATTGATAGAGTTCAAAATCACGACCATTAATTCTGGAATCAGTATCTATAAGATTCTTCTTAAAAATATTTTAATCGATTTGGATAAAATCTAAACTTTTATGGGTTTTTATAATTATTTCTTTCCGGTTAATTAATAGTTCCTATAATTCTTTGTTGTTATGCTTCAGAAATAATAAAGAGTAAAAAACTGGTAATTCGTTTTTTTTGAGTTTTTAAATAACCATTTAGACTCCTAATAATAATTGGTCTTTTTCTTATTGTAAATCATTATTTACTCCTTCAAAAATCAATACTTTTGATTTCAAAAAAAATGTCTAGTCTCTTAAAATTCCTTGCAAGATGTCTCTTTACCTAATTATATTAATTGTTGTAATAGTTGGGCCTTTGGCATTGAGTTTTGAAAAAAACCTGATGCTTTGTGAAAGATGGAAATATCTTTTACCGGGCATTTTTATTTCCATGTTAATTTTTGGTGTTTGGGATATTATATTTACCCATATTGGTTGCTGGCAGTTCAACCCTACTTATAATTCCGGGATTTATTTTTTCAAGTTACCTCTTGAAGAATACCTCTTTTTTATTGCAATTCCGTATGCCTGCGCTTTCTCTTATTACGCTATTAAATTCCACTTTCCAAATTACATACTAGGGGATAAGGCAACAACCATTATTTCTTCAGTACTATTTATTGGGTCATTAACCTTGGCGTTTACCAACATGGAACGTACTTACACTTTTGTGAATTTTTCGTTTCTCGCACTCACTGTTTTGCTTACCTATAAATATTCAAGAACAGTTCTTCAACGTTATTTGGCCATTTTTCCTATTTTGCTTATTCCTTTCTTTATTGTAAATGGAATCTTAACTGGGTTTGGAATTGATGAGGAAGTGTTTAGTTATGACCAGAAATACATTATTGGAGTTTATTTATTTACCATGCCTTTGGAAGATATGTTTTACGCATTCTCTTTACTAATATCGGTAATTGCATTTACTGAAATATTGGAAAAGAGATTTAGTAAAACAATATCTCAAGCAAAATAACAGAATTGATAGATTGAATGATAAGAGCAGAACATAGTCGATTTCATATTTGGATTTCAGTCGTTTATACTAAAATCGCCCTAATTCTCTTTTTTAGAAATGTTCGATTTATTGGTGAAGTTAAAACGGATAATAATCTTGCTATACTTATGATTGCAAATCACTTTTCGTGGTGGGATGGTTTTTTTCAGCTCCAGTTGAATTTTAAATTTTTAAAAAAAAAATATCATTTTATGATGTTGGAAAAGCAAATGAGAAAATATTCTATTCTCAGAAAAATAGGCGCTAGTTCTATTGAAAAAGGTTCAAGAAGTATTTTAGATAGCTTGAAGTATGTTGTGGAAGTAATTCAGAATCCGGAAAACTTATTTCTTTTTTTCCCAGAAGGAAAAATTAAAAGTATTTACACTGAAGAGTTCAAATTTGAAAAAGGGGCTATTAATTATATTCTCAAAAAAGCAACATGCGATTTTCAATTTGTTTTTAATGTGAATCTCATTGATTATTCATCATTTAAGAGACCAGAAGTTAGCGTGTATTACAAAACCCATAAAATAAATTCAAATACTACTGCTACGGAAATTGAGAAAGACTACAATGATTTTGTGAAGGAATGTAAGGAGAAGCAAAGAGAGGAATGATTTATTTCTGCTATTTCTTATTTTCTTTTCTCACTATCCGATTATTGGTTTCCCTTGTTAATTATTTGTCATTTCATTCTTTTTCCAATAAATCGGATTTAAAGAATAATAAATTGGTTTCTATTCTAATACCAGCGAGGAACGAAGAGGGAAATATTGGTCGATTGCTTCAACAATTAAATGATTTTTCCTACATGGATTTTGAAGTAATTGTTTACGACGATAACTCCGATGATAATACGGTTAACGTGGTAAGTAATTTTAGTGAAAAAAACCGAAAATTCAGATTGGTTGAAGGAGGCAAATTAAGTGAAGGTTGGTTGGGTAAAAATCATGCTTGCCACCAATTATCTCAATTGGCAAAAGGAGAAGTTTTACTTTTTCTGGATGCCGATGTAAGGGTAAAAGATGGTTTGATTGAGCGGTCATTAGAATACATGGAACTAAACAAACTCCATTTACTTTCCATTTTCCCGAAGCAAATTTTTGAATCTATAGGAGAAAAAATATCCGTTCCATTAATGAATTGGATTCTATTAAGTCTTTTGCCTCTTTTTTTAATTCGCCAAACAAGAAACCCCGCCTTTGCTGCGGCAAATGGTCAGTTTATGATGTTTCAAGCAAATACTTACCAAAAGTACCTGCCACACAAACACTTCCGAATGAATGCAGTTGAAGATATAGCCATAATTAAATTCTTCAAAAAACTCGGATTACAATCGGATACGTTGCTGGGTGTTAAATACATTGAGTGTAAAATGTATTCAAGTGCATCAGAATCAATTGATGGTTTTGCTAAAAACATATTTACGTTTTTTGGAAATAGTGCTACAATAACAATTCTCTTTGCAATAGTTTTAACTACAGCTCCTATTGTTATTTTTGCACAACAGGGAGTAGTTATTGGAATTGGCTATTTGATAGGAATAATCCTAATTCGGATATTTGTTTCTTTAGCGAGTAAACAATCTTCGATTCAGAATGTATTATTTCTCTTTCCTCAACACATTGTATTCCTTTTAATTATTACAAATAGATTGATTATCAGCAAGAAGAAAAAATTAAGGTGGAAAGGAAGAATTATATCGTAGTAGTTTTTTTATTGGGATGTTTTCTCTCGGTAGCGTCCAATGTGTTTTCTCAAATTGATTCTACCGATCGTTTATACGAGGCTTACGCTAGAGGGAAAATGGATGTTTGGTATGAGGTAATGATTGACCTTGAAGGTAAAAACGAAAATACGACAGTAAAAAGTAAGCTCGAACTCGTAGAGCTGTACTATGGTTACACAGCTTGGTTGATAAGTGTAGAAAAAAATGAATTAGCCGAATCCTATATTGAAAAATCGGAAAAGGTTCTAAAAGAGATTTTAGATAAGGAGCCTTCAAATGCTACTGCTATGGCATTTAAAGGCGCGTTTATTGCCTTTGAAATCAGTCTTTCAAACTTAAAAGCGATTTACTTGGGCAGGATTAGCATGGATTTAATTGAAGAGGCAATAGTAATAGACGCCAATAATGTACAAGCCAATATTGAATTAGCTAATGCCAATTATTATGCACCTTCAGCATTTGGCGGCGACAAAGAAATGTCAATCGTTTATTATAAAAAGGCAGCGGCAGAAATGGAAGAAAATGATTTGGTTGAAAACAACTGGATGTACTTGTATGTAATGACAACCTTAGGTATGGCCTATGAAGCTACCGATCAAATTCAGAAAGCCAAACTCTGTTACGAAAAAATACTTTTGGTAAAACCAAATTTTATGTGGGTTGGGGAAGAGCTATATCCAGACATGATCAAACGACATAATCTGTAAATGGAGTTTAGGGTAATTTCAATAAAAAAATACATCTTCCTTTTTTTATTCATGAAAGGGAGTCTGCTTTTTGGATTTTCGCCATCGCTTGCAGAAGTAGATAAAGGATCACCTCCTCCAAGAATTATTAGACCTTGTTGTGTTTTAGGTGCCGATTTTCAATTGATGGGAATTCCTTTTTTAAAGGTAAATCATATCATGAGTCCCGTTGATTTAAACAACCATAGTTATATGGGTGGCAAAAAGGAAGGAAATGGCATCATCTATACCAAACACGCAGGGTTTATAGACATTGGGCATTTAAGAGATCAAGCAGATTGGACTCGCTATTTGTTTTCTTTAATACTTACGGAGCGCTCGAATGGTGAGTTTATAAAAAAATTGAAACACGAAGGAGGAAGTAAATATCTTACGATAAATGCGACTGAATTGGATACCATGGATTGTTTGCTTTTGGCAGGTAAAATCACTTTTGATTTGTCCTTGTGGCATGAATTATCTACTTGGTTTGGAGCATCTACTTTACCTTTTGTTTCCGAGCGATATTCAAGCTTTTCTTTAGAAGATGTTTATTCCAATTTATTGGGAATTTATATTGGTATGGAGGCCTTAAAAAGCGATTTACCCTATGACGCAGCTATGACGAAAACTATTTACCAAACTTTAGATAGTCTTGGTGCTCAGTCGGAAGCTGAAACCGAAGTAGCCATGGAATCGGTTCGAGAAATCTGGTGGTCAAGGAGCAAACGAATACCCAATAGCAAGGTCTTACTGATGCGGGATACAGATGTTTATAATGGTGTAAGCCCTTTTTTGGTGCCGGATTCCACTTCACAATCTATTGAACCACATTTATTGTTGGTTCCCAGAATCACCTCAATTGGGAATATTCTTACCGATTATTATACTTTGAATATCGACTTGAATAATAAATTTCCTGCAGAAGAAATGTTTCCGAAAAGGGAAACCCGTATTATTTCTCAAGACGATTTTAAGGTTCTATTAGATCGAGTAGAAGAGGAGATAGAAAATAATAAACTCGTGGATTCTGGAAACGAAGTTTTTCCTCCTTTAAAATCTGAAAAAAGTTTACAGTATTAAGGCGGAATCGCGATTGGGAAATCTAAGCGATGTTTTTGCCATCTTTTGTTTTTCTTGCGTCTATTTTTCTTATCCAATACGTAATAAAAAAGGCACCTAATATTCCAGGAATAAACCAACCGTAAAAACTCGAAAAAAAACTGTTTACTACTACAAAGGCCTTGTTTGCGGATACATAAGCCCCAATCATTTTTCCTAAATGCATTTTGAGCACTCTTCTTTAAGCAAAAATAATAATAGCCAGTCCACAACTGGTATCCAAAATCTCGGTATTAAATAGCCGTTTTCCCTCCCCATTTTCTAATCCTCAACACCCCTTCTACCCTTTTAAAAAAAGTACTTTTGCGACCTTTAAAAATCGAAAATGAATATTTTAAAATTTGGCGGAACATCTGTTGGAACTCCTGAGCGTATGCGAGGAATTGCAGAACTAATTGCCCAAGGAAAAAATCAAATTGTGGTTCTTAGCGCCGTAAGCGGAACCACCAATTCATTATTAGAAATATGTACAGCGCTTCAACAAAAGGATAAGGAAGAAGCTGTTGCTTTAGTTGGTAAACTGGAAGTTATGTACGAAAAGTTCATATCTGATCTTATTCCCCAAGGAGTTCGCCACGAAGAGGCTTCCGAGATGGTTTCGGCTTATTTGAACGGTGTAAAGTCTTATGCCAATAGAGAAATGACATTATTTGTTGAGCGTTCTATTTTAGCTCAAGGCGAATTAATTTCTAGCTGTATATTTTTACATTACCTAAAAAGTACCGGGCTAAAACCGGTTATGGTTTCTGCGCTAGACTTTATGCGGACGGATGACAGTGGAGAACCAGATCATAATTTCATTGCTGATAACCTAACTTTCGAATTATCCAAACATCCTAAAAAAGACCTTTTTATAACTCAAGGATACATTTGTAGAAATGCATTTGGTGAAATTGATAATCTAAAAAGAGGCGGAAGTGATTATACAGCATCTTTAATTGGAGCAGCCATAAATGCAGACGAAATTCAAATTTGGACGGATATTGATGGAATGCACAACAACGATCCACGATTTGTAAATAAAACCGAACCCATAAAAAACCTTTCATTCAAAGAAGCAGCTGAGTTAGCTTATTTTGGTGCCAAAATATTGCACCCGGCTAGTATTCGTCCAGCGGAAGAGAAGAACATTCCAGTTTGGTTAAAAAATACACTAGTGCCTTCTGCACATGGAACCTTAATTCATGGAGATGCGAGTGTACCGGGCTTTAGAGCTGTTGCCGCAAAAGATGGAATAACTGCTATAAAAATCAGATCGGGAAGAATGCTAATGGCTTATGGGTTTTTACGTTCTGTATTTGAAGTTTTTGAGCGTTATAAAACTCCAATCGATATGATTACAACTTCGGAAGTGGCTGTTTCTGTAACGATTGACGATCTGAGTAATTTGGAAGGAATTATTCAAGAACTTGAACAATACGCTAGGGTTGAAGTAGATCAAAATCAAACTATTATTTGTGTAGTTGGCGATTTTCAACAAGGTGGAGTAGGATATGCTTCTACTGTATTTAATGCCTTAAAAAACATTCCTATCCGAATGATTAGTCACGGTGGAAGTCATCACAATATTTCGGTTCTTATTTCAAGTGAATCTAAAAAGGAGGCACTACAAGATTTAAACAAAGGAGTTTTTAATTTGTAGTTATGAGATCGAAATTGATTAGCTATTTTGGAGAAAAACAAACTCCATTTTATTACTACGATTTAGATTTACTAAACCAAAATCTAAGCGCGTTAAAAGCTGCAGCCGACAACAGAGGTTTTGAAGTTCACTATGCCGTAAAAGCAAATGCAAATCTGGAAGTTTTAAAAACCATTTTAAAAAATGGGCTAGGTGCCGATTGTGTAAGCGGAAAAGAAGTAGAATGTGTAACCCAAATTGGGTTTCCGAATAAAGACATTGTATTTGCCGGTGTTGGAAAAACGGATAAAGAAATTAACTACGCATTGGGTCAAGATATTTTTTGTTTTAATGTAGAAAGTACTGCCGAGCTTCAGGTTATAAATGATTTGGCTTATGCAAAAAATAAAATGGCCAGAGTTGCATTGCGTCTAAATCCAAACGTAAATGCAAATACACATGCATACATAACTACCGGGTTAGAAGAGAATAAATTCGGTATCAATTTTTGGGAGCTAGAGGATGTGTTAGAACTATTGAAAAGCACTTCAAATATTGAATTGAAGGGCATTCATTTTCATATTGGTTCACAAATTACGGACTTGTCTTCATTTAAAAACCTGTGCAATAAGGTCAACGAAATTCAACAATGGTTTTACGATCACAATGTGGTTGTGGAACATGTAAATGTTGGTGGAGGATTGGGAATTGATTACACCCAACCGGATGAAAACCCAATTCCTGATTACGAATCTTATTTTGGGTTATTCGAAGAATTTTTAGAATTACAACCCAATCAAAAAGTACACTTTGAGCTGGGTAGAAGTATTGTGGCTCAAATGGGATCTTTAATTTCCCGAGTTACTTATATCAAAAAAGGATTGAAAACCAATTTCGCCATTTTGGATGCTGGAATGACTGAATTGATTCGCCCTGCTCTTTATCAGAGCTACCACAAGATTGAAAATATATCTAAAGACCATAGAGACGATGTTCTTCGTGAAAAGTACGATGTGGTTGGCCCAATTTGCGAAAGTTCCGATAGTTTTGGCAAAGCAGTTATTTTACCGAAGACCGAAAGGGGAGACCTAATTGCAATTCGTTCTGCTGGAGCTTATGCTGAAGTTATGGCAAGCAATTACAATTTAAGGGAGAAAGCAAAAGTCCATTTCGGAATTGAAAAGTAAGGTTGAATAAATTCATTTGATTTGGCAAATCTACTAAAATACTTAAGCCAAGGGTATTAGATAAACTATACTACCGGTAATCAATTTTCTACCTTGGAAGGTGAAAATGCCGTTGAACAACAAATCAAGGTTTTAGATCTTGAGCTTGTTAAAGCACATGTCCCTTGTTTTGTTGTGTGCTGAAGGCCGACCTTATTTTTACCAAATGCAATTTTGTTTACTTTTTTTGCTAGGGCAAAAAAGGGCGATCTGCTGCGAGTAGATTGAGCCAGCTTGTGCGATGGAATTCGGCTTGAGCGAAAAAAGATAACTTTTTCATTCATTCGGTAATCTAGAACACACTTTTAATCCTTCCACTGTTTTAATCTTGCAAAAAGAAAATATACTTGATGAGTAATTACCTTGACGAAACCGTAAATCTTTATACCGAAGCTGCACTAACGCCAGATGTTGGTTTATGCTGTACAACAACTCCAGTTTGGGTTTTACCCGAATTAGAAATTCCGACTAAAATGTTGGAAATGAATTATGGTTGTGGAAGTACAGTTGATCCTAGAGATTTAATAAACGACCCTACTGTATTGTATGTTGGAGTAGGAGGTGGAATGGAATTACTTCAATTCTCTTATTTCAGTCGAAAAAAAGGTGGTGTTATCGGTTTGGACGTAGTTCCAGAAATGATTGAAGCCAGCCGAGAAAATTTTATGGAAGCAGAAAAACAAAATCCTTGGTTTAAATCGGAATTTGTTGATTTAAGATTAGGAGATGCGCTCAATTTACCAATTGAAAATGAGTCGATTGATGTTGCAGCTCAAAATTGTTTGTTTAATATTTTTACTAAAGCTGATTTAAGGAAAGCTTTGGAAGAAATGTATCGTGTTCTTAAACCTTATGGAAGGTTGGTTTTGTCTGATCCTGTTAGTGAAAGCAAAATGCCAGAGGCTTTGAAAAATGACGATAGATTGCGTGCTCTTTGTTTGAGTGGAGCAATGACTTTGAAAGAATATATCGATACGATTACTTCTGTAGGTTTTGGTACAGTTGAGGTAAGAGCAAAACGCCCTTACCGGATATTAGATCCTAAACATTACGATACGGCCGAAAATATTTATATCGAAAGTGTTGAAGTATGCGCCATTAAAGATCCAATGCCAGAAGATGGTCCTTGTGTTTTTACAGGTAAAACGGCTATCTATTATGGAAGTGACGAATATTTTGACGATAACAATGGACACGTTTTAATGTCGAATCAGCCATTGGCGGTTTGTGACAAAACATCAGGAGATTTAAAGGGCTTAGGAAGAGATGATATTTTCGTTTCTGAAAGCACCTATTTCTATGATGGTGGAGGTTGTTGTTAGACTTTTTAAATGTTTAATCCCAAATAACTAAAGTTCAAGATAGATCAGTCTGTTTTAAAAGTTATTTAGCAAGGCATTCGAAGTTGTAAATTGAGGAGTTAAATTTTGTCAATGACGAATTTGCAATAAGAATAACGTAGCTAAATGGATTTTAAAACGGACGTCATTCATAAGATTTCTCACCCACTCTAATCCACTTCCCCCACTTCTCGTTATAAGGATGAATTTTCACGGTACTGTAATTATTTGAGCGGGATACTAGAGGCATTTCCTGATTACTCCATTCAAACAAACCACCATATAAATTAGAAACATTGGTATAACCCATTTTAATGAGTCGTTCCGAAATTTTCTCGCTTCGGCAGCCTACCGAGCAATACATAACAATTTTTTTAGTCTTGTCTATTCCAGTAATTGAATCTTTTTGAAACTTGTCATAACCTACCCAAATCGCATTTTTTACATGTGAAACATTGTACTCTTTTTTTCTCTAGCGTCTAGGTAAATGACTTTATCATTTAAATCAATATCGGTTACACTTACTTCGTTTACATTGTGATCCAATAACTTACTAAGCATCATGGAATACTCACGATTTCCAACCGATTGCGCATTCAATCCTCCAAATAAAAGAAGGCTTAAAGCAGAAATTATAACTCGTTTCATGGCATTATTTTCAATATCTAAAAATACAAATCTAATAATTGTAAATTGTTGATTTGGTAACTAAAGTATTAATGAACCGATGTATAAAAATACTACCGTTTCGTATATAAATGTCAGCTACAATACGGAATGAAAAGTGTTTTGTAAGCACATTTGCATGGTGGATTTAGTAAAACTTTCTCAAGAAGTACTTTTGGCTTCTAAACTCGGAAAAGAAATTAATTTCTTCAATAAGCGCATTGAAGAAATTAATACTGATTCCCTATTTCAATTTTTACCCGACGATAATTCCAAGAAGGCATTTTGGTTAAACATTTACAATACGTTTATTATTCAAAGGTTGTCTTCAAATTGGAAGGATAAAGATTTTTATAGCGCACGTTTTATTGAATTCAAAGATTTGAAATTGAGTTTCGATGATATAGAACATGGGATTTTAAGAAAAAGTAAAATAAAACTAGGGCTAGGTTTTCTCAATAAATGGAAAGTGACGGATTGGGAAAATGCTCTACGAGTTAATGATTTGGATTATAGAGTTCATTTTGCTTTAAACTGTGGTGCAAATTCATGTCCTCCAATTACGAATTATAGTGTCGAAAACGTTAACAAACAGCTTTGTAGCAACACCAAAAACTACCTTTTCGATACCAGTGTTTTTTCAACAACTAGAAGCAATAGAGTAAAAGTACCTCGACTTTTTTTATGGTATTTTGCTGATTTTGGTGGATTTAAAGGAATTAAGAATATTTATAGAAAATACAATCTAGTACCGATTGATGCTGAACCAAAATTCTCATTTTTGTCGTACGATTGGACAATGAATATTGAGAATTTTAGTGTCGATTTTAAATAAGAAATATGTTTGGAGGATTATTTAGTACTAGTGTAAAAACACTGCACCCGGATTGGAAAGAATTATCGGAGATTGAAGATTTGGAAACTATAAAAGAAGCTTCGTTTAAAAAAACTCAAGTGCTTTTTAAGCACAGCACGCGCTGTTCTATTAGTTCAATGGCATATAATCGTTTAGAAAAAAATTGGGATCAAAAAAGCGATGCAGCGGATTTTCATTATTTGGATTTAATTAAATATCGAAATATTTCTGACCAAATTGCAGACATTTTTTCTGTTATCCACCAATCTCCTCAAATGCTTGTTATTAAAAATGGCAAGTGTGAAAATAGTGGATCTCACAATCAGGTAGATGTGAATTTAGTTTCTTAAATTTTTCCAGAAAAGTTCAATAGTGCTTTATTATTAAACAGTTTCTATGGAAATCTGGTACCCAGAATGGCTTCTTAAATTCATTACTGTTTCATCTTCAAAAAGTAGGTATTGACCTCTAATTCCAATTAGTGTTTTTTCTATTAAAGGTTCTTTCTCCAATTTCAAACTTTTTACTTTTTTAGGATATTTTAAAACGGGATATTTTATTTCCAAAATTTCACTTTCAGAAAGAGGTAAAACATATTGTACCAAATGTTTCGGAAGTAAATCTTTGAGCCTTTGGTATTCCATTTCAAGAGAATTTTCCCCTTTTATGTCGGTAAGCATTTTTCGCCAATTGGTTTTATCGCTTATGTGTGCTTTTAGTTCTTTTTCAATTATGCCCGATTTTTGACGATATGGAGTTTTTGCAAATTTCATTGCTTTCCAAGCTCCTTGATCTATCCATCGCGATGGAATGGATAAATCTCGTGTAACGCCCACTTTAACATGATCGGTGAGTGCTAAGTACACGTAATGCGGACGAACATGTCTTTCTCTTTCCCATTCCAAATCTCGGATTCCTTCGCCCAAATGTGCTTTATCCAATTCAGGGTTAATTATGCTTTCTACGGCCATAGGAGAATTTTGCCACGCATCGTAGCTCATTCCTTCCCCAAAACTTTTGTTTATCTTTTTACCTGTAACCACACAGTTTATAGTGCCTGTATACTTTATCTGTATTTCCTTTCCAATAAGGTCATTCATATAAAGCTCTTCTCCTTTTTCTAAGTTGTTATAAAGAGGTAAGGTGTATTCAATAGGACCCGCCCATTTGGTTTGCATTTTTCTTACGTTGCCTTGTGCTACCATCAATATTATAACGAGTTTATTATTTCTGAAACTTCAGGATGTTGTCTGTAGTCCGAATCATAATGCATATAAATTATTTTTTGATCCAAACCAATTACAAATGTGGCTGGAATAGGAACCATGTCATCTTTGCTTCCAGTATGGGTTGCGTTCGCATAACTGTAAAATTTGAACTTAGTGGGTAAATTTCCTTTACTAAGTTTGTAGGCAAGTCCATACAGGCTCATTACATACCAATCCGCATCATTACAAAAAAGTAGATCAATATTTTCTTTCGTTTTTAGTTTGTTTATGTAACTAAATTTTTCTCTTGTAACAAACACTAATACTCCATTTTTACTTTCGATTTCATCTTTTGCAGCCTGTAATTTTTTCAGGTATTTTACATCGTAAGGGTTCCAACTTCCTTGGTAAAAAACAAGAACTACCTTTTTGCCACTTTTCAGTATTTTATTCAATTCAAATTGCGATTCTTTAGAAGTTTGGAGTTCGAACAATGGAGCTTTTTTTCCAACTTTTAATTTCGGCTTTTGTGAATAAGAACTAATTGAAAAGAGGATTGTTAGAATCGTGAAAAAAGTTTTAATAGTGTTTATCATCGAAGAATGTATTTGTAGTTTTCTCTGAAAGTTTGGGCAACCCCATTGAATGTTTTCTGATATATAAGTACAGTTATTCGCTTATCACTATTGATCTCATACCAATATTCAAAATTAGAAGAGCCTGAGCTTCCATTTCCGTTGCAATTGATAAGATGGGTCGATTTCGAAATTAAATTCTCATTAGTACTTCCCTGATTTATCCCTAAAATATTCTTTACATCTAAAATCGTCGAAAACGAGTTGAATTCATATCTATCGTTACATTGAGAAGTATCAAAATTATTTGGAGCGTCGTAACTAATTTCAAAAAGATTTTGGCCTTTGTACAAATAATCGTATCGAATTTTGGTTGTTTTTGTAATTAGATCCAAAATATCGTTATGCGTAATAACCTTAGTTCTAATTTTTGCTCCTTCATATTCATAATTAATAAAACGGTAGTAAATTGTTGTGTCTCGTCCAAAAGCAGAATCTAAAGAGCTTGTAATTACCTCGGAATCTAGTCTGTGTTTTCTTAAAAACGAACGTCTTCCAAGCTCATAAAGTGTTTCAAAAATAGTATCCTTGGTATATTTAAATGTTGTTTTTGAAAATTCCGTTACTCCATTTCTTTTAATAATTTCTACAACTTTTTTACTTTCAACGGTTATATCAATATTAAATGATTGAGTAATGTCTTTCGGAGCTATACTAATATTAGATTCATTTTCGATTATTGTTTCTTCTTTTTTACAAGAAGAAAATATTAGCACGGAAAGAAGAAGTATGTTAAATATTTTCTGAATCATAATCACTCCAAAATTATTGATTATTGATTACGGTTTCCCATTCATAAAAAAATACTCTGAAACGAATAAGTTGCGAACTCATATAGATTTAATTATAAGTACTTTTGATGTTTAAATAATTCATGAGTATGAAGTTGAATAGAATTGTAGTTTCCTTATTGGTTTTAGGTTCATTAATAATAAATGATGTTGTTGCTCAGGACACAACAATTATAGAAACCTTTAATTTTCAAGATGTTTCAAAAAGAAGAGGAGTTTATGTATTCCCTGATGGAACTCATTCGTACCGTAAAATTTTAATGAAATATACTTTAAAGTGCGATCCACAGACGGGTCGAGATAAGTACGATTGTGGAGAGTGGGATTACGATACCTACAATTACATTTACGGGCATGACGGAATATTGGATTCTACGCAAAAAAGTCAAAAATTGTATTTAGAAAATGGAGCGGCTACTGATTCTCTGAATTACATTACTCGACCTTTTTACGATTATTGGCAGGAAACTCAATATTCTATCCGACATACGAATACAATATCTATACAAAAGGATACTTTGGGCAATGGCTCAAAATCTACATTGCTTGCATTTAACTCGAAAAACAAAGTTGGTAGATCTCAATACGTTTGGAAGGCTTCTGAATTGTTAAGCGCTGGTTTAAGTGCGGGAAACATTACTGGAATTGAATTGGATGTAAATGTTTTGGGTAGTGAAATGAAGAACTTTGAAATGAAAATCGGCCATACTCAAATGGATTCATTGAAAGGAGGAATTTTTGTGGATACTGGATTAACGCAAGTGTATTGTCACAATAAAAAGTTTGCAAATACGGGTTTTAATGATCTTCAATTTTTAGCTCCTTTTTCTTGGAATGGAACAGATAACATTATTGTAAATTTTAGCTTTAACGGTGTTGTAAAAGGAATAGATACGGAATTAAAATCGGATTCATTATCTTTTGAAGCTGGTTTAGCGGTTGCAGGAAGTAATTCTTACCTTAATTTCAATGGTAGTCCACAGTGGTTAAACTTAAAAAAAGATCCAACTATACTGGGGGATAAACCTAGAACAATAGAACTTTGGGCTAAGATTGATAAATTTAATAATGCTGGTTTATTTAGAGCCGGAACTGGAGGAACAGGTAAAGATTTTTCTTTGAGAACAACAACCAAAATTGATGAATTTAGAATTCAATTATGGGGAGGCGATTTAAATTTTAGTTTCCCTGGTGCACTGGGAAATTGGCACCATTATGCTATGGTTTATGATGGAACTAAAACCATGGTTTACATAGATGGAAATCTTGTGGCATCAAAAAATTTTAACTTAAATACTCCAGCTGTAGATTTTCAAGTTGGTCGTTGGCAAGGCGCATTTCTATTTGGTCAGTTAGATGAAATAAGAGTGTGGGACAAAGCGCTTTCTTCTTCAACTATTAAAGGTTGGATGGGAAAATCAGTGGATAACTTACACCCAGACTTCACAAATTTGACTGGCTATTATCCTTTAGATGAAAATGGAGGGAAAACAGTAAAGGATATTTCGGCAAGAGGGAATGTTGATGGCGATATGTCGGGAATTCCAACATGGAAATCATTTTCAGTCATGAATTTGTTTTTGAATAAAAAAACAACTCACAAAAGACCAAATGTTGTTTTTGAAAAAGGTATATATACTTCGGTTTTAGATTCTTCTATAAATGTAGATAGCGTTGCTCGCGATCCTTTAAACTTAATTATTTATGGGAATTCTGCTAACGGAGCGCAGATTCCAGAAAACGCTTCCAATCACCCCACTATTATTACTCGCAATATATTGGTTTGGAGAGCAAACGATTTTTCAAATACTTACGATAAAGCTACGAGTAAAAGAATTTCTTGGAAATATATCAATGCAGACAGTAGTATAAAACAAATGACAAAAATTTGGTATAGTCCTGAATATCGTTTAGAAATTGGAAGATTTATTACGCCTTATGGTAAAGGACTGGACTTAGGCTCAGATGGATTTACTTGGTGGTATGATGTAACGGATTATGTTCAGCATTTAAGAGATTCAGTTGACTTACAAGCCGGAAATACACAGGAGCTAATTGATTTAAAGTTTTTATTTATCAAAGGAACTCCCGCTCGTGATGTGGTTCAGCTTAATCGAGTTTGGGGACAAAACAGAAGCTATTCGTACAAATCGTTGGACAACGACGATAATTTAAAGGCTACTTCGATTGACTTGCACAAAAATTCTAAATCATACCGAGTCAAAACTCGTTTTTCGGGTCACGGGCATAATAGTACAAATGGAAGTTATCCTCACTGCTGCGAATGGAAAGATAACACACATTCACTTTGGGTAAACGGAACTAAATTTTCGGATTGGCACATTTGGCAAAAAAACGAATGTGCGGAAAATGCTGTATTTCCACAAGGTGGAACATGGCCTGGTGCAAGAGAGGGTTGGTGTCCTGGAGACATTGTAAAGGTCAACGAATTTGAAATTTCGGATAAAGTAAGCGGAAATAATGTAACTCTAGATTATAGCATTACCCCAGTACCAGGTACTAATTTGGGAATGGGAAATGGAGTTTATAAAATAGCGGTTCATTTGGTTCAATATGGAAAAGCAAATTTCGCCAATGATGCTGAAATATATGATGTTATCAACCCAAGTAATTCCCCTTTGAATGCTAGAAAAGGAGTACTCTGCGAAAACCCAAAAATTGTAATTAGAAACGGTGGGACAAATGAATTAAAAAAGTGCGAGATAAGATACCGCGTTGGCGGAGGTGATATTAGAGTCTTAAAATGGTCTGGAGGATTGGCTTTTATGGAAATGGTTGAAGTTGAAATCCCGATAAATGATGAAGGTTTTTATAAAGGTAGTGGAAGTGATTTATTCAATGTAAAAGTTTGTAATCCAAATGGCGTACAAGATGAAAATATCAGAAATGATGAAATTACTGTGGGTTATAATGTTCCAGAAGTATATCCAGCCAAAATTGTTGTTCGTTTAATTACAAATAATAACCCAGGTGATAATTACTATCAAATAAAAGATATAACTGGCAACATTGTAATGGAGAAAAAGACCACCGAATTGGCTGCAAGACAGACCTATTCTGATACTTTAAATGTTGACGAAGGATGTTATAGTTTGTATTTACATGATAGCGGGCATAATGGGCTAAATTATTGGGCTAATTCGAGTCAAGGAAACGGTGTTTTACAGTTTATGATTCTAGATTCTCAAGGAAACTTGACTGGTGTTAAGACTTTTCCAAGAGATTTTGGACGGTCTATTAAACATTCTTTTAGCATCAACAAAAAACTAGGTGAGTTCGCATTGAAAAGCCCAAGTGGAAACAATTGGGAATGTTCAAAATTATTGGGGAATGAAGAGTATTCTTACGAAAGCAATATTTCATTATTTCCGAATCCCAGTAATGGAAATGTTTCGGTTGAACTATTTAATTTAAAGGGTGAATATGATTTGACTGTATATTCTTCCATGGGCAGAGTAGTTTACCAAGGTGAGGTAAAGAGTGATGGATATATTTTCAAAGAATTAAATTTAGTTGGTCAAGCTTCCGGTATATATATCCTTCAATTGAAAGGAAATGAAGGAGTTCAAACTCGCCGATTTGTCATAGAAGGAAACTAAAGCTAAAAATGAAGAACAAAAAAAGTTTGAGACAAGCCAATTGGCAATTATTTCTTTTTGGACTGTTTAAAATTCCTTTAATTCATTTCGTTCGACCTAAAATCATAGAACTAACTGCTGATAAAATTGTTGTTAGAATAAGGCTAAAAAGAAGAACAAAAAACCATCTCAATTCGTTGTATTTCGGTGCGTTTGCGATAGGCGCTGATCTTTGTGGTGGATTTCATGCTTTTTGGTTGGGTAAAAAGGAAAAACGTAAAATTTCATTGGCTTTTAAAAGCTTAAATGCTGAGTTTTTAAAAAGAGCAGAAAGTGATGTTTATTTTGTTTCGGAAGCAGGAAAATCGATTCAAAATATGTTTAATAAAAGCATTGAAACTGGAGAGCGGGAAACCCGAGAAATACCAATAATTGCTTATATCGGCTATCCAAATTCAAAAGAAGAAGTTGCGATATTTAAAATTGGTTTATCCATAAAGGACAAAGGAGAAATCTAATATTCTTTTATAACTTCACCAGAACCGGAAACTGAAATAGTAGAGGTTGCTCCACCTTTATAAAACACATCCCAATTTCCGGATGTGGAACCACTTAAACTCACGTTTGCAAAAACTTTTATATTCCTAGATCCAGTAGCTTTTAACGTTACATCATTTGCCTGGACATTGTATGCTTTTATATCGCCAGATCCGAATTGATAAAGGTCTAATTTCATTGTATTTCCAAGTAAGGAAATATCTCCCGAACCATTCAAATTAACAATGAGCTCCGCTACAGATAGGTTCAAATCCATATCGCCCGATCCAATTAAATTTACTGTAAGTTTTCGGGTAGAAAATCTGCCAGTAGATCGGATATCACCAGAGCCTTTATTTCTAATAGATTCTAAATCCTGTACTGTTACTATTAGTTTTCGAGATCTAATTTCCCGATACCGTTTGTTTCCAGAAAAATTTCAATTCGCCTTCTGCCAATCCTGTTTTAATGAATTGGTGGATGTTATCGTCGGTTATTTTTCTTACTTCGTTTTTATTGCATTGAACTAATTCTGCCATAAAATGCCCTGTAATTTCTAAGGATTTAAGACCTTCAAATGATCGAACAGTTTCGATAACAGAACCACTGCCATAAATTTGAGAGAATAGGCTAAAAGGTAAAAGTTATACGAGGAGAGAGATTAAATAAATTTTCATGTTATAAAAAGTTTATGCAAATATGAGAATATAAGGAATTACACGAAATATTAATAAATTCTATTTCATTCCTTTCTTTAATTTTGACAGATGCATGTTCCTTTAGCTTGTCTTGTTATTCTTTATTTTCTGAGCGTTTCTTGCCAAACTCGAAATGGAGGAAAAACCGATCCTATAACATCAAGAATTAACCTTCCTTCTGGATTTCATATTGAAAAGTATGCCGAAGGTGTTAAAGGTGCTAGAGAAATGACTTTGGGTGAAAATAACACGATTTTTGTTGGTACTCGAGGGGGGCAAGTCTTCGCTTTGGAAGACAAAAACCTAGATTATAAAGTAGATAATGTACTTGTTATTGCCTCTGGTTTAAATAGTCCAAACGGTGTTGCTTTTAAAAACGGTGATTTATATGTTGGTGAAATTCATAGAATAATAAAGTTTGAGGACATTGAAAATCAACTAGATAATATTCCTAAACCTACAATAATCTTTGATGAATACCCAGATAAAAGCCACCACGGTTATAAATACATTGCCTTCGGCCCTGATGGAAAATTATATGTTCCTGTAGGAGCTCCATGCAATGTTTGTGAAAAAGAAAATCCTGTTTTTGCATCCATCACAAGAATAAATGACGACGGTAGTAACTTTGAAATAATTGCCAAGGGAGTTAGAAATAGTGTAGGTTTTGATTGGCATCCAATTACTAATGAGCTTTGGTTTACAGATAATGGACGAGATATGCTGGGCGACGACATACCACACGATGAGTTAAATAGAATATCTAAAATCGGTCAGCATTTTGGTTTTCCATACTGCCATCAGGGTGATTTGTTAGACCCAGATTTTGGAGACAATAGAAATTGTAATGATTATCAAGCTCCGGTTCAAAAATTAAATCCGCACGGCGCTTCTTTGGGTATGCTTTTTTACACTGGCGAAATGTTTCCAAAAGAATACAAAAATCAAATATTGCTATGTGAACATGGTTCCTGGAATCGAAGCAAAAAAATTGGTTATCAAGTAAGTTTGGTAAACTTGAATGAAAATAAAGCTACCTCGTTTTCGGTATTTGCAAACGGTTGGCTGATGGATAATGAGGATATATTGGGTAAGCCAGTTGCATTGCTTCAATTATCAGATGGGTCTGTTTTGTTATCCGATGATTATTCTGGAATAATTTATAGGATTACCTATGTCAGTGAAAAATAATATTGAGTTTATTTTAAGTTAGACTAGCGAGGAAAAAAGCTTTTTCTAAATTCCAACTTCTATGTGAAATCTCCACATAAATGAATTTGCAGCAGCACCATAATAAGTATTGTATGTTGCATCGGTTTGAATTTTAAATTTATGTTTTACAATGTATCTTGAAAGCGAAAAAGAGTATTGGTTTTCTTCGGGTAAAAAAGTAGCTTTATCTGGAGTAATGTTGGTGAAACGACCAGCGAAACCCCAATGACTTTTTGTAACATAACTCATTTGACCTGTGAACCCATTTCCCGTAACAAAAGTTCCTTCAATTTTTGAGTCCTGTGCTTTTTCAGCGCTTCCAAAGGGGTCTTTTGAGTCTTTTATAATGAATTCGCTCATTATAGAAAATCCTTTGTATTTAAAAATCATATCCAACATTATGCTAGAAAGAGAACGGTTAAAAGCGAGTTCAGATCCAAGTTGCCCTCTGGATTGAGAAGCATCTACATTGTGGTCAACTGTTGCTCCAAAAGCCAATTTTGGCGTTTTTTCGTGGTGCAAATCTGTTTGAAAATAGTCTCCTTTTTTAGTAAATTTACCAAATGGCAAAACTTCAATTCTTCCAGTATAATCATAACCTCCAGCATTGGCAACAGAATAGTTTCTTCCTTCGCCTCCACTTATTGCTGCCGCTTCTCGAATTAATACACCACCCAAATTAAATGAATGATGAAATTGAAGTGCAACGTCTCTATCAATGTTATATCTTGAGTTTACCAAACTCCTATCTACAAATTCCAATTGTTGTGATGAAATGACCCGCTCGCGGTTTCCTGGCAGTTTTGTCTGACCAAACCAAATCCATAGGTTTCCTGTTGCATTATATTTTATTACCGCATCGAGTAATAAATTGCCTGCTCGTTTTACATCCAAATTCGATTGTCCAATTTCCATTTTGTAAACCAATCGAGGACTAAGGATATATCCATCAAATTTTAGTCGAAATCGTCTAACTAAAGTTCTGCTTTCTGTGGGGCCATCTTCGGGAGCTAGAACCTGAACTAAATTTTGCATTCGCAATCCAAATTTTATATTGAATGAGCTATCGGGTCCGTTATACCTTAAACCCTTTTCGTATTTGGTTTTGTTGAATTTTTGCGCTGAAGAGCTAAAAGCGATTATAATTAAATAAATAATAATAATAGATCGTGATAACATTTAAGATGTTTTATATTAAAATATGCCGCGAAAGTATCTCGATTAATACATTTAAAATAATATAAACATAACCTTTACATAATAATAATACAACTGTTGAGGATTGGTAGGGCTTTTCAATATTTCGACTAAAACATAGCTAAAAAAACCTAACGTTTAGTTAACATTAGACAATGCAATTTGCAATTCAATTCAGATATTTTTGCTCAAAACATTTCTCATGGAATTTGGATTTTTAGACATTGTAGAAGTTATTGGAGCACTTGGATTTTTCATTTATGGAATGAAAGTAATGAGTGAAGGGATCCAAAAAGCAGCTGGAAATCAGTTGAAAAAAGTTCTGGGGACGATGACCAAGAACCAATACCTTGGAGTACTATCTGGATTTTTGATTACTGCTATTGTTCAGTCATCCTCTGCTACAACAGTAATGACAGTGAGTTTTGTGAATGCTGGTCTATTGACTCTTTTACAATCATCTGGAATTATGATGGGGGCCAATATTGGGACCACTATTACAGCTTGGTTGGTTGCTAATTTAGGTTTTAAAGTGAAAGTTGTTGCTTTTGCACTTCCGATAATTGCAGTGGCCTTGCCAATGTTATTTGTTAGAAAAGGAAACTGGCGCTTTTGGGCAGAGTTTTTAATTGGTTTTGCTCTGCTATTTATGGGGTTAAACTTCTTAAAAGGAGCTGTTCCTGATATAAAACACAACCCTGATGTTCTTCAGTTTTTACAAGGTTTTGCCAATTGGGGATATGGATCTTATCTAATTTTCATTTTTATTGGCACACTATTGACCATTATTGTGCAGTCTTCTAGCGCTTCAATGACCATTACATTGGTTTTAGTTGCAAAAGGCTGGATTTCTTTCGATGTAGCTGCTGCTATGGTTTTAGGTGAAAATATTGGAACTACCATTACTGCTGAATTAGCATCCATTGTCGGGAACGTGCATGCCAAACGATCGGCTAGGATACACTCTTTGTTTAATATTATTGGGGTAACCTGGATGCTTTTAATCTTCCCTTATTTCTTAGATTTTGTTGATTACGTGGTAGTTAACTTTCTTGGAATGAGCTCTCCACTTGCAATAGGTGATGTATCAGCTGTTATGGGGTTAGATGATGATCAGATGGTTTCGAGGAGTTTAGTTGTCACATCGGGATTAGCTGCTTTTCATACCCTGTTCAACTTTATTAATGTGGCATTATTGATAGGGTTTGCCCCTAAACTGGCAGAAATAGCGGTTAAAATGGTTAAACCAAAAGACGATGATGACGAACAATTTTCTTTAGAATATATTGGTGGGGGTCTTATGGCTTCTGTTGAATTGTCATTATTAGAAGCCAAAAAAGAAATTTCAACTTTCAGCCTTGTCATTTCAAAAATGATGAAACATTTAGATGCTCTTTTACAGGAAAAAGAAGGAGATGTAATTAAAAAGCAACTTAAGAAAATTAAGAAATACGAGGATATATCTGATCAATTGGAAATTGAAGTAGGTAATTACCTTATCAAACTTTCAGAAACAGAATTGTCTGAGAAAAGTTCTATCCGTATTCGTTCCATGCTTAGTATTATTAATGATTTGGAAAGGGCGGCAGATGTTATTTACCAAATGTCGAAAACTATTGAAAGAAAGGTAGATGAGAAAATATGGTTTACCCCAGGACAAAGAGAAAGATTGCTATTGTTGTTTGAAAAAGTAAATGAATCAATTAAAGTTATGCAAGTAACTTTAGAAGGAAGCTACGATAATGTCAATATTGAAGATTCCAAAAGAATAGAAAGGGAAATAAACGAAATGCGTTCTAAACTGAGAAAACGTCATTTAAAAAGCATAGAAAAAGGAGATTACAACATTAAGGCGGGTCTCGTTTATGTGGATTTGATAGCCAGTGCTGAAAAGTTGGGCGACCATGTTTATGATGTTTGTGAAGCCACAACTGGGGAAGTATAAATTATTCTTCTCTTTCTTGAAAGCTCTGAATATTCTTACTCAAACTCGGAATATACATTATCGACAATACTCATTGATTGAATTAAAATAAGTTAGAAAAGCCCAATTTTATCGCAAATGTTGTTGGTGAGAAAAAGTGTTAATTGTGATATTTCTAATGTTACTAACTTTCTTAATTTCCTTTTTTGCGGCAATTTCCTCCATATCTTTGCAGCTTTCAATAAAATGACGCTATGAGTTTACCTGTAATTAAGTTTAACCTTAAAGACCGCCCTGAGTTTCAGAAAGCTTTACGCAAAAGGGTAAATCAATATTTCAAGGAAAATGATATAAATAAATTTGGAAACATAGACATGTATATCAAGTCGGTGTTTATGCTCGCTTTGTATTTAGTTCCAATGGTATTGATGTTAACTCAAATCGTTGTTGGCCTTTTGCCTATAATGGCTATGTGGGTATTTATGGGTTTTGGAATAGCCGGAATTGGGCTTTCTATAATGCACGACGCTAATCACGGTGCATATTCTCAAGATCAAAAAGTAAATAATACAATGGGTTTTGTATTAAATCTAATTGGCGGATATCCTGCAAATTGGAGAATTCAACACAACGTATTGCACCATTCATTCACCAATATAGAAGGATTTGATGAGGACATTAAAAAAGGAGCTTTAGTTCGCTTTTCACCTTTGCAACCTCGGTTTTTCATGCATCGATTTCAGGTGATTTATGCACCAATATTTTACGGAATACTTACTTTGGTTTGGGTTATAGGAAAAGATTTAGATCAACTTGTACGTTACAAGAAAATGGGTCTTTTAGAAGGCCAAAAACTCACCTTTTGGAAAGCGTTTTTTGAAATCACCTTTCATAAAATTTGGTATTTAGCAATTTTTGTAGGGCTTCCGCTTTATTTAATTGATTTGCCTGTTTACCAAATTATTTTGGGTTTTGTTTTAATGCATTTTATTGCAGGAATGATTCTGGCTCTTATTTTTCAAACGGCACATGTAATTGAAGAAACAGCTTTTTTTGAACCGGACGAAACTGGAAGCGTTGAAAATAATTTCTTTATTCATCAGTTAAGAACAACTGCAAATTATGCAAATGGTGGACGATGGTTTTCTTGGTTTGTTGGAGGTTTAAATTACCAAGTAGAACATCATTTGTTTCCTACAATTTGCCACGTGCATTACCACAAAATATCAAAAATAGTAAAGGAAACAGCCGCGGAGTATGGTATACCATATCATGAGCATAAGACCTTTTACGGCGCACTGAAAAGCCATTTTTCTTTGTTGTATCGCTTAGGGGTAGGGAAGATTTAATTTCTAAAAAAATCCTTTAGAAACAGAATAACTATTCTTACAGCTCTTTATATGAATTAGCGGCTAGTTCAGTTGATTCAAGCCGTCAATTTTAATGTTGAAACACTCTCCAGCTCCTATAATGGTACTTCGTGATTAACTAAACTCTTAGTTGAAGAATTACTGAATGTTTCTTGGCTATGTTTAATGGTTAGCGCCGCATCCAAAACCAGCTCAATTTATGAATACGAATAAATCAATATCAGTTAGTCGTTGCCAGCCATATCCTTGTTTTCCAATTGTGTTTCCCATCTTGTTTCTCTCCAGTCATTTTGTTCTTTTTTAGAAAGGAATGTCCAAGCTACAATGCGGCTGGATTTATTACCGGTTCCCATCGGAATCGTTTTGACCTGGTTAGGTTTAATTTGTTCTAATGATTTATAAACTCCCTTAAGGTTAGATTGTTTTGATACTAAAGTTGAAAACCAGAAACAGTTTTTAGAGATAGTTGCACTATCTCTAATTATATTCCGAATAAACTGAGATTCTCCACCCTCACATATAAGTTCATTGCTAATTCCTGCAAAATTGAGTTCAGGTGTTTTTACTTTTTTCATCGATAGGTTTTTTACTTTTCTTTTGCTTCCTTTTTGAGCTTCCTCAGCCGAAGAATGAAAAGGAGGATTACATATAGTTACATCAATTTTATCTTCTTTGCCTATTATGCCATCAAAAATAGCCGCTGTGTTTTTTTGTAATTTACAACTAACCTTAGTTGCAAGCGACGAATTAGAACTGATAATGTCCTGTGCCGATGAAATCGATTTTGGGTCAATATCAGAAGCGACAAAATTCCAATCGTATTCGGTAACTCCAATAATTGGGTAAATACAATTAGCTCCTACACCAACGTCAAGACAAGTAACTTTATCACCCATGGGTATTCTGCCAAAATTACTAACGCTCAATACATCTGCAATATGGTGAATGTAATCAGCTCTTCCTGGT
This sequence comes from uncultured Flavobacteriales bacterium, assembly GCA_963925495.1. Classification (GTDB taxonomy): domain Bacteria; phylum Bacteroidota; class Bacteroidia; order Flavobacteriales_G; family Salibacteraceae; genus UBA2108. The sequence goes on along the minus strand of CAWUST010000022.1, from coordinate 10,491 downwards.
ATCGGCGGACATAAATTCTCATCTGGAAACTCCCAGTTCTTTATTCCGTAATAATAGTTTAGTAACGTTTTATTTAAAAACTTTACCGCAATTGGATTTGAAAAATCGATGGAATTGTCACCAAGCTTATTTGGTATTATATAATTTTTCAATTCAGGATTAGACGTTACTAATGCCCTTAAATCATATCGATCTCGATTTTTATTGCGAGAATGTAGCCTTGCTTTACTCTGTTGTTTTTTTTCTAAAGACATTATTTTCTGAGGATTTTTGTAGATATTTTCAATTATCACTAATTCTGTATTGTATAATAGGCCGCAAGTAAATGAATTAAAGCACAAGATGAAATTTAAGTGTCTGCTTACTGACCTTTAGTTCAACGTCAGCTCATCTAAAAACCAACCTAATTTAAGCAATTAAAATTAAAACAAAAAGAGAAGCAAGTATAATTTTTAAATGGTTTGAGTTTTCGGGTAGAAGGTGTTTCCACCTGAAAAAGGCTATAAATGACTTTAAACTGGCTTAAAATGAATAAAAAAGCTTTTTCTATACTAAGCCAAGGAGATGTATTGGGATTACACTTTTAGGAGTGATTTAATACATTCCGCCGCATGAATGCAGGTTTTAGGTTTCCAAACGATAACTATTTCATCATTTGCATATTCTATTTTGATTTCCTTTTCCATAGTTAACAATGTATAAATGAGCTTTTACTTTCTTTTAATCAATATTGTAGATAATAAGATATTGCTCTTTTGTTGAAGTCAATTTGACTAAGCAAGGTTGGTGTTTCATAACAGCTTGTTGCTTCGAAATAAATATTCCATCCACTAAAAATTCATCATGTTCAGAAAAAATTAAACTTGGAGAGTTAATTTCCATTGAGCTAGTTCTGTTTGCCTTTAATTTAATTGCATATAATCCCTTTGAGTTACTATTGAAGCCTATTTTACTTAAAGTAACATAATTCTCAATATCCTTATCTGAAATTTTAATGGATGTTATTCTATCCTCAGATATTTTCTCTAGTCCATTTCTATTAAAAATATCTCTCTGTATATGAAATCCATCGTATTTCGTAATTTGAAGATTAAAAACTCCATGACGTAAATGGATGCTAGGTGTGTCAATCTCAATTAATTCCTGTCTTTTAAAAACAGAAGCAAATAAGTTTCCTACCGTCATAAAACCAAAGGTGGTCAATCCTGCAAGTTTAATAAAGGTGCTTCTTTCCATAGCTTTAAGTTTTAGTAAAAAGTTTCTATTAAGTGTCCCATTTTACCTTCTTGATAATCTGTCATAGCCTGATGAATTTCCTCATCTGTGTTCATTACAAAAGGACCATAAGTTGCAACAGGCTCTCCAATTGGTTCTCCAGATAACAAAATGAATCTACTATCTGCCTTCACTTTTATCGTTATTTGTTCTCCATCATTGTTAAACCAAATCATATCCTTTGCTTGGGCAGTTTCTCCATTGGATTCAATCTCACCATCAAGAAGATAAATCAAGGTGTTGTAGTTTTTTGGTATAGCAAGTGATAAGTCTGCACCTGCTTTTGTTTCAAGTCTTAATAAAGTTTGAGGACTATATGTTTTTGCTGGACCATTGATGTTTTCAAATTCTCCAGCTACAACATGAATTGTCGCTTTGTCTTTTTTTATTACAGGTGTTCTATCGGCCGATAATGGTAAATAATAAGGTGTTTCCATTTTAAATTTGGCAGGGGTATTTACCCAAAACTGTATAATTTCATTTTCCCCTCCCTTTTCAACCATTTCTTTACTTGGGCGTTCACTGTGAATAATACCATTGCCTGAATGAATCCACTGAGTGCCTCCCTCAGTAACAACTTCATTATTTCCTAATGAATCTTGATGTTGAACACCTCCTTTAAAAACAAAAGTAACAGGTGAAAACCCTCTATGAGGATGTGGACCAACCCCCGATTCATTTTGTGGTTTTCCCTGTTTCACAGGGAGCGAACCATGGTGGATTAATATAAAAGGATCTATTTGATCTGCGCTCCTATCAGGAAGGGGTTGTTGTAAATGAATACCTCCCATATTGACCTTTTGAGAGTTAATGATTTTTTTTATACTTCTGTTTTTCATTTTACTGCTGTTAAATAAAAGACAATGCATTTCCAAATGCATTGTCTTTTAGGATTTATAAACTCATGTGTGACCCATCGCAATAAGGAGGGTTCTTAGATTGTTTGCACAAGCACATAGCAGCATTTTTTGATTCTTCTGTTTTAAAAACTACAGGTGTAATTTCACTACCTGCATGTGCACCATTGCACCATGGTTGATTTTCTGATTTACCACATGCACACCAGGCGTATGTTTTTCCTTCTTCTAATTGTTCCATTTGCGGTGCTTTGCCCGCTAATTTTGCTTTTTCCATAATTGTATTATTTAGTTGTTACGACTTTAATGTCTAATATGAAAATGTCGTCAATAGCCTTGTCTCCTAAACTATCAAAAAATGAAGTAGAACCGTATTTTACACCATGTTTTGAACGATCTATTTCTAATTTTGCAGTATAAATACTTCCTTTTTTTAAAACATCAAAAGTTACAGATTCAGTTTTACCTTTAATTGTGATATTTCCTGTAACTGATGCTTTACCGTTTGAAAATTTAGTTGATTTTGTAATTTTAAGTGTTGCTGTAGGAAATTTTTCAACTCCGAAAAAATCATCAGATTTTAAATGTCCAACTAATTTCTGATTATAACCAGCATCTGTAAGATCTGTATTGGTAAGACTCGTCATGTCGATTACGAACGATCCAGATACTATTTTATCTCCTTTTTCTTCTAATGTTCCACTTTTCAGCTTGATTAAACCTTCATGTTGTCCTCCAATTTTTTTACCTAACCAATTAATTGTTGATTTTTCAGTATTAATTTTTTGTGCTTGTGCAAATGTTCCGAAGTTAGAAATCAATAAGACTCCTGCTAAAATGTAATTTATTTTTTTCATCTCTTTTTAATTTTTGTTTAATGCAAATAAACAAAGTGATTAAAACAATTGCATTAACCTAGATTAATAAATGAAAGAAAGAAGTTATTTTGATTTTGCTATTTTTCCTCTGATCTTGCTAAGAGCCTCTGGAGTAATACCTAAATAGGATGCTATCATTTTCTGAGGAACTCTTTTAGAGATATTAGGATATGATTCTAAAAACAATTCATAGCGGTCTTTTGCCGAAGCACTCATTAACATGATTACTCTTCTCTGCAAGACAGCAACACGTCTTGATAAAAGATTGACATTTTTTTTTAGTTGGTCAATATTTTGCTCAGATTTAATCAGTAAGCTTCTATTCAAAATAATTACTTCTGATTTTTCAACGCAATCAATAAAAAGTTTAGCTGGTTGATTAAACTCTTGAGACTCTATATCGGCAATCACCCAACTTTCGGGAGCAAACATGAAAATGTGTTCTTTTCCCTTATCATCAATAGTATAACTCCTTAATAATCCTTTTTTAACAAAGAAAGCTTTAGAGCAATTATCTCCTTCTCTCTGAAGGATGTCCCCTTTATCAAAATGTTTGGTATTCTCTTCCAAGTCAAGACTTAATATTTCGTTAATGTTTTCCATTTTTTTTAATGTCCGCCAGCGTCCTGCTTTAGCGTGAACCTAATTGTACCCTTCTAAAAGTGCTTTAATCATGCTTTGTTCGGGTTCTAAAAATTCTCCTTGCTTATATGTAAAATGTCCATAGCCTAGATTATCTGCTCTGAAATTAACCTTTACACCTAGTTTATTTTGGTAATAGTCACTGAGCCATTTACCAATTTCAGGAGGACACAAGTTATCATCAGAAGCATGCCAAATACAAATATTACCATTCTTTATATTGCGCGGATCAAACCCCCAATCGTAACACACATCATGTGCCGTTTCATAAGTACCACCAACACTGCCTCTTATTACTGCTCTTTTTAAAGTATCTCTCATAATTTTAAAAGTAACAGTTGTGCTTGCCATTTTCATTGCTTTCAATGGTAACCATGGAGACATTTTAACTAGCATTAAATGCATTACTGCAAAATACCATGCCATATAAAACTTCTGAATTGTTGCTGTATTTGGTAATGAATCGGATCCAATTGCAGAGACAATGCCTTCTTCTTTACTAACATTAGATGGCAGCAATGGCGCATTAAGTCCAAAACCTTCGCAGCGTTCAGGGTAATAATACGCTGCAGCCATTGCATGAACTGTCCCTTGCGAGTGCCCCATGATCATGAACTTGTCAACTTCTTCTTTTTTTAGAACAGCTGCCAAATCCTCCTTTGGCCAATCTACAACTTGCCTACCTGGCTTCATATCCGTATAACCGTAACCGGGCAAACTTATGGCAATACCTTTTAGTCCTAATTCTATGCAGCATTTTTCATTAAAATCAATTTCACTCACCGCTTCAGGTCCGGACCCATGAATGCATATTATAACTTTTGATTGCGGTTCCAAATTTCCAAAAACAAAATATTCTACCTTTCTGCTATCACCTGTTTCGACATATTTCCCTCCATCTTTTCCAAGCGCTTTTTCATCGAATGGGAGCGGCCCTTTTTTCAGAAGGTACAAACCCATGAATAGCAAAATCAGGTAAATTGAAGTTAATCCAAGTAAAATATACCCTATTATGTAAACAAAAATCATTCTATTTTTTTAAGTCTGCGTTTCTGTTTGCTTATTGGTAACGTTTTGGCTAAAGGTAGTTAAACAATTAGCTTCAGCCAGTGTTATAGCCTTCTCAATTTTTAATGACAAATTTTTGATTCCCATATTAAAATATGACAAGCATCTGCTACAGTATTAGAGTAAAGCATAACATAATGCTTATTGAATAATATCTTCATTAGTAATTGTGAAAGTACATAAATGCACGGTATTTCTTTTACCACTGGTGGATTCATCCCACCTATATTCATCTCTAAAATCTCCAATAAAAGAATAAGGGATAATTGAATTTACTGAAACAAAAACCGTGTCGAAATTTGAAATTGAACAAGGAGAATTTGGAAGTTCATCTGGTTGGTTACCAAGCTTTACATACTGAACAATATAAACTTGTTGATTAGGAGCCAAATGCAAAATGGAATCTGATGGACAACAGTAGTTATTATGTGTTATAAATAAGTCAAAGTCTGAATTGTTTATAATTGACTTTCTGCCCGAGTGCGTTGTTTCACAGGAAATAAAAAATAAACCAAATATTAGAACAGGAAATAAAGTTTTCATAATTATGGGTTTAAGTTATTACAAATCTACGAGTATTAAAGTTTTTTGAATCAAAAAGGTTGGCTATAACGCCACACAAATAAGGTAAGTTTGGGGTAAATGCTTTTGGGTGCGTGGGCAAAATATTCATTCCAATTGCGTTTTGCTAGCATTCCCTCAGAAGACTTACTTAGCCAATGTTTAACTTCTGCTGCTTTTTCTTCAGGAATCATTTCTTTCAACTCCATATTGACAGTTATTGATTAAATACAGAGGGAATATCTAATGTGTTTCTATAACTAAGTGCTTGTTGAATTCCACGTTTAACAGAATGTTTATTGTCTTTTGCTTCAATTACTGCAATCGGAACATTTGGCTTGTAAAACAAGATGTAATCTGCAAATTTTCGTTTTCCTCTTGCAGTCATTTTTCCTTTTACATAAATTCGTCCGTCAGTGAAGAAAATTTCACGACCTAACTGTGTTTGTTCATCCCAACCAGCTTTCAATATTGCAGGTGTAATAAACTTTGCTTTTATGTCCGATTCTGATAAGTCTTTTTTATTCATTTTCATTAGTTGTTAATAATTGTACCGTTTTGTACCAATAATAAAAACTCGATTTGTCAGGCTGTCGTTTTAAACGGTTTAGGAAATTCCAATCTTGATTTTCAATGCTTAATTCTTTTATGTTTTGTTCGTTGTAGTGCTCAATAGGAGATAAATCCATGTGTAAAATTTTGGCTGATAAATAAGCAATTCGCGCGGCAGCAGGAACAGCATCATCAATTCTGAAATTTCCGTTCATCAGAAAACCGGTACCAAAAGCTCTTATGCCTTTTTGTAGTTCAATAAACTTTTGTTTTTCGTCTGCCGAGCCTTTTCCTTTTTTAGCAAGAATTGCACAGGTATCTATGGTGTCTTGAAGAACTTTAACAGGAGTTAAATCTGATGTTTCAGTTTTGCGATATTCAATTTCTTGTACTGCAAAGGCTTCAAAACTTTGAGCAACAATTTCTATATTATCTATTCTTTCGAAGAGTTTACTTAAATCGAATAACTGCTTGCAAATCTCCATGGAAAATGGTTGTTGGTCTTTCCCTTTAAAATAGGGTATACCAACTGTGTTTGGAGCAAAAGCGGTAAGCTTATCTCCAGTAATAGCATCAATAGTTGGCAATGAGATGCTTGTTTCATTTTCTGTTTCAATCCATTTTGTTTGAACAGATTTTTCGGTTAATTCTGGATAAATTGAATCTTCAATTAATATATCCAATAAAATGGTGCCAGAATATTTCCCTTTCGTAGCAGAATCAAAAGCAAAAGAATAATGTGCTTTTGGAACACCTTCTTTATAGCTACGGTGCTCGTCCAGTTCAAATGATTTAAAATTTGAGGTCTCAACAACGGTATTCAATATTGTTTCTAGGGTTTCTCTACCAGTATTACAGATGACATCTATATCAATGGAAAATCTGTTTCCTTCTTCTAATAAAAGCACAAGACTTGTACCACCTTTGAATATAAAGTCTAGTCCATTAGTTTTGATACGTTCCAATAAATGTAACGCATAAATCATTTTTTCTAGAATAGCTTTATCTATTCGTTTGTGTTCCTTCTGTTTTTTGAATGACTCTAGCCAATCATCTGTAAAGCAATGTTCTTTTATCATTCGATTATATCTTTTACAAGGTGATTCATATTGTTGATCATAAATTGCTTGATGTCTTGTTCTCTATCTCTCCGTTTGGCGTAACTGAATAATTTGGTGTAGTCGAGCGTATAGTTTTTTAAGGCGTTTTCATACACGTGCATCAATTCCGCTCCTTGGTAGAAATAGAATAGTTTGTTTTCTGTAAAAAGATCTACCAGTATTTTTTCAAGCAGGGGAGTGTAGAGCTTCATTTTTTTTTCTGATTTTTTTGAAATCGGAGATCTAGTGATAAGTTTTTTTATAATAACAGGATTTTGGCTCTCAGAGATATAAAAGTCAATCGCTTTTTCATCTGGATTTAGATAAAAGTCAAACTGAAATGAATCTTTCAATTCATAATAGAGCGATTCAACAAAGTCTTTTTCTATTTCAATGATGATTAACTTTTTCCCAGATTGATGTTGTGAGAATTCGTTTATCCAATCAGTGTCCCAAAGGCAATATTTAATTTCTTCAAATCGCTCAGAAATTACTTTAGCAAGTTTTAAAAGCTCTCCTGAAATTTCAGGAATATATTTTGGTTTGTATGAAATGGTGTAATAACCTCTTTGAATAGATTTGATGATATCCTTATTCTTAAGATCATAAATCCTCCATCCAAAAGTACCTTCTTTTAAGTCAGGCTCGAAATACCTAAAAAAATCAAACAGCTCTTCTCTTGAGAAGCTATCTCTGTCTTTGAATTCTTCTATGAGTCTATTTTCAATGATTTTCGGCATTTTAAATCTAATTTATGCCAAATATAGTGATAATTGGCGAATAACACAAAACAAAAAAACGCCAGTAAATAAAATCATTGGCAAATATTTGAAATCGTATCATAGAGCACTGGGAAAGAAAAAGCTCTTTTTATTTTGTGAGGTACGAGCAAAATGAAATGTGCTTGAACGTGTGGTGGCTTTTCCTTTTTTTGCATGGCATACAACGGTTCCGCTATGAAACGTGTCCCGAAGGGCATGTTTTTATAGCGATTGTTGTAGCAAGTGCTTTTTATTTTTTATTGAGGTCCTGTCCCATCTTTGTAGTCAAATTCAGTATTATAATCACCGTTTTCATGATACCAAATCCAAACTCCAACTCTTCGGTTTTTTATAAATCGTCCACGAAGTTTTAGAATTCCATTTTCATAATATTCTTCATAGAGACCCTCTCTACCTGTTGAAGTTGAACCACCTTTTACATTAATATTTACTTGGCCACGAACCTCTTTCAGGTTGCCGTTCTCAAAATATTCATATGACAGTGAGAAGCTGCCTGTATCATTCTTTGTGTCTATAAACTTGTATTCCAAATGCCCTTTATCCGTTGAAGAGTATTGTTCCGAGATTCTTATACTGTCTATGGAGGTAGACTTTGACAAAATAAAACCCTTTTTGGAGTATTGAGTGATTGTATGGTTTTTAAAGTCATAATCGGTTTTTAGGGTGTCGTTTTCATAGTAATGTTGCCACTTTCCTGAGGCTTTACCATCCTTAAATTTTCCTGTCGCTGCTAGACTGCCGTTTGAATAGAAGAAGTCAAAATTTCCCGACTTCTTTTGTTTAAATATATCTGCAAATTGCCTGAGAGTCTCCAATTCACTTTGAATAGATTTATTATCCGTTAATTTTTTGGTCCAACGGTCGCAAATGCTGCAACAGCCAAATTTTTTTCCTTTACCTGAGGTATAAATTATGTAATCCTGTCCAACGGATAATAGACTTCCACCAACCGAAGAATATTGACTACCTGTGTTAATTAAAACGATATTGGTGTCAACTGTACCAAAAATGACTTCTTTTATTTCAGCTGTAGAGTACAGTTTGCCGTTTTCGTCCTGCTCGGAGGTGAGAATATTGCAAATAAATATTGTACCTGGCTGCCCTTTAAATAGCTTTTCAGTTAAAGTGTTGTCGTCTGGAGCACAACTAGAAATGACAATTTTAGTCGTCAAAATGAATATTAATATGGTAAATACTGATTTCATTTTTTGCATTTGCTACAACGCCCCGCAGCCATGAATAGTAGGCCTTTCGTGGCACACACTTCGGAACTCGGGATTAGGTTTTTAAATGTCATCTGGTTCAAATTTACTCAACTCGGCCTATTACTCATTTGGCTGCTGTTATGCACTTTTAATTCGATTTTATAAGCTTAGTGTATCTATCATTAATTTTAAGAAAGTAAATTTCTGGAGTTAATGTAGAAATATTGATTGTGTTAATTCCTGTATTTAATTTCCCAGATTTCACCAACTCTCCAAGAATTGAATAGATGCCATATTCAGTGACTTCTAGAAGATTGCTCTCAATTGAAAATTGCTGATTTACCGGGTTTGGATATACTTTTATTGAAATAGGAATTTGGCTATTTTCTTCTCTACTAGTGATCTTACATTTTAGGACCCCATTTAAGTCATACCGAGAAACGAAGTTCCAAATTTCTTCTGACGCATCAATGTCCATGTTACCAAAACTACCAGGCCAATCATGCCCACCACCAATTACTTTTAAATGCTCTACGAGAACACATTTGTTCATCGACCATGAATGTCGTTCAACTGTACTTCCGTCTGAGGGGTCGGTATTTGGAATTGATTCGATATCAACTATGGTATCACATTGGTTATGATTTGCCCAATAGTCATGAACTTCATCCGCTGATAAATAGTATTTCACACCTCCCCAAACCAATCCTTCATAAGGTGATGTATTGTCTTCGGTTCCTAAAATGGTCATTACTCCAGTTGGGTGAGTAGGTGTACAATTATTGAAGGCATCGGTGCCCATGGTTCTAGCTACAGCACCAATTGCCGCAATACGATTATTTAATCTGCATGCCAATTCGTAAGTAAGTTCTCCTCCCAAAGAGTAGCCACATGCATAAACTCTGTTCGAATTAATTTTATAATCACTTGAAATAGAGTCTATCATAGCTCCAACAAAAGGGACGTCATCAAATGTGGTAGGTGCTTTTCTAATCCAGTTGGTAGAACCACCGTCTGTGGGATCTGGAAAGGCTTGCGGATAAACCAAGATAAAATTGGCAGTATCAGCTATGGGTCTCATATCTGCAATCTGTATTTGTGATGCAATGTTACCACCACCTCCATGAAAGTTAAACAGCAAAGGAAAATCAATACTACCATCATAGCTTGCCGGAATGTATATCGAATACTCTCTGGCATTTCCATCCCAAAGAAGGGTTTTTTTGATAAGTGATTGGGCATTAACTGTACTCAGAAATGCGATGAACATGAAAAACAAAAGTTCTTTTTTAATTGTCATAATCTCTTTTTTAGGTGCCTAATATAATTGTGCATAACGTTTGCCGGTATGGCTCTGTGGCCGTCCCGAAGGGCCAACATGAGCTATACCGGCTGTTGTAGCCAGTTATTCTATGATTACCTTTTCATAATTGTAAGTATTTCCAGACTGAATTTTTATCAAAAAGAAGCCCTTGGTATTTATCTCAAAATCGGCAACTGAACTATTTTGAATATCAATACTTTTTATCTTTTCACCCATGATTGTGTAGATTGTCATCTCTTTTATGAAA
>CAWUST010000021.1:0-42759 GCA_963925495.1 uncultured Flavobacteriales bacterium | reverse complement strand
GCCCATTGTTTTTCATCTAAAGGATAATAATATGAATGTGAAAAAAGAATCTTCATTATAAACTCAAATCTATTCCGTGTTCTTTTTCAAAATCATTAACCCGAAGCGCAAACTCGCTTAATACTTTCTTCTGAAAATTTTGAGGATGGTGTTTTGAAACATAGGAACGGCTTTTAAGAGCCAAATCAAAATCCCGTGGTTTAAAGTCTCCAAATTTATGGTTCCATACTTTTAGGGTTAATTTCATTGATATCTGTTCCAGCCAATTACCAACTAGTGAGCTTAATAAAAGCTCCAAAACTTTGGTCAAAGCGTTCTTTTTTAATTTACCCAAAAGAGGTTGTCTAAATGGGGTTTTAGGATAGAAGTCTCTTACCCAATTGTTTTCTTCATTGAATTCTTTATTTATTCCTGAGTCGCAAATTGGCAATAAGGTAATTAGCTCTGTGGCAGTGAATATATTTTTCTCCTCAATCTCCAAATGATCAAAATCAATAAAATAATTTAAACAAAAGAGTTTTCTGTTATTTGCTAAAAAAACCTTTTTGAATAGAATTAATAGTGTCCTACAAAGCCATAGTCTTTCAGGCTTTGTAATGATGAAAAAGTCTACATCTCCGTTCTCACTTATAAAGCCCTTAGACATACTACCCGAAATATAGACACCCTCAACAAATGGGAATTGATAAATGAATTTTGCCCTTTTTATTGCACGAGGCATCATTTCATCATACAATTCATTCCCTATTAATCTTTTTTCTACGTTTTTCTTAATGTCCACAATTGAATAGTAATTATCCAATTGATATAAGATATTTTGGCTTACCAATTTGTCAAGGTCTTCCTGAGCATCAGACCCACCGTCAATTTCACCAATCCTTAAAGGATATTTAAACAATTGATAATAAATGATTTGGCGAATTTGCCGAACAGAGCATTTCGTTAAAGATGACTTTTCAATAATGATATTCATATTTAGGCGTTTTGCTTATGCGAAAATGAACTTATTAATAGAAACCACAAAATATATTGGACTCTAAAAATACATAATGCTAACAAATTGATGAGAGTTGGACCATTAGCCAAAAAACAACCAGGCTATAAAGATAGCCGCAATTATGCCAACCACAACATCGATTAATCCAGCTAAAGTTACAAAATCGCTAGATAATAAAATAGACAAAAATATGTCTGGAGGATTAACAGCATCCTTGGCTGCTAAAAGAGCCATTACGGATACGAGCACTATAGTTAGGCCTGATGTATTCAAAACCAAAAACATGATTTGAGCGTTTGAGGCCATGCAGTATTTGGGTTTACACTTTACAAATCCTTCATTGCCTCTAAACCACCTGTTGATGCAGTATTATCTAACCCTAGCATATTTGCTGAAATGCTAATTATCATAGCAATTCGAAGGTTCTAAAACAAACAACTTTTTGCTATTTTTGTGCAAATTTTCTCATCTAGAATTAACACATTTGTATTTTTAAAATAAAAAAATGATAACTAGATTTTTAATCGTTGCAACAGCCCTTTCAATTCTTTTTTCACAGCAGTCTTGTAAAGAAGTTAGTAAAGGTGCTCCAATAAAAGAACCATTAAAAAAAGAAGTTACACAAGAGAAAAAAACGACTAAAAAATCAATTTTATTTTTCGGAAACAGTATTACAGCCGCCTTTGGACTAGAACCAAGTGAAGCATTTTCGAACTTAATCCAAGAAAAAATTGATTCTCTAGGGTTAGATTACACTTGTATAAATGCTGGAAATTCTGGAGAAACTACAAAAGGCGGATTGGCGAGATTGGATTGGGTTATGAAAGAGCCAATTGACATTTTTGTATTGGAGCTGGGGGCAAATGATGGACTAAGAGGGTATTCGACATCAGAGACTAAGAAAAATTTAATAGCAATTATCAGAAAATTTAGAAATAAAAACCCAAGTTCTGAAGTGATTCTAACCGGAATGAAAGTGCCTCCAAGCATGGGTGATAAATATTTTTTAGACTTTGAAAACATGTATTCCGAGATTGCACAAGTAGAAAAAGTTAATCTCATACCATTTTTACTAGAAAATGTAGCTGGAATGAAGGACTTAAACCTTCCTGACGGCATTCATCCTACAGCCGAAGGACATAAAATTGTTACGGAAATAGTTTGGAAAACGCTCTATCCATTACTGGATAGCGATTTTTAATTTCTTGAATATTGGGTTTCTGAAATTACTGTATTACTTGTATTCAATGCTTTATCGCTGATCTTTCCTTCAAATCTAAAAGTATCGAAACCAAAAAAAGTTGTTCCTAAATCCAATTCTATTTTAGCCTCAAATATATCAGATCTGCTATTGTTATCTACTACTGGTATACGATAATAGTAATTGAGGACATCAATAATTGTATCATAGCCTACTACAATTCCACTATCGTCTTTAATTTCAATTATGGTCATGTCACTATAATCAAACGTATTTTTATCCCATTCTCCATTTCTAAATGGACGAATGTCTATAAAAGCATTGAATTTATAATCTCCTGTACTCTCCGTTTCACTTAACCCTATATCACCATCACAATCCAAAACTCCCAAGACAACAATTGTAGTACCTGAACTATTACGAACCTCATCAAAAGTCGCAACAGGGACATTACCATCACAGCTTTCTTTCTTACAAGCGACAAACGCTAAAAACAAGAATATTATAAGATTTATCTTTTTCAAATCTTTGCAAAAATAACACTTCAACATCTTAAATTGACTTTAGTCGATTAAACGGAATATTGAATTCAAAATTGCAAGTTAAATTCCTACATTTGTTTGCATTAAATATTACCATTTTCTGGAATGAAATTGAACATCTTAAAACGTATTTTTTTATTTGGATTGTCATTTTGCTTTTTCCTAGTTTCTTGTATGTCTTCTGGTAAACTGCCAAAAGGCGAATCATTTAAGTACGAAGAAGGAGAAATAGTTTATTACAAAGTTGACCATCACCCCATGTTAATCGAAAAACAAGTTGTAAAAAAAGGGACGAAATATTATAAAGTAATATTTAAAAATAAAGATGGCGAATTAATGGAAAATGAGATCTCCGAAGAAGAATTATTGAGTTCTCCACCTGCAAATAGGGCCAAAATTTAAGCTAATTAAAAATTTAACCTATACCACAGAGCTTGCTATTGCAGGCTTTTTTTATGATTAAAATTGATTGATTTTATAAAAATAAAAACCCATAAAAAATTTGAAAAAAGTTGCCTCGACACTTTTTCAACGCAATATAAAAACAACAAAATATTACGCCAATACACAGACTTAACTAAAAGAAACCCAAGACCAACATCCTTATCTGAGCTTACTTTTTTGCCAATTGATTTTTTCAAATCAAAAGAAGTAAAGACAGACGACTGTACTCCCGAAGCGGTCTTTTCAAGCTCTTCTACTTCTGGAATTGGGGTTTCAAAACATTTTGTAAAAGACTTATCCTTGTATGAAACAAGTTTTACAAAAGGGTTTGATTTATTCTATGGTGATGTTTCCAAATATTTAATTCTTGCCCTACTCCCCTCCTATTTGGAGCGAAGTGGATCGTCTTTAATATACATGGCGAAAAATTTTATATCTAAAAGTAAATATAAAGAAAGCGGTTTCTTTTTGGACGATTATAAAGCGCTCCACAAAAAATTAAACTGGGCAGAAAACAACAACATTCCTACATTATTATTAGGAGTAACTTATGCTCTACTAGATTTTTCTACTACATTTCCACAAAAACTGAACAACTCTTTCGTTATGGAAACTGGAGGTATGAAAGGGCGTAAAAAAGAAATGACTAGACCAGACGTTCACCAAATTCTAAAAAATAACTTTGGGCTTAACAATATTCATTCAGAATATGGAATGACTGAACTACTTTCACAAGCCTATTCAAATGGGGGCGGAATATTTGAATGCCCACCATGGATGAATGTTTTAATACGAGACCCTTCCGATCCATTTCATTTACTAGAAAACGGTAAAACTGGAGGCGTGAATATCATTGATTTAGCCAATCAAAATTCTTGTTCATTTATTGCTACTCAAGATTTGGGTAAAAAGATTTCTGAAACTCAATTTGAAGTTTTAGGAAGATTTGATAATAGTGATGTTAGAGGCTGTAATTTATTGGCCGTTTAAACTCCCTTCACCAAAAAATACTTTTTCTTACCTCTTTGCAAAAGCAAGTATTTATCCGAGACTAAATGTGTCTTATTAACCAACAATTCATCCGTAACCTTATCCTTATTTAAACTGATTGAATTTTCTTTAATTGCCCTTCGAGCTTCTTTATTAGAAGGTAAAAAACTCGTTTTTTCCACCAATAAATCAACTAAATCAATTCCTGCTTCAAGCTCCGACAATGAAATTTCAGCTTTCGGAACCCCTTCAAAAATAGAAAGCATATCTTCTTCCGAAAGGTTTTTCAAAGTTTCAGAAGTAGATTTACCAAACAAAACATTGGAAGCTTCAACAGCTGCTTCATAATCTTCTTTTGAATGAACCCGAGTAGTTATCTCTTCCGCCAAGGATTTTTGAAGTAATCTCAAGTGATGAGCCTCTTCATGCTCAGCAATTATTGAGTTAATTTCTTCTTCCGATTTTAAAGTAAATATTTTGATATACGTTTTCGCATCCTCGTCACTACTATTTAACCAGTATTGGTAAAATTTATAGGGACTTGTTCTTTTTCTGTCTAACCAAACATTTCCAGATTCAGTTTTCCCAAACTTACTCCCATCCGCTTTTTTTATAAGTGGAGTTGTAACAGCATAGGCTTCGCCACCACCCATTCTCCTAATTAGTTCGGTACCCGTGACAATGTTTCCCCATTGATCGGATCCACCCAATTGAATTACACAACCTTTGTTTTTATTGAGCCAATAATAATCGTATCCCTGAACTAATTGGTAAGTGAACTCTGTAAATGATATCCCGGTTTCCATTCTAGATTTTACCGAATCTTTAGCCATCATATAATTTACGGTAATGTGCTTCCCAACATCACGAATAAAATCTAAAAAATTCATTTCCTTAAACCAATTGTAATTATTGACTAGCTCAGCAGAATTTTCACCACAATCAAAATCCAAAAACTTTTCTAATTGAGTCCGTACTCCGGTAATATTTTTTTCTATTTCATTTTGATCTAAGAGGTTCCTTTCTTTCGATTTCCCACTTGGATCGCCCACCATTCCAGTAGCGCCTCCTACTAGCGCAATTGGCCTATGTCCAGCTTGTTGTAAATGGACCAAAATCATTATTTGAACCAAAGATCCAATATGCAAGCTGTCGGCTGTTGGGTCGAATCCAATATATCCTGCTGTTGGTTTATTTAGTGCTTCCTTGGTTCCGGGCATAATGTCGTGAATCATTCCACGCCATTGTAATTCTTTAATAAAATTCATTTGTTATGTCTCAATATGAACTGCAAAGATATTTGTCCAATTTATTTATTCGGAATTAATATTCGCATTTTTCTTACACACAATTCAGTTCCTTTTTATTCCTTTAGCCAAAAAACTAGAGTATTTTCGTTGTTCATGAATTTAGTAACAGGCAGCACCGGAATTGTTGGGTCACAACTCATTTTTGACTTAGTGATGCTTGGTGAATCCGTTACTGCTCTAAAAAGAACAACTTCCAACTTAAACCCAATTAAAAACCTTTTTAAAAGAAATAATAAAGAAGGTCTATTTTTAAAAATAAAATGGTTTGACGGTGATATTTCTGACATTGGGTGTTTGCTGGAATCTATGAAAGACATAATACGTGTTTTTCATTGTGCCGCCGTGGTAAGTTTTAATCCAAAAGATAAAAACTTGATGGAAGCGGTAAACATAACGGGAACTGAAAACATGGTAAATGCGGCACTAGAATCTGAAATAGAACATTTCATTTATGTAAGCTCAACCGCGGCTATTGGGAAGCAAAAAAAAGGGGAACCCATCGATGAAAAATGCAATTGGGATGCGGGCACCTATAATTCATTTTACAGTTTTACAAAATACAGCGCTGAACTAGAAGTATGGCGAGCAGCAGAAGAAGGGCTTAACATTTCAGTAATTAACCCTGGGGTAATAATTGGAGCCGGAGAATGGGGAAAGAGCAGTACCAATGTGTTTAAAACAGTTTGGAATGGCCTGAAATTTTATAGCAAAGGAAGTAATGCATTTGTGGATGTAAGAGACGTGAGCAAAACCATGATTAAGCTCGTCCAAAATAAAATTTACAACGAAAGGTTTTTGTTGATTTCTGAGAACCTAACTTTTAAAGAGTTTTTTGATATTTTGGCAAATGCACTTGGAAAAACTCCACCATCCATATTCGCAAATCGATTGTTGAGTAGTATAGCTTGGCGCTTGAATTGGATTTGGGCTTTCTTTAGTAGATCGAACCCGTTAATAACAAAAGAAACGGCCAGAGCTGCAAATGCACAACAAGTATATTCAAATAAAAAAATAAGGGAAACTCTGGGTGTCGAATTTATTCCAATTCGAGAATCTATTGATTATACTGCTGAAATTTTTTTAGCTGAGGTCCGATAAGGTTTTTGAAATACCGCTTTGAACGACCAAAACTACGCGACTTTATCGCCAATTAGGAGCCAAAACTCCTCCTTTAAATGGGGATTAAGCTTAATCCACTTTTTCTTCAACTTCCGACAGCCTTGTGCTGTATCTTGCCAAAACCTCATTATAAATCTCAACTAACATTTCAGGTTGTTTCATATAATAATCATAGCTCGCTTCAAATTGTTTTTTTGTGGTCTTGTGTTCTTCAAAATTATAAAGCACACGTTGCCTTACCTTTTCTTCTGCTAATGTGTCCTTATGATGTCTTCCACGGTAGGCGGCCTCCGCAAGACCTAAATCGTATAGAACCGCAATCATTTGCTCTTTTGATAATAAATTATCTGGTGCAGTAACATCGGGTTCAGCGCTACAAGAAAAAAGAAAAAAGACGGAAATAAAAAGAACTAACTTATTCATAATTAAGCACTAAAAGTTAATCGCATTGAAGAATTAGACTCTACAATTTCGCCAATTTCGTTTCCTTTCAAATTGTCATAAACAATTGAACCATTTACCCAAGTTCCTAAAATTTTACTCTTAAACTTATGTCCTTCAAAAGGAGACCAACCACATTTATACAAAATATTGTTTTTGCTGACTTCCCATTCTGAAGATAAATCAACCACAGTAATATCTGCGAAAAAACCGGGTTTTAAATATCCTCTTTTTTCAACTTTAAATAAATCAGAAGGAGCATGGCACATTTTTTCAATTACTTTTTCTAAAGTAATTTTCCCATTAGAAACATGTTCCAACATCGACACTAAAGCATGTTGAACCAATGGACCACCTGAGGGAGCTCTCCAATAGTCCAAGCTTTTTTCTTTAGCCGTATGAGGGGCGTGGTCAGTTGCAACTACATCTATTTTATTATTTATTACAGCTTTCATTAATGCGTCTCTATCACTTGCCTTTTTCACAGCTGGATTCCACTTTATTTTTGTTCCAAATAAACCGTAATCCTCTTCGCTAAACCAAAGGTGGTGTACACATGCTTCAGCGGTTAATGTTTTATCTTTTAACGGTTTATCCAAGTCAAATAAAGATAGTTCCTTTTCAGTTGTGAGGTGTAATATATGTAAGTGAGCCCCATATTCATTCGCTAATCCTGCCGCAAAAGAAGAAGAGCGGTAACATGCTTCTTCACTTCTAATGTGTGAATGGTATTTCATGGAAATATTATTTCCATACAATGCTTTAAATTTTGCTGTATTTGCCCGAATAGTATCTTCATCTTCACAATGAGATGCAATAAGCATATTGCATTCAGAAAATATACTTCGCAAAGTATTCTCATTATCTACAAGCATATTTCCAGTACTTGAGCCCATAAAAACTTTAAGTCCGCATACTTTTTTAGAATCTACTTTAAGCAATTCCTTAATATTGTCGTTGGATGCTCCCATATAAAAGCTATAATTAGCAATAGATTTTTCGGCTGCAATGTCGTATTTATCCTCCAATAAATCAACTGTTAGAGCATTAGGAACCGTGTTGGGCATTTCCATAAAACTAGTAATCCCTCCAGCTACCGCCGCTCTAGATTCAGTATAAATATCTGCCTTTTTGGTTAACCCTGGCTCTCTAAAATGAACCTGATCGTCAATTATTCCCGGAAAAATATATTTACCTGTTAGGTCAATTAATTCTTTGGCTTCTGGTAAAGTTTCATTCTCACGATAAATACCAATAATTTTTTCTCCTTCAATCAAAACAGAACCGATAAAGGTTTCTCCTTCATTTACTAGAGTTCCATTTTTCAATAATATCGACATATATATTTAATTTAAAGGTGAATAGGGAATGGAAAAATGGAGACAGTGATTATTTAACCGACTTCCCTTTCATGATTAATACACCAAATAGGGCCTCTTTAAAAATCTTAGAGCTCATTTTAGATTCGCCAACTACCCTATCGGTAAAAGTAATCGGAACTTCTTTTATTATAAAACCGTGCAAATGAACTGTGTATTTCATTTCTATTTGAAATGCGTAACCAACAAAACGAATTGCTGGTAAATCAATAGTTTCCAGTACTTTTCGTTTGTAACAAACAAACCCTGCGGTAGTATCTTTTAGGTTAAGCCATAGAATCAAACGAACATATACCGATGCAAAATAAGACATCAATACTCTACCAATGGGCCAATTTTCAACTTTTCCACCTGTAGTATATCGAGAACCTACACTCATATCCGCTCCATCTTTTGAGCAAGCTTCGTAAAGCCTTACCAAATCTTTTGGATTATGAGAAAAATCACAATCCATCTCAAAAATGTAATCGTATCCTTTTTCTAAACAAATTTTAAAACCATGAATGTATGCTGTACCTAACCCTTGTTTACCCACCCTTTCGGTAATTAAAAGTTTGTTACCAAATTCGGCTTGTAATTCTTTTACTTTTTCAGCAGTTCCATCCGGTGAGCCATCATCTACAATGAGCACATCAAACTCCTTCGAAAGTTCGAAAACAGTACGAATCATTCGTTCTATATTACCTATTTCGTTATAGGTAGGAATTATGACAATGCTATCTGACACTTCTTAAATTTTGAGGTTACGAATATATATTCTCTATTAGAAATAAGAACACTCTAGAAAGTAAGTTTTGTTAAAGCTTAATTTCTCTTAGTTTTTAGGATAAAACCGAGATTTTAAAGTTGAAAATCTTTTATAAATTTTCCTAAATTAATGACAATCAATTAATAATAAAATGAACTTCAATAGAATGTCAATTAAACACACATTATTTTTTCTGACATTGCTTCTTTGTGTTCAACTTTCAGCTCAAACCGATTTTGTTAAAAACGGAACTTCAATCTTAGAACGAATTATTCTAAATTGATGTTTTAACAAGTAATTAAAAGAACAGTTTATAATAAAGAATGCCAAAAACTAAATCACTTCAACAAAAATTTCAAAGTCTCTTCTAAAAACATTTTTGGTTGTTCCGCATGTAGCCAATGGCCGGAATTAGGAAACGTAATAATTCTGTTTTTCGGGAAGTATTCATCAATCAACTCTTGATATTTATTTAATATATAATTGGAGTTTTCTCCACGGATAAACAAAGTTTCCTTTTCAAACATAGCATCCGTCGTTTCTTCGCCTATTATTTCAATGTTTTCTCTTATCGCTTTTAAATTAAATCGTAATGCAAGCTTTCCTTTTCCCACCCAATAACTACTCTTAAGTATAAACTGGCGAACTCCTATTTCAGGAATATAATTCTCCAATAACCTTTCCGCTTCTCCCCTTGACTTGATTGTATCAAAATTAAGTGATTCTAAACCCTTTAAAATAATATCATGACGGATAGGATAAGAAACTGGAGCAATATCCGCAATAATTAATTTACTCACAAAATCAGCGAAATTTTGAGCAAATTTCATAGCCGTTTTCCCTCCCATACTATGTCCTAAAAGGTAGATTTCACTTAAATCGTGTTCATGACAAAATTCAAGTAAATCATGCATCATTACTTCATAATTCATTTCAGAACTGTGGGGCGAATGACCATGATTTCTAGCGTCAATGATATATACTTCAAAGTGTTCTGCGTAATCTTTTGCCAAGCTTTGCCAATTATCCAACATTCCCATTAATCCGTGCAGAATTACTAAAGGCTCCCCGCTTCCAAAACTCTTGTAATTTAATTTCACCTTAACTCCTTTTTAGTTCAATATTGACAACTTAGCATAATCGACGGGCTAATTATTAGACAACAATCGCTTGTACATGCCCACTACATTTTCTAATCCAAAATATAGCGCATCGGTTATTAGCGCATGTCCAATTGACACCTCATTTAAAAATGGTATTTCAGCGCTAAAATAATTCAAGTTTTCTAAATTTAAGTCATGCCCAGCATTTAGCCCAAGCCCAATAGAGCGAGCAAATTCAGCCGATAATTTATACGGTTTTATGGCTTCTTTTTTATCCTTCGAATAATTTGAAGCATAACTTTCTGTGTACAATTCAACACGATCTGCACCAGTTTTTTGAGCGTACTCTATTAACTCTAAATCCGTATCAATAAAAATTGAAGTACGAATATCTGCTTCTTTAAAACGAGAAATGACATCGCTTAATAAGTCAAAATTGGATTTAGTGTCCCAGCCCGAATTACTAGTTAAAACTCCTGGAAGATCAGGCACTAAAGTAACTTGAGTGGGCTTTACTTCCAGCACTAATTCCAAGAATTTTTGATTTGGATAGCCTTCTATATTAAATTCTGTTTGGTAAACTTTATTTATATCGAAAACATCCTGGTACCTAATGTGCCTTTCATCTGGTCTAGGATGTACGGTTATGGCTTCTGCTCCAAATTCCTCAATATTTTTCACCACATTTACCAAATTTGGAACGTTACCTCCTCGGGCATTTCTTAATGTGGCAATTTTGTTTACGTTAACACTTAGCTTGCACATAAAAATCTTAGTTTTGACCTCAATTAAGCGACGAAATTAGAAAATAATTATGTTATCAAGCGAGATACTTATAACTGAAATCCCATCTTTAACAAAAGATGATTCTGTAGCACAGGCTATTGAATGGATGGACGAATTTAAAGTAACGCATCTTGCGGTTACACAAGGATCTCAATATTTAGGATTGATCTACGAAGACTACCTTTTTAATATAGAAAACGGGTCAAGAAAAATTGGTAGCCACATTCATAACCTTATAAAAACTTCAGTTTATGAAAACGATCACGTTTTTGAAGTAGTCAAATTGGTGCAAAAACATAAACTTAGCTTGATTCCAATTCTTTCTGGAAAAGATTTGTTTCTTGGTGTAACTACGATTGCTGGAATAATGCAAGCAATTGCAGAAATGCCCGTCGTAAAAAACCCCGGCGGTATTATAGTAATGGACGTGGTAGTTGCTGATTATTCAATGGTTGAAATAGCAAGAATTGTTGAAAGTAATGACGCGAAAATATTAGGGAGTTTTATTACTAGAAGTTATGACGATAACAAATTTGAACTAACGATAAAAATAAACAAAGAAAACGTGCAGGATATTATTCAAACATTTGAACGCTTTGAATACGACATTACTGCTAGTTATGACCAAAGTTCTTCAGAAGACGACTTGCAAGACAGGTATAATAACCTTATGAAATATTTAAATATATGATTGCAACAACTTTAAAGAAAATTGCTATCTATGGAAGGTTATTTGGTGACCAACATACAAAAGATGTCCAACTACTTTTTGATGAACTAGAAAAGAGAAAAATTAAAGTTATTGTTTTCCATTCCTTTTATGACTTTTTGAGTGAAAGAATAAAAATGAATGAAAATGTAGGGCAATTTATCACCAACGCAGAAATGCACAATAATGCAGAGTGTTTATTTTCTTTGGGTGGAGATGGTACTATGTTGGACTCCGTAACATTAATTGAAAATTCTAGAATTCCAATTTTAGGGATTAATACTGGCCGATTAGGATTCCTATCAACTATAAAAATGGAGGATATAAAAGAGGCCTTAGTCATGATTGATGAGGGAAAATACTTTTTTGAAGACAGAATGTTACTGGAATTGACAACCAAACCAAATTTATTTGGGAACAGAAATTTTGGGCTAAATGAAGTTGTTGTTCAGAAAAAAAACACCTCTAGTATGATTTCTATTCACGCTTACATAAATGGAGAATTTTTGAACACCTATTGGGCAGATGGACTAATTATTTCAACGCCAACCGGATCTACAGGCTATTCTTTAAGTTGTGGTGGACCTATAATTACGCCAGGCTCCGAAAATTTTGTAATTACTCCTGTAGCTCCACATAACCTTACTTCACGTCCTTTTGTAATTTCTTCTAACGATACTATTAAGCTCAAAGTGGAAGGACGAGAAAACGACTTTTTAGTATCCATGGATAGTAGAATGGAAACTTTTGACTCTTCTTTAGAAATCGAAATAAAAAAATGTGGGTTCTCTATTCGTCTGCTTAATTTGAACAATCAAACTTTCCTAAGCACATTGAGTAATAAAATGCACTGGGGACGAGATCATCGAAATTAGAAACATCTTATCGACAGTTATCCTAACTTTTTTCAAATGTAAAATATGTGTATATTTGCACCAATTCAAATTACTTCACGTGACCTTAAAAAAAACATTCCTAGTAGTCTTATTAGTATCTTTTTTTGTTAATGCTGATGCGCAGCGTTGGAAAAAACTCCGTCAAGAAGTAACCTTTGGAGCGGGAACTACCTGGCTCTTAGGCGATGTCGGCGGCTACAAAGACGTCCCCAGTAACTCTGTGTTAGACATGAATTTTAAGGAAACCAGTTGGGGAGTTTGCGCAGGATACAATTATTATCTATCCAAAAACATTTCATTAAATGGTCAATTTTCTTACTTGTGGCTAAAAGCAAGAGACGCTAGTGCTAAAAATGCAGCTAGACTGCAAAGAAATTTAGACATTCAAACTCAGGTTTACGAGATTGGTATTTTAGGTAGATATTATTTTATTCGTGAAAAATTTGGAGAAGCATTTAGACTAAAAGGAACACAAAACGATTTTTTATATGGACTTTCAATGTATGCAACTACAGGAATACAAGGGCTTTACTTTAATCCAACTGGAAAATATATAGGGGCAACTAAGTACAAACCATTGTCGAATATCGGCACGGAAGGACAAACCGTTGCTGGTTCGGGTATTGCTCCTTATAAGAAATTTACACTGGCAATACCCTTAGGAATAGGCGTAAAGTACTCTTTAGGAAAACATTGGAATGTTGGTGCAGAATACATGTTCCGTAAAGCGTTTTCCGATTATATAGACGATGTAAGTGGAGTATATTACGATAACAACGCAATTATAGCGGCTAATGACGGTAATCAAGAAGCGGGACTTTTAGCAGATCCAGCTAATAGAAATGGAGATAAAGCTTCTTGGACAAATCCTGGAGAACGACGAGGTAGTGAAAAGTCCGATGATTTGTATATGACATTTATGTTTACTGTAAGTTATAAGATATTGAAAGCAAAAGCGTTTAAACCTCGTTTTTAGTATTATTTCTAATCTAATTCTTACTTTCGCCTTTACATGTGTAGGCTCTTTTTTACATTCACAGTCATAATATTTGTTTCGCTGCAAACAAATCTGTTTTCTCAATCTCAAAATCAGGTTGGACTGCAATCTGGAGTAAGCTACTATTTGGGAGATCTAAACGAAACCAAACACTTTAAAATTGCAAATACAAATTTTGCATGGGGACTAGTTCACCGTTTACCAATAAACGATAGGTTTACTTGGAAAAACTCCTTTCTATTTGCCAAAATTACAGGAGACGATAGTCAATCTGAATCCCAAATAAAGCAAAACAGAAACTTAAACTTTGAAACTAAAATCAATGAATTTTCAACACAGTTTGAGTTCAATTTTTTCAGGTATCATAGTTTTGTAATACGACACAATTTTTCTCCATATATTTTTGGTGGAATTGCTTTCTTTTGGTTTAGCCCTGCCACAACCTTAAATGGAAATGAGTATAATTTGAGAGAATATCGTACGGAAGATCAATCGGAAGAATACAAGAAAATGCAATTAGCAATCCCTTTTGGAGTTGGGTTTAAATTTAAATTCTCGCATAGAATCATGTTTGCATTAGAATATGGAATTCGAAAAACCTTTACTGACTATTTAGATGATGTTAGTACAGGTTACCCGGAAGACCCCTCTCAAATGAGTACCGTTTCACAGGCACTTTCAAATCGAAATTTAGACAATGGAAATGATCAAAACGAATGGGGAATGCAGCGGGGAAATTCACAACGAAAAGACTTTTATACTATGACCTCATTTACTTTGCTAATTCGAATAGGTAAGCAACCTAATTTATGCAAGTACAACACTCAGTAATATCAGCACTTACGATTAATATTCCTCTGTTCCTTTTGCTTTTTTAAACTACCATTGGCTAGTAGTTTTCCAACGTTGTTTAATTATATTTGCTCACTTAAAAAATGAAAGTCCTTAAGGGCTTTTTTTATTGAATGAGTTACAAGACCCAATTAAATAATAGCAAAATCCCTTCACACATTTCCATTATTATGGACGGAAATGGAAGGTGGGCAAAAAAACAAGGACTTGCACGCATTTTCGGACATAAAAATGCGATTAAAGCTGTAAGAAATGCCACAGAAGCATGTGCTGAAATTGGCGTCAATTATTTAACTCTCTATGCTTTTTCTACAGAAAATTGGAATAGACCAAAGTTTGAAGTGGATGCTTTGATGGAACTTTTAGTAAAGTCACTAAGCAAGGAATTACCAACGCTAATGAAAAATAATATCCACTTAGCAAGTATTGGAGATATAGAATCACTACCAAAAGGATGTAGAAATAGTTTACAAAAAACAATTGATAAAACTTCAACCAATAATGGTATGACTCTGATACTTGCACTAAGTTACAGTTCAAGGTGGGAAATTACGAATGCTATAAAAACAATAATAAAAGAAGCACAGGACAACAAAATAAATGCAGAGGAGTTTAATGAAGATATTT
The DNA here is from genome assembly GCA_963925495.1 of uncultured Flavobacteriales bacterium. GTDB lineage: Bacteria > Bacteroidota > Bacteroidia > Flavobacteriales_G > Salibacteraceae > UBA2108. Next base: position 27,618 of record CAWUST010000021.1, on the reverse strand, counting down.
TTAAAAATTATCTCACCACAAAAGATTTTCCAGATCCTGAATTAATGATACGCACAAGTGGAGAATATCGCATTAGCAATTTTTTACTATGGCAATCTGCATATACCGAGTTTTGCTTTTTAGACAAACTATGGCCAGATTTTGAAAAAGAAGATTTGTACCATGCAGTACTAGATTACCAAAGCAGAGAGCGACGATTTGGCAAAACTAGCGCGCAGATATAAACGTAATGAAATCGATTCTTATAATACTATCTTTTTTCCTAACTGCTCAATTAGTTGCCCAGGTAGAAATAGGTGGAGGTCAATTTAAAATTGATTACTCTAACCCGAAGGAATTTAAAGTAGGCGGCATTACTGTTTCTGGCGCTAAAAGATTAGATGCAGGTGCATTGGTATTAATTTCTGGTTTGAAGATTGGCCGAAAAATTACTATTCCTGGCTCTGACATTTCAAAAGCAGTTAGAAAACTATGGAAGCAGCAGCTATTTGAAGATGTGAAAATTAGTTTCACTAAAGTTCAAGGCGATCTCATTTTCTTAGATATTTATATTAAGGAACAGCCTCGACTTTCTCGATTCAAATTTGCTGGTGTAAAAAAGTCCGAAGCCAACGATCTGAGGGAAGAGATTGATCTTTTTAAAGAAAAAATAGTAACTGAAAATCTAATACTGAGTACAAAACAAAAAGTAGAATACTACTTTATAGACAAAGGGTTTTTAAAAGTAGATGTAAACGTAACCTTTGAGCCAGACGATAAATTCCCTGATCATGTATTCATGACCTTGGATATAGTAAAGTTTAAAAAAGTGAAGATTCATGAAGTTAACGTAATTGACAATGAGCATTTAACCAACTTTACAGTGAAAAAAGCAATGAAAGAAACCCGACAGAAAAGTTCTTTTGAACCTTTTTATGACCCACAAAAATTATTAATTGAAACTGGAAAAGCATCACTTACTGACAAAGATTCAATATATGCTGGAAAAATTGCGTGGGATTATTTAACGGAACACGTTCAATTAAATGTTTTTAAAAGTTCAAAATTTATCCAATCCAATTATGATGATGACAAAAAAAACATAATTGGCAAGTACAAAGAAATGGGCTTTCGGGATGCGAAAATCACAAAAGACACGATGTATGATTTTGATGAAAAATCAATAATATTGGAACTTACTGTCGATGAAGGACGTCAGTATTTTATAAGAAACATAAAATGGGTGGGAAATACAAAATTTTCAACCTACACCTTGAAACAAATTGTTTCAATTGATAAAGGAGAAATATATAATCCCACTTTAATTGAGCAACGACTCTTTATGGATCCAAACGGAAAAGATGTCTCTTCTATGTATATGGATGATGGGTATTTGTTCTTTCAAGTAACTCCTGTTGAGGTTTTTGTACAAAATGATTCTGTAGATTTAGAAATAAGAATTTACGAAGGACGACAAGCTCGGATAAATAATGTAGAAGCAAGAGGAAACACAAAAACTAACGATCATGTGGTATATAGAGCAATAAGAACTTTACCAGGAAACTTATTTAGTCGGTCTGATATAATGCGTTCTCAAAGAGAGCTTTCTATATTGGGTTATTTTGACCCACAAGCAATGAATGTAGTTCCAAAACCCAACCCAGAAAATGCGACTGTAGATATGGAGTATACAGTTGCGGAAAAGCCCTCGGATCAAATTGAGTTGTCCGGTGGATGGGGTGGCGGGAGAGTTGTAGGTTCGGTAGGAATTCGATTTACAAATTTTTCATTAAAAAATGTTTTTAATTTTAAAGAATGGAGGCCACTTCCAAGTGGCGATGGGCAACAACTATCGCTTCGTTTTCAGACAAGCGGTCTTTATTATTCTTCTCTGAACTTTTCTTTTACTGAACCATGGCTTGGAGGAAAAAGACCCTTATCTTTCAGTGTGTCCAGCTATTGGTCTCTACAAAGTAACGGTCAGGCAAAGGATGATCCTTTACGTCAAGACATAACAATTTGGGGTGCCACATTAGGCTTAGGTCATCAGTTAAAATGGCCAGATGATTATTTTGTTGTTAGACACGAAGTAAGCTATCAGAAATACGTAATGAACAATTGGCGCTCATTTTTATTTAGCAAAGGTGTCTCTAACAATGTCTTTTATAGAATTACAGTTAATAGAAATTCTTTAGATCAAATTATTTATCCTAAAACCGGAACGGATATTAAAACTTCATTACAAATTACCCCACCCTATTCGGCTTTTACCTCTGGTAAAGATTACGCCAACATGGAACCTCAAGAAAAATACCAATGGGTAGAATATTACAAATGGAAATTTACAACGGATTGGTATACACCTATAGTACAGAATTTAGTTTTTAAGGCGAAAATTGGATTTGGATTTATGGGCTATTATAACGGAGATATTGGCCATGCTCCGTTTGAACGATTTTACCTAGGAGGTAGTGGCCTAACTGGATTTCAGTTAGATGGGCGTGAAATAATCGCATTACGTGGCTACGACGATGGTTCAGCTTCTCCTTCAACCGGCGGCACATCAATAGCTAAATATACCTTAGAATTGCGTTACCCCTTAAGTTTAAATCCAAGCGCCACTATTTACGTCCTTGCTTTTACTGAAGCGGGAAATTCTTGGAATGACATTGACCAATTTGCTCCATTTGAATTAAAAAGATCCGCAGGAGTTGGCGTACGAGTATTTCTACCCATGTTTGGCTTACTAGGTCTAGATTGGGGGTATCGATTTGATGATATTCCAGGAAGGTCAGGTATGGACAGATCTCAAATACATTTTACGATTGGCGCGAATCTTGGGTCACTATAAAAAGCTCCTTATGAAACAAGCAATTTTAATATTCAGCATTATTTTTACTTTAGGGTATTCGTCTCAAGCTCAAAAATTTGTTTATGTCAATTCTGAAATTATTCTTGAAAGCATTCCAGGTTACGTTGAAGCTCAGGACGAGTTAGATAAATTATCGAAGAAATGGCAGGCCGAAATAGAAGGTAAGTATTCAGAAATCGAAAAACTTTACCAAGCATACAAGGCAGAAAAAATCCTATTAACGGAAGAACTAAAAAAGAAAAGAGAATTGGAAATTACTGAATTAGAGAAAGAAGTACGATTATTCCAAAAACAAAAATTTGGAGTAAATGGAGCACTTTTTAAAGCACGCCAAAAATTAATCAAACCTCTTCAAGACAAAATTTATGATGCACTGAAAGATATGGCGGATAGAAACAACTATTCAGTAGTACTGGATTTGGCAAGCTCATCTAACATTCTCTATTCCAATACCAGGTACGATAAAACAGAATTCATAATTAAAAAAGTTGGTAAATCTAAATGAGATTATTTACTTTTGCACCCCTTAAAATAAAAAACATGAAAATAACAGGAAAACTAGGATTAATTGCATTTTTTGCAATGAGTATGAGCGTTTCTCAAGCTCAAAAAGCAAGTAAAATTGGACATATTAATTCAAATGAATTGCTTCAAATAATGCCTGAAAAAGATACGGCAGAAGGTGAATTACAGAAATATGCTAAAGAGCTAGAAATGCAATTAGCTGCAATGACAGCAGAATACGAAAAAAAATACACAGATTACCAAGCTAATGTTTCTTCAATGAGTGAACTGATTAAATCTTCTCAAGAAGAAGAAATAATGGGAATTCAACGGAGAATCCAAGAATTTCAAGGAAAAGCTCAGGATGCTTTAGCTAAAAAAGAAACGAAAATAATGGAGCCAATTATTAAAAAAGCTAGAGATGCAATTTCTGAAGTTGCAAAAGCTAATGGTTACTCCTACATTATTGATTCTGGAACTGGAGCGTTGCTCTATTTTCCAAAAGGAGAAGATGTTCTTCCGCTAGTTAAAAAACAATTAGGCATTCTTTAAAATCTTAAACCTCGTCTAACGAGGTTTTTTTTTGATGAGTTTTTCGGATAACCCAATAGGAGTTTTTGATTCAGGAGTTGGTGGCCTTACTGTTGCTAGAGCCATAAAAGATCTATTGCCCAATGAGCGAATTGTGTATTTTGGTGATACACTACATTTACCTTATGGCGAAAAATCTTCCAATTCTATTATTCGTTATTCAAAACAAATCACTCAGTTTTTATTGGACCAAAATTGCAAGGCAATTGTAATTGCATGCAATTCGGCATCTGCCCATGCCTTTGAATCAACTAAAGAAATAGTTCCTGAAAACCTTCCAGTAATAAATGTCATCGATCCAGTAGTCGAATGCGTCAAAAGTGACTTTAGTCAAAATAATATTGGGGTAATTGGAACCAAAGCTACCATTAGAAGTGAGGTTTACCAAAACAGAGTGAAACCAGTTCAAATATCGGCCTTGGAAACCCCCTTGTTGGCTTCAATGGTAGAAGAAGGGTTTCTAAATGATTCGGTAAGTAAACCTATCGTAGCTGCTTATTTATCAAAAAAAGAACTCGCTGGTATAGACACTATTATTCTTGGTTGCACGCACTATCCTCTTCTCGAAAAAGAAATACTAGCTTTTTATTCAAATCAAGTATCTATAATTGATTCCGGAAAATTAGTTGCTCTAGAATTGAAAAAACAACTTTTAGAAAAAGACTTGATAAACACGATTGAAGGTGTTAAAAAAGATGCCTTTTTCGTTTCTGATTATACCAGTTCCTTTGAACAAATAACAGCCTCTTTTTTTGGCTCTGAGATTTCTCTCCGAGAGCTTAAAATTACCTAAAGCGTATTAATATACTTCAGAAACTATTTTTCGCACTGTATCTGACTTCCCCATTGTGTAATAATGTAAAGAGGGCACGCGGGCCTTTTTCAATTCCTTATTTTGATTAATACACCATTCGATTCCCACTTGATTAATATCCAAATTGGATTTGCAATTTTCTAATTCATCAGCCAAATCATCTGGAAAATCAATATTAAAAGTCTTAGGTAAGAATTGAATATGACCCTTTACGGTAATAGGTTTTAATCCTGGAATAATTGGTACATTAATACCGATTGCTCGACATTTATCTACAAAATCAAAAAACTTTTGATTATCAAAAAACATTTGAGTTACAATATATTCCGCCCCTGCTTCCACCTTTTCTTTTAAATGCCTTAAATCTGTTTTCAAATTCATGGATTCAAAGTGCTTTTCTGGGTATCCAGCTACTCCAACACAAAATGCTGTAGGAGATGGGCTAACTATTTCATCACTTAAGTATTTTCCATGATTCATATTCTCAATTTGTTTTACCAAATCGACAGCATATTCATGTCCATTTTCAGTTGGGACAAAATTCTTATCGCTTTTCATTGGGTCGCCACGAAGCGCCAAGACATTATTAATTCCAAGAAAATTCAGGTCAATTAGAGCATCTTCTGTTTCTTCTTCAGTAAATCCGCCACAAGTTAAATGAGGCACCGTTTCTATGTGGTATTTATTTAAAATTGCAGTACAAATACCTACTGTACCAGGCCGTTTTCGTGTAGCTTGCTTTTCCAATAATCCATTTGCTCTTTTTTTATAAACATACTCCTCTCTGTGGTAAGTAACATTTATAAAACTTGGATTAAACTCCATCAAAGGATCTATTCTACCAAAAAGTTCACCAATATGAGCCCCTTTTAATGGAGGAAGAATTTCAAAGGAAAACAGTGTTTCTCCCTTTGCTTTTTTAATGGATTCAATAACGTTCATTTCTTTTCTCTAGGACGACAAATATAAGTTTCCTTCTTTTCAAAATGGCCCTACTCCAACACATTAAACCACTGTAAATACCTTAATTTCGCGCACTAATTTTTCTGAATGGAACACTTTCGAAATTTCTGTATTATTGCGCACATCGATCATGGTAAAAGTACACTGGCTGACAGGCTTTTACAAGTAACTGGAACCGTAAATGAGAGGGATGCACAAGCTCAACTTTTAGATGATATGGATTTGGAAAGGGAGCGTGGTATTACCATTAAAAGCCACGCCATTCAAATGGATTATGAGTTAGATGGTGAAGAATACACTCTAAATCTAATTGATACTCCTGGCCATGTTGATTTTTCATATGAAGTTTCGAGAAGTATAAGTGCCTGCGAAGGTGCATTGCTGATAGTAGATGCCTCTCAAGGAATTCAAGCCCAAACAATTTCTAACTTGTACTTAGCTTTAGAAAACGATCTAGAAATAATTCCAGTTCTCAATAAAATGGATTTGCCTTCGGCAATGCCAGAAGACGTAAAAGATCAGATAGTTGAGCTTATTGGATGTGACCGTGCAGATATTTTAGAGGCATCGGGGAAAACTGGATTAGGGGTTGAAGCAGTTTTAAAGGCTGTTATAGATAGGGTTCCTGCCCCTGTAGGTGAACCAACAAAACCTTTGAGGGCAATGATTTTCGATTCAGTATTCAATTCGTTTCGAGGAATTATAGCTTATTACCGAGTGTTTGATGGCGAAATAAAAAAAGGAGACAAAGTAAAATTCATCAATACCGAAAAAGAATATTTTGCCGATGAAATTGGCATATTACGTCTTAATCAAGAAAAAAGAGATATAGTAAAATCTGGAGATGTTGGTTACATTATTTCAGGAATAAAACAAGCAAGAGAAGTAAAAGTAGGGGATACTATTACTACGGTTATTAACCCATGTACAGATGCGGTACAAGGTTTTGAAGATGTAAAACCAATGGTATTTGCAGGTATATACCCTGTTGATACTGAGGAATATGAAGAGCTGAGAGATAGCATGGAGAAACTCCAACTAAACGATGCTTCTTTAACTTTTGAGCCAGAAAGCTCAGTGGCTTTAGGTTTTGGTTTTCGTTGTGGCTTTTTAGGAATGCTCCACATGGAAATCATTCAAGAAAGGTTGGAACGAGAGTTTGGCATGACTGTTATTACAACGGTTCCTAACGTTTCGTATATCGCGCATCTTAAGAGAGGAGAAATACTTGAGGTACACAATCCTAGTGATTTTCCCAATCCATCTTCATTAGAAGCTGTAGAAGAACCGTATATAAATGCTCAAATAATCACAAAATCGGAATACATTGGCGCCGTCTTGAACTTGTGTATTGAAAAAAGAGGGAATCTTAAAAATCAAATATATTTAACCACCGATCGAGTAGAACTCAATTTTGAAATGCCATTGGCGGAAATTGTTTTCGATTTTTACGACAGATTAAAATCAGTATCAAGGGGCTACGCCTCTTTTGATTATTCACCAATAGGATTTCGACAATCAGATTTGATTAAATTAGACATCCTCTTAAATGGGGACCAAGTTGATGCTCTTTCTGCTTTAATTCACCGAACACATGCACATCAATTTGGTAAAAAGATTTGCTTGAAATTACGAGAACTAATTCCTAGACAACAATTTGACATTGCTATTCAATCCGCTATTGGGGCAAAAATAGTAAGTAGAGAAACTGTCAAAGCGCTTCGTAAAGATGTAACCGCAAAATGTTATGGCGGAGATATTTCTAGAAAAAGAAAGCTTTTGGAAAAACAGAAAAAAGGGAAGAAAAGAATGCGACAAGTTGGAAATGTTGAAATTCCTCAGGAAGCATTTATGGCCGTTCTTAAATTGAATGATTAGGCGTAATTTTTGCGTTGAATCAATTTTTAATGGCTTACAGATTTCTCATACTATCCTTAGTACTTTTAACAAGTAGCTTTTTATTCGGGCAAAAAATTCACATTTACAATATTGATAATTTAGAACCTGTACCTGAGGTTTTTATTATTGACCACCATTTCAAGTTTTCAATTATTGGAGATAAAAATGGCATAGTCGATTTTTCAAGATTTAAGGAAACTGATACTCTAATATTCCAGCATCCTTCCTATAATAGACTAGTAACTACATACAAAGAAGTCATTTCTAGCAACAAAACAGTTTACCTTACAAGGAGTGCTATTGATTTAAAATCGGTTATAGTAACGGCTAATAAAAGAAAACAATTGGAATCGGAAGTTCCAAACATGATTGTACCTATTTCAAGTAAAGACATTGAATTTTCGAACTCACAAACAGTAGCTGATGTGCTGAACAATACTGGTGAAGTTTTTATTCAAAAAAGCCAACTAGGAGGCGGAAGCCCAATGATAAGAGGATTTTCGGCAAATCGAGTTTTAATTGTTGTGGATGGTATACGTATGAATAATGCTATTTTTAGAAGCGGAAATGTTCAAAATATTATTTCAATCGATCCGAATTCAGTTTCTGCAGCTGAAGTAATTTATGGCCCTGGGTCGGTTATTTATGGAAGTGATGCTCTTGGAGGTGTAATGAGTTTTGCAACTTCGAAACCCGAACTAAGTTTTCAAAAAGATTCAACTATTTTAAAAGGAGACGCTTTGCTACGCTATAGTTTTGCGAATACAGAACGAATTGGTAACTTTAAATTTGGATTGGGCGGTCAAAAGCTTGGGGTACTGTTTAGCTATACTTATTCGGCATTTAGTGACTTAAAATCAGGAGCGGTTTACCACCCTAACTATCAGGAATTTGGTAAAAGAAGTTGGTTTCAAATTCGAATTGATGGAAAGGATACTATAAAACAAAATTCTGACCCTCAACTGCAAGTAGCCAGTGCTTATAGCCAACAAAATTTAATGTTTAAATCTACCTATTTACCAAAAAACAATGTAGAAATGAACTTGGGAGTTCATTATTCTAAAACAAGTAATATTCCGCGGTACGATAGATTAGTTCAAGAAGAAGACTCTTTGCCAAGATACGGAACATGGTATTATGGCCCTCAAGAATGGTTTATGGCAAATTTAAGCACCAATTTCGATGTTAGTAATGATGCCTGGGATCGGATTCAAATAATTGCTGGATATCAATATTTTAGCGAAAGCAGAAACGATAGAAAGTACAATAACAATACTCTAAGACAACGAAACGAAAAAGTGAACGCCTTTACTATAAACGTAGAATTTGACAAATTTATTGGCGCTAAACACACCATTTATTATGGCGTTGAAGGAGTCTATAATTCAGTTTCATCTAAAGCATCAACTTCAGATATAAGTACTGGAACCCGAGGAAAAACTTCTACTAGATATCCTGATGGTGGAAGTTATTGGGCAAATGCCGCAGCCTACATCACATATAAATGGAACCTCAATAAAAAATTGAATTTTAGCACCGGTATAAGATATACTTATATTGACATGGAATCAAAATTTACGGACACCACTTTTTACAAATTTCCTTTCGATAAAATAAAAATTAGCACTTCTGCCTTTAATGGAAGTTTTATTGGATTTAATTATATGCCATCGAAAAAATGGAAAATTGGATTTAATACGGCAAGTGGGTTTCGCGCACCAAATATTGATGATTTGGCAAAGGTATTTGACTCAGAACCAGGAAAAGTTGTTGTTCCAAATGAAAATCTTAAACCAGAGTATTCTTATAATTCTGAAATAAGTATTTCTCGAGAACTATCCTATAAAGGTCAAGTTGAATTGGTGGGGTTTTATACTTATTTGGTGGATGCCATGGTAAGACGAAAAGCTAGCTTTAATGGTCAAGATAGTATAATGTATGATGGAGTAAAAAGTGAAGTACAAATGATTACTAATACAGGCCGAGCTCAGATTTATGGTGTTTCATTTAACCTTAAGGCGAATATCACAAAAAAAATAGGATTTGTTCAAACTTTTACCTGGACCGATGGTCGTGATTTAACCGATGATGTTCCTCTGCGCCATGTGGCACCTGCATTTGGAAAAACATCTTTGTTTTTTAGAACCGATAAAATTAGAATAGAGCTTTACTCTCAATACAATGCTTGGAAACATTGGAGTGATTTGGCCCCAGAAGAACAAGGGAAAGCATATTTATACACAAAAGACGGAACACCCGCCTGGTATACTATTAATTTTCGAGGGTCTTATGATCTGAATAAAACTATTCAAATAAATGCTTCAGTAGAGAACATAGTCAATTACCATTACCGCCCTTATTCTTCAGGAATTTCAGCTTCGGGAAGAAATTTTATTGTTGCTGTTAGGGCAAAGTTTTAGACTTTTGAAATCGATATATAAAAGTTGATTAGTTTTCTCGGAGCTTTTAGAATAGACCTTTCCCTGTACCCATAATCTTACTTTTACCAATTAAACAATAATTAATGAAAAAAATTGGAGTATTAACTTCTGGCGGTGATGCCCTGGAATGAAAGCTGCTATACGCGCTGCCGCCCGAACAGCCATTTATGAAGGTTTTGTAGTAGTAGGGATTTAGGAAGGCTTCCGAGGATTAATTGAAGGAAATTTTGTGAATTTGAATGCGAGATTTGTAAGTGGGATTTTACAACGAGGAGGAACTATTTTACAATAGGATCGTTGCCAAAGATTCAGAACAAAAGAAGTGCGACAACAAGCTTTTAATCATGTGCAAAAAGCTGGAATTGATGGATTAATAATTATTGGAGGAGACGGTTCTTTTGCCGGCTCAAATCAATTTGAATTAGAATATAACATTCCTTTTATTGGAGCTCCTGGTACTATTGATAATGATTTATTCGGTACTGATTTTACCATTGGATTCGACACTGCTTTAAATACAATTGTAGATGCTGTTGATAAAAGACACGGCAGCATCACACAACCGATTATTTTTTATTGAAGTAATGGGACTAGATACGGGATATTTAGCCCTTTCTGCCTGCATTGCAAGTGGCGCAGAGGATGCTTTAATTCCTGAAGAAATTACAGACATTGAGGAATTAGTTCATAATTTAATAGAGGCTAAACGTAATAAAAAAAATTCTTCAATAGTAATTGTAGCAGAAGGAGGTGATGCCGGGGTGCTATGAGAATTGCAAAAAAGTAAATTCAACGTTCGATACTAGAGTTGCCGTTCTAGGGCACATTCAACGAGGAGGAAAACCTTCAGCTTCTGACCGAATATTAGCAAGTAGATGAGGAAATAGCGCAGTTGGATCTTTACTTAAAGGAAAGAGCGGACTGTTGGCAGGAGATAAAAATGGTGCGATTAAAGAAACCTCAATTTCTGATTCCATAAACAAGCAGAAAAATTTAAAAGATCACCTTCTACAATTAATTGATCCACTTTCAATTTAAATAACACGAATCAAATTATGAAAGTCAACGATAAAATTCCGGAACTTATTTTGAAGGACCAAAACAACCAAGATATCCACGTGTATGAAGCATTGAAAGAAGATCCCGTCATTTTATATTTTTATCCAAAAGGCAATACTCTACGCTTTACTCGAGAAGCTTGTGGATTTAGAGGTGTCATGTCGGAGTTTATCGGAAAAAACGTACGGGTTATGGGAATAAGTGGTGATAGTCCAAAATCACATCAAAAATTTGCAGCACAATACAACTTGCCATTCACTCTGTTAAGTGATCAGGGAAATAAAATCCGAAAAATGTTTAAAGTCCCCAAGAGTTATTTTGGGTTAATAGCAGGTCGGGTTACTTATATTATTGATGAAAAAAAAGTCATAAGAGGAATTATTAATTCGCACAGTAATGCTATGAAACATGTAGTGGAAAGTCTAGCTATAGTTAATAGTTTATAAGCAAAAGAAATGCAATTCTACCTCTCTATTTTACAGACAGGAATATCTGTCATTTTATGTTGATTTATCCTATTTAATCTTGAATAAATATTCAAGACAACTTTTTCCCTTTCAGATAAGTTTTCATTTTTAGAAGGATTGTAATTCATTGCCCATTCTAATTCTGGGTAAGTCGCTCCAATTTGCTCTTCATCGCTTCTCTCATCTCCCCAAAGTCCATCCGTTGGTGCAGCTTCAAGTATTTCTTTATTAATATTTAATTCTTCGGAAAACTTGTAAACATCAGATTTAAGAAGATCCCCGATAGGACTAAGATCCACTCCACCATCACCATATTTTGTAAAAAACCCGATTCCAAAATCTTCTACTTTATTGCCAGTGCCCAATACCAATTGATTATTGAGTCCTGCAAAATAATAAAGAGTAGTCATTCTTAACCGAGCACGAGTATTGGCCAAAGCCAACCATCTTTCTTCTTCATTTTCCACTTTCGGAAAATCACTAACCAAAGAATCAAAAGTCGAAGTTAATTTAACTTCTTCACCACTTACGTTAGAGTATTTTTCCGTTAGCCAATTGATATGATTTCTTGCTCTTTTCACATGACGCGAGTCCTGATGAATCGGCATTTCAACGACTAACAGAGGTAAGCCAGTTTTTGCAGCAAGCGCTGAAGTTAAGGCAGAATCAATTCCGCCACTGATTCCAATTACAAAGCCTTTTACCCCAGCATTTACAGCATAGTCTTTGAGCCACTTTACAATGTGCTGGATTGTTTTTGTACTATTCATGTCAAAAATAAATACCAAATTGGAATGCTATGGTTTTACTAGTTCCTTTTAAGCTAGGTCCACTAGCGCTGCCATCAGCATTAACCGAATCCCAATCTAAATTACCACTTTCATCTAAGTTGTAAGTGTGTGAATTAAAAATATTACTTAGCCCATTATTAAAAGTAAACCCAAAAGTAAAATAGGTATCCTTTGTTATTTTTCTTTCCCATTCAACTCCAACTATCATTGCAAATCTAACCGGTTTTATTTTTTCTTGAATGTTTATGCGTTCCGTTTTCTCATTATATATGGAGTTTGTAGAATAGAACGACGTTGTTCTATTCTCAAAACCATTAATTCTAAAACCAGTACCAAACCCAAACTTCCCTGCAAAAACCGAATAACCTATTTCGTGAGTTCTCAGTTTTAAAGCTATTGGAATTTCTACATATCGAGTAGTGATTTTTGATTCATTATGACTTTCAAAAAGCACCTCGTTTTCCAGCTCAACAGCAGTATAATTTATTTTACCACCATTTGAAAGAATTGTTACACCCGTAGAAAAATAATATCGATCGCTTCCTTTCAATGCAAAATCTGTTGAAAGCCCATAATTCATATTAACTGCACTACTTCCTGATTCAGTTCCTTGAGACTTAATTGAAAGCCAATTTGCCGATGGAGAAACAGTTATTCCAAATTTGAATCTATTAAACTCCTGAGCATTAGCAAATCCAATACTAGACAGAAGTATTAATATTACCAAAAAACGTTTAAAGCTATTCAATATAAGAAACATTCTCTTTAATAGATGGCTACTTTTGCAACCATAAGTACAATATTATGCTGAATAATGCCTTGCGAAATAGCCGGTTTATACATTTTATCCTCGTTGCACTATTGATAACCTCATGCACAGACGATCCAGAAATAAACGTGGAGAAAGTTGAAATCGACTTTCAATTTAATCGATTTGATCAACAGCTCTTTGAGCCCAGTGAAACTTTAGAATCTAAAATCCAAAAGTTTAGAACTCAATATGGTGAGTTTTTTATGCGTTATTGCGAAAAGGTTTTACAAGTAGGCTCTCCGAATGAAACTGCAATTGTACAAAACCTCAAAAATTTTATAGAGGACAAAGCAATACAAACAGCATACAATTTCGTTTCGGAAGAATTCAAAAACATGGATGCTGAAAAAACTGAATTAAAAAAAGCATTAAAGCGCTATCATTATTATTTTCCAACTAAGATAGTTCCTCAAGTCGTAACACTTGTATCCGGGTTTGCCTACCCAATAGTTGTCACCGATTCAGTTTTAGGAATTGGATTAGATATGTATATGGGAAACGATTTTTCATATTATGAAATGATGCGTGTTCCGCTTTTTAGAAAAAACAGAATGATCCGATCAGCATTAGTAAAAGATGCTATGAAAGGATGGCTTCAAAGTGAATTTCTGGATGAAAGCGGAAACAAAACTTTTTTGCATCAAATTATTCATCAAGGGAAGTTACTTTATGCGATTCAAAAAACTTTACCAAATTTGGCACCTGAAATTGTAATGGGGTATTCTACAGATCAGTGGACATGGTGCGGCAATCATGAAAAGGCCATGTGGGGGCATTTTGTAAATGAAAAACTTTTTTACACAACTCTATTTCATGACTATTATAAATTTATAAGTGAAGGGCCTTTTACTGCTGCTTTTTCTAGAGAAAGTCCAGATTTAACAGGACACTATATGGGATGGCAAATTGTTAATTCCTATATGAAAAACAACCAGAAAGTTAGCCTAAACGAATTAATGAATAACGAAGATTCAAAACAAATTTTAGCCCGATCTGGCTATAAACCCAAAAAATAAAAATGGCAAATAAAAATTCGAAAATTACATTCGACATTGAATTAGACGAAAACAATGTTCCTGAAAATATGAAATGGAATTCATCAGATAATGGTGAAGGTGGTCCTTGTGAGGCTTCTTTAATTTCCATTTGGGATAGTAAAGCTAAAAACACTTTAAAAATTGACCTTTGGACTAAGGAAATGAAAGTAGATGATATGAATATGCTATTTCATCAAACCATTTTAACCATGTCTGATACATATGGTCGTGCCACAGGGAACGAAAAGTTGGCAAATCAAATGAAAGAATTTGCTAGGTATTTTGGTGAAGAGTCTGGCATTGTAAATAAAGAGTAAGGTATTCTTAAGCTTTTTCTCCAATCCAGCCTAATACAAATCCCAATTGGCGTTTAACTGATATTGGTACAATACAGGATCATTAATTGTATTTATTTTTATTTGAGTTGTGTCAATTAGAGGCTTCCCAAAGGAGGTGATTAATTCAATAGATTCTTGATTTATCCAACGTGTTTCTACTTTAGGAAAGTTTCCATTAATTAAAGCAAATTTCATTTGTTCCCGACTAAAGGATTTGGAACCAATAATCCAACCCCATTCACCCATAGACAAAACTTGGTTATGTAGCTTAAGGGTTTTAAAGCCAGAGTGCTGCATGGTTTTGCTTATACATTCAAATGCTTTTGTGGCATAATAAGGGCTTCCCGCTTGAGTTACAATAAATCCATTTGGTCGCAAATGATTGAAGGCCATATTATAAAACTGAGTCGTATAAAGTTTATTCAAGTCTACCCCTTTTGCATCGGGTAAATCCACAATTACAATATCGTAAAAACTGGTGCTTTTTTGTAGGAAAATAAAACCATCAGTATTTATTATTTTCACTTTTGAGTTGTGAAGAGAAGAATCGTTAGCCATAACAAAAGGGGTGTATTCTAACCCTAATTTTGTCATTTCCGGATCTAAATCGACTAGAGTTATTGTTTGTACGTCTGGATATTTCAATAACTCTTTTGCATTAAACCCGTCTCCTCCGCCTATTATCAATATGCTTTTATGTTCCTTACTTAATTCCATTATTGGGTGAATCATCGGTTCGTGGTACAAAAACTCATCAACGGTAGTCATTTGCAGGTTTCCATTTATATATAGCCAATGATGATTTAGCCAAGATGTAATCACCATTTTTTGATATTTCGATTGTTTTACAAAGACAACTTTGTCTTTGAATCGCTTTTGTTCACCAAAAATTATAATATCATCTGACTTTAAAAAACTTGCACTTAAAACAAGAACTACAAACACTGCCATGCCTGAGATTACCTTTCTGTTTTTTATTTT
Source organism: uncultured Flavobacteriales bacterium (assembly GCA_963925495.1). Lineage (GTDB taxonomy): Bacteria > Bacteroidota > Bacteroidia > Flavobacteriales_G > Salibacteraceae > UBA2108. Next base: position 12,071 of record CAWUST010000021.1, on the reverse strand, counting down.
TTTATTCCAAAAAACAAAGAATAGGAAAAGCGCCACAACAAGGTTTAGCATTCCAAATACAAATGCGGTATTTTTTAAACCTAAGTGAGGAAGGCCCCAAAATGCGAAGGCTATGCCACCAATCAAACTTCCTACATAATCCCAAGACATCACGTTTGATACGTTTTTATCTAAGCTCTCAAATTGTTCGTTTAAACGGGTTACTAATGGAATTTCAAATCCAATGCACAGTCCAATTAATGAAGCTAAACCATAAACAACAATGTGAATATAAGCTGTATAACCTGCTACACTATATACCAATAAAGGCGAAATACTAATAAGTAAGGAAAGTGCAAATTCTAGAAGTAAAAAAGTAAACAAGAGATTTTGTTTTACCGATTTACTTAATTGACTTCCTATCCCCATGGAGAAGAGCATAATGGAAAGAACAATTGTCCATTGCACAATTGTATCTCCAATAAAATAAGACGCTAAAGTCGATAGGATAAATTCAGCAACTAACCCCGAGATTCCGGTAGCAAATATTGCTACTTTTAAATACTTAGAATTTGTTTTCACAATTCCAGTTAGTCAGTTACCCGAAACTCATACAAATAAGTACTGAACCGCCAACATACGCAAATGCTTCAATTACTCCAGCACCTACGTTTGGAACTTCCTGATTTACAATTTCATCGGTAAGCTTCCGCCCTGGTAACAATATTTTGTCTGTTAAGAAGCGAACTAAAGGCAACATTAATAGGCCAATTCCAGTCTCTAAACCAAGGTTTTCAACTACCTGAATCCAAGATTCAGCCTCTAAGCCCGCGCCGTGTCTTACCAAATTGGCTATTGCTACTATTGCACCAGCCACTCCAATACCGGCGGCTACATTATCTTTTTCTATTTCATCATGAATATTATAGCTTGTAATTAGATTGTAAAATAAAACCGCTATAAAAAGAAATACTTGAGCTAAAGCCCACAAGGCAATAATTCCCAAATAATTATCCGGATTTTCCGCCATTACACCATGAATAATAAGACCGTTTGCAACACAAACAGCTCCTTCAATCACTCCTGTACCAACGTTTTGATCTTCAATTATCTCTTTTCGAAGGTCAAATTTTCTAAGAATAAGCTTGTCAGTAATAAACACGGAGAGGTTTAGTAGAACAATAGACAGCAAACCAAAAATGAAAATACCAATTAAATCATCAATAATGTGTCCTTCGCTTTCTCCTACATAGAGACTCCAAATTGCAATTAACAAGCCTATGTAATAACCAACATTGGCGAAAGCAAAAGCTAGATTATCCTTTTCTACCAATTCGTGATCTACATCTATACTTTTATTAACCAACTTATAAATAAGCCTACCTATAAAAAACAAGGCGAAACTCGCCAGGAGATAAATAAGTGAAGTTAAAATTCCATCTAATATTGAAAGATTCATCTTTATTCTTTTAAATTATTTACCACGCCCTGAACTTCTACTACCCAAACCAGACCTTCCTCTGCTCGAGATCCAACCCGATTTAGTCGCCTTTCTCTGATAAAAATTGGGCCGTAATTTTCTGGTTGCTGCGGAATTAGTTCCATATGCTGGCTTACCACCTGAAGTTTTACCATAATAGGATCTTTTTCCCGCGTAGCCAGATCTATATGAATTGTAACCATTTTGATAAACCGGTCTATTCATCATCCCAAACATATGAGACATGAACATATACTGGCCATAAAACGCCCAAAATGAATGACCCCCTGCGTTACTACGCCATTCACCGTATTTTGCATTATTCACATATTGATATCCTGGTGGTGAAGCATTTCTATCCACTTTCCCATCTTTCTTTAGCAAAAGGGTCATGCCCAAGTTATTTTCATTTAAAAAGAAAAAATCTTCAGATACTTCTTGCCAATCACTATCAGCACTTGTAGGCGTACCCTCTTCATCTTCTAAAATGACTTTGAATTTCATTTTGTACGTTTTGAAAAAAGTTCCTTCAACATCCATGTCATCTAAAATGACAGAGAAGTTTTTTTGCTTAGTATGTTGTACAATATAATTGTCTATAGGTGTTTTCTTATATTTCCGGCCGCAGCTGGTCATTAAAGCAAGTAATAAAATGGAAAGTGCAATAAGGTAAAGTCGTTTCATTATTTGTTTTTCAATTGTTACTTAGGCAAAATATTCGAAAATTCAATTTCTTTCACATAGCTTCCATTTGCTGCTGAAAACTCTTCTTCCCCCCATCTATCAATAGAAATAAATTTATTTCCTATCTCAAAATTCCAGTTCACGAATTTAGACCAATCTTCGTCAGCATCACCCTCTTCACCACAATATCCTTGACCAGAATTAACTCGCTGGTAAGTTTCGTTTTCGAAAACTAACTGCTGAGGTGCATCATCCTGCTTAACAATCTGTTGCGCTAATGTTTGCTCAATTTTTTTTAAATCTAGTTTTTTCGAAATACTACATTTAAATCCATCATCGTCTTCTACATGCAAGTACATTTTTTCGGATCCAGAATCCAAAAGATATTCTCGGCTCTCAAAATTATTCCCCCAATCGTAGAGGTAAACCTTCTTCACCTCCCAAGTTTGCATAAAGTAATCAACTAAAAAGCCAACTCCTAGTTCATTGACATTAAAGTCAATTTTTACTTCCTTTTTCTTCCTGAAAAAATCAAACATTCCCATTTACTTCCTTTTAATAATTGATTAAACTACGACTTTTTCTTTTTCCAGAACTCCACGCTCAATACACTTATAATTATTGGTTTTTGACCCAATGACTTCAGCTATAATATTGAAAGCCTTTTTGTAATCCATATTTTCATTGCACGTAAAATAATCTACTGCAGCATAGTTTTTTTCCGGCCAAGTATGTATTGCTATATGACTTTCTGCAACCACAACAACACCCGTTACACCTTGTGGTGAAAACTGGTGAAAAACACTTTTTATTATTGTTGCGCCGGATGCAATTGCCGCTTCTGACATGGTTGTTTTAAGTAAAGTTAGGTCGTCCAACCTTTGAGGTTCACACTCATGAAACTCCATTAAAATATGCAGCCCCAGACCTACCATTTTTTATGGTTTTCTGTTCTAAAATATCTATTCCAAACATAAACTCCTGCAATAAGAATAACTACAGGAATAAAAAATTTAATCGCTAGTTGGAATAACCATCCTAAGACAGTTAATAATCCAACCACGAAAACTATTTGTATGATTAATCTCGAACTCAAACTCTTAAGAATTTCCCTTAGAAGCAGCCATTTTAGCTTTAAGTGCAGCTAAACTATCAGAGGTTTTAGCAGTTGTATCACTTCCAATTGCCTTATCTATTTCGTCATCTAAAGTTCGGGATTCATTAGCAATGCTTCCATATGCCTCGGCCAATGCTTCTTCCTGCTCCACTTTATCTTTCATTCTTTCTAACATTGAAATAGTATCAGAAGAATCAAGAGCCGCCATTTGTTTGTTCAAGTTTTTAGTAGACGAAGCTACTTTTACACGCGCTTTTAAAGTCTTTAATTCATTTTCCCAAGAACTAATTTTTGAACGAATGATTTTAACATTTGCCTCAATTTTAGCAACATTAGCTTCAAATTGAACTTGATCACCTGTTGATCTATTTACGTGTGATTCACATTCCGCCTGCTTGTTAAGAGCTTCTCCAGCAATTCTATCCGCATCTGCAGCATCCATTTCTCCGGCTTCTGCTTTCTGAATTAACAACATAGCTTTCTTTTCATAATCTTTAGCTCTGTCTGCTTGCTCAGAAATTTCATTTCGTGCTTTTATTGACAAGGCCTTAACTTCCGCCAAAGCCTTTAGGCTTTTTTCGAGGTCCATTTTCATGTCTCTTATACCTTGTTCAGTCATTTTAATTGGATCTTCCAATTTGTCAATAACTGAATTTGTTTCTGCTTTTCCTAGTGTAAATAATCTATTAAATAATCCCATAATTTCTTGTTTTTTAATTTTTTGAAAAATTTATTAATTCATCTGAATACTCTGAAAGAAGTAAACTTAATGAGTTGAGCGTCCCTTCTAATTCATTGAGATCTAAATTCGCAATTTGAAGCGTATCTCTGAAAATAAGTTTTTTACCAGACTCATCTAAAACAAATGCGCCATGAATTATGTCTCTGTTTTTCATCAACAAACTTTGAAACACTTCTTTAGACCCATTATTTAAATCCATCAAGTATTGCTCAACTATTAAAATTGGCTCTGCACAACCAATTGCACAGTTTTTTATCCCAGAAGACTCATCTTTAATTATTAAAATTTGATCCTCTTCTATTTCCGACGAAATCGTATATCCTAGGTCTAAAACATAGTTTTTTACCTTACTGTAGCTATCTTCCATTGAATTCTAATTAATTTTTAATTGCAGTTCAAATGTAATTAACCCGTCCTTTTAGACTAAGGAATGATTTCCTTAAAAATTGATAATTCATTTTACTTCTTTTTGTTTCACTTATTTTATTTCTTTGTGTCAACACGAAGGCAAATATACTAATATTTTTAGCTTATGCTAATTTTTTTAGCTTTATTTTTTAGCTTACATTTGCACCGCACAATTATCTTTATACATTATGTCCAAAATAGGCTCTAATATTAGAAAAATAAGATCGGTCAAAGGATTAAGTCAAACAGCATTTGCTGAGGTGTTCAGCATTAGCAGGGCCAATATTGGAGCTTACGAAGAAGGAAGAGCCGAGCCCAAAATCGATATCGCCATTGGAATGGCTAATTTTTTTAGCATACCATTAAACGACCTTTTTACAAAAGATTTAACTGTTAATCAGCTTACTAACTTTAAGCCTTCACTTGAACATGAGCTAGAAAATAAGTCTATTACTATCGATCAGACCTCGTTATTTTATATTAGTGCTGATTTAATGCTAAATAAAAATAATTTACTAGAAAAAATCAAATCTAAGGAAAGCCTTCCTAAAATAATACTCCCAGAAATTGGACCCAAGTCTGGTTTTTGGTGTGAGACTAAAAACTCTAACATTAATGGTATAGCTACTGGAAAAGTTCGAGCTTTAATTTGTTCCATTCATACTAAACCAAATCAAGGTGACAATATCATATTAATTTCAACAGAAGATATTGCAGTAGGATATTATAAAAGCGGATCAACTAATATTACCATAAAGCTTTTGGATTCTGGAAAAGAAGTTACTATAGAAAAGCCAAAATCAATTCTGAAGATTCAATTGATTTTAAGTGATGCCCAATCAAAAAACAAAAGCTTAGAAGAAAGGGTGACGGTTTTAGAAAAAAGTTTGGCGCAGCTTAAAGACTAATTCATTTTGATTCCTTATTGAAAAAATAACCTAGACCACCACCACAAATTCCGCCAAAAATGTGACCAAATTGAGAAATATTGTCATTATTAAAACTGTTAACGATTTCTCCGCCAATATATATTAATACAATAAAAATAAAAGTAAGAGGAACCTCCTTACTTTTCATGTTTACAATGGAGGCCAAAACGATAAACATAAACACAATTCCACTTGCACCAATTATTCCCGAATCGAAAACAAGTGCATTTACTAAACCGGTGGCGACTGCAGTAATAACTGTCATTAGAGCAAGTAACTTACTTCCAAATTTCTCCTCTAAAATTGGCCCTAACATGAGTAAAAAGAAATAATTACCGACTAAGTGTTCGAAATTTGCATGACAAAATATGTAACTAACTAAACGATAACTTGAAGTGAAGCCTAAATGCGTGCTAAGGCTAAAAACATTATTTACCCAACCCCCGGTGCCCATATTCAGCAAGAGCATTATAAATGATATCAGACAAAAACTAAGAGTGAATTTTGCGTTATACGTTATACGCCATTTGTCACTTTTTTTTGAATTATTTCCTGTGTTTTCTAGCATCATTTATTCAACTTTATTTTTTGATATCCATCGCGGCTTAAGCTATTGTTTTTAATTCACACTTAATACAACCCCAAAGGAACTAAAAAATGAGCAGCAGGAATAAAAAATCTGAGACCCCCAAATCAAAATAGAATCATATAAAAAGACCCAAGAAATATTTAAAAAAGAACGAGCCACAGTAGTTAAAAAACCCCCAAGAAATTAAATAAAAAAGACCCCCCTTTTTTGAATTGGATTTGGGGAATTCAAGGTTCTACTGAAATAATTATTAAACCATATCTTTGGAATAATTTGATAATATTAATGTTAGAAAGAAATATAAAATCATTATGAAATACTCATTAAATACTCTTGTTCTTTTTATTCTTGTTTTCTTTTGCGCCAATTCTTTTGCACAAAAAGAAAAAGACTACCCGAATAATGTAATGCTTATTAAAAAAAGTGCTGCAAAATTGAATGAAACTTTATATGCTTCAAAGGCGGAAGTCACCAATAAAGAATACGGTTATTTTTTAAAGAGCTTAAAACTAAATAACAAGGTTGAACAGCTTAAAAAAGCAGGTATTGACAGCATGCAATGGGTTGGCGGCTTTTACAACAAACCGTATGTTAAACATTACCATACGCATGAAGCGTATGATGTTTATCCCGTTGTAAATGTTTCTTATGAAGGCGCAACCTTATATTGTAAATGGCTAACCGAACAATACAATGTTAATCCAAAACGGAAATTTAAGATAGTTATTTTTAGATTGCCGAGCGAAAAAGAATGGACATTAGCCGCCAATGGAGGAAACGAAAAAGCTATTTACCCATGGGAAGGAGATACTTTGAGGGCAAAAAATGGTTCGCATAGAGCAAACTACAGAGCGAAAGTCAAAACCGATTCTAATTCAGTAAATCAAAACACAAATAACGGATCTCTGCTTGCACCTGTTTATGCCTATTGGCCAAACAACTATGGAATTTACAACATGAGTGGAAATGCAGCAGAAATGATCCAAGAAAAAGGAGTGATTAAAGGCGGAGGGTTTTTGAATTTTGAAGAACAAATTACAATTGAATCTAAAGGAGACTACGATTTAAATTCTACCGGAAGTATAGCTATTGGATTTCGATGGTTTATGGAAATAATAGAAGGGTAACGAATAACAAATAATTGAAAAATGAAGGATTTTTATTTAAAAATATGGAGCGTATGTTTCTTTTTAATTATCATAAATCATTACGAATCTTTTGCTCAAAATGAAAAAGACTATCCGAGTAATGTGAAACTCATTAAAAAAAATACAACCAAAGTAAGCGAAAGTCTTTATGCTTCGGTAATAGAAGTTACCAATAAAGAATACAACTACTTTTTATCGGATTTAAAACAAAAACAGGAATTCGATAAACTGAAAAAGGCTCAAATTGATAGCATTCTATGGGACATTGCTCCATATCTTGAACCCTACATAAGGATGTACCACACTCATGTTGCCTATAATGCTTACCCTGTGGTAAACATTTCGTACGCAGGAGCAACTCTGTATTGCGAATGGCTTACTAAGCAATATAAATCAAACCCAAAACAAAAATTCAATAAAGTTGTTTTTAGATTACCTACAGAAAAAGAATGGATAATGGCCGCTAAAGCAGGAAACCCAAATGCCATTTACCCTTGGAATACAGATTCTGTTAAAAATAAAAAAGGGTGCTACATAGCAAATTTCAAAACTACAGACACCACAATTTCAAACACAGTATATTCCATTCCAAAACCGATTATTGTCGTTCCGGTATACTCCTATGGTCCAACTGGATTTGGGATTTATAACTTGAGTGGAAATGCTGCAGAAATGATTCAAAAAAAAGGAGTGAGTAAGGGTGGCGGTTTTTTATCTTTAGCTGAAGATGTTACTATTGAATCCAAGGGAAGTTATAATGCGAATGCCTCTGGAAAAGTAGATTTAGGTTTTCGCTGGTTTATGGAAATAATGGAAGAGTAACGAATAATATATTCTAGAACTTTAGCTCGAAGAACCTCTTATCCTTTTTTTTCTATCAAAACTTTAATAACAGAAACGACAATCAATTCGAACATGATAATTGGCAAAAACAGCCATTCCAACCAAGGCAAAAACCCGGTATAAATTATTAAATCGAAAAAGCAAAACAATACGGTAAGAGCAGCAGTAATTAAAAAAATAAACCTCCATTTATTATCCTTCCATTTCAAACTTTTAAACTTCATTGAAATAATTGGTAAAGGAGAGACCATTAAATAGCTAAATAAAAAAATAAGAAATACCCAAACTATTTTTGATTGAAAAAGCGCTACAACCCCCATATCAAAAGAATTAAAATGATACATGGAAGCAAAGTTTTTGAGCATTTTTTCATCTAATTTCACATACAAATTGTAGGAATATTGCCACTCTGCAAGCATTGGAATAGAAGCAAAAAACATGGCCATTGCAGGAGTAGGCAAGCCAATAAAATTAGTGCTTTGGCGTGTATCAATATTAAACTTTGCTAAACGATAAGCTGAGGCTGCAGTAAGTAAAAAAGCCAACAGAGAAATGACATGTAAGTTCAATGGCCTTTCTAAAAAAGACGTAAAATAAATGCCCGATAAACCATTAACAACCTGATAAACAATAACTCCAGGCAAAACCCCAAAAGTTACCATATCGGCCAAAGAATCCAGTTCTTTGCCTAAATCAGATTGTGCATTTAATAATCGTGCAGCAAAACCGTCAAAAAAATCAAAGACTGCTGCTACAAAAACCATAATACCAGCTAAGTGCAACTTACCATCGAAGGCCAGTACAATGCCAACCATTCCGAATATAAGATTAATAAGAGTCAGGAGATTGGGAATGAAGTTTTTTATTGTTTTAAGCACCTATATATTTTCAAACAAATGTATTTCTATTTTATTCAATACATTCCAATCATTAGCATTAGCTTTTATTTATTAAGTTGGAAGCTTTACAATTTTTTGATCACAGTTGAGTTAAGTGCCGCAATAGCTTTATTTTAGTAACCCCTTATAGAGATGAAAAAACTCCTAAAAATAACACTAATCGTTTCGATTTCCATTCTGTTTATTCAGCAGTTTACTAATGCACAAGCCGTAAAATATTCTAACGAATTTTTGGCAATTGGAGTAGGCGGCAGAGCGTTAGGAATATCGAAAGCAACCATTGCAACGGTAAGCGATGCTACCGCAGGTTATTGGAACCCAGCAGGCTTAACTGGTCTGAAAAAAGATTTTTCAGTAGGTTTAATGCATAGCGAATACTTTGCCGGAATAGCTAAATATGATTACGCGGCTATTGCCACAAAACTGGATGATAAATCATCTATTGCGTTTTCTTATATCCGTTTTGGCGCAGACGACATACCCAATACAATTAATCTAATAGACAATAATGGGCGAGTAAACTATGATAACATCACTAGTTTTTCTGCCATTGACAATGCATTTTTCCTTTCGTATGCTCGAAAAACTGGAATTGAAGGGCTGTCAATTGGCCTAAATGCAAAAGTTATTTATCGGAAAATTGGAGATTTTGCACAGGCTTGGGGATTTGGAATTGATTTGGCGGGACAATACGAACTAAAAAAATGGCATTTTGGAGCAGTATTAAGAGATGCTACTTCAACTTTTAATGCTTGGTCTTACTCATTGGATCAAAATACGATTGATGTTTTTCAAAAAACAGGAAACGAAATTCCGGAAAATGGATTAGAGTTAACATTACCTCGTTTAATTCTGGGTGTAGGCCGCGAATTTGAAATTAAAAAGTTTACGATTTTACCCGAATTTAATTTTGTAACCACTTTTGATGGTCAGCGAAATGCTCTTATTCAAGGAGATCCTGTAAGTATTGACCCTTATTTTGGAATGGAAATTGGCTATGCGAAAATTGTTTACTTAAGAGGAGGAGCAGGGAATTTTCAAAAAGTAAAAGCCGAAGTTGGCGATTTCAAAAAAACTACATTTCAGCCAAATATTGGTATTGGCCTAAGTTTAAAAGGGGTTACAATTGATTATGCATTAACCGATGTTGGAGACCAGTCTGTTGCTTTATATTCCAATGTATTTTCATTATCTATAGATATAAATAATTTGAAAAAATGAAATAGTATGGACTTATTGTAATAGTCCTTCTTTTTTGTCTTATAGTCGTACTCAACCTTATGGAAATGATTGGATAAATTACAACCAGCGTTATTTAAAGGTTCCAGTAAAAACGGGTGGACTGTGCCGCGGAAATTTTACTGAACTTAACCACGCTTTTGCAAATATTGGAATTCCAATTTCTTCAATTGATCCTCGAACAATTCAAGTATTTTGCCGTGAAAAAAAAGAGTTTGTTTTCGTTGAAGGGAGTGTCAGGCGGTGAATTTGACTCTACAGATTATTTAATGTTTTATGGCAAAGGAAATGTTGGGTGGTTTGACAAGGGGATTTACTTTAAACCAGAATACCAAGTAAGGCTGTACTTTTGAATCCCAAACTTGCACTAATAATTGAATCTATAATTTGTAATACAATAAAAATAAGTAAATTTCAAAATGTTTTTAATTATTCATCAATTGTCATTTACCAGTTATTCCTAAATAATACTCCCAAAATATCTAAAAAACTTGTGCGTTACTAATGCCTAAACTTATTATTTCTATTTGCTTCTTGGCCAGGTTCAAGGGCAAGGATTTAATTATTCTTTTAACCATAATGGTAAGACCAACCTTATGACAGCTCTGTGTAAAAGCTGGGATGGTAATTATTTTTTAGCAGGCCAATACCCCGACAGTGCGCGAAGAGCTTTGTTATTTTTTAAAATAAAAGAAAATGGCGATAGCCTTAAAACAATGGTTATTGGGGATTATAAACATGTATATTATACAACCAATACATTAATCCGAACACCAGATGGAAATCATTTATTGACCAGACATTTCGAAAATTTGGATACGGGAAATACTAACGCTCTATTAGTTCAACTAACTAACAATTTAGACACACTTTGGACTAGAAAGTACGATGCATCTCCCTTCGGTCGATTTTGGAGCACAGCTCTTTCAGATGATAGTGGATATTTAAGTGTCGGGGAAGTTCTAAGGACATCTTCAAGCAACTTCTCCTCCATTTTTATTCTTAAAACGGATAAAAATGGAAAAGAACTTTGGAGGAAAAAATACGATTATGGAAGCACCTCTTCTGCTCTAAGTGTAACTATTACAAAAAATGGAAATATTTTACTAAGTGGCTTTACTGGTCCTAATTCTTTTCTCATGAAACTCAACAATTTGGGCAATAAAATTTGGTTCAAACCCTGTCCTTACAAAGGTGCTTTTACTATACATGAATTGCCTAATTCTAACCTATACATCACAGGGCATTATGGAGTAGATCTTGGTGAGAATGCATTGGTCGGTGTCTTAGATTCTTCAGGAAATGAAATTTACATTAACAGCAGCGGCTGGCAAAAAGACAATACTGCGTGGCACAATGTCAAACTAAAAAATGGAGCCATTAGTGCAGGGTATAATGTGAACGGAAGTTCATACAAATCAGGATGGTTATTACGCACGGATGAAAAAGGAGACTCCTTGTGGAGTATGAATTATACATTAGATTCATTCGACTGCCATTATTTTAGTGGGATAGCCCAAACCTCGGATGGAGGTTTTATAATGAGTGGCGAAAATTACGATTGGGACATCCGTAAACAAAGTATCTGGGTAGTAAAAGTAGATAGTTTGGGTTGTTTGGTGAGTGGTTGCAATCCAATAGGTATAAAAGAAGTAGGATCTTCACCAAAGCATTTAATTGTATACCCTAACCCAAGTTCTCAGTCGGTTTCTGTTATGTATTCCAGCCGAAACGCAAATTCCATCATCATAAGCGATAATATGGGTAAAACAATTTTTACTCAGGAGCTAAGAAATTCTAAAAATGAAATATTGCTGGATATTTCCAACTATTCATCGGGCTTATACCGAGTTTCTATATTGAATAAATCTGGTGAAATTTTAATGAGCAAAAAGTTGGTTAAGTATTAATTCGCCTAAAACCGGCAAATCAATTCATCAACCTATCAGCACATTAAAAATTACAACAACTCGTTTGCCAAATTTGCCAACTCACTTCTTTCGCCTTTCTCCAA
>CAWUST010000020.1:0-63680 GCA_963925495.1 uncultured Flavobacteriales bacterium | reverse complement strand
AAACATGGCGTTTTAGAGAAAAATATTATTGTCCAGTTTATACCGGGGAGCTTCGAGTTACCCTTAGCTGCGCAGTGGTTATTAGAACATACTGACGTAGATTCAGTTATTTGTTTAGGAAGTGTAATCCGAGGAGAAACTGCCCATTTCGATTACGTATGTAGTGGAGTTTCACAAGGAATAAAAGATGTTTCATTAAAATACAGTAAACCAGTAATATTTGGTGTTTTAACGGACGACAATATTGAGCAATCAAGAGCCCGTTCTGGAGGAATACATGGGAATAAAGGCGATGAAGCCGCTGTAACTGCAATAAAAATGTTGGGTCTTAGAAGTAAATATTAAATGTGATAATGGTCAACTTATTGAATTAGAAACAAGGAGAAACACCAATTATCGGCTATCTTAATTGCTTTAGTTGTCCAAAGTTTTAAAATTTCCAATTAGAAACAAAAACATGGATAAAATAATTGAAAAATTTTACAATGCCCTTGCAGAATTAGATGCTGAAACTATGGCAGAATGCTATCACAAAGATGTTGTTTTTGAAGATCCTGCTTTTGGTGTATTAAACGGAGATAAAGCTTCAGACATGTGGCGTATGTTGTGTGAAAGTCAAAAATACAAAGGAATGCGCGTTACCTATTCAAACATTGAAGCCACTGAAAATACAGGCATTGCGAGTTGGCAAGCGCTTTATACATTTAGCAAAACAGGTAGGTATGTACGCAATAAAATTACTGCCTATTTTGAATTTAAAGATGGACTAATTATTAAACATACCGATGTTTTTAGTTTGTACCGTTGGGCTCAACAAGCGCTAGGTATTCCTGGTTACTTTGTGGGGTGGACAAGTGGATTCAAAACAAAACTAAATGCCCAAAACCAACAAAATGTTAGAAGTCTGGGAAATTAGAAATCAAAGAAGCCAATAACAATTAGAAAAAAATTAGCACTACTAATCAACGGAAATGATAAACGAGAGTAATCTTTTCAGAGATTAACGGAAATAACTATTCCGTCTCTTTCATTTTATTTTAGCATCTTTTTTTTCTTTCCGTTCCTTTTTTCGGACGGGATTATTAAAATACCGTTTAAGAAGTTGCCCATAAAATTCAAATTCTTCTTGAAAAAAGATACCGATTCCTTGAGTTTGTGAGGCTGAATTTCCTTGATCTTCAATACGGTACGTTTCGGAACGATTAAAAACTTTTGCCCTCACTTTTCCATCTTTTCTAACCATATATTCCAATTTAAAATCGCCTACAAGTTGCTCACTCTCACCTTGATTAGTATTTGTTTGTGAATTATCTACACCTAGGTTACTTTCAAAAACCAAGCGATTATTCAGCATTTCTTTAGAAAGCTGTACTTCTACGTTATCTTGTTTCAATTCGCTAACACCAACCTTTACAACTCGATTATCCATTTTTCCTAACCACGAATTTATTTGTGAAGTAAGCAGCTCTGAAGTAGTTGTTCCCGCGAATCCTGAGCCACTTAGGCTGTTTTCAGGTGGACTATATTTATTAAATAACATCAATGAAAATACTTGCATGTTCACATCCTCTTGAGTAGGCATCTGATTCCTTACTCTAGATTCAATTTCTGCATCCACATTTAATACTTTAATATCAAAACTAATATTTGGATCAGAAAGATGATCCGTTAAATGCATCAGGCATAAATTTTCTACTTTTTGAGAATAAGCAGAATCTCCCAATATTTCTTGCAAACCCGTCTTCACTTTATATTGAGCTACAATGTCCGTTCTCGCATTCAATGGATCACCGTTAAAATCAATTTTTCCGCCTTGCTGTATCGTAAATCTCTTAGAGATAATATTTTCGAAATTAAAAAAATAATCTCCATTTCTAATTTCATAATTCCCGAACATTTCAAAATCCTTTTCAGGATTAATGAGCATTTTAATTTTTCCTCCACCTTGAGCTGTTAGCTTTTCGCCAGACGTTTCATCAAAAATGAGCTGAATTTCTGTACTTGGATCTATATCAAAATTAAATTTCATATCAATACCACTCAAATCGGTATTGTGCTTTTTAAGGTGATCCTCTTCCGAATCGGTTTCTACATTTACAAAATGTATAAAATGATTACTGGATACTTCATCTGCAGCATATAAAGGCACAAATAATTTAGAGTTGTTTTGAGTACGAGCATCCATTTCAATATTTAAGTGATCTTCGTATCCCGCAATGTTAACATCACCAGATATAAACGCTTTTCCATAGAACAATTCATTTTGTTTAGCATTTGTATTTAGACATAAAAAATTGTTGGCTTTAACGTACAAATCATAATCAAAATTTTTCCAGTTTGAATGATTTACTGTTCCAATGGAATGAGCCTCACTACCATTTTCATCTTGGAATAACAAATCATTATAGCCAAACCAATCGTCTTCAAAAATCAAATATTGATTATTGAAGTAATAATTCGTATTGAGATATACTATCCGAAACGATGTACTGTCTAAGCGGATTTTTCCATTAATAATTGGATTGCTAAAAGATCCTGAAAGATCAATTTCGCCGACAAGCTCCCCACTAATATTATCCAAATATTCTTTTACAATTGGTTCAATAGCCTTTATCTTAAAACCATCAGTCAGTAACTTTAGCTGGAATGAAGTGTCTTCTACTTGAGGATAATAATGACCATAAAATTTTAAGGATCTTATTGTATCAATAAACGCAGAGTCTGCCGGCCTAAACAAATCAAAATTAACATCAAAGCGCTCTAAATCCGAATTCCAAGACGAATAAAGGGGGCCACTTCCCACGTATTCATTATTGGCGTAAAGGTCATTCACATATATTGTACTTGAAATATCTGGCCGATAATACAGTTTAGCAAGACTAATTACTCCAGTTACATTTCCTTTCAATTGAGCTTCTTTTACCTCCGCAATTTTAGCGAAATTCCCAAGATTTAATCCACTAATAAAAATATCGAGCTGGTCACTAGTATCTTTTGAAATGGCTCCAGAAAGATTAATTTTTTTAAGATTACTTACAAGATTAAAATTTTTAAATGCCCATCTACTTGAATCCCATTCTACAAGATTTTCAGAGTTTAATACCCAAACTGAATCGGCTAATACCACATAACTCGAATCAAATATTAATTTAACGCTAGTAGGGCTCAACAATGCTCCTGTAAATGATATATTACTTTTAAATTTGGGTTTAGAATTGTTGTCATTACTGACTTTTACTACTATAGAATCTTTAGTCCCAAACCCTTCAAAACTAACGTCTCGATACTTTATATCTTTATGTAAGGCGAGAGTTACAATGTTGATATTACTCAAAATAGAACTGTTTTGATATTTAAATTTAAATTGCAATGAATCAACTTCAATTCCGCTATATTTAAAGCCAGCAGTAGTTAAGTTTAGATCAATTTTTTCTTCAGGGCCATCAAACAAACCAGAAAAAAACAAATTGGAATCTAGCTCAATAGATGGATGAAATATCTCCATTATTGGATTTAAATCATACAGTTCAAATGAAAAAGTAAAATCACCAGGAGTAGAATCAACTTCTACACTTTCAACAAGTGCAGGAAGAGACCTTTTCACCATATTTTCAAAATAGACCCTAATTTTGGGTATATCATAAGAGCCTGCAAGCATACCTTTTCCTATCGTACTCTTAAATTCAATTTGACGTCTTTCATTAATTTGAAAGGCTTGAAATTTGAAATCCGGAATATCTATTGTTTTTTCTTTTTCTTTATAAATAAAATTTTCTATCTCTATTTTTCCAGCAAAATTTTCAACACCATCTCCTTTAGAATCCACTTTTATTTTTGCACTAATAAATGCCGTTGAATCGCGATTCAATAAATTTATTTTATTTGGAAATAATGTGTCAATTTCAGCTTCAAATACAAGCCGTGGTTCTTTTTTTGTTAAATCAATTTCGCCTAAAAAATTAAATTTGCAATTTGGGTCATCCATGAGAACTTGACCTAAGAATATTTCATTTTTGAATTCACCTAAAATGATGGTTTTTGAATAATCGTATTCCTTTAAACCAAGGCTAATAATATTTGCCCTTAAATCTACATTTAGACTGGATTTCTTAAAGCTACTTCCCTCAAATTCAACTTTCGAAGTAATGTAACCGATACTTTCTTTTTGAAACAAAGCACCTAAATTCAACTTTTTTGAAATTAAAGTTCCAGAATAATAATGCTCTTGATCCTTTCTTTTTTTTATAGAATAAGAAGCATTTAAAAAGCCGTTTTTACCATTAATTTTAATGTCACTTTTAAAGTTATCAATGTATCCTTTAAAGTTTCCATTGGTTCTTGCGGTTCCGAAGTTGATTACATAATAGGGTAAATCAATTTTTAAATTATCAGAGAAAACTTCGAGCAATAAAGCATCAACATCACTTGGATTCAATTCGGCATTTACTAACTCAAAATCCATATAAGTACTATCTATATTTGGAATCCCCTTCATTCTAGCGCTTCCTCTAATTACCGAATGTTTCCTAAAAGAAAGATCTAAATCACTCGCAACAAAATCTGCAACCGTTCCAACATACTTACCTTTTCCATAAACTATTTCGTTGAAGCCAATTAGATTATCAGAAAAATAAATCACATCCTTCATGTCAAGCAAAATATTATGAATACTTCCCTTCATCGTAACTTGATTAATATAATTAGAGTAATAGTTGAAATTGCCGTGTTGCATGCAATAATTACCATAAATTTTACTGTTAGGAGTAATTATTTTTAATCCACCAAAGGCCATAGAATCTGAGTTCATAATAAAACTAGTTTCTAATGTATCTAAGGTAAACCCAGATTTTTCAAACAAGGATATTTGATCCACTTGGGAGGATATATTAACATTGTGCATTTCAAAATCCGAAAATTCTGCATACAGTTTTTGTACATGAATATCATCAAAATCAACACCAATTATTCCAGAATTTACATTTTCATCCTGCCAAATAAAATCGAAATTGTGAATTTGAATGGATTTGCTTAACACAGCAAAATCGATTGCAGTCCCTGTGTCAGTGTTTAAAAAATGGTCAAGTAAAAAACGGATATTTACAAATTGTTCTTTTTTATAATGTCGTAAATGGAGTTTCCCATTGTTCAACTCAACCAAATCAAGTTTAATCTCGTTTTTCACTAGGTTTAAATCTGCAATTTGAAGATACAATTGTCCGACGAACATAAAAGTATCTCCTTTTTTATCCGTTAAAAGCAAATTTTCCATTTCAATGGAAGAAAATGGGGTAAAATAGAAATGTTCGATAGAAGTAAAAACAGAATCCGTTTTAAAAAAACGTTCAAGACTTTTCGAAACAAGGGCTGTTTGTAACGATGGCAAAGAAATTAGGCCGACAAGTATTATTAAAATTAATACTAGGCCAACAAGTCCGTAGGAGAATATTTTAAGCCCTTTTTTAATAATTTTGACCTTTATAATGGAAACACAAAATTAATCTAATTGCAAAACCTCACCTATATTCTTGCCATTGAATCATCGTGTGATGATACTTCCGCTGCAGTGCTCAAAAACACTAAGGTTTTGTCTAATGTAATTAGTACTCAAGCAGTGCATAAAAATTTTGGCGGGGTCGTTCCTGAACTTGCCAGTAGAGAACATCAAAAAAACATTGTGCCTACAGTTTCTGAGGCCATTAAGCTAGCAAAAATTGATTTAAAAGATATTTCTGCAATAGGATTCACGAAAGGCCCCGGACTCATGGGGTCGCTTTTAGTTGGAGTTTCATTTGCAAAAGGCTTATCCCTTGCACTCAACAAACCTTTAATAGAAGTAAATCACATGCAGGCACACATATTGGCTCATTTTGCAGATAATAACGGCTATAAAAAACCTCCATCCTTTCCGTTTCTCTGTTTAACAGTTTCGGGTGGACATACTCAAATAGTAAAAGTAAACAGCGCGCTCAATTTTGATTTAATAGGACAAACTAGAGATGATGCAGCCGGAGAAGCATTTGATAAAGTTGCGAAAATAATGGGACTTCCATATCCTGGAGGACCCGAGATTGACAATTTGGCGAAAAAAGGAAATCCAAAGCAGTATAAATTTCCAATTTCTAAAGTTCCAGATTACGATTTCAGTTTTAGTGGTTTAAAAACTTCTGTTCTCTATTTTCTAAGAGATGAAATAAAAAACGATCCCAATTTTATTAAAAAAAACAAAGCGGATATATGTGCTTCGGTTCAATACACCATTATTAAAACATTGATGCAAAAATTGGAAAAAGCATCCGAAAATTTAAATATTAAGGAGATTGCAATCGCAGGTGGAGTATCAGCAAATAGTGAACTTCGAAATGCTATTTACCTTAGAGAAAATAAATTGGGATGGAAAACCTATATACCTAACTTTGAATTTTGTACAGATAATGCCGCAATGATTGGGATTGCAGCTTATTATAAATACCAAGCACAAGAGTTTACTGACATATCGGTAGTTCCTGAAGCTAGAATGAAACTGTGAATGAATAAAATAATCCTATTTATTTTCACTTTTGGACTCACTTTACTTGTTAGTTTAAACCTACACGCTCAAAATGAGAATGAATTTGGCTATGTTGATAAAGCATTTGTAAAAAAGGTAGCAAAATTCAATACCCGAAAATTAATTATTAAAGTTAACCCACTTGCCATTATTTCTGGTGACATCCCTCTTTATTCGAGCGAGTTTCGATTAGTAGGAGAGTTAGTATCTGGGCCAAAAACAAGTTTGATTCTAGGAGTTTCTTATTTGGGAATGGGGCCTCTTCTAAGATCTTTACTCGATTCCATAGGAGCTCCGACAGGACAAAGCAGTTGGGATTTTGGATTTAATGGCTTCAGGATTCAAGCAGGATTTAGGTATTATTTGAAAAAACCAAGACTGAAAATAACAGACCCGAAATTTAAACCAGCTCCCCGTGGGTTTTATATTTTCCCTCTAATTAGCTACAGTACTGCAAAATTTTATCTCAAATCTGATAAAGATAATTTTGATCGCTTTACCCATTGGAGTGTTACTATGAATGTTGGCGTTCAGTTTTTGTTAGGAGACAAAATGACTCTCGACCCATATTGGGGAATTGGTTATAAAAAAAACACGATTACCGACCCAGGTGGAACTAGTAGGCTTAGCAGTGCTGATCTTCAAGGTGATTTTATTTACGGAACCAACATTAAATTGAACTTTGGTTTAAATTTAGGTGTGAGGTTTTAGGCAATATTTTACAGTATCTTCTGTCCTTAATCCAACTGCAAATCATTTTTTAGAAAATAAAAACCTTTCAGTTTTCCTACATTTGGAGTTAATATTACATCCTATAAATTTCAATGAATATTTCCTTATTAAAACTATATTGGCTCAGTAAAAAGCGTTCCCCTTTTTGGCCAAAAAAATCTTGTAACTAATATTTCTCTTGGCTTTTCGGGACTTTATCTGCTAGCTTCTGCATTGTTTTTAGGAATTGTAATTGACAAACTTCTACTAAAAATATCCCCTACCACTAAACCTATCGAATCGTTAAGTAAGATTTTTTTTATTTATTAATAAATATTTTTCTTCGGTTTCTATTCCAACAACTTCCAACTCTTTCTATAAAACCTTATCTTCATTTAGCAATTTCAAAAACAAACTTTTTCACAGACTCCTCTTTCGTTTAGGACTTAGTTTATTCAATTTAATTGCAATCCTTCTTTTATTGCCTTTTGCATTGAAAATTGTATTCGTCTATTTTTCTTTCGGTTACGGTTTTACCTGGACCCTTTCCGTATATTAAAACAAGTAAAGAAACACTTCGAGAATTAGAAAATTACTTTGCCATAACAGTTTAG
This sequence comes from uncultured Flavobacteriales bacterium, assembly GCA_963925495.1. Lineage (GTDB taxonomy): Bacteria > Bacteroidota > Bacteroidia > Flavobacteriales_G > Salibacteraceae > UBA2108. The sequence goes on along the minus strand of CAWUST010000020.1, from coordinate 55,808 downwards.
CACTAAGTCTTGGCAAATTTTATCGATTCTGAAACTAATTCATATTCAAAACTTTCATTATAACTAACATCGAAAAGAATCTCTCGGTGAGTTCCTTTAATAACGCCTTCTTGTTTTTTTAAAGTCATAATTAAACAATTTGTAAAAGAATTGAAATCAAACTTTATTAAATGCCGAAAATGAGAATAAACATCAAAAAAAAAGCCGAATCAATTGATTCGGCTTTTTGATTAATTTTTAATAAAATTATTCACTAGCATTTTCAGAACTGTCATCTCCAAATTCTTTAGAAACCTCATCTTCATATCCAGTCATAAGAATAACACAACCTTTAATAAAAGAACTTCCATCATCAGCAATGTAAGCAGGAATGTAAAAGTTTATATACAAATCATACAGCCCTTTGTTGTTCTCCATATCAGGCTCAAATGTAAATTGTCGTTCCGAACTTTCAAAAGACCCTAATTCATTTCTTTTTTTCTCAGTCAATGGAGCGTCAAATACTTTCACTTTAATATCTTCCGGTAAAAGTTCAGTATTAAATACCAATCGATAGCTTGCATCATAAAATAACGGAATACTAATTTCTTTAATGTAATTAGATCTTTTATATACAATACGATTTACAACCATATTCGTATATTTATATGGTACCAAAGCCTTACGAACTTTTACAATCACATCTTCTTTAGGACAATACGAACTCGAACTTTGTGCTTGTACTCCTATAATACTCACAAATAAAACAAGGGAGGCTAATACAATCTTTTTCATAAATCTTTTCCGTTTATTATACTTGCTCTTAATTCAAGAATTGTTTTTGATAACTCAGCTAAATGCTCAGGCGAAACTTTATAATCCCTGAATGAAGCTATTTTTTGTGAGTCTTTATTTTCTTCTAATTTATTGAAAAACTTTTCAAGTTTTGTAAGTTCCTTTGTAAGTCTAGCTACATCTTCATTTTGATTTTTATTAGATCGTAAAGCCTTTACTAAATTATCTAGAATAGTCATTTGCTCAACCAATCTTCCACTTACCAAATGACCAGATTTACCATCACTGGCTTTAACTCCTAAATACATTCCTTCGACCCAAGCACCAGCAAAAATAATGTAGGTAACATCTTGTAAATTATTATCATCCACAAACATATCAGTACGAACCTGAATGTCAATCATGATATTAATAATAGAATCTCTGTTCCCAAGGTTATTTTCAAACCTTGACATTAGGTCTTTCGATTCAAATATTGCTCCGAAACCAATTTCATTCGACAAATCAGACACTACTTTCAAATAGCTAGTAGCATCTTGACTTTGACCATTTAAAACGATATAAGCAAGGTCAGCTGAATAAGCCCCAAAATTTAAAATTTTGGATGTCTTCGTTTCATATTTATTAAGGTTTCCTACTGGATTAGTTAACCCCTGTAAATATTTTAATCCCGATTTTTGAAATATCGAACCAATTTGAATAGCTGAGGGCAAGTAAAATGATTCTACAATATCATCTTCACCCTCATCGGCCATTTTAATTAACATTTTTTCTTGAACAGCTTCTGCTTCACTTTGCTCTGCTCCTCCACCTTTATCCCCTGAATCACAAGCACTAAAAAATGCCATTGAGGTTAAAATTAATCCTGATGCAATAATCTTTTTCATATTTCTTTCTGGTATAACTGAGTTTAATGTTTAAATCCCGAATAAAAAACAACACAACCCTTATCTACAAATCCAGGTTTAGCACTGCTATTAGCTGGGATAATATAATCAATATAAATTCTATTATGAGTTGAGCTTTGAGCGGGATCGAAAACAAAGTGTCTTTCTGAAGAAGTTCCAGAATAAATTTTTGTTCTGTTTTCATAGCTTGCAGGTTTGTCATAAATTTCAATTTTCACATTCTGATGCAGCCCTTCTGTATTAAACACAAATCGATATTCTGCATCATGAAATAATGGAACTTCCACTTCTTTAAACTGACTAGAAGATGAAAATGTAATTTTAGTGATTTTAAAAGCATAATAATGAAAAGGTTTCAAATCATTCTTACACTTTTTCTTGATTGTTTCATTCCAATTACAAGAATCATTTATTTTTTGAGAAAAACCAGCAAACGAAATAGTAACTAGTAGCAACGCTATCATGACATTTTTCATTTTGTTCAATTTTTTCATCTTTAGGATTAATAAAAATAATTAATCTTCCTATTTATGGTTTAGCTTTAGTAATTTCATTTCTAATAACGCTTATCTGATTGTAAAACTCAACATAATTGCTAGTCTCTAATACAGTAACATCATAAGAATATTCATCTGCTCCTGTAAGGCCTTCTATGCTATTAAAATAATCGGATAAGGCAACCACTTGAGCCAACAGAGCCTCGGTTTGATCATTTTTATTTGGCTGAATTTTCAAACCCTTAATTAAATTAGGAATTATAGTCATTTGTTCTATCAGTCGTTCACGAAGTATTTCATTTTCACTATTTCTAGCTGCATCAAGTCCAATATACATTCCTTCTAACCAAGCGCCGGTAAAGATAACCATCGCAGTATGCTCTTCGTTATTTTTAGCAATCAAAATATCAGTTTTTTCATGAAACTCAAGCATTATTGATAACACAGAATCTTTATTGCCAATATTAGCTTCAAACCTATCCAAAATGGGACCCGAATTAAAAATGGATGACATGCCTGTTTCAACCGAAAGTGTTCTTATGCTTTTTAAATATTGAGTAGATAGTTGAGTTTGATCATTTAAAACACAATAAAACATATCTGCAGAGTAAACCCCAAAATTCAATAATTTCTCGAATTTAGAAAGATATTTTGAGGTGTTTTCCGGAGCATTTGTAATACCGTATATGTATTTTAAACCAGATGTTTTAAAAATTGTGTGAATTTGAAGCGCGGAAGGAATAATAAAATCTGCATCTTCATCGTTCTCAATTTCAACAACTACATCCTCTACTACTGCCTCATTATTATCTTCAATACCTTTTTGTTCGGTCCCTGGATCACCTCCACAGCTCCAAAGCAAAGTAGCTCCTAGAGCAATAGATAGTAATAGCGAGTTATTCTTTTTCATTTTTTTATTCCCTTAATTCACGTTTGCGAATATATGAATTTATGTTAACTACAAAAGACAGGCTCAAGCTTTTTAAAAATCTAAATTTTGGTATCCAGACCCCATAATAATGCAACCCCTATTACGCACTCCTTTACTATATTCAGCATCTGCTGGTACTTTAATAGAAATGTAAATTCTTGTTCCTTCAAAATCTTTTGGAACATTATAAGTAAAGTGCTTATCCGACGATTGGTGTAATACTTTACTGCTACTTATTTGTAAAGGTTTGTCTCTAATCTTTATTTCAACACCTGTAGGCATTCCCTCAGAATTAATTATAAATTTATAATCCGTAGAATGGTAAAGTGGAATTACAACGGTCCAAACTTTAGCATAAGGTTTATATTGTATTTTGGTGGTGGTTATTTTATCAAAACGATAAGGTGTCATGTCGCTTTTTATCTTAGCAACAACTTCCGGCCTCTTACAAGCATCTTTAATATCTAAACTGGATTCAGAATCACCACCCTTAGATTTGGAATGCTTTTCTTTTTTCTGAGAATATGAATCTAATGGCATAGCCAAAAGACTCAGAATAGATAATACTATGGATAATTTATACATAAATATAACTACAATTTAAGTGCGAATTTATTAGTGGACTAAAGTAGTAAAGATTTCGAATTAGCTACTAAATAGAAAAAAAGTAATAAAATAATAACACATTTACCCTGATTATCCTAAACGCTTCAAAACTTAATGTTTACAGCTTTAACAATAATTAGGGATTGTTATAAAGTTTTTTATTTTTGGGCCCGAATACTCAAATTCAAATTAGTTTCATTTTTAAAACATCTCAAATGACAAAAATTACAAAGTATTTAATGACTACTATAGGCAGTCTAATATTTGTTTCCTATTCCTTTGCCGCTTTCCCAGGGGGAACATCATTTTCTTTTTCCAATACAGATCAATCTTCTTTTTCTGTGCAAGAACATGCTTCAACAGCGGAAAATAATGAAGATGGAAAAGCAGTAATTGTAGCTTCTGAAAAAAGCGAGGGCCATTCTGGGCATGAATCTGAAGGAATTGGCACCTTAGATTTATTAGCAATATTAGTATTACTTGCAGCTTTGTTTATGTTTATTAATATCCACTATATAAAACTTCCTGGCACAATTGGACTAATGATCCAAGCTCTCGTTTTAAGCTTAGTAATTGTTGCTATTGGCTTTGTTATACCATCCGTTAGAGAATCAGCAGAAAATTTAATGAGAGAAGTTGACTTCACTAAAGTACTACTAAATATAATGTTGAGTTTCTTGCTCTATGCAGGAGCGCTTCATGTTGACATTGACAAACTCAAAGAAGAAGCCGCTTCAGTTATTGTGCTTGCCATAGTTGGCACACTTTTGTCCACGTTTTTAATTGGAACATCTATTTATTATTTCTTAGGTCTCTTTGAATTAGGTTTTGAAGTTACATACATTTACTGTTTATTATTTGGTTCTTTAATTTCTCCTACTGATCCAATTGCAGTTTTAGCAATTCTAAAGACTACTAACATCTCTAAAAATTTACAAATCAAAATTGAAGGTGAGTCTTTATTTAATGACGGTATTGGTGTTGTTGTTTTTCTGACAATTTTAGCAATTGCTACAGGTGATGTACATGGTGGTGGAGAAATTACCCCAAGTTCCGTTGCCTTAATGTTTGGTCAAGAGGTAATTGGTGGAATATTATTGGGTGGACTTTTTGGAGCATTGGGATATTGGTTTTTAGTTATTATTGATAACGCTCACGAAGAGTTAGAAGTACTTACTACCCTATCACTTGTTTTAGTTGGAACACAATTGGCCGTTTTCCTTCACATATCAGCTCCTTTGGCAATGGTAGTTATGGGACTAATTGTTGGTCGTGGAAATTCTTCTGCAGGCGAACTGGATGAGAATGGCGAAGAAATTGAAGGTATTGCCGGTGAATACGTAATGAAATTTTGGCATTTGGTTGATGAAGCTATGAATGCAATTCTCTTCATCTTAATTGGATTAGAAATGATTGTAATTATTGAAGAAAGTAGTGCTGTGTTCCTTCAAATTGGAATAATTGGTATCTTTATTATTCTTGCAGGTCGTTTTCTTGGAGTTGCAATCCCAGTAACTATTTTAGATATGTTTAAAAGATCCGCCAAAGGAACAATTCCTATTCTTACTTGGGGTGGTTTGCGTGGAGGAATTTCAATTGCATTAGCACTTTCTTTACAAGCAAAAGGCGAACACGGTGTAGGTACTGAAGTAAAATATCTAATTGTAACTATGACTTATTGTGTAGTTGTTTTCTCTATTTTGGTTCAAGGAATGACCATTGAGAAGCTGGTTAAGAAGTACTTGTAAATAAAATAAAAATTTAAAAGCACCCTTTACTAAATTTCAAGTAGATGGTGCTTTTTTTTATTCTAATGCTAAATCATTAATTTCCATCTCAACTCGTTCGCTATGAAAATCAATGCTATATTTATTCTTACCCATACTCTCTCCTTATTACAACTATGTGTTATGCGCAATATGGTCATTATATGGAAGAAGCTTATGACCCCGTAAAAATTTAAGCAGGAAACGTAAATAGAGGAATTCTTATTGGGGTTCCAATAGATACTATCAGACTTGAATATGGAGTTAGAATAAATTATTCATTAAATGAAACTGTACAAATTGGAGGAGACTTTAATTGGACGCCAAACTATGAAACAGCAGGTTACGAAATTGAACTCACAATTAAATATGTATTTTCAGCTTGGGGTATTGTTGGTATATACTCTCGGTTTGGGCCACAAGTGCGTTTTTGGGCAATTAATGACCCCACAGCGAAACCTGTTGTACTTGTAAGTGGAATTGGGCTTACTCGAAATATAAAATTTTTAACTGTTTTTTCTGAGTTTTCCTGGGAGAAAAACATAAAACAGGCGCCTTAAAAATTAGTGTTCTTTATAATTTTGAATAGATAAAAATAGGAATAAAAAAAGCGCTTCAAAATTGAAGCGCTTTCTGTTTTCAACTATTTTTTTTCTAACTAATCCTTAACAGGAATCTCTTTTAAAGTTTTTTGTACATATCCCCAAAACCTTTCAGTAGTTGGAATGCTTGCCATTTCATCTGGCGAATGTGCATTTTTAATTGTAGGACCAAAAGAAATCATATCCAACTTAGGTTGAGTTCTAGCAATAATACCACACTCAAGTCCAGCATGTACAGCACTAACCTCTGCGTCATATCCAAAGAAATCTTTATGAATAACCTTCATTGTTTTAAGAATATCTGAACTAGGATTAGGAGTCCAACCTGGGTAACTTCCACCATGCGTTACTTTAGCCCCTATTAACTTAAATAAAGATTCAATTTGATTTTTCAAATCAAGTTTAGGCTCTTCAATAGAACTTCTTGTAAGAAAATCAATATTCATTTTACCATTTTCAATCTGTACTTTAGACAGATTTGTAGAAGTTTCAACTAATCCTTCAAAATCGCCACTCATTCGATAAACACCATTTCTAACAGCGTTTAAGGAATTTATCATTTTAAAATTATCCTCTTTAGAGATATGTTCAGATGCTCCTTGCGTTTTAGAAAACTCAATGAATAAATTTGGATCTGTATTTTTAAACTCGTCTTTTATTACTGCTTCAAAATCTTTCACAACATTAGTCATGGCAGAGAAATCTGACTCCTGCAAGGTAACTACGCCAAGGACTTCTCTCGGAATTGCATTTCTAAGACTTCCTCCATTAAATGAAACCAAACGAACATCCATTGTTTGATTTACCAAAACTAAAAGCCTTGCCAATAATTTATTGCTATTGCCTTTTTGCAAATGAATATCACAGCCAGAATGTCCACCAAAAAGTCCTTTAATGTTTAAATTACAAGTAACATAATTATTTGGTACTGCTTCCGACTTATAATCAAAATCAATAGAAGTATCGATTCCGCCTGCACAACCAATGCACAACTCACCTTCATCTTCTGTATCCATATTCAAAAGAATATCACCTTTCAGCCATCCCGGCTCAAGGTTATTGGCGCCCGTCATTCCGGTTTCTTCATCCGCTGTAAATAGAGCTTCAATAAAACCGTGAGGAATATCTGTACTAGAAAGAACTGCCATAGCTGCAGCAACTCCTAATCCATTGTCTGCGCCAAGAGTGGTTCCATGAGCTTTTACCCAATCCCCTTCTATGCGCATTTTTATTCCTTCGTTATCGAAATCAAAATCTGTATCGCCATTTTTTTGGTGAACCATGTCCAAATGCCCTTGCAAAACCACTCCTTTTCTGTTTTCCATTCCAGGAGTTGCCGGCTTTCTTATTAAAATATTTCCAGTGGCATCTTTGGTAGTTTCTAAACCAAGATTGTTTCCAAAATCCATTATAAACTGTTGAACTCTATCCTCTTTTTTCGACCCACGAGGTACTGCATTCAAATCTGCAAAATGGCTCCAAATAACCTTGGGTTCTAAATTTCTAACTGCTTCACTCATAAAGGTAAAATATTTTTTAAATTTTCCCCAAATATATCCAAATTTGAAGGTTGAATAAAAGAGGCACAAAATCATTAAAAACAGTACAATTAAAATATGGAATTTGACATAAAACTAAAGTGGGATACTCCAAAGGAATGGATTGAAACTGTTCTTGCAGACTTTCCGAAATTTTTGCAAGACCATGCCGACTGCGAGAGAAAAGCTTCAGCAATGGCCATGAGTTTTGTCGCTAAATGCCCAGACAGAGTAGAAATTATCCCAGAATTAATTGAGACAGCTCTAGAAGAGTTAGTTCATTTTAAATTGGTATATGAAATAATGGATCAAAAAAAAATTACCCTACCTAAGCAATTAGAACAAGACAATTACATTGGTGGGCTAATAAAAAAATGCAGATCTGGAAGAGAAGAAAGACTACTTGATAGAATGGTTGTCGCAGCGGTTGTAGAGGCTCGAGGGGTGGAAAGGTTTAGAATAGTCGCTGAAAATATAGAAGAGGAGGAACTTCAAAAGTTTTATGATATGCTTTGGCGATCAGAATATAAGCACAGTGATGTATTCTTACGCTTGGCTTTGTCCTACTGGAAATGGGAGGAAATTGAAGAGCGACTAGTCTATTTTATTCACGAAGAAGCTATTATATGTGAAGGATTACCTTTTAGAGCTGCCGTTCATTGATTGTTGTTAAGTTCTATATTAGCATACTCTTTTTACTAAATTTGACTTGTGGCAGAAAACGATAAACAAAAAGCATTTGACCATTTTTTCAGTAACCTAAATTATGGATCCACAAAATTGGAGGAAGGAAATATTCTAATTTCAGATCCCTTTTTACGGGATCCGAATTTTTCGAGAACTGTAATTCTTATTGTGAAACATAACGATGAAGGTAGTTTGGGTTTTGTGCTGAACGATAAATCCAAATTCACAATATCAGAAGTAGTTGATAATTTCCCGGATTTTGAAACAAATATTTTTTTGGGTGGGCCAGTTGGTATCGAAAGTTTGTTTTTTATTCATACAAGAAACGATATTATTTCGGAAGGAATAGAAGTAATAAATGGGCTTTATTGGGGCGGGGATTTTGACGAGCTTAAAAATGCAATCTCAGAAAATAAAATACAAAAAGAAGAATTGATCTTTTTTGTTGGCTACTCAGGGTGGGATAAAGAACAACTAGACAGGGAGGTAAAAGAAAAAAGCTGGATAATTGCCGATATAACGACTGAGGAAGTCATGCTTCAAACAGGCAAGTATCTATGGAATTCTAAACTTAAAAAGTTAGGCGAAAAATACAAAATATTGTCCAATTTTCCTGCAGATCCTTCTTTGAATTAATCCAAAAGAGCATCACCGATTGTAGAGTTATATTGAATAACTTAATGGGCTTACTGCCTGGCAAATACCAGATTTAACTCTTTCATCAAAATTTCACTGTATTTTTTGTAAAATCGTTTTGATTTATGTCCACCTACCCATTTTATTCCATCAATCGAATTGGTTAAGAATATTTCATCGGATAAAATTAAATCACTTGGAGAAATAGGCTTTTCACTAACCGTTATTCCTTTTTGTTTTAAAATATTAATCAGTACCATGCGCATTATCCCAGGTAAACAGCCAGAAGAAAGAGGTGGTGTATAGATTTTATCATCCTTAATAATAAATACGTTGCTCGAAACTGCCTCACACAATTCATTATTCGCATTTATTATTAATGCATCATCCAGGTTTGATTTTTGGGCATGTAAAGCAGCCATAACAAATAGCTGAGCATTTGCCGATTTAACCATTGAAAGAATATTAAGTGACTTTTTTATTCTGGAATAAAAATCAATCTGAACTCCTTTTGGATTTAGAGTGAATTTTTCATTTTCCAAGGCAAACGATTCCATAATATATGCCGCTTTGTTTGAATTAGGAAAATACGAACCTTCTCCAGAACGATAAAAAGAAAGACGGACTTTGCCCCCTTTATCATGTTTGTTCATTTCCAAAAGTTCGGCACACTCTTCTTTTAGTTTGTTCCAATCGAAAAGTTTGGCTTCAATTTCAAGTATATCTAACCCACTCTTTAATCGTTGAATGTGGAAATCCCAAAAAGGCATTTGCCCTTTTATTGTTCTTATAGTTTCAAAAAGCCCGTCTCCATATTTATAAGAACGGTTTTCTGCAGATATAAAAGTATTTTCTGCAGATGTAATTTTACCATTATCGATTACAAAACTTCCTCTACTCATTAATTATTTTTGACTTTATTTCTGATAAATTTTGATTTGAGTTTACGAGTACTCCACTTATGCCCGCCTTATTGGCTGCAATAATATCTCTTTCTGAGTCACCTATCATTACCGATTGTTCACGATTTACATTGTAAAGTGCAATTGCTTTTTCAAACATCAATGAATCGGGTTTTCTACTCAAAGACTTACTAATAATACTGTGGTAGGGTGAATAAAATACATCCAAAAGATTAATGTTGTGTTTTTTAAATTGTTCTCTCATATAACTATGAACCAAGTCAACATCGGTGTGAGAATATATTCCTCTAGCAATTCCACCTTGATTTGTTATTACAATGAATTTAAAGCCATGTTTTTGAAATAACAACAGATTTTCCAAAAGTCCATTTACAAATTTAAAATCTTCTAATTTCCAAGTGTAATCTCCCCTCTCCTTATTGATTATACCATCTCTATCCAAAAAAATCACTTTCATATTATCCGAAAATTTGATTTACAAAGTTTAAAAATAAGTTTGGCTTTAATATTATTGGAAACAGAAACCCAAATACTGCTCCCCAATAATGTGCATCATGAGCAACATTTCCGCCTCCTTTTTTATCTAAATAATACTCGAAACCAATATAAAGTGGGCCAAAAATAAAAGCCGGAATTCCAAATGGAATAAACAGAATATAAATTTCGTTTGAAGGATATAAAATAATGCTTGCAAATAAAACAGCGGCAACTGCCCCTGAAGCTCCTATTGCACTGTAACTTGGATTGTTCCCATGTTTCTTAAGCGATGGCAAGGAAGCAAATACGGCACCTCCAATATACAAGAGCAAGTAATAAAAGATGCCCATTTTCCCAAAAATATCTGGAAATGCATTTTCAACCGAACTTCCAAAACTAAAAAGCACAAACATGTTTACAAAAAGGTGCATTCCATCGCCATGCAACAAAACATGACTAAGTAGCCTATGCCATTCTTTTCTATGAACTACCTGATATGGGCTAAAATCGAGTTTGTGGTATAAACTTCGATTTTTAAAGGCATTTATAGAAATTAATGCTGTGGTAATAATTATTAGCAGGGTTATGCTCATAAACGCAAATATAAGTTTTGGCAAATCGCAAAGAGGGTTTTCACGATTTTTAAGACATAAACTAGGGAGTCATCATAAAATTAACAATTTAGGCTGTTGTTTCTAACTACATTTGGCCAGAAATTAAAAACTAAAGAGATGAAAAAATATTTGATGATTTTCGCAATTGCCGGTTTAATGGTGAGCTTTTCAGGTCCGGCTTTATTTGCTAACAACTCTGTGAATACAGAAATGAGCACAGAAAAAGAGAAAAAAGAAAAGAAAAAGAAAAAGAAAAAAGGCGAAAGTTCTGATTCTAAGAAAAAAGGTTGTTCAGGTAAAGAAGTAAGTGGTTCTGGTGGATGTTGTCACGGAGCTAAAAAAGCTTCTTAATTTATTTTACTTAAGATATTTAAAACCTTCACTGTGAAAACAGTGGAGGTTTTTTTTACCCTCTGTTATAATGCAGTAGTATCCCATGAATTAATTTTCAAATAAGTATATTTTACAACTTGAAATTTATTTAATAACACAGCAAAAATTAAAAGAAAACTCTTTGATTTCCAAGCCTAGCATTTGAATAAATTTGTGCGTACGAGAAGCAAGCTATGACATCACAATTAAACACTATTGAAGAAGCCATTGAAGACATTCGCCACGGTAAAATTATTATCGTAGTTGATGACGAAGACCGAGAAAACGAAGGTGACTTTGTAATGGCAGCGGAATATGTAACTCCTGAAGCTGTTAATTTTATGGCCACTCACGGAAGAGGGTTAATTTGTTGCCCACTTTTAGAAGCAAGATGCAACGAACTTGGCTTAGATTTAATGGTGCAAGACAATACAGCACTGCATGCCACTCCATTTACTGTTTCAGTTGATTTAAATGGACATGGATGTACAACTGGGATATCCGCAAGTGATAGAGCTAAAACAATTCAAGCCTTAGTAGATCCTAATACAAACCCAAAAGACCTTGGAAAACCAGGGCATATTTTTCCACTACGAGCAAAAGAAGGTGGAGTATTAAGAAGAACAGGACATACAGAAGCCTCCATTGATTTGGCACGATTGGCCGGACTTAAACCAGCGGGTGTTCTGATAGAAATAATGAATGAGGATGGAACTATGGCGCGTGTTCCTGAACTATTAGTACTTGCCAAAAAATTCGATATGAAAATTATTTCTATTGAAGATTTGGTTGCTTACAGAATGCGCGAAGAACGTTTAATAAGTCGTGAAGTAGAGATAGAAGTTGATTCGGAATATGGAAAAGTAAAATTAATTGCCTATCGCCAACTTACAACCGGCGATGAACATTTGGCTGTTACCATTGGCACTTGGACCGAAGACGAACCAGTATTGGTTAGAATGCACTCTAGCAGTAGCTTAACTGATATTTTTACTGCTTTTAAACAAGATAAACCCTCCCTATTAACGCGAGCCTTTAAATTTATTCATGAAGAAGGAAAAGGGGTTGTGGTTTATATGCAGCAAGGAATGAGAGGCATTGGTTTGGTTGAAAAACTGAAGCAATACAAAAAAAGTCATGAAGAAAATGACGGAAATGTGGAAAGCCTAGATCTTAGCATAAAAATGGATTCGAAAGATTATGGTGTTGGCGCACAAATACTTCGCGATTTGGGTATAAGCAAAATGCGACTTATGAGCAATAAAGCTCAAAATAGAACGGGTATTGTTGGTTATGGTTTAGAAATAGTTGAAACCATTCCGGCTGATTAGGTTGGTTGATTAAATGCTATAACGGTCTGTATAAAAGGTCGTTTTAATGCCTTTATGTTTGAATTTGAACATAATTCAGGCATTAAAAAAGCAAGTTGTTCAGGAACATTTTGTGAATTGATATTGAATGAAGTCAATACAATTATGAAAAGGAATAGAATTTTTTTAATCAATTCTTTATTTAATTAGGCTCAACAACTAACTAACACAACCTTCCCTAAAAAAGTTTGTCTTATTTCGCATATATGTTTAATTGATTTCATAAAAAAGTAATGTATTCAAATTGCTGATAACAAACAACTTATTCTAGATGATCTTTGGATTGGGTTTTTACATTCTTCTTAACAAAAACGTTGCTAGCCATTCCGACTAATTAATCTCAATAGCCAATCTAAAAAACTCCTAAATTCAACATTACTAGAGTACAAGCATTTTCAGTTTCTATTCCTTGTTTGTTTGCTTTTTGCATCAGCTCTTCACTTTCAGCAGAGGGATTAAAAATAATTCGTTTTGGATTGAGCATAAGTATCTGGTCGTGCAATACCTTTTGCCTTTCAGAATTCATTTACATCGTAACCGTATGAATTGGAAGTGAACTAGGAAACTCATTTATTATTTTATGCGATTCAATACTCCCCTTTCTTTTACCAAACGGAATTACCCCATGCCCTTTTTCAGCAAGCAATAATGTTGCTCGATAAGAATACCTGTCCGAATTTGGCAAATCCAAACTTTAGTTTTCATTCTATCGTTTGTTCGTATCATACAGTTCCAATATACGTAATCCTAGCATTTACTTTGTAGTTGGCTGTTAGCATTTGTACGATTAAATTTCCAACCAATTTAACAAGGGTCTTATATTTTATATATGCTTAAAGCTAGTACATGTTTTTTATTTATGGAACTACTTAAACCCAGTTTAGCAATAAAAGAAAGCATTTGGCGAATGTCAAGATAGAATAAACAATAAAGCGTGTTCAAAGTTTTAATTCTCTTGCTTATTCAACTCAACACCAACCATTTTCGATAATTGATCTGCTGAATAATCTTGCAAATGACTCCCATCATAAGAAACAAAAGTAGTATCCTCAAAATTTAACCATAAAACACCAAGTTTAGTCAGTTCTGTTTTAACATATTCTTCATTGAATCCACTTTGCTCATTTTCTAACATTTTCATTTCAAACGCACAAGGTGGTCTAAACCAGTATATATGTACTCCATTTTCTTTAATCCTTTGTAGAGCGTTTAGCATATCCTCAAAAACCAAAGAATCAAATTTATTCGTTTTAAAAGTTTTGATATAGCTCTTAATGGCTTCTGAAGAATCAATTTTTGTCTTATGGCATTTTACCCATCCGTTACTGAGGTAGGTTTCTTGTACTCCATCAGTTTCGGCTTCTAAATTATTTTCTACGTCCTCTATTTGAGTTAATCTAGCTGGACTGTAAGTGGTGAAAAATAAAAGGAATTCTTCAAAAAAAACTGACTTGTGATATTCAAATTTCCCTTTATTTATACATTCATTAAGGTGCTCATTTTCAGCTGCCTTTTCCACTAAACTATGGGGAGTAACACCAAGAAGCATTATTTTATACTTGGAATTTGGATCAAGTCTACTTTCTAAAAAATTTAAGTATTGAGCGCTATACCCAGCACTAGAATAGCCTAAATTAATTGCTGTAATGTTCTCTTTGAAGTTCTCTTCAATTCTACTGGGGTTAATTCCACGGTAAATTCTAGAATCGCCACCTACCACCACATTATAAGTTGAATTATCAAGCGTTTTCTTTAACCAAAATGAGTTTTCCTTCATTTCTGTAACATCAGACTGTGGGAGGATAATTTTTAATGAAATGTACAAAACACAAGCTAATAGCAAACTGAAATATATTTTAGTTTTATTCCCCATCATTAAAATTGAAAATAGATAAACTGCTTTCCTTCACCCCTGAACATTAATATAGCCACTATGCCTAGAGAAACGAGAAAGACATCAAAATTGCCTTTTTTAAACCAAATTGCTGCTTTTCGATTTGTTTTTCGGATAAAAATTAAGGATTCAACAATTACTGCCAATAAAACAACTACGACAGAATTAAAGTAATGGGTAAGGAAATGTAAATCAGAAAATTGAAAACTAAATAGTTTAAATACTATTAAATTAGCCTGGCTAACATCACTTGCTCTGAAATACACCCAACCTAGAAGAGCTTGAACAAAAACAATTATAATGCTAATTCCATAAAACTTATTTATTCGCTTTGGCCATTTAGTAATCCGCTCGAACGCGAGAAAGAATGCATGTAGAGCAGCCCAAATAATAAAAGTGTAATTCGCTCCATGCCACAGTCCCGAAAGAAGCATTGTAATGCTTAAAAACGTAATGGACATCCATTTTCCCTTTCTAGATCCACCTAATGGAATATAAACATAATCTCTAAACCAAGAAGATAATGAAATATGCCATCGTGTCCAGAACTCTCTTAAACTTTTAGAAATATAAGGATGGTTAAAGTTCATTTTAAAATGATAGCCCATTAATTTAGCAAGCCCCCTAGCAATAAGGCTATAACCAGAAAAATCAGCATAAATCTGAAATGAGAAACCTAACATCACTACCCACCAAAACAAGGAACTATCGTATGGAGATTTATTCTCAAAGGCTGAATCGATTAAAAAAGACAAATTATCGGCAATCACCATTTTTTGAAATAGACCATATACTATTAATTTCACACCATTCCATTTTTGAATAGACGTTGGGATTTTATAAGTTTCTAATTGATATAAAAAATCTCTTGCTCGGACTATAGGACCAGCTACTAATTGAGGAAACATGCTTAAATAACTAAAAAAATGCAATATGTTTTTAGTAGGTTTAAGATTTCCTTTATAAATATCGATTGTATAACTAAGGGATTGAAAAGTATAAAAACTAATACCTACAGGTAATATTAATGCAAACTCTGGAATGGTATTACCCAGATCAACTTTTAAACTAAATACCAAAAAGACATCCTCTAGTATTTTCGCGAAAAAACTACTGTATTTAAAAATAGAGAGAGATCCTAGGTTTCCAACCAAGGAAAGAATCAAGAATACTTTTTTCTTACTAGGCCTGGACATGATTAAGCTTCCACACAGGTAATCAATTAATCCTGAAGCAACTATTAAAAATAAAAAACGCCAGTCCCACCAACCATAAAAAACAAAACTTGCAATTACAATAAATCCCCAACGAGAATTGTCCTTCCTTCTAAATAAAGGCCAAAGAAGAAAAAATAAAATAGCAAAAACTAGAAATTCTAAAGAATTAAAAATCATCTCAATTTACTTAAACTATCATGACATTTCTATAATAACCCATTCAATGCTGCATCGAAATCGCTTTCAATGTGTTTTGCAATAAAGAAGCAATTGTCATTGGCCCTACTCCTCCCGGAACTGGAGAAATAGCAGAACATTTTGGAGCTACGTTATCGTAATCTACATCTCCAACCAAACGAAAACCAGATTTTTTGCTTGCATCTTCTATTCTGTGGATTCCAACGTCAACTACTACAGCACCTTCGCCTACCATATCGACAGTTAAAAATCTAGGTTTACCAATAGCAACAATTATAATATCGGCTCTTCGAGTAATTTCGGCCAAGTTCTTAGTTCGGCTGTGCGCCAAAGTTACGGTGGCGTTTCCAGGGTTTGTATTTCGAGACATAAGAATTGACATTGGCGTACCAACTATGTTACTTCGTCCGATAACTACACAATTTTTACCCGATGTTTCAATATTAAAACGACCTAACATTTCCATAATTCCATTAGGAGTAGCAGGTAAAAAAGTAGTTAAACCTAAACTCATTCTTCCAACATTTTCAGGATGAAATCCGTCTACATCTTTCCCAGGAGCCACGGCTAAAGTGACCTTGTCTTCATTTATGTGTTTTGGTAATGGCAGTTGAACGATAAACCCATCAATGTCATCATTAGAATTTAAATCTTCAATGGTTTTGAGCAGTTCTTCTTCTGTAGTTTCGGCTGACAATCGAACCAAGGTAGATTTAAAACCAACTTTTTCGCAAGACTTAACTTTTGAGTTTACATACGTTTGGCTTGCCCCGTCCTCTCCAACAAGTACAGCAGCCAAATGGGGGACTTTCTTTCCCGCACTTACTATCTTCTCTACTTCTTTTGCAATTTCTTCTTTAATGGCATTTGAGGTAGCCTTTCCATCCAATAAAATCATAGTCTAAAATTTGGGTGGCTAAAGTAAACAATGATGCTATAATTTTAAGATTGATTTTTTGATTTATGCGGTTTTAGCCTATGGTTTCTTTCTTTTATTATTCCCCTCAACCCCGAAAATTTTCGAGGCAAAGGATTAAAGAGAAAAGGACATTGCATGAAGACTCCAGCTTTTTATCCTCCAACATTCAAAACTCAACATTCAACACTAAAAATTAAAAAACTACTTCCCCATTCCGGGCATATTCATTCCGGACATCATTTTGGCCATATTCCCTTTATTAGACATTAGTTTCATCATTTTTCGGGTTTCCATGAATTGTTTAATTAGTTTATTCACTTCATTAACATCTCTACCACATCCTTTTGCGATACGTTTTTTACGGCTTCCATTAATAAGCAATGGATTTTCTCGTTCTTGATCTGTCATAGAAAAGATAATTGCCTCTATGTATTTAAAAGCATCGTCATCTATGTCCATGTTTTTAACTGCCTTGCCCATACCGGGTATCATTCCAGCCAAATCTTTAATGTTACCCATTTTTTTGATTTGCTGAATCTGCTTTAAAAAATCATTGAAATTAAATTGGTTCTTAGCAATTTTCTTTTGAAGTTTTCTGGCATCTTCTTCGTCAAATTGTTCTTGTGCTCTTTCAACTAACGAAACGATATCACCCATGCCCAAAATACGATCGGCCATTCTATCTGGGTGAAAAACATCGAGAGCGTCCATTTTTTCGCCCATACCCACGAACTTAATGGGTTTATCAACTACAGTGCGTATTGACAGAGCAGCACCACCACGAGTATCTCCATCTAGTTTGGTAAGAATAACCCCGTCAAAATCTAAACGATCATTAAACTCTTTTGCTGTATTCACAGCATCTTGCCCAGTCATGGCATCTACCACAAACAAGGTTTCATCCGGATTTACGGCACTTTTAATGTCTGCAATTTCTTGCATCATTTTCTCATCAATAGCCAAACGACCAGCTGTATCAACAATAACAACATTAAATGAGTTTTGGCGAGCATGCTCAAGCGCTTTTCTCGCAATATCAACTGGACTTTTATTCTCTTTGTCACTAAAAACTTCAACTCCAATTTGTTCTCCAACTACATGAAGCTGATCAATTGCTGCAGGACGATATACATCGCATGCTACCAAAAGTGGCTTTTTACCTTTTTTGGTTTTAACGAAATGAGCTAATTTCCCGGAGTGTGTGGTCTTACCAGAACCTTGTAAACCTGCCATTAAAATTACGGCGGGGTTTCCTTGCAAGTTCATTTCCACTTGCTCAGTTCCCATGAGTTTAGCTAGCTCATCATGGGTGATCTTAACCATTAACTCACTAGGCTTTAATGCATTTAATACATTAGCCCCAAGCGCCTTTTCTTTTATTTCGTCGGTAAATTGTTTTGCAACTTTGTAGTTTACATCGGCATCTAATAATGCACGGCGAACATCTTTAAGGGTTTCAGCAACATTTATTTCAGTAATGGAACCTTGTCCCTTTAGTATTTTGAACGAACGTTCTAACCGTTCCGATAAACTTTCAAACATTTTTTTATTCTTTTATTGCCCTTAAATACAGATGTCAAAAGTAATGAAATAGCGTGGGAGAAAATGGGTAATTCAATTAGGGATTTGATTTTTATATACAGAGTAATGAGTTGTTCGCGGTCAGTTTCTAGTCGGGCGAAATATCTCAAATTAAATATCCAACTTCTATCTTTTTTTGTTCCCCAAAGCACAGAAATATTTCGGGCAAAGAAGCAAAGAGAAATGAAAATCACGTAAACACTGCACCTTCTAATCTCTGCCTTCTACCCTTCCAACACCCAACATTCAACATTCAACATTTAATTTCTTTCTTCTTCCTTCCGGCATTAAAAACTAAAAATTAAAAACTAAACATTAAACCCGTCACTTCCAACTCCCAATCACACCCATACAAGCTTTCAATAAAAACAACCTTCATTTCTTTCTCATATTGTACATTTGTTGAACACAAAAAAACACGTTTAATATGTCTGGAAATCCTAAAATTATATATACCAAAACTGATGAAGCTCCTGCTCTAGCAACTCACTCTTTTCTACCTATAGTCGAGGCGTTTACCAAATCTTCTGGTATTAATTTTGAGACGAAAAACATTTCATTATCAGCTAGAATACTTTCCAGTTTTCCAGATTATTTAAGTGGAGGACAACAAGTTAATGATGCATTGAGTGAACTTGGCGAATTGGCTAAAAACCCGAATGCCAATATCATTAAATTACCAAACATTAGTGCTTCCTTGCCTCAACTAAAAGCTGCAATAAAAGAATTGCAAGAGCATGGTTACGAAATACCAAGCTACCCCGATGAAGTAAAAAATAACGATGATTTAGGAATAAAAGTACGATACGACAAAATAAAAGGAAGTGCTGTGAACCCGGTACTGCGTGAAGGGAATTCGGATAGAAGAGCACCAAAAGCCGTGAAAAATTACGCAAGAAAAAACCCGCATTCAATGGGGGCATGGTCGCCAAATTCTAAATCACATGTTGCTACCATGTCCTCTGGTGATTTTTTCAACAATGAAAAATCGGTAACAATCGAAAATTCCACAACTCTTAAAATTGAATTTAATAGTAATGGAAGCAAAGAACTTCTTAAAGAAGTTCCAGCATTAACTGACGAAATTATTGACACTACTTTTTTAAGTAAAAAGGCTTTGCTTAATTTCTTGGAAGCAGAAATCACCGATGCAAAAAACAAAGGAGTTCTTTTTTCATTGCACATGAAGGCTACTATGATGAAGGTATCCGATCCCATTATTTTTGGTCTTTGTGTTGAAGTGTTTTTTAAATCGGTGATTGAAAAGCACAAAACTACTTTAGATAAATTAGGTGTGAATTTCAGAAATGGATTTGGCGATTTACTTTCGAAACTACCACAACTTGATGGAGAATTAAGAAGCCAAATTGAAAATGACATTCAAGCTTGCTTCAACGATAGACCAGATTTGGCTATGGTAAATTCCGATAAAGGAATTTCCAATTTGAATGTTCCAAATGATGTAATAATTGATGCCTCTATGCCAGCAATGATTCGTAATTCGGGTCAAATGTGGAATAAAGAAGGAAAAGGGCAAGATACTAAAGCAACTATTCCAGACAGTAGTTACGCAAGCATATATCAGTCAGTTATTGATTTTTGCAAGGAAAACGGAGCTTTTAACCCTACAACTATGGGAACAGTTCCTAATGTTGGTTTAATGGCTCAAAAAGCAGAAGAATATGGCAGCCACGACAAAACATTTGAAATAAAAAATGCTGGAACAGTTACCGTTACTGATTCTAATGGAACAGTCCTTATGCAACATGATGTGGAAGAAGGTGATATTTGGAGAATGTGCCAAGCAAAAGATGCCCCTATTCGCGATTGGGTAAAATTGGCAGTAAATAGAGCTAAAGCAACAGGAACGCCAACCATCTTTTGGTTAGATGAAAAAAGAGCCCACGATTCGGAACTAATAAAAAAGGTGAACTTATACTTACAGGATCATAACACCAATGGACTTGACATTCAAATAATGTCTCCCAAAGATGCTACTACATATACTTGTCGAAGATTGATTAAAGGCGAAGATACCATTTCTGTTTCGGGTAACGTACTTAGAGATTATTTAACCGACCTCTTCCCTATTTTAGAAGTTGGTACTAGTGCAAAAATGTTGTCGATAGTTCCATTAATGCAAGGCGGTGGTTTGTTTGAAACTGGTGCTGGTGGATCCGCTCCAAAACATGTAGATCAATTTATAGAAGAAAACCATTTACGTTGGGATTCTCTTGGTGAGTTTTTAGCCCTTGCAGTTTCTTTAGAACATTTAGGACTTAAATACAACAATTCTAAAGCACTTGTTTTGGCTGAAACATTAGGTGAAGCTACAAGCAAATTTTTGGAAAATGATAAATCTCCTTCTCGAAAAGTTGGTGAAATTGACAATAGAGGAAGTCATTTTTATTTGGCTTTGTATTGGGCACAAGAATTAGCCAAACAGGATAAGGACAAAGATTTGCAAACAGAATTTGCTACTTTTTTACTTCAAATGGAAGAAAATAAAGAAACTATTTTAGAAGAACTTAAAAGTGTACAAGGTCATCCAGTAGATTTGGGAGGATACTTCGATACCAATGATCAAACAGCAAGAACTGCTATGCGACCAAGTAGTTTGTTTAATGATATTTTGGAGAATCTTTAAAAAAAAACTTCTAGCTTCTGGCCTTTAGCCTCTAGTGTCTAGCGTCCAATAGCTAAAATTAAGAGAAGTGCATCCCTTTTTTCATTAGAACTTTTCATTAAATAAAAAACCTCATTTTCCCTTATATTTGGCGATCATGATACGTCTATTTATTTTTATTTTCACCTGCCTTTTTGCGGTTTCTCTTAGTGCTCAAAAAGATACCGCTTTCATTTACACATTTGGTGGCGATCAAGACGAACAAGGTCGCGATATAGAACTCACTGCGGATAGCGGATTTATTATGGTAGGTGCAACCAGCAGTTTTGGAAATGGAAACTCAGATATCTATTTAGTAAAAGTTGACTCAAACATAAAATACCAGTGGAGTCGTGCTATAGGGCATTTTCATTTGGAGTTTGGACACGCAGTAAAACAAACAAAAGACGGCGGTTATGTAATTTGTGGATATAGTAACAGCAAGGGAACTGGAAGTTATGATGGCTATTTGGTTCGTACGGACGATACTGGGGCAGTTGTTTGGGAAAAGTATTTTGGAGGTTTCGATTGGGATAAATTTTATGACGTAGAGCTTACTCCCGATGGTGGTTTTATGTTGGTTGGAGAAACAAACAGTTTTGGAGCCGGTGATGCAGACGCATGGATCGTTAAAACGGATTCTCTCGGAAACCTAGAATGGGAGAAATTTCTTGGCGGTAAAAAGAAAGATATCCCTCATGCTCTTATTTCTACCAAAGATGGTAATTATGCTTTTTGCGGGGAAAATGCCAGTAAGAACGATACTACTAAAGGCGACGCTTGGTTGGTTAAGTTCGATGGAACGGGGAAAGTGGTGTTTGATGTGGTGTTATTATTACCTGAATATGATGTTGCGTACGGAATAACGGAAACCTTTGACAGTAATTTTGTAATGACTGGCAAAACTAAAAGTAAAAATATTTCAATATTTGATGTACTGCTAACCAAATTTTCGATTACTGGAAAACATATGTGGACGAGATTCCACGGAGGGGCTGACATTGGAGCTTCTAATGAAGAAGATGAAGGAAGAGATATCTTAGAATATAATGATGCGCTCCTAATGATTATTGGAAGTACTAAAACTTTTACAAGCAACAGTATTGATGATATTTATTCTTTAAGAGTTGACCAGAATGGGAACTGGCAGCCACAATCGAGCTCTTTAGGAAACGTTAAAGTAGATAAAGGTTTTGGAGTATCTAAAGACAAATATGGATCAATTATGGCTTTTGGTTCAAGCGCTAGCTTTCAGCAAAATTATTCGAATATGGTCCTTTATAGATTAGATTCTGTTACTGGTATAACTCCACATGATACAGTAGAGTCTTTTACCGATGATTTGCAAAAAGCTCTTTCCAATTCTTTTTATAATACGCCAGAAGAATTAAGAATACATCCAAATCCAGTAAAGAATACTTTGTATTTTTCAACTTCTTCAAACAAAAAAACAACCAGAGTTTCTATTTTCAATGGAGCGGGTGTTCTGAAAGGAAAGGTCGAATTAAATAATAATCAATTAAATGTAGAAAGTTGGAATCCTGGACTGTACATTATAGAAGTTCAAGGGAGTGCAAATGAAAAAATTAGAAAAAGAATTATTAAACTATAATGCCTTCAAAACAGACTCTAATTTTTCTTTTGCTTTACGGATTAACTATTTTTCTAACATTCAATAGACATAGTAAATCAACTTTTGATAATTACCATAGCGTAATTTGGGGTGATAAAGCCGGCTATTACATTCTTCTTCCAAGTATTTTTATTAATTCATCTGAAATAACTGAATTTCAAGATGACATTTTGAAAAAAACAGGAAATGGTTTTACAATAGAAAATGGAGTTATTAAAACCAAATATTTCATCGGGGTTGCTCTTTTAGAAATGCCTTTTTTTTTATTGGCATTATTGGTAGCAACTATTCTAAAACTTGATTTAGCGCATGGATTTGCTCCTATATTTCATTGGTCCATTATGATTTCAAGCGTGACTTACGTTGCTTTTGGAGTGCTTGCTTTGAAAAACACTCTCCTTAGATATTATTCAGTGAATTCAGTTAATTTTTCACTATTGACTCTATTTTTCGGAACAAACATTTACTTTTTCACAGTTGACCAAGCGGGAATGTCTCATTGTTATTCATTCTTTCTTTTTTCTACTGCCATTTATTTAATGGACAACATTTATCGGTCTGATAAAAAATCCAACTTCTATTTACTAATATTGGTTGCAACTCTGATAATTCTAATTCGGCCAATTAACCTCATTTTCCTGTGTTTTTTACCCTTTTTGAGTAATTCAAATAATTGGTTTCTGAAGCTAAAAGGAGTGGTGAATTTGAAATTCGCTATGGTTTGTCTAGGAATTATTGCTATTACTATCAGCCCGCAATTGATTTATTGGAAATATGAAAGCGGTTCATTTATTCATTATGCTTACGGCTCAGAAGGATTTGATAATTACCTATCTCCAAAAATATTAGAAACACTTTTTAGCCCTAACAATGGACTTTTCCCAAATACTCCATTTGTTCTGATACTAGTCATCTGTATGTTAATGGCATTCTTCAATGAAAAAAGTAAAATGTGGCTTGCCCAACTTCTTTTATTCTTTACAATTACTTATGTATTTTCATCTTGGTGGAATTGGCATTTTGGCTGTTCGTTTGGGCATCGTGCTTACATTGAATATTTTAGTGTCTTTATTATACCATTCGTTCATTTTATTGACAATAAATCGTTTTTAAAATCACCTCTTTTTTATTTTGGATTACTAGCAATTTTATTTAATCTTAAGATGTCATATACCGTTGACAATTGTTGGTATCATGGCGATTGGGATTATGAGACTTTCATTAAACTTATTTTTTCGGCTCCGAACTAATTCTAACTTGCCATTTTAATAAATTTTTCATAATTCTCGTTTTTAATTTAACAAACAAGTTCTATTTTTTTTATTAGAATCTATAAAGCAAATTTACTTGATGTCAGAAAATAAACATTTAGTATAATTGCCTTGATAGTTATTTTACCTGACTTGCTTTTAATAATTAACCTAAAAAAATTATTTGGTTTTTGAGCTTGAAAAATTTAAATAAAACCTCTTTAATTACCAGTTTTATAGGGTTGGCCCTTTTAGGATATGTTATTATTAAGGCATATTCATCTTCTTTCACACATGACGAAAGCTATTCTTATCTCTATTTTACCCAGAATAGTTTTATGGATGTTTTGGCCTACAAAAACTGGTTTTCAAACAACCATATTTTAAATACCATATTTATAAAGTACTTTGATATTTTGTTTGGTTCCTCCGAGTTGGCTTTGCGAATGCCAAATATATTTCTGTTCGTATTGTTTATGCTATACACTTATTTCTTGTTTAGAAAATTAAAACCTACATTACAAATTCCTCTCTTTATTTTAATGTGTTCCAATGTATTGCTTCTCGATATTTTTAGCATGGCTCGGGGCTATGGTTTGTCCATTGGGTTTATGCTAATCAGTGTTTTTTATTTTTTAGAATACTTAAAACTAAATAATAATAAACATCTGTATTTATTTCATAGTGCTGCTCTTTTGGCTAGCCTCAGCAATTTCACTTTACTTACTGTTTACTCCTCTCTATTAGTAACTTATACCATTATTTGGCTTTTAGAGACTAAAATTAATAAGTCAAAAAAGCTTGATCTCTTTAATTTAATTAAACCACATATCATTCCTGTAATTATTTCTTTTATAGTTTTATTTGAACCTGTGAGACGGGTACTTACTTACAACAATCTTGATTTTGGCGGAAAAGATGGTTTGTTTTCAAATACTTTACCCTCTCTTTTTCAAAGTACTTTTCAAGGAATTCCATTATCTCCAAGTCTGACCTTCGTATTGCAAATTATTTACTCTTCGATCATTCTATCTGCTGTATTCATTATTATTAAAAATGCCATAGATAAAAAAACCTCTTTTTTTTCCGAATACAAAAACTTCACAGCTTCTTGTTTGGTATTAATATCATTATCCATGGTATTAGTTGTTCTTCATCTCGTGTTCAAAGTTGATTATCCTGTAGGTCGATTTGCCATTTTTATCTTCCCATTATTTATTGTGTTCTTTGGTTTTTACATGCAATATTTATATTCAATTGGAAGAATTAAACTAGCTCTTTCCTTGCCTATTGGACTTGCGTTAATCTCTCTTTATAGTTTAGCTCTCAATGTAAACATTACTAGCTTTAGTGAATGGTCTTATGACATGGAAACAAAAAACATGGTAATTCTATTGGAAGGATTAAATGAAGACAAAATAAAAAAAGGAGAGAAAATAAGTCTTGGAATTGATTGGTTTTTTGAGCCAACAATAAACTTCTATCGGCAAACCAAAAAATTGGATTGGTTGATCCCTGTAGATCGAGATGGTATTGATCAAAATGACATGTATTTTTACATTCTAAAAGAAAACACGAATCAAATTGACACATCCAAAGCCCAATTGATAAAAGAATTTACTACTTCTAAAACAGTTCTTTACAAAAACAAAAAACTCAATTAGAAGTGGCCATTCTACTCTGGCATATTGAATAGAACTTCAATATATTTCTCCCTATCCATATTTTCCCAATGAATAATATTGTATCGATATTGATAAGTCTGTAACTGACACCAGCATAAACAAATAACAGAAAAAAAAACGACTAGCTTTTTAGTTGTTTTGCTTTTAATGCCATGAGCCCACATAGAAAAAAGTACAATAAGAATAGGATAATATTCTATTAATACTCGTTGAGAAAAACTTCCACCATACCACCAGTTCCACCAGGAAAATAGGACATAAAGTAGCAGACTAAAAAACAGAACAAAAGCCCAAACCCGAAATTTGTCTATTTTCCAAAAACTAAACAAGGCAGGGAAAACCAAAAGGAGAATTGGTGTATACACGAAAGCACCTTTTCTAAAAGAAAATAAAGCGTTCAATATTTCAGGATTTGCCCAATTAAAACCCTCTTCTGAATATGAATAAACGAAAAAATGACCAGTTTGGAAATAATAAATAATAAACTGAATAGAAAAAAGAGCGATGACAATTGAACTTAAACTGAGAGCATGAGCCGGTTTCTTAATTACTTTAAGCACTTTCATAAACTCCGTCTTACCCAAAAGAAAAGGAAGTGAGAATAAAACAAGACCATTTACAGGTCGAATAAGAATTAAAAACCCAAAAACAATAGCCGCCCAAACGAGGTATTTGAACTTTGGGAAGGATTGAAATTTAAACGTCAAATAAATTAAACAACTAACGAGAAAATAGCTGTATGCATGTGACATACCGGGCTCGCCAACTGCATAATAATACAAGTTAGTAGCAAAAATGGACATAACCGCAACAAAAATAGAAATGGAACCATATTGTGGTTCCAAAACTCTTAACAACAGCCAAAAGCCTAAAACCACATAAAATATTGCCGCTATGTTTATGGATACAAGATATGGCTGAGAGAATCCGTCGGCATCCCAAGCGTCGCTGTTTAAAGCAATCCAATGAGCAACAAAAAAGAATGGCATTTGCAATATAGAAGTACCGACAAAATATTTATTTAGAGTTTTGTTATTGTGCGATAATCGGTAATCGTAAAAGATGTTTTCATGGTAATATTTTCCTTTTTCAATTTCATCAAAATGACCAAAGTTTATGTCCTTGTAAATAATAAATGCAGGCAAATAAGCATAATATCCTTTCGCATCGGATTCGAGAATATCAACCCAACGGTTTCCTCCCCAATTGTTATTTGAAGCAGGCCAAAACATAAAAAGGGCTACTAAAAACGTAAAAACAGAAACACGATACTTTTTCATTTCTTCACTAAAACTACTATTTCAAATTCATCCTTTTTGTTAGACGCAACTATATCAAAATCTTGCAATAAGAAATCTAACTCCGTCTTTCCTTCATTTTTCCCAAAGTGAGAATCCCAAATTACTACATCCCCTGTATTAAATTGACTAAGTATAGAATTTCCATGAAAGATTAAATCATTCACACCATCTCTAAAAGGATCTATTTTAGCACAATAAGGAACCAAAGGATGGAAGTAACCTATCTTTTTTTTCCCTTCCATTAATTCAACTTTGGATAAGGTTAATTGAACTAATGCATCATTAACTTCAATTTCCTTAGGTAATTCCTCTCTTTCTATTGGTATATAAATTACGATCAATCCAAATAACAAATAGAAAACGATTTGCAGTTTATCTGGAAGAAAGGCGGCAATCTTGTTCAAGCCTAGAACAGCTACAATAGCTATTAATGGAATTATTAATATCATAACCCTTACTAAGCCCAGAGAGCCACCAATGCCCAACCACCATACTATTGAATGTGCCGAAAAATAACCTACAATTATCAAAAGAATGAATAACTCCATTTTGGAGTTATTACTCCATTCAGAACTTTTGTCTTTTATCCATTTAATTACCAAAGAAACTAAACCCAAAACAAAAGCAATACCTATTGCCAAATGAGTAATGCTTTGGTAGCTATCCAAAAAACTAAAAATCGAACCTGAATTGTAAATCTCTTTTGCCCCGGTATATGGAAACTGCTCTACAATCCAAAATAAACTACCATAATGAAAAGATCCTACGAGACTATAAAGTACTGGAGCGCTTAAGAGATAAAAGCCATACTTGCCTTTTTTCATCCAAATCAAATACAAAATAAGAATTGGCAAAAAAACAATGGATTCATTCCTTACAAACAGTAAAAAAGAAAATACAAAACAAGCCTTCCTGTACTTACTAATACTTAATAAATAAACCCCCAAAGTCAGAAGTAGAGCTCCAAAAGGCTCTGTAATTCCTGAAAAAACATGAATAAAAACAATAGGCGCAAAAAGAGTCATGATTATAGCCAGAATAGAATAGGTATACCCCAAATTAGTGCAAATCTTGCTGGATAGGTAGGCCGCGGTTAGCAAACACAACAGATTGAATACCTCCATACCTTTCATTCCGAACTGAGCAAACGGTGAACTGATTAAAGTAAAAAATGGTTTTCCCCAATGGTGGAGAAACAGCTCTGGATGTTGAAACGAATAGCGGTTTATTAAAAAATGGCTAAACGAATCAGCTCCTCCATTTACCCACTCCATGGTAAAAATGAAGTAAAGAAAAAAAAGAGCAGACAGCAATAGAATTGATGTCCTGATAATAGTTGAATGTCGAAGCTTTAAATTATTCATTTATAGGATCTTAAATCCATTTTAATGTTTTGCTTTTTCAAACAAAAATATTCCGTTTTGTCCTGAAGATATTAACTTCCATTCTTCATTTAATTTTAAATCTTCAATATGGCTCCTAAGTTGATCACCATTTAATGGATAAGTATTGTCATTTACATTTAAAAGAATGTAATTAGCCCCTCTTTCTGTAGGGAAAAGAAATATTGAATCTCGCATTGCCAAATGCGGAACTATAGCTGATTGAGCACTAACAGAACCTGAAGAAGGAATTAAATCAAGGATTTCATTCAATTCATTTACTGCAAAAGCTTTGTTTTCATAATGTTCTTTTTCGAAAACTTTAATATTAGTTCTAAACAGAGGGGCCAAAGGTTCTTCCATTATCCGTTTTATCGACACAACTGAACCCAAAAGAATAACCGAAATTAAAACGTTTATAGTTTTCTTTCCGAATTCTGCAACCACAGGAAAAACGCCAACCAATAACAAGGGTAAAAACTCAATGGAATATTGAGCGCCTGCACCCACCATGAAAGCATTTTCATGCAAAAATTTCATTAATACAATAGGCACTAAGCCAATAATTAAAAACGGCCTTTTAAACAAAAATAGAATTCCAGATAGAAATAAAAGCCCCATCAACTCCAATTTGATTTTAACAATCTCTACACCTTCAAGATGCTCCCCAAAAGTCAATTGAATAGCATTTATAGGATGTCTAAGTATTTCAAGAATCATTTCCAATGGTGAAGCACCAAGAACATACTCAAAATGCCCGTATTTTTCCATTCCAGAAATAACTGGCATAACATAAAACGTAATACAGAAAAAATAAATGAAACTTGCCCCTACCCCAAATAAAAGAGCCTTTTTTGCGGCTGAATTCTTTAAATAGAATACATAACTCAAAAGGAAAAAACCTACGATAATAGAAATATTTTCTTTACCTATCCATACGGCTACAAGTAGAATTACAAAACTTTTTATCCTATTGTTTTCAAGAGCTAAAATGAGCCAAGGAACCAACATCATGGAAATTACATTGGAATGATAATCGAAACCTAATGCAGTAATTACCCCAAAAAAGGAATAAAAATGGAGCATAGCGACAAGTGCAATCTTGTGGTTTCCTGTAAGCTTTATTATTAACCGGTAGGCTCCTTCACCGCCTAGAATAACTGCTGCTATTTGAATGACTAACAAAGTAATATTTCCGAAAATAAAACTTAGGGGAGAAAATAATATTAAGTACAAGTCAAAATGATCGGACAACGCCAAAATAGGTTGGTTATGGATCATTTGTGTGGTTGCCAGCTCGAAATTCCTGTAGTGATAAAGGGCGTTTGTGTACAACCCCAAGTCAAGAGCGAAGGTTCTAAATAAAAAATGATTTGGAAAAACAATAAGAGAATACACTATTGCTGTAACGGATTGAAAAAACCATTTGTATTTTATCAAATCGATTTTTAACCCAAAATTTATTAAGTCTTTTGATTTTTGAAGAAACATTTTAATTCAACATAATTTTCCTAGGATCAAAAATAGAATTGCTGAAGTATCAAAATTCATTGTGAGCGTATATTTTTTGATATGATTGTAGTGACTTCTTAATGAGAAGGAATCAACACAACACTTTTATCTTTAGTAATGTATTCGGGTAATTTACCGTAATCGAAAAAAGCCATTTTCTGTTTTTTTGATTTTAAATTATAAAAATCGGATTGATTTGGTATATACGCATATGCCTCATAATTGGTATAAAACATTATTGGGACATAACTTGCGTCAGATAGCCTGGCATTAAAAATCACGTAATCTTCCTTTTTCAAGATAGAATCTAGTGATTTAATAATTTCTATTTCAGCTAATTCTATTCCTCTGTTTCTGTTTGTAAATCTTGGATCATGCGATTCTTTATACGTATGGGAATATTGTATCAAATTAAATTCAAGTGCCAACCAAGAAAATAAACCTATTCCAAAACAACTAATAACCCAAGTAACCGATTTCCATTTAATTATCTTTTCCAAACCCACAAATACGAGGTTTAATATTGCACCTAAACCCAAATACAAAAATGGAGAGGCAATAAGAGTAAACCCACCCATTTTGGTTGCAGCAAAGGAATAAAAAGAATAAACCACAACAACTGTTGTGAAAATAAATATTTTGTATTTTTTGCTTTTAGTTAGAAATAATAAAGAAATAAAACCAACTAAAAGTGCAATGGGAACAAGATCTCCAAGTCCATAAATTTCACCTAAAGCTTCATCAAAATGGAAATAAATATCACCTCCATGCCCTTCAATGGCTTCCGTTAAATGTCTTGCATTATATTCATGCTCATATGCCGCTTCTCCAGGAAATTGAATAAATGTATAAACCTGCCAGGGTACAAAAACCAAAAGTGCCACAACCCCAGAAAACAATAAATATCCAAATCTTTTAAGCCAAGTTTCGTCTGCGTCATTTTTAACAAAACTGGAAGTAAACCAAGCTAAATAAACTAATCCACCTACTAACCATTTTACTAAAACTGCACAACCACTTAGTACTCCTATAACAATCAACCAGTACTTATTCTTAGATTTTTCGTATTCGAACCAAGCCCAAAAAGAAGCCGTCACATAAAATAAAAATGCAATATCATTGTGGTCTGTAGCTTTTCCTCCAGAAATAAGTTCTAAAGGATAAAAAGCATTAGCAAAAATAATAGCAGCACTAAATCCTGTTCTTGCATTTATTAAATAACTCCCTATTCTAAAAATAAAAAGAGGGATAATTGCATGCATTACAATACTTGGTATTCGAACCGCTAATTCATTGGCTCCAAACAATTTAATACTCAAAGCCATTTGCCATAAAAACAAAGGTTGTTTGTGTAACCATATGTGATTACCTACCCAGTTTTTGTAATCATAAGGCATTATGGGATTTTTGTAAAGCGTTGGAGTAAATGGGTTTTCAGAAAGGTTTTTAGCAACTAATGCATGGAATTGCTCATCCCAAATATTAATGTACGGATCCAAGAGGGCAAAGAAAAAGCCAAGAACCATTGTTCCTGAAAAAAGAAACAAAAGGCTAGTCTTTTCTTTTTTTGTAAAAAATAAAATGGACATTGCCAGTAAAACACCAGCAACAATCAATAGCACAAACTGCTCTTTTGGAAAATGAAATAACATGGGTAATTAGATGACTCTAAATTCGGTTCTTCTGTTTTGCGCTCTCCCTTCTTCTGTTTCGTTTTCTGCAATTGGCTTACTCGACCCAAAACCTTTAGCACTTAGTCTAGAAACATCAATACCAATAGAAACCAAATAATCAACTACAGATTGAGCTCTTCTTTTTGATAATTGGACATTATTCCCCTCGTTTCCAGTTTTATCCGTATGTCCACCAACTTCAATTTTAAGATTTGGATTGTCATTTAACATTTGTTTCAACTTAGTAAGCTCAGCTTTACTTTGTGATTTTAAATCGTGTTTTCCTAAATCGAAAAATACATTTTTAAGAACCACAGCTTCTCCTTCTTTTATTTTAGATAAATAGATCTCAAACTTTTTTTCCACTGCCTCTCGCCCACTAATACTAATGTTATCTGAATAAAATAAATACCGTTGTTTAGAAACATTTAAAGCGTAATCGCTATTAGAAGGCAAGGCTGCTAAAAACTCTCCGTTAATTTTATCAGAAGTTGTTGCTGCAATTATTTCCCCCGATAAAAGATCGATTAACTCAACATGTGCACTAAGTTTTTCTTTCGTTGCGCCGTCATAAACATGTCCCGTTATAAAAGTAGTAAAAACTGGTCGCATATCTTCAGGCAATTCAAATTGGTAAAGGTCCAAGCCACCCATTCCTCCATCCATTTCTGAAGCATAGTACGCTAATCGTCCCTCTGGGTCAGCTATCATTCCAAATTCTTCTTTCTCTGAATTAATCGGATAACCCAAGTTTTTTGGATTCGAATATTCCCCTTTTTCATTCAATCTACTTACATAAATATCGTGTGCTCCCATTCCTGGTCTTCCATTACTCGAAAAGTAAAATGTCCTTCCGTCCGCATGAATATGTGGTGTTTGGTCACTCCCAGGTGTGTTAATTTCCATATTTACAGGTTTTTGCCAAATTCCATTTTCATCTTTAATCGATTTCCAAATGTCCGTTTTTCCTTTCCCTCCTGGCCTGTTGCTGGCAAAGTACAATGTTTCTCCATCTGGTGAAAGAGAAGGGTGAGATTCCCATGCACCAGAGTTTATTTTACTCCCCATGTTTTGTGGTTTTACCCAACTTCCACCCTCTTTTAGACTTATATACAAATCGCAAGATCCCAAGCCGTCTTCACGATTGCATGCAGTAAAAAACAAATATTTTCCATCGTGCGAAATCGAACTAGCACCTTCATTATAGTTCCTAGTGTTTATTGGTCCTCTAAAATTTATAGACTTAGCCCAATCATCGTCCGTTGATTTTCTTGAATAATAAAGATCCTCTTTAAAAATAGGCTTTCCGTTGGGTGCTTTTCCAATATAATCTTTCCCTGTATAAACAAGTGTTTTACCATCAACAGTGATGGAGGGGTGATATTCATCAAGCTTTGTGTTGATGTTATTACCCATATTTATAGGTTCAAAAGGAACTGGGTTTTTTAATGCTTCAGAACCAAAATCAGCATTTATTTTCAAGTAGTTCCACTTATCTACAAATGGTTTTGGAATACCTGTAATCTCTTTATATCTAACTAAATGAATAACTGCATCGGCATATTTTGCAGTACGTAATTCCATTTCGGCAAGGCGCATATAAAGTAATGGATTGTACCGAGGATTTATTTCCAATACTCGTATAAAATACTGTAATGATTTGTCGTATTGTCTTATTTCATCATAAAGCTCTGCAAGCAGTAAGTTCGGTTCAATAAAATTTTCGTCTTTTTCCAAGGCTTCATTCAGAAATACGATAGAATTATCGTATTTCATCATGGCATACGCTTTTCGCCCTTCTTCAAATTTGACGATAGCCGACCTTTTTTTAGTTGTGTATTGAGAAAATGAATAAGAGTAGGAAAAGAGAAGAAGTAGAATTAAAAGTTTTTGCATAAAACGTGCTTTTCAAAATTTGTGCCTCGCAAAGAAATGGATTTTATATTAGGTACAAAACAATTAAACAATCGAGCAAATTATATTTCTTTTAATAATCCCGAGTTTTTTTTCTCGATGGTGAATTTGTATGTTTAACAAGTAGGAAATCCCCCTAAAACCAAAACAATAACCCTATTCTAAAACTACGGAATCCGCATGTACTTATGCGTTTGAATAGAAATCCTCCAGTTTAATTTTCTTTTCACGAAATTGATTACTACAGGCAATATTTCGTCTTCTCTACTCCATTCGGGTTGAAGAAATAAACTTGTTTTAGGTTTTACCCGATTTACAAAAGAATCGGCCCATTCCAAATCTGGATTCCTAACTACTACCACTTTCAGTTCGTTGGCCTTGTTTAAGCTCGATTCTAAAGCTTCTTTTCTTCTTTTTGGTGAAACTACAACCCAATCCCAAGTACCAGTAATTTGATAAGCACCACTAGTTTCCAACCAAAGATTCAACTTCTTTTCTTTGAGTTTTTCAGTCAAAAGCTTCAAATCGTATAGACAAGGTTCACCGCCCGTTATAACTACGTTTTTGGCACCCGCTTCTAAAATAAAATCTATAATTTGAGATATACTTATAATTTCATGCTCTTCTTGATTCCAGCTTTCCTTAACATCACACCATTGGCAACCAACATCGCAGCCTGCCAAACGAACAAAGTAGGCCGGCATACCAGTATTCTCGCCCTCTCCTTGAATGGTGTAAAAATGTTCCATTACTGGAAACTGGGAAGTATACTGAGAATATGTACTTGACATTATAGTTTTAAGGTCGGCAAAGATAAGTCGGTTTTTTAGATTCAGATTAAATTGATTGAATAAGGTTTAGTAAATTTGAGGTTGGTGAGAATTATGAATTAGAGTATATTCTTTATAATTCAATTAAAAATAAAAACTCAAAGGTTTTTCAAACTAAAAATTATGCTTGTGCGATCGAACACCAGCAGTAATACTTAACAATCCACCAGCCACTACTCCACCAATTGCTTGTTCTATTACCTGCCAGCTTAAGTCAAATAATATGTGGTTTAAAGTAGGATTGGAATAAAATGAAATACCAAAAACAAAAGTAATGAGGTAAATAAAAATACCCATAGGCATTCCTATCATTAACCCACGTCTAACTTTATTTTTACCAAACTGCGCCAAAAAATGAATAAGGAAAGTAAGAACAAATGAAATAGCGAAATAGACTATGGCTAACAGCAACAAGAAGAAATTGATAGAGTAATTTACTCTACTTAAATCGTTGAGCAACACACCGTGCCACAAGTAAGAAATTCCGTATAGGAATACAAACGTGAGAATCCAAGAAAGGAAAAATTCTTTGCTTAATTTAGGCACTTCTTTCATTAAATGCAAGAAACTTATTCGTATCTGAATGAATAATTTTTAGCAATACTATAAGCGCAAAGGTAAGGAATGCGCGGTATAATTATTCAGTAATTAAACCAAAAAACAGTCTTTTCTTCGCATATTACCTTCATTTAGCAATAGTCCAAATTCTGTGTCAAATCCTTAACCGACAATTATAAATTGATTAATTCACATTTAATTACCTGTAAACTATTTAGTTGCAAGATTTAAACTACTTCTGAATTTTCACCTTTTAATAATTACTTTTACCGCAAATTCTCCACGGTATCAAATTCATAAAATCCATATTATTTTTATTGGTAATTGCACTTTCTTTTTCGGGATGTAGAGAACTGGGAAGCGGCTGGTCAACGGACACCCTCTTTCCAATGGTGGATTCAAAATTAGACTTAGCTGACCTTTTTAAAGATTCGTTATTACGTACCAATTCTGACAATGAACTGGTGCTTGTTTATAGCAGTAAAATACTTGATTTTAATATGGATGACTTTGCGATACCAGATACTACGGTTTTGCAAAATCACCCTGGCCCCCCAATTACCCTTGTTTTAGATAAAAGATTTCCTTTGATAACGGACACCAGCACCAATAGAATGGACATTGCAAATGTTGACTTACTGAGCACTACAATAAAAAACGGTAAAATGTTTTTTAAAATCACTTCTAGTATTCGCGAAGATGTAGAAATAACGTATACCATGCCAGGGGCTATTAAAAGTGGAGTTCCCTTGCAAGTAACTAGAGTTTTAGTGGGCTCTCCTTCTATTTCTAATCCAACAGTACGAACTGAAACAATTGATTTGAGTGGATATACTATTGATTTAAGGGGGCAAAATAAACGAGATTACAATACCATGATTTACTTTCTAAAAGTAAAATTTGTTGACCAAATTAATCCCAGTACAACTTATAGCTACGGATCAACTGACTTCATAACTATTGAAAATAGTTTACAAAGTATTACTCCAGAATTTGGAAAAGGAGTTTTTCATACTCAAACTATTTCTATTGACACTGCCAGTGATGAAACAATAGACCTGTTTGATAATATATTGGGCGGTACAATGGATTTGGAAAAAGTAGAAATGAATCTGAGTTTCAAAAACTACATTGGAGTCGATTTTCAAGGAAAAATTAACAAACTGATTGCGAGCAATTCTAAAACAAACAATAAGGTAGAATTGAAAAGTGACTTAGTAGGAAAAACACTAAATATAACAAGAGCACAACGAGATAATGGAAACCAATATCCACCAGTAAAAGAGTCGTATTACAACATTGGGTTTAATGAAAGTAATTCTAACATAGATAAGGTAATCGAGAATTTTCCAGATCAATTTGAATATAACATTGATTTTGAAATTAATCCAAACGGAAATACAAGCGGTGGAAACGATTTTATTTATACCGAATATGGCATTGAAGGATTGTTGAATTTAGAAATGCCCTTGAGTATTATGGCAAATAACCTTATGCTCTTTGATACTACAGATTTTGATCCGGGCGATGCTGAAGATGACTTGAATAGTGTTATTGGTGGATACTTGCATTTATACTGTGATAATTGGTATCCTTTTGAAGCTGAAATACAGTTAAAATTATTGGACAGAGACAACAATGAACTTATCGAATTATTTCTTCCTTTATCAAAAATAAAAGCAGGAGTTACTAATGAAAATGGAAGAGTAACGGCAGCAACTAGAACCAAAATATCGGCCCCTGCAGATCAACAAAGGATTACGGAGTTTTATAAAGCAGAAAAAGCAATTATTTTCTTGACATTTAATACCGATGGTCAAAAACATAAAAAAATATACTCAAGCTATTTCTGCAACATAAAAGTAATTGCTGATTTACAACTCAATCTAGAAATAAAATAATTTGAGGGTTTTATCCATTTTCATATTTGTGTTTTGTTTGAGCTCTGGCTTAAGTGCGCAAACTGATTTTTCTTTTCAAGATTACGGGAAAATTGCAGACTCAAATAAATCTACTTTGGGCATTTGGTTTGAAACCAATTACAATAGCAACGTATTAAATAACAGTGTTTATTACAATTCCGTTTTCAAAACCGGTATTACTAGGCAATCAATGATGACCATGGAATCAAGAGTTCTCAGCAGAAATGTGGCTGGAACTCAAGAAACAGAACGTCTCTATTTTTCGTTGCTAGGAAAAAATAGTACGGATAGCTCAAAGCTCATTCACAATGTGAACGTGGCAACCCGAAGATCTGTTAATACAAGATTTGGAAAAAATGCTTTTCTACTTGCGGGGTTTGGAAATAAAAGATTTGCCGGTGGAACCGCCAAAATTGATGATATGCAAGTTCAGCTAATGCAATTTACACAAATTCAATATGGAATAATAAAGAATCAAAAAGACAAAATATCTTATGGTGTAGGATTAGCATTATTAATGGGCAATAAATATGGAAACTACTACTTAGACAACTCCTACCTCTACACAAGCGATATTGGAGATAGTGTTAGTGGATATTTGAATGGCACGTTAATATTAAGCGACACAAACTCTAGAAATATATACGATATTAATGGTTACGGAACATCGGTGGATGCATTTGTAAGCATTCCTGTAAATTTTATAAAAAAACAAGCTGAAAGTGGTTCCATTAAAGTTGAATTGAACGAACTTGGATTTATAACATGGAAAAACATGCTTCATTACCATCTAAATGGACAGATGAACTGGGCAGGAATTAAAGCACTATCCATTTTTGATGTTGGAGATTCTATTTATCGCGAACAAGTACCTAGAGATGTGCAAAGTGAATTTGTAGAAAGCAGTGAAACTAAAAACTTAACCACTTTTCTTGCTCCTCGAATCGCGATATATTACACGGAAAAACTAACCGATAATATTGAATTAAAAAACATGATTGATTATCGGTTTAATGCTAATTACCTGCCTTACATTGCCAGTTCTCAAATTTTTAGTATTTCTAAGAAAGAAAAAGATTTTCAATATTATTTTAATCTTCATGAAAGTATAGGTGGATACGGATATTTAGGTTTTGGAATGGGATTACAAGTTGAGCATAAAAAATTTGCAGCAGTTCTAGGAACTCGTAATTTAATTGCAATGGCGGTTCCAAATATTCTTGGTGGACTTAACCTTCATCTCGGTTTTAAGTGGAATTTTAGATAATCTATCCTTTTTTAAGTGCGAAAAAAATTCCTCATTAATATCGTTTTTTTAATTGGGTTAAATCTTCTCATAAAACCTCTTTGGATTTTAGGTATCGATCGAGAAATACAGAACGACGTAGGAAGCGCAGCTTATGGGCTGTTTTTTGCCTTATTCAATTTCACATTTCTATTTCAAATACTACTCGATTTAGGAATAACGAATTATAACAACCAGAGTGTGGCTAAAAATCAAAGTTTTTTAGCTGAAAATTTCGCAAGACTCGGAGCATTGAAGTTAGGTTTAGCAATGGTTTATTTGGCAGTAACCCTATTGGCTTCTTCGTTTATGGGATATTCTGAACAAGCTATCGCTCTCCTCTACTTTTTAACTATCAACCAATTTTTATTGTCCTTTGTATTGTTTTTACGCTCAAGTATTTCAGGTTTACAAATATTTTGGTTGGATAGCCTCATTTCGGTTTTAGATAGGTTAATCTTAATTATTATTTGTTCCTTTCTACTTTGGGGGAATATCACCGATTCTAAATTCCAAATTGAATGGCTTGTTTACGCTCAATGTTTTGCTTACTCCATAACACTTCTTATCTGCTTATTGGTTGTTATTCTAAAAGCAAAATCCTTTTTTAAAGTTCCTAGTATTGAATTTATCAAATCTACTTTTCATAAAAGTATTCCTTTCGCTATTATCATATTTTTTATGACCATGTATTTTAGGTTAGATGCAGTTATGATAGAACGGCTATTGCCCCGAGGTGAATACTTTTCTGGTGTCTACGCACAAGGTTATCGTTTTTTTGATTTGCTAAACAATTTTGTTTATTTATTTACTGCTATCTTATTTCCATTGCTAAGTAAAGAAATGAGCAAAGGAAATAAGGTGAACCAGCTCGTTACATTTACGATAAGCCTTCTTAGTATATCCTTTGTTACTTTACTCGGAATTGCATTATTTCTCGCCTCTTACCTTATAGAAATTAGTTATGATGATGTTCAGCCCGAATCAGCAAAGGTTCTAAGTATATTACTAATAACTTTTATTCCAATGGTTGTTTCGTCTATTTATGGGACTGTTTTAACCGCAGGAGGAAAGTTAAAGGAAATGATGGTTTGGAGTGGCGTCGCATTTGTTTCTAACATCCTATTAAATTTTATTCTAATTCCAATATATGGAGTTATTGGTGCTGCAATAGCAAGCCTTGTAGCTCAATCAATTATGGCTACAAGTTGTTACATTTTAGCAGGGATTAAGTTTGGTAGTTTTATTCCTATTAAAGTTATTGCCTTTATGATGCTCCCAATCATTTTGGTTTTAGCAATACTCTATATTTATTTAGGTAGTATGAATAATATTCAAATTTTTGGTGTCTTATTGCTAACATCTACCCTTTTATTGACAGGATTTGTGGCTCGTAGTTATAATGAATTTAAATTACCGACAATAAATAATACAAGAAATTAAGTGAATTAATTTAGCACTTTCAATTAGGGGATATAAATGTTGAATGAAATACCTTAAAATTTTATTATTTGTATTCAATAGTATTGTAATTGGAACCAGTTATGCTAAAAAAAATGAGGGCACCACTGTAAATTTAGCCCTTAAATAATTGATTCCCTAGAATAGTAAGTAGGTTACATCTTAGTATTAAAGCAGTTAAACCCAATTCTTTAGATTACAAAACCACCCCTGGTACAAGTGGTAAAAAAGAGCTGGAATGTCTTTGTACCTTTCTGTGGAATTTGCCAAACTAAATAATGGAACCATTAGATTCCACCTACAAAAATCCGGAACAAAAGCAGTATTTCCCATTCCTAAAGATTAATAAACTAAACTTTTTTTTCCGTTTATATGAGTTAAGCACCCTTTAAAAACAAAATGATTTCAGCTTTTATTTTCTCCAAAACCACCTTTGTATTTTGCTACATTTGCGCACTTTATAAAAATAATATGCGCCTTAAATATTCTATTCTTCTCTCCATTTTTTTATCCCTTTCTTCCCTATTTGTTTTCGGTCAAAAAGGAGGCGTAAAAGGCTTTGTATTTAATAAAGAAACAAGAGAACCAATTATTTTTACAAATGTTTTTTTGGAAGGTACAACCTACGGTGTCGCCACTGATGTAAACGGTTTCTACAGTATTTCTTTGGTTCCTAATGGAAACTATACCGTAATGGTAACCAGCCTTGGATACGATACCTCTAAAATTAAAATTACCATTGCAAAAAGTTCAATAGTAAATCAAAATTTGTTTATTAACGAAACTAGTGTTGAGCTACGCACAGTTGATATTACTGCCGGAAAGCAAGAACGCCAAACGGAAGTTAGAATGTCCGTTACTAAAATTACACCAACTGAAATAAACAAAATGCCAACAGTTGGGGGTGAAGCAGATTTTGCTCAATACTTACAAGTAATTCCTGGTGTTATTTTCACCGGAGATCAAGGTGGGCAATTATACATTCGTGGAGGATCGCCTATTCAAAATAAAATACTACTCGATGGGATGATTGTTTACAATGCATTCCATTCTATTGGATTGTTTTCTGTTTTTGATGCAGACATTATGAGAAGTGCCGATGTTTATACCGGTGGATTTGGTGCTGAATACGGCGGTAGAATATCCTCTATTATGGACATTACTACCAGAGAAGGAAATAAAAAACACTTTGGGGGAAAATTTGCTGTTAGTACTTTTGGCGCTAAGGTTTTATTGGAAGGACCGCTAAAAAGACCGAAAACGTTAAATGACGGATCTATCAGCTATTTAGTTTCAGCAAAAACTTCTTATCTTGACCAGACCTCTAAATCAATTTATTCGTACGCCGACACCAATGGACTTCCTTACACTTTCAATGATTTTTACGGGAAAATTTCTTTTGGAGCAGGTAGCGGTAGTAAAGCAGATTTATTTGGTTTTGCGTTTACAGACAAAGCTCAATATACAAATGGAACTTCATTAAATTGGAGGAACTATGGAGGAGGAGGAAAATTTGTTTTTCTACCACGAAGTTCAAGCGCTCTTATTGATGGAAACTTTGCTTACTCGAAATACAACATTGAAATGAATGAATCATCAGGGCTTAACAGAGAAAGTGGAATTAGTGGATTTAACATGGGTCTTAATAGTACTTATTTTTACGGAAGCAATGAACTTAAATTTGGAATTGACATTGTAGCATTTCAAACTATTTTCTCTTTAACAAATAGCCAAAATAGAGTTATTAGCGAAGAAAGCGGAAGCACTGAATTGGGCTTGTATGCCAAGTATAAATGGAGAATTGGTGATAAACTTATTATTGATCCAAGTATTAGATTGCAGTACTACGCTACTCTTACCGTGTTTTCTCCTGAACCAAGAATCGGTTTGAAATACAACATCACTGATGACATTCGTGTAAAAGCGGCAGCAGGAATGTACTCACAAAATTTAATTGCCGCCAACTCGGATAGAGATGTTGTCAATTTGTTTTATGGTTTTATCGCCTCACCTGATAATCTTCAGGAAGATTTTACAGATAAAAATGGTAAAACAAGTGAGGTGAAAAATCAATTGCAAAAGGCGAATCACTTTATTCTAGGTGCAGAATGGGACATTTTGAGAGGTTTAACCTTTAATGTAGAGGGTTATCTAAAACAATTTACACAATTGGTAAATGTAAATCGAAACAAAATATTTGATGACAATGAAGAAAACGCAGACAGACCAGATATTTATAAAAAAACATACATTGTTGAAAAAGGCGATGCCTATGGTATCGATTTCGCTTTAAAATACGACTACAAAAGACTTTACCTATGGGGAGTTTATTCATTGGGTAATATAACTCGTTGGGACGGTATTAGAGAATATAACCCTGTATTTAATAGAGTACATAACGTTAACTTGGTTGGTGCTTTAACTTTAGGTAAAAACCTAGATTGGGAGTTCAATTTAAGGTACAACTTCGGAACCGGTTTTCCTTTTACACAAACAGCCGGATTTTACGAGCAACTTAATTTAAGCGATAATTCGGCAGACCCTACTACTCAAAATGGAGAAATCAACACCCTTTATGGAGACATAAATAAAGGAAGGCTTACTTCCTATTCTAGACTAGATGCCAACATTAAAAAGAAGTTTACTTTGGGTAAAAATTTAATAATGGAAGCTAATGTTGGAGTTACCAATATGCTGAACCAAGAGAATATATTTTTCTTCGATAGACTGACTTACACACAAGTAAATCAATTGCCAATTATGCCAAACGCAAGTTTGAGTTTAAAGTGGTAATTTAACCCCACTTCATCCTTTTTTTATTCGCGTTTTTTGGTTACTGTTTTTGCATTTTGAACCAAACACTAAACAAAGATTAATATCATTTGCCAGCCTATCGATTTTGATATATTTGCTAGTAAATTCAACTCAGGACATAAAGAATGAAAGTAATACTATTTGCAGGCGGAAAAGGAACAAGAATTTCAGAAGAATCGCATCTTCGGCCAAAGCCTATGATAGAAGTTGGTGGAAAACCGATTTTGTGGCACATAATGAAACAATACACACATTGGGGGCACAACGAATTTATTGTTTGCCTTGGTTACAAAGGGTTTATGATAAAGGAATATTTCCTAAACTACTTCAAACACAATAGTGATGTAACGGTAGATTTATCTAATAACCAAGTGGAAGTGCATCAAACTAATGCAGAAAACATAAAAGTTACATTGGTTGATACTGGATTAGAAACCATGACTGCTGGGAGATTAAAAAGGGTTCAAAAATATATAGGTAACGAAGAGTTTATGTTAACCTACGGTGATGGAGTTTGTGACATAAACATGGATGAACAAATGGCGTTTCATAAAAGCCACAATCGTTTGGCTACAATGAGCATTGTGCAGCCAGGTAGCAGGTTTGGAATAATAGATTTGGATGATAACGATATGGTAAACCAATTTATTGAAAAACCTAAAGAAGATGGTGCTTGGATAAATGGTGGATTTTTTATTTTAAAACCTGAAGTGTTTAATTATTTGCCCGAAAACTCTGATGATATA
Source organism: uncultured Flavobacteriales bacterium (assembly GCA_963925495.1). Lineage (GTDB taxonomy): Bacteria > Bacteroidota > Bacteroidia > Flavobacteriales_G > Salibacteraceae > UBA2108. The sequence continues at coordinate 12,667 of CAWUST010000020.1, read as the reverse complement.
ATGTGGGAGCGAGCACCTTTAGAAAATCTGACAAAAGACAAACAGTTAGCGGCTTTTAGGCATCATGGTTTTTGGAAATGCATGGACACCTTGCGCGACAACCAAGACTTGAATAGCATGTGGGATGGAAATCCTAAATGGAAGTGTTGGTAATTTTAAATCTTAAATAAAACACATTGAATTTTAAGGAACTAAAATCGATTTACGAAGGAAAAAGGGTTTTCTTAACAGGACATACTGGCTTTAAAGGATCATGGTTGATACTTATGCTCAGAGAACTTGGAGCCGAAGTAAAAGGCTATGCTCAACCACCTGTTGAACATAACGCTCTTTACCACGAGGTAAGAGCAGAATTGTATTGCGACTCTGTAATTGCCGATATAAGGAATCGGGAAAAGGTAGAAAGGGAAATAACAAAATTTAATCCCGATTTTATTTTTCACATGGCGGCCCAAGCACTGGTTTTAGAGTCGTATAAAAACCCGGTGGAAACGTACCAAACTAATGTAATGGGAACCCTTCATGTTCTTGATGCCTTAAAAAACTTGAATTACCCGTGTAAAACTATATTGATAACCACCGACAAGGTTTATGAAAACTTTGAGCGGGAAGCACCATACAAGGAAGACGAAAGAATGGGCGGTTACGATCCTTATTCCAACTCGAAGGCTTGTTGTGAATTGCTTACTTCTTCTTATCGCTCTTCGTTTTTTAATCCTGAAAAATACGATTTACACCAACAAAGTATAGCTACTGTTCGCTCGGGAAATGTGATTGGAGGAGGAGATTGGTCAGGCAATAGAATAGTACCTGATTTGGCCAGATCACTTTTCAAAAATGAAATGCTTATCATCAGAAACCCAGATTCAGTTAGACCTTGGCAGCATGTTTTAGAACCTCTTCATGGTTACCTTACTCTAGGTGCTCATATGACAAAGGATACTGTAAAATATTCTACGGCTTACAATTTTGGCCCTAAAATAGAAGATCGATTAACTGTAGAAGAGTTGATAAAAGAAGCGATTCAAATTTGGGGAAGTGGAAACTATAAAGTCGCTCATAACAACAGCAAGCATCATGAAGCCAATTTACTAAGATTAGATATTTCTAAGGCTGAAAAAGAACTGGGATGGATACCACAATTCGATTCTAAAAAGGCAATTGCTTACACTTTGGAGTGGTACAAAGCCGTTTTTAAAAAACAAGATATTAAAGAATTTACAATTCAACAAATTAGGGACTATTACGCATAAATGAAAGAGCTAAAAGCAACTGAAATACCCGGCGTCTTTGAAATTGACTTTTTTCATTTAAAAGATGATAGGGGAACATTTGTTAAAACACTTCATCAGCCATTTTTAGAGAATGCTGGCTTAGAATGGGTATTTACAGAAAGTTTTTACTCTGTAAACAATAAAAACGTAATTCGAGGAATGCATTTTCAGACTCCTCCTGATGACCATGCAAAAATTGTTTATTGCACCTCAGGTAAATTGATAGATGTTATTCTTGATATTAGAACCAACTCCCCTAGTTATGGAAAATATATAAGTGTTGAATTATCTGCTAATAATTTTAAAGGAGTTTATCTTCCAAAAGGAACCGCTCATGGTTTTTGTACCTTAGAAGATAACACCTGCATGACGTATTTAACTTCTAATGTGCACAGTCCTTCACACGATGGTGGAATATTGTACAATAGTTTTGGTTTTGAGTGGCCAGTGGAAAATGCCGTACATTCAGAGAGAGATCTTGAGTTTCAAAGATTGACCGATTATCAATCTCCATTTTAATTTCAACAAGAAACAATGCAATTGCTTATCACACACTTAAAATTCATGTTAATGAATTTTATAATATTTTGTACTTACCAAAATCGAGTTACGCCGATTTTAAAAATGTAATAAATGCAGCAGCAGATTTTAATAAAGTTGTTTTGGTTTTTGAAAAAGGGTAGAGATTTCATTCTAGTTCTTTTTCTACTAATCTTTTCCTCGGGTTTAAAAAGCCAGAACATAAACAGTAATATTCCTGTATTATCTGAGAGTTCTTCTGTTTCCCTTCTTACTTGTGGAAGTGGTTACGACCTCTACTCTATTTTTGGACATACTTCTATCCGAGTAAGTGACCCTAAAAACAATATGGATGTTGTTTTTAATTATGGAACGTTTCAGTTTTCAGACGATTTTTATGTGCAATTTGTAATGGGCAAATTAAACTACCAATTATCGGTGGAGTCGTTCGATAATTTTCGTTCTGGTTACCAATATGAAAACCGTTGGGTTATCGAACAGGTTTTGAACTTAAAACTGCAACAAAGAAAAGAAGTATTTAATTTTTTAACTACCAATTACTTACCCGAAAATAGAGAGTATTTATATGATTTTTTCTATGATAATTGTTCCACACGTCCAAGAGATGTTTTTGAAAATATTTTGGGAGACAAGCTAGTTTACAACTTCCCAAAGTACGACGTGGATACCAACTTTCATGACATGCTAGACAAATACCTTCAAAATATGCAATGGGCCGACTGCGGCATGGATTTAGGTTTAGGGAAAACTGCTGATCGGATACTAAGTGAAAGAGACAAAATGTTTTTACCCGATTATGTTCTTCAAACTTATGACCAGACATCTATCATCCAAGAAGGAGGAAAAGTACCATTTGTGAAAAATAAAAGAAAAATTGTAGATTCAATTGATGTGCCTCAACCTTTCGATAATACTCAACCTCTTATAGTATTTTGGGGCTTATTAGCTTTGTATCTAGTATCATTTTCCATTCCATTTACTCGAAAACATTTGTCTTTTCTTGATCTATTACTTTATTTTTCAGCAGGAATTGCTGGAGTATTGGTACTATTCCTTTGGTTTGTTACAGATCATACTACCACTCAAGTTAATTTCAATTTGTTGTGGACAGTTCCAATTTACTTGCTTACCTTTTTTACAGTTTTCATTAAGAATAAAGCTACTTGGTTACGCCGGTTTTATTTAGGAGCGGCCATTACAAACATCTTATTACTTATTTCTTGGCCATTGCTTCCACAAGATATGAATGAGGTTTATATTCCAGTTATTTTAATTTTAATTTGGAGGAATTTAAACTATTCTGGCGAATTGAGTCGATTTAATAAATCATCATCACAAATTAGTTAATTAAATATCAACTAAAGTTCTCTAGTGGGAACACTGAAATATACTGGAAGATAGTTGTTCCAAACAATAACAATAATTTTAAACTACCTCACGCTATCGAATCTGTGACTGTCGTGTTTACTTTGCAACCCAGACTTGTATCCAAGTTTGTAATGCAAAAGAACTTCTAAAGCGCCAACATAACCAACCGGTTTTCCGATTTTAGAAATTGGTAAATCATAACTTAAACCTAATCCGGCCCCTGCCCAATTTACCTCAACTTCAAATACCATGGCATCTTTCAAACGGTAGAAAGCCCCAATTTCCAAGCTAGCCTCTTTGACTACACCCGTCATTTTACCGGCTTCTTTTAAAAGAAAATTTAAGCTAGATCCAAGTATTAGGTAACGCTGCGATCCTTGAAAAAACATAGCCGCTCTAGGAATAACAGCTACATTACTTTCATGATTATGAACTTCAACTTCTCCATGAACAAAAAAGCTATTCCTTAACTGATATTCATCATTCAAATAATTTACAATAGGCTTATTTATGTTATTCATTGAAATTCCAAACATGGTTTTAATATTGTCATGATTAGTATAAAAGTGATTGAAGCCTGCTCCAAAGCCTACATAAGATTCAGAAACTTCTTCGTAAACCATTCCCGGAGTTCCTGTCCATCCTGTCCCATCTATTACATCCCATTGTGATCCCCACTTTAAATCTGTTGTAGGATTCATTTTTTTCTGGTTGTAAGTCACTTTAGCTCCTAATGACCAAAAGTGTTCTTCGTCTGGATCAAATGATTTTCCGAAATTTAAATTTAATCCAGAAAAAGTATTTACTGTTTGACTTAGGCCGGCCTTATCTTCAAAGAAATAAGCACCAATTGCAAGAAAATCATTTCCCGTAACTTCAGTTAAAATTGGCAAATCCAATGATGCACCCATAGTTTTGTATGGTTGCCCTGATTTTGCCCATTGCGTTCTATAATGTCCGTTAAACCTCAAACTTCCGTGAAAAACTCCCGATGTAGCAGGGTTGTATAATGGAAGTGCATCCGTAAACTGAGAAAAATGAATTTCTTCTTGTCCATAGGATGCAATGAAAGATAACGATAATAAAACTATTATTATATGTTTAATCCAATTATTCATCAGCGCACTAGTGTTACGTTTCCTTTTAAATTTTTTACTTCTCCACTTTTATTATAGAGTTCTATGACGTAAACATAAACTCCTGGGTCTAATTCTTTTCCAGCTTCATTTCTGAAATTCCCATCCCAACCTGCGCCTACTGGTGAAATGTCTGATTCCCAAACAATTTCTTTTATGTCTCTAGTTTCATAAACAATTTGACCATATCGATTAAAAACTTTTACATCAATTTTTGTAATCCTGTTTCCAAATACATACCAGCGACTGTTTTTAGACCCGTTTTTTCCAGGAGTAAATATACTTGGAATCCCAACATTGTAGGTGCTATCAATAGATATTAAAACTGAATCGTATCCTCTACAACCATTATAATTTTCGCGAATAACGTAATACCATGTAGTCCCATCGGGACGAGCTCTTGTAGTTTGAGATCTGAAATTATCTATTTCGGTAGTAACGTGGTCATTATCACCATTTTTATAACTCCAAAAGTAATTATGACAACGACTAGAATCCCCATTTACAAATTTATCGAACTCCTCCATGTCTCTACAATTTGGGACATCTCTTCCCCTGAAACTTTCTCTATTGTTAGTACTTAATTCATTAGAATATCCTTGCAACAATAATGGTTTGTCAACCAAAGCTTTTACACTTGGATAGCCGAATACAGAAACTAAATCACGATACATAATTGAATCTTTTCCATATTTATTTTCAGTTACCAGTGCCACATTAAATGTACCTGAATCGGCGTAACAAACGGTAGCAGAATTTAAAGTATCCGAATGTGTAACTGAAGTATCAATACCATAAAAATACCATTTAAAACTCGGTTTCTCAGTTATGTAAAACTCCTCTTCAACCGTAACATCATATTCAAAAGTAACACATTGGTTAACACAAGATTTTCTTTGTGAGCTATGTCCACGAATTTTAGCAACAGCACCAATACATGATTTCACCCTTACTCTTTTCGTAATAAAACTAGCGCCACCAACTCCTGAAACGTTCAAAGTTACCGTGTAAGTAGTGTCTCTGCCTTCTCCCCCAGCACAAGCATATAGTATTTTAACAACCGGCACAGTATCGTTTACAATACGACATTTTAAAACGGCCGTATCTGCATCAAATGCCCCTGGGAAAGACCAATAAATATTATCTACCTGCCCTTTACTGCTATCGGCAAAAACAACTGAATCACCCGAACATATGGTTATTAAATTACCATTTAAGCCATTCATTGAGAAATTTGCTTTTGGTGCTTCGTTGCAATCTACAACATCTATATAATTGGTCTTAGTAATTGGCCCACCAGCCCCACGTGAATTTGAGGCAGTAAGGGTGATACTATATTTCCCAACATTATTAGGAAAACAAAACTTCGGGTTTTGTAAATTACTTGTATCTGCAGCATTTCCCGTTCCAAAACTCCAAGACCATTGTGTTGGATTGCCTAAACTTAAGTCTGAAAATTGCACACACTTCCCTTTACAGATTAAAGTTTTATCCCCAGTAAAATTAGAAGTTGGAGTACTAGTTGGAGTTCCAGTAATTTCTACATCATCAATTGCAAATGCAGGACTTTCACCAACATCAGGATTAATAAAAACAAAAGCAAACTTCAAAGAAGGCTGGTTATCAAATACTGGCAATTTAATAGATTCTTTCTGCCATATAGAATCTTTAGAATATGTTTTAGGAGTTCTTATCCAGGTAGTGCCTCCATCTGTACTATAAAAAACTTGACCAGAGGTATCGTTAGGGTGATTTAAAGAATCGGCATAATTTAACCACCAAAAATTTAAAGTTATATCCTTATAGCCAGATGCATTAATTGGAGTAACCATACTGGTCATGTATTGCTCTCTTTTCTTCAATACAGTCGTATAATTAGCATTTGAGGTTCCACCAGCGTTTAGCCCAGAAGATAAAATGTGAAGATAATGACTGTTAGGTGCCCCCGAAATTCCCACTGGTTGTGCATTTGTGTTTGCAACGAATGGAGATACTCGTCCTGTATATGAATTATTTATTGTCCAAACATTCTCACTTCCGGTTACCGTAACCGAGCCATGAATAACTCCAACGGAATTAAGTCCCCAATTACTTGGACCAGGAGAAAAATCATCCTTAAGTAAACTAACTTGAGAAAAGGAAGAATAGCTCGCAAAGGCAATAATACCTAATATAATTAATTTCCAAATTCCTGCTGTTTGTAATTTCATATCTTCCTTGAAAATAATGTCCAAAATAATGCAATATTAATCAACACACCAATAGTTCACGTAATAATTATTAATTTCGATTCAAATGAGCTAAAAAATCCAATGTATTTACATCATCAGCATAGTCTATTAACCTAGGGCACTGGGCATTTCCAAATGCCAAATAACCTTTTCCTACTATACACTGAATTTGGTCTTTTAGTTTGGTTAATTGTGCTTCGAGTTTACGAATGTCAGAGTATCTTTCAATAAACAGCACTCCTAATGGACTATGAAGTTTTTCATCTTCTTTAAAAACAACGAAACCATTATCCAAAATATTATCATTATTCATTAAAAATAATGTTTGATGGTACATGTAATTATTCATGTACTTCTTACTTTCCGTTACATGTTGGTATGGCAATAGAGCCTCAAATAATTTATCTGTATTGAGTTCTTCTGGTATATATACTTTCGAAACGTTTCTACAACCCAATCCATAAAAATGGAAGATATCAGAACCTAAAAGTTCTAAATCCTCTTTGGACTCTTCTCCATTTAAAACTGCAATTGAGGTTCTGTTTTTACGAATGATGTTTGGAACTTTAGAAAAATAACTTTCAAAATACCGTGATGTGTTGTTGCTCCCCGTGGCAATTACAGCATCGAAATCAACTAACCGATCAATCCATTTCACCTGAGTCTTCAATTCTGGAAAATCATTTTCCAATAAACCAAGTAGAGCAGGTAAAAGCAACTTATCATCACCAGCCATTTTTACCTGAGCATTAAAACCGGCAATTAGTACAGTTAAAAAATCATGAAACCCAACTAACGGTATGTTACCCGCCATTACAATTCCAATGGATTTTTCGGAAGCATTATTGAAAGTTTCGGCATAATCTTTAACCCAATTATTGAGTTCGGCTTCCGTTAAAAACAAGGATATGCCATCAAGAGCTCGCATCACTTCTACTTTTGTAAACCAACCATTATGGTAAAATGACTGTTCAACAGCGGTCATCAAACCCAAGTATTTACCCTCTACTTCACTGGTATTTAATTGGTTAATAAAGATTTTTATTTCTTTACCTAAAAATGAAAAGGCATTGATTCGATCTGATAAATTCAATTAATACTTTGTTATTAATAATTAGGAAAAAGCTATAAATATTTACCCAAGAAGGTGAATATCTTTGCGCCCAAATTTAGTTGAATAAACGCTATGGCAATAATTATAACAGACGAGTGCATTAACTGTGGGGCATGTGAACCAGAATGTCCAAACAATGCAATCTATGAAGGTGGAATTGAATGGAGAATGGCAGACGGCACTTCTCTATCGGGCGATGTAAAAACACCTACAGGAAATTCTTATAACGCTGAAAATGAAGAAGAACCAGTATCTATGGACTTCTTTTATATCGTAAGTGATAAATGTACTGAGTGCAAAGGTTTTCATGATGAACCACAATGTGCGGCAGTTTGCCCCGTTGATTGTTGTATCGATGATGAAGATGTTCGTGAAAGTGAAGAGTTACTTCTAGAAAAGAAGGAATTTATGCATTTAGGATAAACTAAATGTAATTTCCTTTCTAAGTACTTTGGTACAATAACTGATAATTAATTTTTCGTAACTGTTTAAAAAAATAATTTAATTGAAAAACACACTTTGCATATTCCTTTTGTTTTTGACTGTTCATTTGTCAGGTCAAAATACAATGTCACCAGATGGTTACGCAGTTGTTGAAGATTTAATTGAATTACGAATTCAATCGGTAAAAAACGAAGACCTCAAAATGCGATGGGATTTTAACAAGCAGTTTTCTGATAAATTAAAAGACCTAATTATCAATAATAAGGACCTAATACCATTACTGGACAGTATTCCTTATTTTGGAAAGGTTGCATCGCCCGATAAAAAGTTAACCATTTATACTTGGAATATGGTAAGCGAAAGGAATGAGTTTACCTATTTTGCTTTTATCGATATTAAAGGAGAAGACTTAATGGTGCTTAGCGATGAATCTAAAAACATGGACGAGCCTCTTGTAAAACAAAACAAATCTAGTAACTGGTATGGCGCATTGTACTATGAGATAATCCCTACCAAAGTAAAAAAACAAGGAGTTCATTACATGCTTTTAGGTTGGGATGGAAACAGTAGAAATAGCACTCGAAAAGTAATTGACATTCTATATTTCGATAAAGAATTTAATAATTGGTATTTCGGTAAAAATGTATTTGGCCCACCTTTCACCAACCAAAAACGATTTTTTATTGAGTATTCATCGGAAGTTGTTGTTTCATTAAAATACCATCCTAAAACAGATCAGGTTGTATTTGACCATTGTATCCCTCCTAATAAAGGACTTGAAGGCATCTATGATTATTATGTTCCAGATATGAGTTTTGATGCATTTGAATTTAGAAAAGACCGTTGGTATTTTGTTCAAAATGTAGATGTACGTGGTGACCAAACGATGGAAAATTATACCGAACCGCCAAAAATAAAAACACGGAAATAGTGCGGGCTTCAGCGTTTTACCTTCTTTTACTTTTATGTATTTCAGCTCCAATAGCTAAAGCACAAGTTGCCTTTGAAATTGTATCTCCTGAAAAAAAGAAATTTTTTCTTTTTGTAAATGGATTGAAAGAAAACGAAACTTCTAAGTTCAAAGTGCGGATAAAAAACTTACAAGAAGGCCCACATCACATAAAAGTTATTTTCGAAAATAAGGAACTAAATAATCCGCAAATCAAACTGAATTTTGAACCTGGAAAAGATTATAAATACGAAATTAAACTCTACTCTAACCTTGACCGAAAGTGGTATGCAATCAATCTTATTGAAGTATCGGACTGGTCGGAAAAACAAATAAAGAAAAAGGTAGGAATTGATACTTTAAGTTTTGCTGAGTTAAAAACTGCCGAAGTAAAAGCCGATTCAATTCTAAAAGTTGGTCTTCCAAAACTGGCTATTGCCAAACCAAAAGACACTGTTCTGATAAAATCAGATACGGTTAAAAAGAAATTGGATCTTAAAAAACTGAATTGCACCACTCCACTTCGACCCGATGGATTTATTTTGGTAAACAAAAAAATAAGTGAAGAAGCTCTTGAGAACCAAAAACTGGCGGTAGCAAAAAAACTAATTCAAGAAAACTGTCTTTCTGCAATTCAACTCATGGAATTAATTCAATTGTTTGATTTTGAGGTATCTAAATTAGAAATGGCTATATTTGCCTATCCCTATTGTTTCGACCCAATGAATTACAACTTTGTGGAAGATGTATTTGAATATGAATCTTCTGTAACGAAACTGCACAACGAAATTTATGTTTCGAAAAAGTAAATTTGCTTCATTAAGTATCGTAATTCTTGTTTACTTGCTTGCCATTTATATTGGCCGATTAATTACTTACCATTTCTTTTTTGACTTTGATGTACCTATTGCCATTTTAATAGGTGATATTGCTGCAACAGTAGTTGTATTTATAGCTTCCTATATTTTTAAAAACTCGAGCATTTACGATCCTTATTGGAGTGTAATTCCTATTGTAATTATCTTAGAGTTATTCATAGCGTATGCCGCTGAGGCTTATTTTCAATTAAGCCCTCAATTATTAGTTTTAATCGCCGTTTCACTTTGGGGAATTCGACTTACTTACAATTGGGCAGAAGGCTGGAAGAATTTAGAACATGAAGATTGGAGATACATCATGCTTCGCAAAGACAATCCCAAGATTGCAACTTTTCTAGACTTTTCTGGAATTCACCTCTTCCCTACTTTGATCGTTTTTCTTACCCTATTACCAGCTATCTATTTGTTTATTGGAAACGATTATACCATTAATTGGATTCATGGTGTAGGTGTACTTGTATTTCTTATTTCTATCTTTTTTGAAACAGTTGGAGACAATCAACTCAGGAAGTTTAAAACTGAAAATAAATCGCCAGAAAGTATTTTAAGAACTGGACTCTGGAAATACACCCGACACCCCAATTACTTTGGTGAAACCTTGTTTTGGTGGAGTATCTATTTACTCTCTTTTCACGCCAATAGCCCTACTTGGTTAATTCTTGGACCCATTAGTATTACTGGTCTGTTTTTATTCATTAGTATTCCCATGATGGATAAACATCACAAAGCAAAACGACCAGAATACGAGGATTACATTAAAAAGACTTCTGCTTTTTTTCCTTGGAAACCTAAAGGTTAGATTACGCGCTAGTTTGGGTTTGTAATCCGAACCTTTAGGTTTCCAAGATTATATAATCCATTTATTTTCAAAATACTACAACCACATTTTCCAAAACCTTTCTACTCTCCCATTGCCTCAGAAATAACAGAAAGACAAGCAAACATTTTTCCGATTTTAATTTCTTGAAGCTTTTCATATTCTTCAGAGAAAAACTCATCACTCAAGTAGGATAAAATTACAGGCTGAGTACTTCCTGAAATTAAGGCTTCAAATTCATCTTCTTCTTCCTCAGAAGTAAAAGACATAATATGATCCAATCTTTCATCAATTCTTAACTGAATAGCCTCCATGTTTTCTTCAGTAATTGTATTCAATTCTGTTTTCTTTTGCAATTCAATGGCGTGCCAAACTATCATTACCAAAAACAGTAAATCTTCTTCAGCCTCTTCATTTTTAAGCCCTTCACCAAGTCCGAGCACAAAACCCATAATGTTTGGTTGTTGCTCTGCCATGCGGTTAAATAGTTTTTCGAGCTTGCCATCTTCCATATCCTCGAGTTGCTCAATAGCAAGGTCAAGCGATTCGTCTGTAATTGTATTTTCTGACATATTGTTTACTTCTATTTGTATTTTCTATTAGAAATACTTGATTTATTAATTATAAAAATTCTCATTACTTTTACTCATTTTGCAGAGCAAAAAACTTGGGCGGTATCTATCTTCTCCATAAGCAACAAACAATTCGTTCAATCTATTGTAAACTTCAGTTACCCCAATTTCATCTCCCCATTGGAGCAATCCTTTCGGATAATTTACTCCACGAGTCATAGCTGTATCTAAATCTTCTTTTGATGCTATATTTAAATGCAAAGAATCAGCAGCTTCGTTAATTAGCATAACTATAATTCTATTGAAAATCAATTCTCCTAATTCTCTGTTTTCATTTGGAGCTATCTTTTCAGTACCTTCCGTATAATCATAAAACCCTTTACCCGATTTCCTTCCTAATAATCCAGCTTCTACCAATCTCTTTTGAGTTATAGAAGGTTTGAATCTTGGATCGAAGTAAAATTCTTTGAATACAGATTCAGTAACCGCATAATTAACATCATGTCCAATGAAATCCATTAATTCGAACGGACCCATTCTAAATCCACCAATTTCTTTCATTGCCCAATCAATGGTAGCTATGTCAGCAATTCCTTCTTCATAAATACGAAGACCTTCACTATAAAATGACCTTGCCACACGGTTTACGATAAAACCAGGAGTGTCTTTTGCTACAACTGGAACTTTACCCCATTCCAACATCAATTCTTTTGCTTTTACCACACATTCGTTTGATGTAGTTATGGCTGGAATTATTTCTACCAATGGCATTAATGGAGCAGGATTAAAAAAGTGCAATCCAATTACAAGATCTCTATTTTTACATGCCGAAGCAATTGACGCAATAGACAAAGAAGAAGTATTGGAAGCTAGAATACAGTTGCTATCCACTAAATTTTCAATTTTGGTAAAAACTTGTTTTTTAATATCCAAATTTTCAATGATAGCTTCTACTACCAAACTCGATCCTTCAATCATTGGTAAACTGCTTGTCATATCAATTCTACCAAGAATTCCGTCCGCTACTTCTTGAGTAATTTTTTCTTTTTCCACCAAGCGGTTCATGATTTTAACCAGCTTTTTACCAGCTATTTCCAAAGAATCGGGATTGTTGTCGTAAAGTGTTACTTCGCAACCAGCAGTGGAAGCGATTTGTGCTATGCCAGATCCCATCGACCCAGCGCCTATTACTGAAACTTTCATATTACTCGCCTTTAAAATTTGGTCTTCGTTTTTCTAAAAATGAATTTACTCCTTCTTGGTAATCGTAAGTCTGGCCGGCCATTGTTTGCAGTTGCTCTTCTAGTTTTAATTGATCGTACAAATTATTGGTAAATGAAGCAT
>CAWUST010000019.1:0-25244 GCA_963925495.1 uncultured Flavobacteriales bacterium | reverse complement strand
AATGTTGGAGTTCAAATTCATAACATTGAACCAATTAATAAAGGTGAACAGATATGGGTTATAAATCCACAAGATTTAGCCGCTATGGGTTCATTTTTAAGAACTGGAAAATTTGACGGTTCTAGAAGTATTGCCTTAACTGGAAGTGAAGTAAAAGCACCGCAGTATTTTAATGTGGTTTTAGGTTCTTCTATTGAAGCTATTACTAAAGGAAATTTAAACAACGGAGACCTTAGAGTCATCTCAGGGAATGTATTAACTGGAGATAATGTTGGTGGAGCTGGTTATTTAGGCTTTTATCACCATCAAGTTTCAGTTATTTCTGAAGATCATGAGGCTGCTTTCTTGGGATGGTTAATGCCTGGGTTAAATAACTTCTCACTTTCCAAAACATTTTTCTCTTGGTTAATGCCAAATAAGAAATATAGTCTGAAAACGGGACTGCATGGCGAAGAAAGAGCATTTGTAATGACTGGTGAATATGAAAAAGTTTTCCCTTTTGATATTTACCCAGTTCAACTTTTAAAAGCAATGTTGATTCAAGATATTGATGCAATGGAAAATTTAGGTGCGTATGAAGTCGCCCCAGAAGATTTTGCATTGTGTGAGTTTGGTTGTACTTCAAAAATTGAAGTTCAAGAAATTGTAAGACAAGGGTTAAATCTTATTCAAAAAGAGTGCTAGAAATATGAAATTGTTTAAGAATATACTCGAAAGTTTAAAACCTCCCTTCGAAAAAGGCGGAAAGTTTGAAAAACTATGGCCACTTTTTGATGGCTTTGAAACCTTTCTATTTGTTCCCGGTCATTCTACTAAAAAAGGAGCGCACATTAGAGATGGTATTGATTTAAAAAGAACAATGATTACAGTGGTGCTTGCACTAGTTCCTTGCCTATTATTTGGAATGTGGAATGTCGGTTTTCAGCATTATTCTGCCGTAGGCGAAGACGCACAGTTTTTGGATATGTTTCTTTACGGAGCATTGAAAGTTCTTCCTTTGATTATTGTGTCTTATGGAGTTGGCTTAGGTATAGAATTCGTTTTCTGTATTAAAAACGGACATGCTATTCAAGAAGGCTTTTTAGTTTCTGGAATACTGATTCCTTTAATTATGCCAGTTGAAGTTCCACTTTGGATGGTTGCAGTTGCTACCGCTTTTGCAGTAGTATTTGGTAAAGAAGTTTTTGGTGGTACAGGAATGAATATCTTAAACCCTGCACTTACGGCAAGAGCATTTTTGTTTTTTGCTTATCCTACAAAAATGAGTGGCGATAAAGTATGGGTTGCTCTAGATGGAATGAAAACCGTTGACGGATATTCTGGTGCTACGGCATTAGGAAATGCTGTAGCGCAGGGAGTTAAAGGAATTCCAAGTTTAATGGATTCTATGATAGGCTGGATCCCTGGCTCTGTTGGGGAAACTTCAGTTATTGCTATTGTAATTGGTGCAGGCATACTTATTTATTCAGGAATTGGAAGTTGGAGAATTATGTTGTCTATGCTCATTGGAGGATATGTAATGGGAATGATTTTCAATTTACTTGGAGTAAACAATGCTTATATGCAAATTCCTGCAGTTCACCAATTAATGTTGGGTGGCTTCTTTTTCGGGATGGTCTTTATGGCTACTGACCCAGTAAGCGCCTCCCAAACGGCAACTGGAAAATGGATTTATGGTTTTTTCTGCGGAGTGTTGGGGATTCTCATTCGGGTTGTAAACCCGGCTTATCCTGAAGGTATTATGATGGCCATTTTATTTATGAATGTAATGGCTCCGTTAATTGATCACTATGTAGTAGAAGGAAATATTAAGAAACGTCTAAAACGAATTAAAGCATCTGCTTAAAATATTAGACTTATGACATTAAATAAAAATAGTAACGATTACACATTCGGTTTTTCAATAGCTATGGTGGTTATTGTAGGAGCCGTTCTTTCCATTGCAGCTATCCAGCTCAAACCTTTTCAGACCGAAAATGTGAAGATGGAAAAAATGCAGAATATTCTGTACTCGATTAGCGTCTTAAGTACCAGAGAAGAAGCTTCTGACTTGTTTGATAAATATGTTATCGAGCAAGTTGTATTGAATAATAAAGGTGAAGTATTAGAAGGTGTTAAAGCTTTTGATATTGACATACAGAAACAATATAAGGAAGTAAGAGCGAAAGCGAGAACTGAAGAAGCAGTTGAGTATCCACTTTTTATTTGTGAAAAAGATGGAGACAAAATATACGTTGTACCAATGGTTGGAACTGGGCTTTGGGGACCGGTTTGGGGATTTGTTTCTCTTAAAAGCGATTTGAATACTGTATTTGGTGCAACTTTCGATCACAAAACAGAAACTCCAGGATTGGGTGCTGAAATTAGTGAAGACTCCTTTGGCGATCAATTTAAAAATGACGTTATTTACACCGATGGAGAAGTTAGTATGAAAATTCTAAAAGGTGGCGGAGGTCTTGAAGACCCTTCTGGTATTGATGGAATTACTGGAGGAACAATTACTTCAGTTGGTGTTGAGGAAATGGTTATTCGATCATTTCAAGTTTACAAACCTTATTTCGAAACAATAAAATAATATTATGGCTGAAGTTGCTACAATAGAAACAGAGCCTCTATTCTCAAAGAAGAATCGTCAGCTCTTAAAAGATCCATTAGATGATCAAAATCCGATTACCGTACAGGTATTAGGTATTTGTTCGGCATTGGCAATTACAACTCAAGTGAAAAATGCTGTTGTAATGACCTTGTCAGTAATGTTCGTAATGATCGCAGGTAATGTTATTGTTTCTGTTTTAAGAAACAAAATCCCAGATCGTATTCGAATAATTGTTCAATTAGTAATTGTAGCTGCCTTGGTTATTTTGGTAGATCAAGTATTAAAGGCATTTGTATATGATGTAAGTAAACAACTATCTGTATTTGTTGGACTTATTATTACGAACTGTATTATCATGGGTAGGTTAGAAGCTTTTGCTTTAGCTAACAAACCTTGGCCTTCTTTGTTGGATGGATTTGGTAATGCAATTGGTTACGGTTGGGTTTTAGTTGTTGTTGCTGTGGTTCGAGAGATTTTGGGATCAGGTAAACTTTTTGGGATTTCACTCCTTGGTGATGCTACTGCTAAAACGGGATTATATGCAATGGGATATATGAATAACAACATGATTATCCTTCCCCCTATGGCTTTAATTCTAGTTGGGGTAATTATTTGGATTCAACGATCTAAAAACACACAATTAATTGAATCTCACTAATTCATAAAAGAAAAAAATTATGGAAGAATTAGTAAATATATTCGTAAAAGGCATTTTCATAGAAAATATGATTTTCGCCTATTTTCTAGGGATGTGTTCCTATTTGGCTGTTTCTAAAACCGTTACAACAGGTGTAGGACTTGGTGCGGCTGTAATATTCGTATTAGGAATAACAGTTCCAATTAACTATTTGTTAGAAAACTATGTGCTTAAAGAAGGCGCTTTGTCTTGGTTAGGTGATGATTTTGCCACAGTTGATCTTAGTTTCTTAAGCTTTATTCTTTTTATCGCCGTAATTGCATCTATGGTACAGTTAGTAGAAATGATTGTTGAGAAATTTGCTCCTGCTCTTTATGGCGCGTTGGGTATATTTCTTCCACTTATAGCTGTAAACTGTTCTATTTTGGGAGGTGCATTATTTATGCAAGAGCGTCAATATGCTACTATCTTAGAAGCTACTTCTTTTGGACTTGGTTCTGGTGTAGGTTGGTTTTTAGCCATTGTTGCTATTGCTGCAATAAGAGAAAAAATAAGATATTCTCATGTACCTGCTCCCTTGAGAGGATTAGGAATTACTTTCATTATAACTGGACTTATGGGTATTGCTTTCATGAGTTTTATGGGGATAAAATTATAATTTTAAAACGATAAACAAATTACAATGTTAATAACAACAATTATTACCGCTATAGTAGTTTTCTTAATCGTAACTCTATTATTAGTAGCTCTTTTACTTTTTGCAAAAGCAAAATTATCTTCTTCTGGACCTGTTATTATTAAAATTAATGGAGAAAAGGAACTTGAAGTAGAAGCTGGAAGCTCCTTATTGACAACTCTTGGAAATGCAGGTATCTTTTTACCTTCCGCTTGTGGTGGTGGTGGAACATGTATTCAATGTACTTGTCAAGTTCATTCCGGTGGAGGATCCATTTTACCTACAGAAGTTCCTAACTTCTCTAGAAAAGAAATCGCAGACGATATGCGTTTGGGGTGTCAAGTAAAAGTAAAAGAAGACATGGTTATTTCTATTCCAGAAGAAATATTTGGAATTAAAAAATGGGAAGCTACAGTAGTTTCTAATTATAGTGTTGCTTCTTTCATTAAAGAATTTATAGTTGAATTACCTGAGGATATGGACTACCAAGCCGGTGGATATATTCAAATTGAAATTCCAAAATGTACTATTGATTTTAAAGATATTGGCATTGAAGCTCATCCAGAAGAACATCCTGGTGACCCGCAAAAATTCAAAGCAGAATGGGATAAGTTTAATCTTTGGCCATTATCCATGAAAAATAATGAGCTGGTTGAACGTGCTTACTCAATGGCTTCATACCCTGCCGAAGGACGGAAAATAATGCTGAATGTCCGTATTGCTACTCCACCTTGGGACAGAGCTAAAAATGGCTGGATGGATGTAAACCCTGGAGTTGCCTCTTCTTATATTTTCTCAAGAAAAGTTGGAGATAAAGTAACTGTTTCTGGACCTTATGGAGATTTCTTTATCAAGCACAATGATTCTGAAATGTTATACGTTGGTGGTGGAGCTGGAATGGCCCCTATGCGTTCTCATTTGTATGAATTATTCCGTACTATTAAAACTGGAAGAAAAGTTTCTTATTGGTATGGTGGACGTTCAAAAAGAGAATTATTCTATTTAGATCATTTTTATGCTTTGGAAAAAGATTTCCCGAATTTTAAATTCTATTTAGTCCTTTCTGAACCTATGGAAGAAGATAATTGGAAAGTCAAAGAAACAATGAATGGCGAAGGAGACGGTTTCGTTGGTTTTGTTCATCAATCTTTAATTGATAATTATTTGAGCACACATGACGCTCCTGAAGATATAGAATATTATTTCTGTGGACCTCCTATGATGAATCAAGCAGTTTTAAAAATGTGCGACGAATGGGGGGTTCCTCCAGAAAACGTTGCCTTCGATGATTTCGGAGGATAAAATTTTGAAAAATCCTGCTTCGGCAGGATTTTTTGTTTAAATAAGTTACTCGATTACTTTAAATTAGTAAAGAATAAGTAACTTCTAAATTATCTTGTAGATATAATACTATGAAAAATATAATTACAACCTCTACTCTGGTTTCGTTAATAGCGATACTTATCCTAAGTTGTTCCAATGAATCCTCTGAAGTTAAAATTGACCCAAATTCGCTCAAGGAACTCAACGGAGAAGCACAAGGCACGACTTACAAAATACTATACTTTGGTAAAGCTGATGTACCTAAAAAATCAGTTGATTCATTATTGAATGTATTGGACCAATCTATGTCCTTGTGGTTGGAGTCAAGTATGATAAGCCGTTTTAATAATACCAATGAAGCGGTAGAAATTGACAACCATTTTTTACGAAATCTAATGACGTCTTACATTTTTTATGAGAATACACATCATGCTTTTAATCCTTTGGTAAAACCATTGGTTACTTATTGGGGTTTTGGCAAAAATGCAAAACAAAGAACAGAAATTGACAGCTCTGAAGTTAGTAGTTTGCTTGAACTTACTAAAATGGAAAATTTAAGAGTGATTTTTGGTGAGGAAGAATTAGCCATTTCCGACCTTATGCTTCAATCTAGAGTTCCGGAGACTCTTCTAATAAAAAAGACAATGGAAGGTATGCAGCTTGATTTTAATGCCATCGCTCAGGGTTATAGCGCAGATATGATGTCAAGGCTAATGTTGGGATTTCAAATTGAAAACTACCTGATAGAAATTGGCGGTGAAATGATCGCCAGAGGTGAGAAAAAAGACGGAAGTAAATGGAAAGTAGGAATTGATAAGCCAGAAGAAAATGCATCCCAGAGAAAATTGGAAGCAACCTTAGAATTAGATTACAAAGCCATAGCAACTTCAGGGAATTACAGGAAATTTTACGAAATAGACGGAAAAAAATACCACCATACCATTGATCCAGTTTCTGGTTACCCAGCAAAAAAAGAAATTTTAAGTGCAACCGTTATCTCAAGTAAATGTGCCAGTGCCGATGCTTTGGCGACTAGTTTTATGGTAATGGGATTAGAAAAAAGCATTAAATACATTGAAGCAAACAAATACAGTTTAGATGCCTTTATGATTTATGCTAACGAAAAAGGAAATTATGAATATTATATTTCAGAAAAACTGAAAAGTCAAATTGAATTAGTTGAATAAGGCAAATATTTTCAAACTAAAAATCTATTTTTTTAAATATTATTTTAAAATATTCCATTGTCTAATATTTCACATACTATCCTTAAGCAACTCATTAGTATAAACTTACATTATAAAAACAAAACAAGTAAACTCGTGATTTGGTTGGGGTCTATGGTCTTTTCCTAACCTTATGGTTATGCTTGCGTGGTTTTTTGATAACGAAGAAGTTGAGTGAAAACTGAGCTTTTAATCTACTCTTCTTTCTGGCATTTATCTTCCGGTAAAGCCCCACAAAAACCACATGGCTTTCCTTCTTCGTTTAAAAATGGGCTATTAGAGGCACAAGTTCCAGCAAATTCGCCATCTTTTTTCAGGAGAATTTTAATAGCTATTCCAGCAAAGGCAAGTCCCATGAGTAATATAGAAAGTAGTATTATTTTCATGCAACAAAGGTAAAACTTGTTTGGGGAAATAGTGTAACATAAGTTCCAAAACCTGTATTTATACGGTATAAATATTATCCATAAACTTCTTCCCAAAAAAAAGTGAATAACCTTAAAATAAATTTCACAAAAAAAGTTGCAAATCTTAAAAACCTTATTACTTTTGCACCCGCTTTTGAAAGAGCGATTAATTCATTGAAATAAGAGGAAGTTTAGAAATAGACGGATTCATTTTTTGGCCCATTCGTCTAGTGGTTAGGACCTCAGGTTTTCATCCTGGTAACAGGAGTTCGATTCTCCTATGGGCTACAATTTTTTATAAAGTAATATTATGGCAACTCACAAGTCTGCTCAGAAAAGAATAAGACAAATTAAAGTAAGAAGAATTCGTAATCGCTACGTTCAAAAGACAGCGCGGAATGCAATTCGTATATTACGTTCAGAATCTGTTAAAAAAGTAGCTGAAGAAAGTTTACCGAAAGTAATTTCTATGGTAGACAAATTAGCGAAAAACAATTTGATTCATAAGAACAACGCTTCGAATTTAAAATCGAAACTTACTCGTATGGTTTCGGCTTTGTAAAAGAATTTACATTAAAAAAAAGCTCTATCCTTTTTAAGGATAGGGCTTTTTTTTGTCCAAATAGCACCATTCTCACAAAAAAAACTATATTTGACAAACTTAAAATTATAAAAAGATGAAAAAGGTATTTCTATTTGTGTTAGTAACTGGTTTTATGTTCGCATGTTCTTCAGGCGGTGAAACTGTTAAGGATGAAGTAAAAGGCCAAGAACAAGTTGCTGCTGATGGCGATGATGAACCAAAAGGAGATACTAGTGCTGATTCAACATTATCCGGTCTTGCTGGAGCTGATTCAACAGAAGCCGGTCCTGCTGGAACTGATTCAACAGTAGCCGGTCCTACTGGAGCTGATGGTAACGATTGAGGCTGAATCTACTGAGGTAGAAGAGGTTGAAGTTGAAGAAAGTATATAGTATTTCTAAATACTTAAATTAAAGCTCACAATATTATTGTGGGCTTTTTTTGTTCTTATACTTTCCTATTTTAGTTTCATGGAAGAATCAATAGACAGAAAACCAATAAAAATGTGGGCTGATGATGATAAGCCGCGTGAAAAACTGTTACTCAAAGGGCGAACAACCTTGAGTGACGCAGAATTATTAGCAATATTAATTGGTTCGGGTTCAAAAGGCGAAAGCGCAATTGATTTGTGTAAAAGAATACTTGGAGAGTGTGACAATAACTTATTTCAACTTGGAAAGAGAAACGTTTCGGAGCTAATTAAATACAAAGGTATCGGTGAAGCAAAGGCCATTACCATTATAGCAGCTTTAGAATTAGGAAGAAGAAGAAAAGAAAATGGCGCAATAAAACGAATTAAAATAGGTTCAAGTCAACATGTTTTTGAAGTATTTCAAGAATTAATTGGAGATATTAATCATGAAGAATTTTGGATACTTCTTTTGAATAGAGCAAATAAAGTACTTGGCAAAGAAAGAATTAGTCATGGTGGAATTAGTGGTACTGTAGCCGACACCAAAATAATATTTAAAGTTGCACTAGATAAGATGGCTTCATCCGTTATACTAGTTCATAATCACCCATCAGGAAATTTAAAACCAAGTGGCCCAGATATTAGTCTTACGAAAAAAATAAAAGAAGCTGGTCAAATTCTAGAAATTTCTGTTCTAGATCATCTTATTATTGCTGAAAACAGCTATTACAGTTTTGCTGACGAAGGAAAAATTTAAATTATTTTGAAAATTTTAGTCTATTCCCCGGAAATAACTTCAAGAGTGCGATTTTCGATTCAACTAATTTTTAGTTATGTTTTGAAAATGGAAGTAGCAATTACTTCCGAAGAAAAAACTTTTTCGGAATGGGAAGGAGTCAAACTTAGCTATACTTACAAGGCCTTAGGCAACGAATTACGCATAGTGCCATTTGGTTTGCTTCACCAAAATGGAATTGAAGAATTTGACATTACATTAAGCCATACTTCAGATTACCCTTACTTTTTTAAGACTAATAATAGCAATTTTGGATTCGATTTATTTTCTGCTTCATTTTTCCTAGCGACCCGTTATGAAGAGTATTGGCCACACAAAAGAGATCAACATAATCGATTTTCAGCAAATCAATCAACAGCCTTTAAAAATCAGTTTCTTCATTTACCGGTAATAAACTTATGGGCAAACGAATTGTTAAACCTGTTAAAGACACATTTCGGAACTAAAATCGAAGACAATAGAAGTTACGCATTACTTCCAACTATAGATGTAGATAGCGCTTTCGCGTATCGAGAAAAAGGACTAGTACGAACTGCAGGAGCCTATGCCAGGTCTATATTTCAAGGAAAATTGAATGAGATAAATAAAAGAACACAATCAATTATTGGCACTAGTAAAGACCCGTATGATGTATTCGATCGGCTAATTAAAATACAAAAAAAGAATGACTTAAATGTGATCTATTTTTTCCTAGTTGGTAACTACGGACTAAATGATAAAAATGTAGCTCATTATTCTCAAAAATTTCAAGCTCTAATAAAACACGTAAATGATTACTCGACAGTAGCATTACATCCAAGCTTTGCATCAAATACAGAACCTGAAAAGGTGAAAATGGAAAAAGAAAGACTTTCGCAAATCGTGCATAATTCCATTAATCAAAGTAGGCAACATTTTTTAATCATTCACTTACCAACTACTTATCGTAATTTAATAAATGCCGAAATTGAACACGATTACAGCATGGGTTATCCCGAAGAACCAGGCTTTAGAGCTTCAATATGCAGCCCCTACCCTTTTTATGACTTAGATTTAGAACAAGAAACCAACCTTATGATCCACCCTTTCTGTTTTATGGAGGCTACCTACAAATATTATAAAAAGGAAAATTTTGAGGAAATTAAATCACAAATAAAAACACTCTCCGATACGGTAAAAAAAGTAAAAGGTGAATTCTGTATTTTATGGCATAACGATTCCCTCAGCGAGACACATGGCTGGGAAAACTGGAGTCCTCTTTTTGAAGAAATGATTGAAATAGCCAAAGAATGAGCAATTGGAATATCATTTCTAAAAAGAATTTGAACATTGAAAAATGGAACAAATGTGTAGCCAACTCAAATAATGAAATCATTTATGGATACAGTTGGTATCTAGACGCTGTTGCTCCAGATTGGATTGCTTTTGTTTTTGGAAAATACGAGCAGGTTTTCCCTTTGCCTGTAAAACAAAAATTAGGGATGAATTATGTGTTTCAACCTGAATTTCACCAACGGTCTTCACTATTTTCTTCCAATAAAATAGAATCAGAAATAGAATTAGTAGAGCTTATAAAAAGGCATTTTATTAAAATTGATTTAACGAGTACTTCTCCAGTGTTCAAACCTTATAAAGAACTCGAGAATTCAATTATATCCTTCAGTAAAAATTCATTTACATTTAACTCCAACACCCAAAGAAACATAAAAAAGGCATTAAAATTTGGCTTGAAGTATTCTTCTGGAGACTTAGAATCTATTTCTAAATCCATTGAAATGTTCAAAGAGAATACTCGATTTACATTGGGTGAAAATTACGAGGAAAACCTCGTTAAATTGAGTGACAGTTTAACCCACAACCAATGCCTGGAAGTTAGGAATGTAAGTAGATCAGAAACTGTTATGGCTTGGGCAATTTTGGCGAAAAGCAAAAAAAGAATAGTGTTGTTGCAACTTGGCGTTTCTGAAGAAGGGAAAAATAATGGGGCTTCACATTTCCTTATTTCAGAATGTATAAATGAGTTTTCAAAGCAAGTAGAAATCTTTGACTTTGAAGGTTCTCAAAATAGCGGAATAGCACAATTTTATAAAGGGTTTGGAAGTGAAGCTGAAAAGTACTACCACTTTCAAAAGAATTTGAAAGAAGGGGTTCTTGGGAAATTTATTAAATCTTAGTTGGGAACAATTAGTAATTCGTTAATAATATTCTCAACTAGTCCAACACAACAATTTTAAACAATAGAAGTAAAAATATATTCCTATATACAAGTGAATGATTAATTTTGCACACCTAAAAAAAAACTAAAATGAAAAGCATTAAATTAAGCCTAATTATCGCACTTGCTATTGGTTTAGTAAGTTGTGCAAACGAAAGTTCGGACACAGTAAATGCTGATGTAGTAAATAATAGTTTAACGGCATCTGAAGGAGGAGAAGTTTCTGGTGCGCCTGTAATGGAGTTTGAAAAAGAAATTTTCGATTTTGGAACTATTGCACAAGGCGAAAAAGTAAACTTTATATACAAATTCACCAATACTGGTGATGCTGATTTAATTATCTCTTCTGCTAAAGGAAGTTGTGGATGTACAGTTCCTGATTGGCCTAAACAACCAATTGCTCCAGGTGAAGTTTCTGAAATTAAAGTTGTTTTTAATAGCGACGGAAAATCAGGAAACCAACATAAAGATGTTTCAATTAATGCAAACACACAACCTGCATTAAATAAAATTGCGTTTAAAGGCATAGTTGAAGTTCCTGCTGAGGAAACTACAGCTGAATAATAATAAAAATTAAAATAAAATTACAAGTAAACAGTATGGGTGATTATTCTACGTTATTAATGTTTGGCATGATTGCCATCGTATTTTACTTTTTCATGATTAGACCTCAAATGAAAAAGCAAAAAGAGCAAAAACAGTTTAAGTCAGCTGTAAAAAAAGGTGACAAAATTGTTACAATAGGTGGGATTCATGCTAAAATAAAAGAAGTGAATGAAACTACAGTTATGGTAGAAACTGACGGTGGTGCAAAAATGAGAATTGAAAAATCTGCAATTTCTATGGACTATAGTAGTGGGAAATCAGATGGTGGTTCTGCTGAAATAGAAGAAAAAAGCTAAGTATTACGACATAAGTGAATGTAGATCAAATTTCGAAAGATTTAAAAAAAGTAAAGCCGAGTAAAAATTTATCGGTTTTCTTGGTCTGCTTGCTTATTGCTTTTTTATTCTGGATGCTAAATGCATTCACCAAAAGTTATTCAACGGTTATAGAAATACCTATTGAATACATCAATATTCCTAGTGATAAAGTATCAGCCAGAGCATTACCAGATAAGGCTTCTGCCGAAGTTTCAGGGACGGGGTTTAGATTACTATCAATTTCATTTTTTGATAGTCCTGAGCCCATTATTGTTGATTTTAATTTAGGAAACAAACAAGTTGGATTCAAAAAACTAGTTAGTTCCTTTGGTCCTGAGTTTTTACGCTCGCAAGTATTGAATGATATTCCTTCTGAGCTTTCTTTGGGTTCACTTTCTATTGATTCCTTGAAAGTAATAGTAGAAGATAAAGGAAGCAAAAAACTACGTATCGGTGCTAATTTAGATATGAATATCGAATATCCCTTTTTCTTGAATGGAAAAATTGATATTTCCCCTTCTCATATTACAATTTTAGGGGCAAATTCTTTGGTGCAAAACCTAGATAGTATTTCAACGGAACTTATAAAACTTGGTAATATTCAAGAGAATACTAACAAGGAAATTACTCTATTATTTCCAACTGGTATAGAATCTGAAATTGTTGAAGTAACTGTAACAATACCCATTGATGAATATACGGAAGGTGAAATAGACGTACCCATAAGTATTCTTAATCTTCCAAATAAAAAAGCCTTAATTCTATTGCCTTCGAGTATTTCAGTTACTTACTTGGTTGGTTTAAGTAAATACGATAAAGTTAAAAAAGAAGATTTTAATTTTTCGGTAGATGCATCAATGATTGAAAAGGGAAAGCCTGTATTAATCGTAACTTTAAATTCAAATCCTGAGTTTATTCAAGTACAAGACTATTCTCCTCACAAAGTGGAGTATATTTTAAAGAAGTAATAATAAATTCCTACTGAATTAGTGGAACTTATAAAACATACTTACATTTTATTTAGGCAATTATAAATCTCCAGTTCTTTCATAATTGTAAATTCGTTTTTTAGATTAATCAAATGCTACAAATAGGTGTAACGGGAGGAATTGGAAGTGGTAAATCATTGGTTTGCAGTATATTCCAATCTTTAGGTATTCCTGTTTATGAAGCCGATCAGAAAGCAAAAGAATTAACCATTACGAATAAAGAAGTTAGAAATAAAATAACAGAAAGTTTTGGAGAAATTAGCTATCAAAATAATGTGCTAAACAAAGTTTTTTTAGCAAAACAAGTATTTAATAACGTTGAAAAATTAAAAATTTTAAATGCCATAATTCATCCTGCCGTAGCCAAAGATTTTGATACTTGGAAATTTCAATTTAACAACAAGTCTTACATTTTAAAAGAGGCTGCTATACTTTTTGAAAGTGGTTCATACCAAAATTGCGATAAAATTATTTTGGTGGACGCACCTGAAACTATCCGAATAAAACGAGTGATAAAAAGAGATAAAACTAGCGAACAAGAAGTAAAACAAAGAATGAAAAACCAATGGAATTCAGAAAAAAAAGCCGGCCTTTCTGATTTTATAATAGATAACAGTGAATCGGAAGCCCTAATACCTCAGGTGATGCAAATTCATGAAAAGCTACTGTCTTTATGATAATATTAGATGCAATTCAAAATAGGAAAGCAGATCATTATACAATAGAAAACGAACCCATTAAGTCAATTGATTTAATGGAAAGAGCTTCTTTACAGTGTTTTAAATGGCTAATAAACCTGTTCGATAAAAAAACTGTTTTTCATGTAATCTGCGGAATTGGAAATAATGGCGGAGACGGATTAGTAATATCCAGATTACTCATTGAAGCTAGGTATGCCTGTAAAATAACTATTTTGAATTTTTCGGATAAGTCTAGCGAAGAATTTAAAACCAATAAACTGAGGCTGACCAAAATGGATGCTTCGATTACTGAACTAATTGAAAAAAAAGATTTAGTTTTAAACGAAAAGGAAATAATAATTGACGCGATTTTCGGCTCAGGTCTTTCTCGATCCATCGGTGGATGGCTGGGTAAACAAATTGAAATCATCAATACATCAAACAATACTATTGTTTCCGTAGATATGCCCTCTGGACTTTTTATGGTAGATAATTTCGAAAATAAAGGTGCAATTGTTAAGTCCACTTTTACCCTCACTTTTGAAACCCCAAAACTCAGTTTTTTACTCCCTGAATATGGAATGTTTTCTGGGAATTGGGAAGTATTGGATATAGGTTTGAATAAAGAATTCATCTCCAAACAAAAATCTAAGTTTCATTACTTAACTCAATTGGATTTTGATCCCATTTTAAAGTCTCGTGAAAAATTTGATCACAAAGGAAATTATGGCCATGCTTTAATATTTGCTGGAAGTAAAGGAAAAATAGGTGCCGCAATTTTAGCATCACAAGCTTGTTTACACACAGGAGTTGGTTTACTAACCAGTTATATTCCCGAATGTGGATACACCTCTTTTCAGACTGAAGTAAAAGAAGCTATGTGTTTAACATCGGAATCCGAAAATGAAATTTCGGGATTCCCGAACATAGAAAAATATTCAGCATTTGCATTTGGTCCGGGAATAGGAAAATCAAATTTGGCGGCACAAACTTTAAAATTATTAATACAAGAATCCAATAGGCCACTTGTAATAGATGCTGATGGGCTTAATATATTGTCTGAGAATAAAACTTGGTTTAATTACTTGCCTGCTGATTCAATCCTAACTCCACACCTTGGAGAATTTAAGAGACTTGTTGGAGAATTCAAATCTGATTTAGAACGAATCGATGCACTATCCACTTTTGCCGTAAAATATAAAATTATTGTTCTCTTAAAAGGAGCTCATACGGCAATTGCAGTTCCAGACGGCATGGTGTTTTTTAATTCCACGGGAAACCCTGGTATGGCAACCGCCGGAAGTGGAGATGTACTGACCGGTATGATCACAGCTTTTTTAGCCCAAGGACATCACCCAATTCATGCAGCATGCATGGCAGTGTTTTATCATGGAGTGGCAGGAGACATTGCTGCAGCTAATAAAAGCGAACAAAGTATGGTTGCAGGTGATATTGTGGAAGGATTAAGTCAGGCTTTTTAGTTTTATTCTTAGCAATTAACACTTTCCTTCCTAGTAATATCTTATCTTTCTATACTTTGCCGAAAACAATATTTTTGGATAACACAATTATATTTTCAATATTTACTTTTCTGTAAATTTAAGGTCTCGATTTCCTAGTTCCTGAAAAATTATCTTTTACTAGAATAGGCCCAAAAAATGCTTTTTTAATCCCCTATTATGCACTTTTAATTTTATTATTAAAACTTTAACGAAAATCCCATCTTTTTTTTCGTGTTGTAACACATTATTTAGAAATTTGTTCCCAAGGCCATTTTAGCACTTAAATCTATATGTTTTATGAAAGTATTTAAAATTATCGGAGGCATTCTCCTCGTTATCCTTCTACTTCTCATTCTTCTTCCATTTATATTCCAAGGGAAAATTGCTGAAGAAATTCAAAAAGCCATGGACGATAATTTGAACGCTAGCGTAGTAATAGGTAATGTAGATCTTTCTCTAATTAGTTCTTTCCCAAGTTTTGGATTAGAAATAAATGACATACAAGTTGCAGGAAAAGGTATATACGAAGGTGTTGAATTGGCTAAGATTGGATCCATTGAAACTAAACTCGACTTAATGAGTGTTATAAATGGCGACCAAATAAAAATTAATAAACTCGGGATTTCCGACGCCTATTTTGTGGTTCATGTAAATTCGGACACCATTGCCAATTACGATGTTATTAAAACTAGTGGGGAAACAGGAATTGAAACCGAAGTTAAAGAAACTGAAGTTGAGACCGAAAGTGCTTTTTCCATGGCAGTTGAAGAGTATTTTTTGAAAAACATAAACGTAGAATACACAAACAAACCAGGAGATATTTATGCTAAAATAGAAAACTTAACACATACTGGAAGTGGAGATATGACCACAGACATTTTCAACTTTGCAACTCAAACTAATATTGATTTGTTAACTGTAAAATCTGGAGGAGTAAAGTATTTGAACCAAGCCAAACTGGACGTAAAACTAGATATTGGTGTTGACATACCAAACTCTAAATACACCTTCAACAAAAACCACTTTGGAATAAATGACTTAATGTTAAAGTTTGATGGTTTTATTGCCTTACCAGATGATGAAACTCCGGAATTAGACTTGACTTTTAGTACAGAAAAAAGCACCTTCAAAAGCATCCTTTCTTTGGTACCATCAGTTTACATGACCGATTTTGAATCGGTAAAGACAAGTGGTGATTTTGCATTATCAGGTATGGCAAAAGGCAAATTAAAAGGAGACGATTACCCTGCATTTAACCTAGATTTAAAAGTTAACAATGGACGGTTTCAATACCCTGATTTACCTAAAGCCGGTGAAAATATTAATATAGATTTAAAAGTAAAAAACCCAGGTGGATCCGATGATAACACTATAGTTAATTTAAAAGTATTTCATATTGAGTTAGCTGGAAACCCTATCGATTTAAAGGCGAAAGTAACAACTCCTGTTAGTGATGCTAATATTGCAGCTCGTTTAATGGCAGACATTGACCTATCTACTTTAAATGATGTAATTCCAAGTGAATCCGGTGAAAAATATACTGGAAAAATAAATGCTGACATCACCATTAAAGGCCGGATTTCAACTTTGGAGGCTGAAGATTATGAGAATTTTGATGCAAAAGGCTCCATGATTATGGAAGGTATTACCTACCGAGATTCTTCGTTAGATTATGACGTTGTTGTAAATAAAATGGACTTTCAATTTACGCCGAAATCCATAGAAATGACAGAATTAAATTGTCAATTGGGTAAAACAGACATCAATGGTAGTGGAATAGTATCTAACTTCTTACCTTATTATTTCAATGACTCCAAATTGAGTGGTAAATTAAATTTGAATTCTAGTTTAATGGACTTAGATGAATTGGCTGGTAGTCAAGAAGAGAGTGTGACAGAAGATTCTGAGAGTACTACTACAGGATCTGAAGAAAAAACCGAAAGCGATACATCGTCAGCAGCTACAGGTGTAGAAGAAATTCCGTCAAATATTGATTTTGAAATGAATACCAATTTCAAAAAATTACTATATGACGGAATGGAAATCACCGATATGATTGGCAAAATAACTATTAGAAATCAAAAACTAAGCATGGACAATCTAGACATGAAAATGCTAGAAGGATCAATGAATATGAGCGGTTACTATGAAACGACAAACCCCGTAAATCCCACAGTTGATTTTAATCTGGATATACATGATTTTGATATTCCTAAAACATTTTCGACTTTCAATACTGCGGAAAAAATGGCTCCAATGGGTAAAAATGCCTTGGGGAAATTTTCTACAGACATGAAATTAGTATGTACCCTAGATGGAAATATGGAGCTCATTTCAGAAAGCATAACTGGTGGCGGAAATTTTAACACAAAAAAAGTACGAATAAAAGATTCTAAAACCTTGACTCAAATGGCAGGTTTGTTGAAAAATGATAATTTAAAAGATCCGAAAATAGAGGATGTAAATATTAGCTACGAATTTAGGGACGGTAGAGTTTATGTAAAACCATTTGATATAAAAATGGCAGGTTTTAAAATGAACATTGAAGGCTCTAATGGTTTTGACAATACACTGGATTATATAGTAAAAACGGAAATACCAATGAGTGCTTTGGGCGATGCAAACAAATTGGCACAAGGTTTATTGGGTGAAATAAATAAAGCTGCCGGAACAAATGTGAAGACAAATGAAACTTTTGATGTAACTCTAAGAATTGGCGGCACATCGGATAATCCTAAAATAAAATCAAGCTTAGGAGCTCTCGGCGGTGGTAAAGGCAATGATGACAAACTCACGAAGGAAAAAGCCAAAGAAGAGTTAAACAAAATGAAAGAAGAAGCAGCCAAACAAGCCCGTGAGGAAGTTGATAAGTTAAAAAAACAAGCTGAAGATTCAATTAGAATTGAGGCTGCTAAAATTCAAAAACAAGCCGAAGACTCTATCCACAATGAAGCAGACCGATTAATGAAAGAGTTAGAAAAAGAAGCAAAAAAGGAAGCTGAAAAAGCGGCAGAAGATATAGGAAAAGAAGCAAAAAAAGCCATAGAAGGTTTATTCAAGAAAAGATAGTTTCTATTCTTAAAAAAAAACAAAATCAACAAAAAGATAGTTTGATTAGTGAGATTGATGGGAGTTAAAGGAATAGTCTATTCTGTTTTTGTATTGGTAATGTTTGGGCTTTCACCGAATTTAGAAGCGCAAGAATGTGACGAAGATATTGACGAAAAAGCCATAAAACTTTGCGAAAAAGGCAAAGACAAAAAAAAATATAATAAAATCAAACGTATGGAATACCTCCGAGCCGCAATTGAGGAGGAAGAAGACTACGCAGAGGCTAATTATATTTTAGGAACGGAAGTAATTAAAACAGCACTTTCCAAAGGAACTGGCTTTTCCACAGCTCTTAAATATTTTGAAAAAACAGCCAGCCTCTGCCCTAACTACCACTCCAATATGTATTATTTTTTAGGAGCTATCTATTACGGAAAAACCGACTACATAAAAGCAGAAAAATACCAAAAGTTATTTTTGGGTTTTGAATCGGATGACGCTTCCAAATTCTCAAAAAAATACGAGAAATACGTAGAAGAAACCACCAACAATTTAAAGGTTTCAACTTTTCGTGCTTTTTGGATAAACAATCCAGTTCCTTTTAATCCACAAGTAGTTAGAGATGTTTCAACAAATGAAGCAGAAGAGTTTTTACCCCTGATTTCACCCGACAACGAATTGTTGCTTTTTACCCGTAAATGGGAAGAAGCACAACGTAGCGGAGCTACCGAATTTGGAAGTCATGTAATAGAAAAATTAACCATGGCTACATTGGCTGATGGTAATTTTGATAAGGGAAAGCCCATGCCTGCACCATTTAATGTAAGCAAAAAAAGTAACTATGGCGGCGCAACTCTTTCTTTAAATAACCGACACATGTACCTAACCATTTGTACTCCATACCAAGATAAAGATTACTCCATTCGCAAAAATTGTGACATTTACCGCTCTAACTACGAATTTGGATTAAATAAAATTACCAATGCCGAAGAGCATTATTGGACGGAACCAGAAAACTTAGGGCCCAATATAAATACTTCTGATGGTTGGGAGTCTCAGCCTTCGTTGAGTTCCGATGGAAAACATTTGTATTTTGCTTCGGCAAGAGAAGGCAGTGCAGGAATTGACATTTATATGTCCGAAATGAATAAAGACGGAGAATGGGGACAGGCCAGAGCATTGGACTCAACGATTAACACAAAAAAAAATGATAAAGCACCATTTATTCATACCGATTCAAGAACACTTTACTTTGCATCTCAGGGTCATCAAGGATTTGGGGCTTACGATGTTTATTTTGCAAGACAAAACGAAGATGGCACTTGGACAAAACCAAAAAATGTAGGGTCACCTATTAATACGGATGAAGATGAGCATGGTTTTATTGTAAGTGCCGATGGACAAAAAGCATATTATTCTTCCAATCACATTAAAAATAAAAGAACAGTTCTTAATGTTTTAAGTTTTGATTTATACAAAGAAGCAAGGCCCGATAAAGTTGTAATGGTTAAAGGAAATGTAAAAGAAAAAGGTGTTTCTGCCGAAAACAAACATGTTACTTTAAAAAATATAACTTCTAAAAAAGTTTCGCAATTTGATGTAGAACAAGATGGCACTTTTGCTGCGGTTATGGTGGTAAATCCAGGTGATAAAGTGATCATGAAAGTACAGGGTGACAATGTAGCCTATAATGCCCGAGTCATAGAATTGCCAGAAGAAGAAGAAGAAGAAGAAGAAGAAGAAGAAGAAGAAGAAGAAGAAGAAGAAGAAGAAGAAGAAGAAGAAACTAAAACTAGCGCTTCTATAGAATTAAAACCAATAGCTCAAAAAATAGATGTTGTTATTGACGAAGAGAAAATTGGAGGGAGCTATAAATTAGAAGATATTCACTACGAAACTAACTCTGCTGAATTTTCCGAAAGATCTAGAATAATACTTAATGATTTTGCCGAATACTTAATGAAAAACTCAAATATTAAAATTGCCATCCATGGCCATACCGATAATGTGGGTTCAAGTTCTGATAACATTGCTCTTTCAACAGATAGGGCATTTTCTATAAAGACCTATTTACAAGAAAAAGGAATCGACGGTAACAGGCTGTACTTTATGGGGTTTGGCGATACAAAACCAGTGGAAAATAATTCTACAGAAGAAGGTCGAAAACAAAATCGAAGAACCGAATTTGCAATTTTAAGTAAATAGTATTCTTTAGTATTCTTGTCTGCTTTTAAACTTTAATTTTACCCCCTAATTTAAAAGAACATGAAAAAGACATTATTATCCCTTACAGTATTAGCTTTAATTTTTGGAGCGTGCAGTACAGAAGAAAAAGCAGGCGCTTCTAATGAAGAAAGTGTTAGCATAACAGATGCTGATAAAGAGCCTTCGCAAAATACTGGAGTAATTAGTCCTAGTATGTATGGCGCTGAAGTAACTGTTGAAGAAGTGACTGTTTCAGAAGATTTAATTGCTCAATTATCCAATTCTGATACTCTTAGAAACATCGTTATAAGTGGTAAAATCAAAAATGTTTGCAAGAAAAAAGGATGCTGGATGAAAGTTGATATTGGCGACGAAAAAGAAGTTTTTGTTAAGTTTTTAGATTATGAATTTTTTATGCCTAAGGATTCAGATGGTTCTACTGCTATCATTCAAGGAAACGCTTATGCTGAAATAGTTTCAGTTGAAGATTTACAGCATTACGCTGAAGACGATGGCAAATCTGAAGAAGAAATTGCTGCTATTACTGAACCTGAAACGACTTATTCTTTTATGGCAAGTGGAGTAATTTTAAAAGATTACGTTCAAAAAGAAAAAATGGAAATTCCTGAAAAAGAGGATGGAGAAGATTCTAACAAAGAGGAACATGATCATTCAGAAGAGGGTCATTCTCATTAAAAAATAAAATATTATTCAAAAAAAAAAAGGCTTTTCTAGAAATAGAAAAGCCTTTTTTTGCAATACATTCTGTAGTTTATTTTCTTTTCAAAACCTTCTCAACTGCAGCAACAACATCATTAGTTCCACAATTGTATTTGTCTAAAAGCTCATCTGGTTTTCCGCTTTGTCCAAACTTGTCATTTACACCAACAAACTCTTGTGGAACAGGTTTAGTTCTTGCCAACATTCCTGAAACCGATTCACCTAATCCACCAAAAATCATATGTTCTTCAGCAGTTACTATACAACCAGTTTTTCCAACAGATTCTAAAATCGATTTTTCGTCCAGAGGTTTAATGGTATGAATATTAATAATTTCTGCACTTATTCCTTTTTTAGCTAATAGTTCACCAGCTTCAATTGCTTTCCAAGCCAAATGACCCGTAGCTACAATTGTCACATCACTTCCCTGACTTAACATTACTGCTTTTCCAATTTCAAAATTTTGATTTACAGGAGTGAAATTTGGAACTTTCGGTCTACCAAAACGAAGATAAACTGGCCCTTCAAATTCAGCAATGGCCAAAGTAGCCGATTTAGTTTGATTAAAATCGCAAGTATTAATTACCGTCATTCCAGGTAACATTTTCATCATTCCAATATCTTCCAATATTTGGTGAGTAGCCCCATCTTCTCCTAAGGTTAGACCCGCATGTGAAGCGCAAATCTTGACGTTTTTTCCTGAGTAAGCAATACTTTGTCTTATTTGATCGTAAACTCGACCTGTAGAAAAATTAGCAAAGGTGCCAGTAAAAGGAATTTTATTTCCAATTGTTAGTCCAGCAGCAAAACCCATCATGTTTGCCTCCGAAATTCCCATTTGAAAAAACCGGTCAGGATATTTATCCGCAAAGTCATTCATTTTTAATGAACCTGTCAGATCAGCACAAAGGGCAACCACGTTCTCGTTTTTAGCTCCTAGCTCAGAAAGACCTTCGCCAAATCCTGATCGAGTGTCTTTGCTTCCCGTATTTTCAAATTTTATCATTACTTTATAAATTAATAGAAGCCGAGCTCCCCTCTGATATTATAATTTCTTTTTCTACTGTAAACATGGAACTTTTAGCTCCTTTAGACCTGTAAACTATTACGTAATTACCAGGAATCATATAATAACTTTCACGGGTAAGGTTCAAATCTAATCGAACAACTAATTCCAGTTTTCCATTTTTTCGTTGATAAATCCCCCCCACTCCTTTTTTTGTTTTGTTAATAGTCAGAAGACCGGGAGTAGGAATATTGACTGTTGTAGTATGGCTTTGGCTAATTGCTATGTCTTTAATCATTAGGCGAGGATGAGTTAGAACTTCTAAATCGTAAAAACCAGTAATGTATTTTTCAGTCGATTCTAATGCTTGAACATTAATCGTTTCTATACTTCCATGCTTTCTAACAATTGTAAGTATTTCTTCTCGAGAGTTGAACCCTGTTGACTTTAAATACATAAAACCTTGTGGAGCATCAATCGCTAGTATATTATGAATTCCTGGTATCATGGTAACACTATCTCTGCGCACCGGTGGAATTGTATGTGCTACCAAATCATAAGTGAAAGATGGTTCTAAATCCATTGTATCTGGATTTCCGTAAGCATTTATGGTATGAACAAAACTGAATATTTCTCGACCACTATTATGATCATATAGAGTAACTCCCACATCTGTTTCTGATGGTTTTTTGGCGGCGTCTACTAAATTAACCTGAGCAGTTGTTTTGTTAAGTGCCTGAGAAATAACAATCCCCAATACATTTTTAAAACTAGACTCATTGGTTACATTATAAAATGTACCTAAACATTCAAATGATTTAGTGAAGTTCATATCCAATCCAATTCCAATTACAAAAGGCTTTAAAACAATTCCTTTTCGCTGCAACTTCATGGAAATAGAACAAGGATCACCTCCGCACTCCTCTACTCCATCGGTAATTAATATTATAATATTTCTACAAGTTCCACAAGGGGTGAAGTCACTAGCCGACTTTTCAAGAGTCATGGCAATGGGAGTTGTTCCCATTGGTGTAATCTCCTCCAATTTATCTTTTACTTTCTGGTGGTTATTGTATGCAAATGGAACTTCTAATTTAGTGTCGTTACAATCTTGTCCAAAACGGTAGTTCTTTTGATGGCCATAAACACGAAGTGCAATTTGTAAGTTCTCCTTCCCTTTTAAACTATCTACTGTTTGTGCCAAAAGCTTTTTAGCAATACTATGCTTTCTTCCGTTATTCCAGCTTCCATTCATAGAATTAGAAGCATCATAAATAAATAGTATACGAGTTGTATAGTCTTTAGGCTTTTGTGCAAATAGAATAGACGAAATACCGATAATTAATAAAAGGAAAAATGATAGTTTCTTAAACATTTAGATTACAATTTAAAACTAATAATCACCAAGAGTTTCGTTCAACTGCTCCAATGCCTGTGCCAACTGTTCATCATTTGGGGCAACTCCGTGCCATTTATGGCTTCCCATCATAAAATCAACGCCTTGCCCCATTTCGGTTTTCATTAAAATGAGAATAGGTTTTCCCTTTCCACAGAGAGCTTTAGCAAGCTTCAAACTGCTTACCACATTTGCCATGTCGTTTCCTTCCATTTCAAGAACTTGCCATCCAAAAGCTTCCCATTTGGCTTTTAAATCACCAAGGCTCATTACATCATCAACATCTCCATCGATTTGACGACGATTATAATCTACGGTTGCAATTAAATTATCCACTTTTTTGGCAGCGCCATAAATTGCAGCTTCCCATACTTGGCCTTCTTGCAATTCGCCGTCGCCCATAAGTACATATACCAAACTTGAATCGTGGTTCAAGCTTTTGGCACTTGCGGCTCCTAGTGCAGCAGACAATCCTTGACCTAGACTTCCAGAAGCAATAACTATACCTGGCAAACCTTCATGTGTAGTAGGATGTCCTTGTAAACGTGTATTTAGCTTACGAAAAGTAGCCAATTCCGAAACAGGGAAATAACCACTTCGAGCTAATACAGAATACCAAACCGGGCTAATGTGTCCATTTGACAAAAAGAAAAGATCTTGATTTTCACCATTTATATCCCAGTTTTTGGGCGACTGGTTCATTACTTCGTTATAAAGTGCTATTAAAAAATCGGCGCAACCAAGTGAACCTCCTGGGTGTCCAGAGTTTACGGCGTGCACCATTCTCAATATATCTCTACGAGTTTGGCTTGCTTTACTTTCTAATTCTTTAATTTCTGCCATAAAAAGCGGTGTTTTTGCGAAACTAAAACATTTGAAAAGGTTGCTGTGCTTGTGTTGAAAAGTGCTGATAAGTAAGTGGGGATTAGAGCAAAAAAAAAGAGACCGAAGCCCCTTTTAATTGTATCAATAAATATTACTAGAATTAATCCGTAAAAATAACCCTAGCGAATTTGTAATTTTTCTTTTTCTGAGACATAATCATAAAGCCATTTTCTTTACCTAATCTTGAGCTTTCTTTAACCTTAGTGAACAATGCTTCATCTTTTACATTATAAAGATACCCTTTTGTTAGATTCCCAGCTCTACCAACTCTTGATGAAAACATCACAAAACTATTCAGCTACAAATTTTCCTAACTTTATCGTTTTTCGTTTTTGACCCAAAATTATAAAGCCTGCCTCTGAATCTAAAGGAACACAGCTTCTTACTTGAGTAAATGTTGCTTCTTCCTTTACATTGTAAAAATACTTCCTAGTCATTTCACCTTCATTGTCGATCTTAGCCAAACAAGTAACAGCTTTATCCCCACCTTTTTTTGACTTTGATATTTTTCTAGGATTGTACTGAGTATGGTTCTTAATGTGATCATTATACAAGATATAAATCTCATCATTTTTCAGCGTATAAGTATAAAAACTAAACGGGTTTATCTTTTCAATATAACCTGTTCTATTCCAATACTGAAGCACATAGGGAGAAACCATGCCATTACCACCAAACCCCATAAACCCAGAACTAAAAGAATAAGTAGGGCCAGAGGTACTAGTTTTCGCGAAATTATGTCTAGGAACTCTAGATATCCAATTTAAATCTCCGTAAAAATGAAGTTTTGCTACCATGACATCTAAAAAATTAAAAGTGTATGTCGTTTTAGCTTTAGTTGCACCTGGCGTATCCGGCATACCATACCCTTGAGTGGAACTTTGTGTAACATAAAATTGTTCCGCAATAATGTAAACTCCAGTGGGGGTAACTTCAATATTTCTTATATCATAATTATTAAATTGAATTTCTTTACCCTTATCTTCTTTCTTTGAAGCTTTCTTTTCACTTCTTTCGGATTGAAACCGTGTAATTTC
>CAWUST010000018.1:0-6458 GCA_963925495.1 uncultured Flavobacteriales bacterium | reverse complement strand
AAAAAATTGCAAATACATTTTCGTAACGGGTGGCGTTACTTCTTCACTTGGAAAAGGAATTATTTCGGCCTCTTTGGCCAAATTACTTCAGACAAGAGGATTCTCTGTAACCATTCAAAAACTTGACCCTTATATTAATATTGATCCAGGAACATTAAACCCGTATGAACATGGAGAATGTTACGTAACGGACGATGGGGCAGAAACTGATTTAGATTTAGGACATTACGAACGTTTTTTAAATGTGGCAACATCTCAAAGTAACAATGTAACCACAGGTAGGATTTACCAAAGAGTAATAGACCGCGAACGAAGAGGGGATTATTTAGGAAAAACAGTACAAGTTATCCCTCACATTACTGACGAAATTATCAGCTCTATTACCAAATTAGGAAATACAGGAGATTACGACTTCATAATTACCGAAATTGGTGGAACAGTTGGAGATATTGAAAGTTTGCCATATGTAGAGGCGGTTCGTCAATTAAAATTAGAATTGGAAAACCTCGCCATGGTAATTCACCTAACACTTATCCCCTATTTAGAAGCAGCAGGAGAGCTTAAAACTAAACCTACTCAGCATTCAGTAAAAATGCTGCAAAGTTTAGGGGTTCAACCAGATGTTATTGTAGCTAGAACTTCTCACGAATTAGGAGAAGGCATAAAAAAGAAAATCGCACAATTCTGTAATGTATCAAAAAAAGCAGTAATTCAATCTATTGATGCCTCAACTATATACGAAGTGCCTCTTCTTATGAAAGAAGAATGTTTAGATGAAGTTGTACTTGCAAAATTTGGAATTGAGAATGCTGGAGAACCTGATTTAGAAAGTTGGATTAGATTTTTAAATAAAATTAAATATCCAAAATCAAGAGTTACTGTTGGTCTTATTGGAAAATACGTTGAGCTAAAGGATTCTTATAAATCTATATTAGAAGGTTTTATTCATGCTGGAGCTCAAAATGAATGTAAGGTTAAAGTTGAGCTTATACATTCTGAAAACATCAGCTCCTACTCAGCCGATGAAAACTTAAAACACCTGGATGGTATTCTTGTAGCTCCTGGTTTTGGAGAACGAGGCATCGAAGGTAAAATACAGACCGTAAAGTACGCAAGAGAAAACAAAATTCCATTTTTCGGAATATGTTTAGGAATGCAATGCGCTGTTATTGAATATGGTAGATCTGTATTAGGAATTGAAGATGCCCACAGTGCTGAAATTAATCCAGAAGCCAAAAACGCTGTTATTGACCTAATGGATAATCAAAAGGAAGTTACCGAAAAAGGTGGCACCATGCGTTTAGGGAAATACAAGTGTGAGTTAAAACCAAACACTATTGTAAGCCAAGTTTATGGCAAAAAAGAAATTGAAGAAAGACACCGCCACCGCTATGAGTTTAACAATTCTTACCTTGAGCAGTACGAAAAAGGCGGTATGATTGCCAGTGGAAAAAACCCTAAAACAAATTTGGTGGAAATTATTGAAATCCCTAACCACCCTTGGTTTGTAGGAACACAGTTTCACCCTGAATATAAAAGTACTGTGGATAATCCTCATCCACTTTTTGTAAACTTTATTGCTGCGGCACTAAAAAGACACAACTCATAATACGAAAGATAGTTTATGGCTAAACAAATGGATAAAAATAGCCTGATAGGATTTGTTCTTATTGGCGTAATTTTGATTGGATACACCTATATGATGGCTCCAAATGAAGCGGAAGTAAAAGCTTACGAAACCACTCAGGATAGTTTGAAAAAAGTGGAAGCAATCGCTACCGCAGAATTAAAAAAAGATTCGGCTGAACTTGTAATTGGCAAAACCGAATCTCCGGTAATCATTTCCGATTCGGTTCGTAGAATAAGCGATTCGTTAAGAAATTTAGAATCAAGCGAACAATTTGGAAGATTTTCTCAATCTGCAACTGGAACTATACAATACCTTACTCTAGAAAATGAGAAAGTAAAATTTAAAATTTCAACTCAAGGTGGACGACCTGTTTCTGCTGAACTTTTGGAGTACACCAAATTTGATGGAAGTGCTCTTTATCTCTTCGATGAAGATTCTAGTAATTTTTCATTAACTTTTAAAAGTCAAAACAGAGTATTAAATACTTCTGATTTCTATTTTCAACCGAATGGTACTAATGAAAAAGTTAGTGGAACCGATAATAGTGAAATAAAAATGCGATTGTATGCTGGTAGCCCTGACCAATACATTGAATATGTTTATGGTTTAAAAGCCGACTCGTATGGAATAGATTTCCAAATAAATTATGTTGGAATTGATGACATAATAATGGATAACGCTAGTAAGATGACCTTGAACTGGCGAATGAAAACTCCTGCACATGAAAAAGGATTTGATACCGAAAACCGTCGTACCTCTATCTTCTACAAAGAAATAGACTCAAAAAGAGATTACCTAACCGAAACTAGTTCACAAAGAGCAGACTTAGACGGCGAAGTAGACAACAACTTGGAATGGATTGCTTTTAAACAACAGTTTTTTTCTGTGGTTATGAAAGGGGAGCAGCCATTTATTAAAAATGCTGGCTATTTAGAAACCATTCAAATGCCTGAAACTGGAAGCGGTTACATCAAAGACATGATTGTAAATGTGAAACTGCCAATTGACCAAAACACAAAATCATCTTCTTTTCAAATATTGCTTTTACCAAATCAATATTACATTCTTTCTGACTTGGATTTGGATGGAATTTTAGATCTAGGACCTGGTATTTTAGGCTGGGTGGCACAATGGTTTATTATTCCAATATTTTTTGGGCTAAGTATGCTCAACATTTCTTATGGTATTATTATTCTGTTACTTACCTTATTAATAAAACTAATATTATCTCCTTTAACTTATAAAAGTTACTTGTCTGGAGCTAAAATGAGAGTTTTAAAACCAGAAATTGAAGAACTAAACAAAAAGAACAAAAACGCCGACGCCATGAAAAAACAACAAGAGACCATGGCTCTATACAAAAAGGCGGGTGTAAATCCAATGGCAGGATGTATTCCTATGCTTCTGCAAATGCCAATTCTGTATGCCATGTTTATGTTTTTCCCAACATCGATTGAGTTGCGTGGCGAATCCTTTTTATGGGCTACCGATTTAGCTGCTTACGATTCTATTTATGAGTTGCCATTCACAATTCCATTTTATGGCGCTCATATTAGTTTATTCACTTTACTCATGGCAATTTCTATGTTCTTTTATACTAAAAGTAACATGGCAAGCGGTACCATGGGTGGCGGTGGAGAAATGCAAGCACAGCAAATGAAAATAATGTTGTACTTCATGCCAGTTATGATGTTGTTTTTCTTTAATTCCTATCCAGCTGGATTGAGTTATTATTATTTGTGTGCTAACCTTACCTCTATTGGACAAAACTGGTTTTTTAGAAAATATTTGGTGAACGATGATGAAATTCTTGCTAAAGTTCAAGCAAACAAATTAAAACCTGCCAAAAAGAAAAGTAAATTTCAGCAACGTTTAGAAGGTATGGCTAAACAAAAAGGATTGGATTTACCTAAAAAATAAATGGAATGAGATTAGTTCTGTTGTTTCTTTCTGTATTGGTATTTAGTTGTAGTTCTTCGGAAAAAACACCAAAGAATTCTTCTAATAAAAAGGAAATAGACAAGCTTGTTTTTTCATTTGAACGAACATCTTGTTTTGGAACTTGTCCTGAATATAAACTAAGTGTTTATATGAATGGTAAAGCAGAACTTGTGGGCAAAGCAAATTATTCGTTTATAGGCACTTTCGATTGTCAAGATTGCGATCAAGAAATGATGGCGAAAGTGGTGACCCTAGCCGATCAAAATAAATTTTGGGACATGGAAAAGTTGTATGGAGAAGGTGTTGCAGACTTGCCCAGCACAATCACTACTCTTTACATGAAAAAGGAACCAAAATCTGTAACCAATATTTTAAATGGTCCAGAAAAATTAAAAGATATCGAATCTTTAATTTTTGACCTGTACTTCAAACGAGTTTGGGTTAAAAAAGAAAAGTAATGAGCATTTGGCACGGTAACCCGAATAAAGAAGCATCTCAAGAAATGGCTAAAAACACCATTCACGATGCTTTAGGAATTGAAATTATTGAAGTTGGTGATAATTTTATTCGTGGTAAAATGCCAGTAGATAAACGTACAGTTCAACCTTATGGAATTTTGCATGGCGGTGCATCTGTAGTACTTGCAGAATCTCTTGGTAGCATTGGAAGCCACTTTGTAATTGATAGCGAGAAATACGTTTCTGTGGGTTTAGATATTAATGCAAACCACCTCCGTCCTATTCGCTCCGGATTCGTTTATGGAAAAGCTACTCCTATTCATTTGGGTAGAAAGAACCACGTTTGGGACATTGAAATTACCACGGATAGAGAAAAGTTAGTTTGCAAAGCAAGACTCACAGTTGCTGTGATTAAGAAAGAGGATTTGGTGGGGCGGTAGGATTACTCTACCAAGAAAAGTTCATTATTACTTGGATCTATAAACCCAACAATTCCTTCAGATCTAGTGTAATAGATTGAACCAGGCTTTTCTTTCATCTCACCATTTATATTTCTAATAGAAAATAACCTAAAGGCCTTATTAAACTTTTTTCCATGTAAGCTGATTTCTTCGATATAATCGTGGCTGTTTTCTAATGAACTTTCAACCAAAGGAAGTTTAATCGCCCCATAAACAACACCAATGTTAATCCTCAAGTTTGATGATACATCACTCATACTATGAGTTCCCCCAACAATAACAAAGTTTTGTTTGAAGTTTAAATAAATACTCCCTTTTTTAGTTTTGGTAGAATCAATAAGTAGTAAATTCAAATTGTAACTCGAACTACAATCACCACAACTACAACCTCCCAACTCTCCAGTACGACAATAAGATTTATTATAAATGCTACTGTCTAGTTTAGAGTAGATTAATGACACTTTTAAGCCACTAGATCCCACAAAAAGAATTGTATCATTTTCAAACGAATTGATTATCTCCAAGTTTTCCTGTTGCAACACTGAACAAGGAAGCGTTTCCTGCTTGCATTCGCAAGATGATGTACAGGATGAAAAAGATATAGTTAGAAATGTGAAATAAACTAATCGGTAAATTGGATGTCTCAGAGAAAACATTGGAAACCAAAACTAATAGATAAAACATGAAAACCAAACGGTTTATCAAACATGTTTTGTTCAACTAACTTCAAATAATCCGCCAAAAACTAAAATTGCGAACACGACAATTTCTATGAATCGGTTAATTCTTAACCAACTTCATTTCTTTTACTAAGTGCTCCGCTCCAGCATATTTATCTATGATAAAAAGCACATAACGGATATCAACCATAATGTTTCGGCAAATATTTGGGTCAAACATAATATCACTCATGGTACTTTCCCAAGTTCGGTCGAAATTCAATCCAATCAGTTCTCCTTTTCCATTTAAAGTCGGACTGCCAGAGTTTCCTCCAGTTGTATGATTACTTGCTATAAAACAAACATGCATTCTACCATCTTTATCCACGTACTGACCATAGTCCTTAGTTTCTATGAGTGCAACCAGCTTGGCAGGTACTGTAAATTCTTTGGTAGTATCTTTCTTTTCTAAAATTCCTTCTGTGGTAGTAAACGGGCTGTATGTAACCCCATCGGAAGCATCGTAGCCATCTACTTTACCATAACTCACTCGCATAGTAGAGTTAGCATCTGGATAGTATTTTTGTTCATTTGGCAACAACACCATCAAGCCTTCCATGTACGTTCTATTTAAAATGGCCAGTTCATCGTTCAATCTTTTGTGCTCTGGTTGAACTTTCTGTCTAAATCCGTTAAGCAAACTGTTAGCTAAGATAAAAGCAGGATCCTGTTGAATCTTTTTAAAACTTTTTTCCCCTTTGTATTTATCCAAAAATGTATTCACATCTTCCAAAGTTGAAAAATTCGTTTTACCAAAAACACTTTCAGAATAATCTACATAATTCAGTTTATACTTAGTGTCAATTGTCTCATAAATACCTTGCCTTAAACTTGGATCAATTCTTTGAAAATAGCCTTCCAACATAGCAGACATTAATTTTTTATCCGTAGGC
Organism: uncultured Flavobacteriales bacterium; assembly: GCA_963925495.1. GTDB lineage: Bacteria > Bacteroidota > Bacteroidia > Flavobacteriales_G > Salibacteraceae > UBA2108. Next base: position 356 of record CAWUST010000018.1, on the reverse strand, counting down.
CTATCGTAGTTTTTAAAAAATCCTATTGCAGATTTCCTTATTTTTTCTTTGATCTTTTCAAGATCTGCTCCTTCTGCCATACTAGCTGGATTTAACTGCTCAAATGCTAAAGCGAAACGAACTACTTCTGGTCCATTGTAATATAACTCTACAAACATAGATCTTCCCATATCAAAAGGTTCAATTTCCTTGTAAACTCTTTTGTATTCTGCCAATAAACTTTTGTATTTCAAGCCATATTCACCAGTTGTTTCTTCAGCACGCACCATAAATCGTTTTTCGATACCCTGTTTATGTTCAATGGCATTGTTTAAATAAAGTCCTTTGTTTTGTCCTTTCCATTTTTTCCAAGCGTT
>CAWUST010000017.1:0-45354 GCA_963925495.1 uncultured Flavobacteriales bacterium | reverse complement strand
AAAATGGAAATCCACAACGAATAAAATTGGTAGATTATAAATCGAATTTAGCAATGACATTAATTAAAGTAAATTGAAGTGCTTTTAATAAAAATTTATTCCATTCTAAAAAAGGAAGACATCAAAGACGGGTTGGCAAATTGAGCTCAATCCCAACCATGAGATTTTTGAAGGACATTTTCCTGGAAACCCAATTACCCCTGCGTTTCCAAGGATTAATTTGCCCGATACCCAATCCGGTTTTCGTTTGCATCCCGTAAAAAAACTTTCTAAGTTTAACTTCTTCACCAAAAAATTTGAAGATGAAATCATTGTAAAATCAGCTTGGGCCGATATTCCCATTTCTTCAATTCCAGTAAAATTGCTTTATGGCCCAAACGAGCGAGTTTCTCACTTTAGACATTTCCAAGGTTTTACTCGAATAAGCATTTTAACACCTATCTCGTAAAGCGGAGACAGCATTCTAAAAAAGACGTTCTCGCTTATGTTGGGCCTTTTTATCGGTTGCTCACCCTTATGGGGGTTTCAAACTGGACTTGTTATTGGCCTTGCATTATTGCTCAAACTAAATAGAACATTGGCTTTTCTAACATCAAACATAAGTGTGCCTCCTTTGCTGCCATTCATCGTGCTTGGAAGCTTTGGGTTTGGCGAATTGGTTACGGGACAGCAGGTTTCTCTTGATTTTAGTGATGGGATTAATTGGGCAATATTGCAGGAGAACTTGATTGTTTTCCTTGTTGGAAATTTTATTTTCTCTTCGCTCGTTGCCCTTTTAGGTGGAGTGGTTACCTACTTAACTTTGCGCAGTTATCAAAATACACGAAAGTAAAAAGTGGAGAAAATTTTTATAAATATTTATTTCTATTTTAAAACTAAAAGGGTCCTTTTCGCATCCATTCTTATTTCTTTTTTTTGGTGTTTGGCTGGTTAGCATCTATGCTCGAATTTGAAGAAAATATTTCTAAAATGCGGCATTAGAACTTACGCATACAACCTTAAATTCTATTTTTATTTTACGAATAGGTTCCTCTATATTATTTGCCCTGATGGTCAACTAAATGCGTTAATTTCTATCTAAGAAAATCTATTTCTCTATCCAATCCACTATGATATCAACCTCTACCATTTCCATGCAATGGAAATGTGTTTTAGGGCATTTTGTTTTATACCCTAATTTAGAACAAGGTCTACAAGCCAAACCTTTTGCCTCAACAAGGGTCGATAATTCTGGTTTTTGAGGAAAATAGGGGTGCATCCCAAACTCAGGAATAGTGTTTCCCCAAAAAGACAATATGCTTTTGTTAAACGCAGCTGCAATGTGCATTAAGCCGGTATCATTGGTCAGTATTTTTTCTGCTTGTTTCACTAAAGAAGCCGATTGGTTTAAATTGTATTTCCCACAAGCATTATAAACAGTACTGCCAATTTTAGAGGCAATGAGTTTTCCGTTATCTTTGTCTTCTGGGCCACCTAATAACACAATTGGCTTTTCTACTCTTCTGGCAATTTCTATCACTTTATGAGCAGGTAACATTTTGGTAAAGTAGGAACCGCCAATAACCCAGCCTATGTATCCTTTTTGAAAAATTTCAGGAAGTGAGTTTAAATCTACTTCGTCTTTTTTATCAATAAAAAAATCTAGCCCTTTTTTATCATTAACGATTTTAAAGTCAGACAAAGTATCTAAGTATCTGTCTACAATATGAAGATTTGGAAGTTTGTTTTGTTTGAAATTAACCCGTAGCCATTTTTCGACATTGAGCTTATTAAAACTCTTGGAGGGTCTTTTGAGTATCCGTTTTATTCTAGCGGTGCGTAAGTTGTTGTGAAGGTCAATTATAAAAGAAAAGTTTTCCTTTTTCAATTCTCTTACAACTTCTATTAGATTTTTATCTACGTAATGGAGTTTATCAATATTCGGGTTTTTTTCTAAAATAGGTCGGAAGGAAGATTTGGTTAAAAAATGAATCTCGGCATTTTCAATTTGTTCTTTTGCCATACGAATAACCGGAGTGGTAAGCACAATATCACCAATAGAACTAAAACGAATAATGAGAATTTTGTTTGTCATTTCTAAAATTCAAAAGTAATCCAACTGTAATTCATTTGACCAAGCCTTAAACCTTTTCACAATAATTTGCGTCTTCGTTAAAAGCATCCTGTTCGTCACTTTGAAAAAAATATTTTTTTCTATCTTTAGCCTGTTGCCATTCTTCATGAGGATAACGATCTTCCAAGAAAACGAAAAGGACGATTTTGTTCCTGTTATTACTAATCTTTTTTCACAATAGTACTGCTCGCTTGAGCACTTGGTAAAACAAGCATATCACCAATATTTACATGATCAGGTCGGGTTACAACAAACTCAATTGTTTCCGCAATATCGAATGCAGAAAGTGGTAAAAATCCTTTGTAAACAGAAGCAGCCTTTTCCTTATCGCCATGAAATCGAACTTCTGAAAATTCAGTTTCTACCAAACCTGGGCTTATGGTGCTCACTTTAACTCCATGAGGATTTAAATCTTTTCGCATGCCCTCGCTTGCCGCTACAACGGCGTGTTTGCTAGCGCAGTACACGGCTCCGTTTGGGTAGGTTTCTACTCCAGCAAGTGACCCAATATTTATAATATGGCCAGATTTACGTTCTACCATTTGAGGGGAAATGGCGCGAGTTACATACAACAAACCCTTTAAGTTTATGTCAATCATGTTATCCCAGTCATCTAATTCGCCCTCATGAATGGGTCCCATTCCATAAGCATTTCCTGCGTTGTTAATTAGTACATCAATTTCCCGGAAATCTTTAGGTAGGCCAGCGATTAACTTCGAAATTGCATCCTTGTCTCGTACATCAAAGTTGAGGATATGGATTTTTGCTAAATGTCTCAAGTTGTCTTTTAATTCAACCAATCGATCTTTTCGTCTTCCGGCAAGAATTAGTCGAAAACCTAGGCTAGCCAATAATTCTGCGGTAGCTTTTCCGATACCTGAAGTTGCTCCGGTAATTAGGATTGTTTTGTTCATTTTATAAGAGTCAAACTCGTTTAAACATCTATAAATTCACCTGGATTGTTTTTCTTTACTTCATTAATCACCTTACATTGAGGACATTCATGACAACGTCCAAAAGTCCACATTTCCACAATTTTCGGATACCTACAACTCCACGTTAATTCTAGTAAATCATTGGGTATGCTATTCATAACTTCGTACTTGGAAAGATTTTTCACTGGAAAAACAATTTTCAAATTTTCCTTTGATTTTCCCGTATGCAAGTAAAGGATTTTGGCGATTTTATCTAAACGTTCATCAAAACCTTTTTCCTCAAAATCGTCTTTTATTGCACCTTCAATAAACTCATAAATTTCTGGGTTCGCTTGAATAACAAGGCTGGCGGCAAAATTCACTACTTCACTATCCCACACTGGAGGCACCATACCAAGTTGCGAATAATCGATTCTTAATTCTCGAAAAGCAAAGTTTTTAATTCCATTATTCTCAAACCAAAAAAGAATTTTTTCAGTGGCCATAGCCTCACGCGTTGTGCGGTGTCCACTTGTTCCGTGCACCATGTCAATTCTGAAAATGAGATAATTGTCACCTCGGTTTTCTTTCAGTGTTTTATAGGCACCGGCTGTGCTATCTATTCCACCAGAGAGGGGAATTATACCTCGAAACTTTGTTTTATCATAATCAAGTGCCATGTAGCAAAAATAAGTTTAAAAGCATTTAATACGATAAGCTCGAATATTCTGAGCAACAGTGTGTCCAAATGAATATTAATGAATTTAAACCGAAATCAGGATAAGAAATAGTGGTTTTTACTTAGGAGGAAGATCAGTAATTATTTTCTTATAAATAATAGCATCACATAAACACGGGGGCTCGCCACAAACAGGGCAATTAAAATTTCTTTTCAAGCTATCACCTTTCCAGTAATTATTGACTGTTTTAAGTGCTTCGAATCCGTTCTTTTTCAATATTGGCTCAAAAGTAAATTCTCCTTTTTTGATCCAAACGGCGGAGCATATTACATTGGTTTTTTCACTAAGCCAATTGGTGCCATCTTGATATAAACGACTGGCAACCCCTTGCCCTTCAAACTCTTTATCAACAGCGATCATTTTTCTGTATCCTATAGTTTGGAGTGAGCCAAATTCTATTTCGATCCAATTGGGGTCTATAAAAAGCGCTTTTTTAAGCTGAATTAAATCCAAACGTTGAACAATAGAAAAACCGTAGAGAAGATTGTTTTGGGTTTTGAGGATAACTTTGGTAAAAGGATCTTTCAAGTAATTCTTAAGCTCAATGGATGTCATGTAGTTTTCTCCAAAGGAAATGTTAGAAAGGCTGAGAATTTCCTTAAAAAAAGAGTTTGTCATCATTGTCCGTAAAGAAAGATTGTTTTGGTTTATTCATGCGCAATTAGAGCCACAACTATCATACTAATTATTTGGTTTGAGTATACACCTCCGGAATAATTCCAGCGAATCTATCAACTTAACTTATCCGCCAAAAGTTTCATCTCTACACTTGGAGCTATTTTTTCGTATAAAACGCGGTAAACTGCATCACAAATAGGAAGCTCAACATTGAATTTTTTATTGATTTCTATTACTCCTTTTGCGGCATAATAACCTTCTGCCACCATATTCATTTCAAACTTTGCTGAACGAACCGAATAGCCTCTTCCAATCATACTTCCAAAAGTTCTATTTCGAGAATATTGAGAATAACAAGTTACTAATAGATCGCCCAGATAAGCCGAACTATTTACATCTCTATGAATAGGATGCACCACATCTACAAAACGTTTAATTTCTTGAAGGGCATTAGAAATAAGAACCGCCTGAAAATTGTCTCCATAACCCAATCCGTGACATAAGCCAGTTGCAACAGAGTAAACATTTTTAAGAACCGCAGAGAGTTCAGACCCAAATAGATCATCAGAAACGGCCGTTTTTATATAACGACAGCTTAATAGTTTGGCTAAATGATTAGCAATATCTACATCTTCGCAAGCTACTGTAAGATAGGAAAGGCGCTCCATGGCAACTTCTTCAGCATGACATGGGCCGCAAATAATACCAATTTGTTTGTACGGGGTTCTAAATTGCTTGTGAAAAAACTTGACTGGAATTGCGTGGTATTCTGGTACAACTCCCTTAACGGTAGTAATTATTGTTTTTTTATCTAATCCTTCTTTTGGGTAATCATCAAACACATCAAAGAGAAATGCTGACGGAGTAGCCATTATTAGAATATCAGAATTATCGATTACTTTTTTTAAGTCGTTGCTTACATTAATTTTATCTCCAACAAAAAGAACCGAAGAAAGATAGTTTGGGTTTCGGTGATAATTCTTGAAGTATTCAACAGAGTTTTCGTTTTTCATCCACCAATTGAGGGAGTCTACATTTTCCGAAAGTATTTTTACCAACGCCGTAGCCCAGCTTCCACCTCCAATTACCCCAATACGTCCTTCCATAATTTGCTTACTTATCTCGTCTGATTATGGTGCCTTTATCTCCAACAACAACCATAACTTCTTTACTTAATATTTCTCCTGCAGTGTATTGAATGGAAGCATTAATTACCTGCTTTTCCCATTTCCTTCCACCATCGAACGAAATAAGTACTTTTCCTTCACTTTTACTAGTGTTTTGCCCAGAATATAATCCCATTTTTTTTAAAAAGGTGACTTTACCTCCGCCAACGTTCAATAATTTATCAGCCCATTTGGTAGAGTTTATCGAAATAAACATGGCAGAATCGGTAATACAATATACATCAGAGGTGGTTTTGTAGAGTATATTTTCAAAGGTCTTGAATCCTTCTGCTTTTAAAGTACTGAAGCCATCTATTGATACCCAATTTTTTCCTCCATCTAAGGTGCGCAGAAGGTCTGAACCCCCAATTATGTAAGCCTCTAAATTCGTTAAAAAACTCATGGATACAAATGATTCCAAAGATGTTACTTTAGGCTCTATTTTTTTAACCCATGTTTTTCCGGCGTCACTAGTATAAAGTATTCTCATTTTAGAACCACAAACAGTTCCAGTATTTTGATCTGTAAAGTGAATGTCTCGCCAGTCTGAAGTTTTAGCAGTTTTAATAGAAGAAAAAGAAGTTCCATCTGTAGAGCTTATTACTAAGTCTCCAACCCCACAAACAAAGAAATTATTTTCATCTAAAACATGAATTGATTTGAGGTTTGACGTGGTTCCTGAGGTTAAACTACTCCAGGTTTTCCCCGAATCTAAACTTTTTAAGATTACTCCGTTTTCTCCAACAGCAACTCCTACGTTTTTATAAAAATTTACAGCAGTCAATTTTGTAGTTCCAGTTCTAACTTCTTTCCATTCAAGTTGACAAATAGCACAAGGTCCACCGCAGTCCACTCCCAATTCCCCTTGATTTGTTATTCCATCAAAACACGATTCACAGGGCTTGCAGTCTTTGCCACCACAGTCTAATCCAGCTTCATCTTTGTTGTTTTTTCCATCATCACAATGATCCTTTTTGCAAGCAGTAATACTAAACATAAAAACCATAAAAACCAATATACCAATACTCTTCATAATGTTAATTTGATGCGCAAAGATAGTCCAACTCTCAACCTAAATAAATTGACAGGATAAAAGGTCAATAGAAAATTATAATGGTTGTATAATTCGATAAAGTTGAAATGCGACAACAAGGATTAGAATTACTACTAAGGCTAAGTTAGCCAGTTTTTTCTTTTTAAGTTTTATAAAATACTGTCCCAAAATTATTGAAAAGGGAAAAAACAGAAAAGAAGAAACCTGTCCAATTTTAAGGTGAGTAGTGATAAAAATGATTGTAAAAACAGGGATACTCCAAAATATTAAATTGAAGTGATTTCGGAGTATTACTTTACTAAATCGAAGCACCGAAAAGCTGGTAGGAATAGCAATTAACACTAATGCAAGAAACGAATAATAAAAAATCTGATTGACTTTAGTCACATCCTGGTTGAACTGAAGAGAAAAACCAGTTAAAGTGGGGAAATAAGAAAGATCGAATAAAAATAGCATACCTTGGGCCAGGTATAATGTAATGAATAAGGATATTATAGAAAGAAGCCAACCTTTAAAATTAAACCCACCAGAATAAAGAGCGGCAGTCCAAACCAGCAATAGCAATAAAACGAATGGGAGATAGACCATGCATAAAAATGCGGTTATGAACGAAGCGTCTAATATTAAAGGGTTTGGTTTAGCTGTTTTTTGGATTTTGAAACATCTGTCGAAAAAACAAATAATAAGAAGGCTGGTGGGTGCTATTAAGTTTTCAAGAAATAAATTTGGCCCAATAGCCAAAAGAACTAGCACAAAAAAACCCGCTAAATGGTTTCCACTACCAAGTATTTGGTTTTTTATTACGACAAAATTGGCATACCAAACTGCAAGAACGTAAAGCAAAAAGGATATAGTATATTGGAGCCATTTAGGGGAGTCGATAGTAAACTGGAGCAAAAGACTCCTGTTTATCACTTGATTATTAACATCTTGTGATATGAAAAACAAAGAGCTAAAAAGTATAATACTTAAAACAGTCGTAATTAAAAAGGTGCTTGCCCTATTTGATTTGAATGTTTCTAACATTTCACAAATGTAAAAACGCCTAAGGAATGGCCTGTAGAATAGTTTAAATTATACATTTGCCCTCTCAAAAAAATTGAAACTATGAATTCAGCTGATTTTTTTTACGCAGTAGGTGATTTTTTCCTTTGGACTTTTGGAATACTTCGTATTCTTGGAAATAATTTCAATTGGTTTCTTATTACCGTTGGTTTCATAATGGCCGCTTTTTGGATTACGAACTTAATTCGTTTTTCAAAAGAAGCAAAAGCTAATGGCACTATAGAGTAATCTTCTTTTAAATTAAGTCGTTTCCGATGTCTTTTCGGTAATACGCGCCTTCAAAATTAATTTGGTCTACCATTAGGTAGGCTTTTTTTTGTGCCTCTTTTATCGACCCCCCATAGGCTGTGCATGCAATTACTCGCCCACCTGAAGTCTCGATAGAGTCACCACTAGCTCTTGTGCCAGCGTGAATTACAAGGCCTTCTTTTATATTATTAATTCCTGTAATGGTTTTTCCTTTTGGGTAATTCTCGGGATATCCTCCTGACACCATCATAACAGTAAGGGCAGTTTCGGGGTTTAATTCTAATTTAAAATTCGCCAATTTTTGAGTAGCAGTTTTTTGAAACAATTCCAGTAAATCCGATTTTATTCTAGGTAAAACAACCTCAGTTTCAGGGTCACCCATTCGTACATTATATTCTATTACAAATGGGTCGCCTTTGATATTCATAAGGCCAATAAATACAAAACCCTTGTAGTCGTACCCATCCTTTTGAAAACCCGCAATTGTTGGCTTTACAATTCGCTCTTCTACTTTCTTGAGAAAACTACCTGTAGCAAAAGGAACAGGCGAGACCGCGCCCATACCTCCTGTGTTAGGTCCCGAATCATTTTCGCCAATTCGTTTATAGTCTTTTGCTTCTGGTAAAATCAAATAGTTTTTGCCATCAGTTAATACAAAAACAGAAAGTTCAATTCCATCCAAAAACTCCTCAATAACAACGCTGCTACTTGCTTCACCAAACTTTTTATTAACGAGCATGGCCTCTAATTCTTTTTTTGCCTCTTCTAAATTATCTAAAATTAAAACACCTTTTCCACCGGCTAATCCATCGGCTTTTAGAACGTAAGGTGCGTTTAGCTTTTCTAAAAACTGTTTCCCATCTTCTAAAGTATTGGCCGTAAAAGTTTGATATGCTGCGGTAGGTACATTGTGTCTTGCCATAAATTCTTTAGCAAAATCTTTACTTCCTTCCAGGGTGGCTCCCATTTTATCAGGGCCAATGACAGGAATGTAATTTATTTTGGAATTAGCTTTAAAGTAATCTACAATTCCGGCAACCAATGGCGCTTCGGGCCCTACAATTACCATTTCAATTTCTTTGGCTAATACAAATGATTGAATGGCATCAAAGTCTTCTCCGTCTAGTTTTACATTTACCCCAAACTTTTCGGTTCCACCATTACCCGGTGCTATGTATAGTTTGGTAAGTAAATCACTTTGAGCCATCTTCCAGGCCATGGTATATTCTCTTCCGCCCGATCCTAGTAAAAGTATTTTCATTGTAGATTTTTAAGTGGCACAAAAATAAACGGGCTTGTTGGTTTCGGATAGATTCTTTGATTGAACTTTAAACAACTTTTACGTTTTATTTTGCATACCTATCATCCAAAATCAAGAACAAGTATAAAAACAGCAGCTTCGCTAAAGTCTTAAACTTAGTCTAAAAGTAGGCTTGAAGAGTATTTTTGGTTTCAATTAAAGGCCTAGATACTCTAAAGCAGCATTATATTCAATCCGTTTATTATTAGAAATACCAATTAAAAATGCTTCTTGAATTCCTGCTTTCCTTACCTTGATTAAAATAGCATCTGCATCTCCAGCAGTTGTGGCTTTCCCAGTATAAAAGCGCATAGGATCTCCATGTAAAACATGTACTTCAGAACTAAACAGTCTTTCGTACTTTATTAATTCATATACAGGATCGGTGCTGGATAAAATCGCTCCAATTTGAACTGTAAGAAAAACGTCATCCTTTTTCTTAAGTTTTGGTGTTTTTATTTTTTCAGGTGTGTTTGTCACAGAATCTTTTTCTGGTTTTTTGGGATTGCTAGATAATGCACTTCCTCCGTTTTCAATGTTTCTGGCATCGGCAAATGAAATTCTTTCCCCATTATTATAAACCACAATAAACGCATCGATAAAGCCGGAATTAAAGGCCTTGTTTTTAGAGGTTTTTGCTTCCTTCAAGCTTTTGTATTTCCCAACTCTATATTTATTCATTCCGGCTTCGCTTATTGAATATACTTCTTCTTTAAGAGAAGAATATTTTAAGTCGGAAGTATTTGCATTACCGGTAGCAATTTGTACCGAGTAGTGAAAGTCATTTGGGTCAGCGGGAGCACGTTTTTCTGGTTCCACAGAAACTGTTATTGCTGGTTTAATAACAGGTTTTGCTTCTGGAGCCTCTTCAGTTTTAGCTGCTACCGAAACATCAGTATGTCTTACTGTATCCATTACTTGAGGTGTTGCAAACGCTGTGTCATCAGTTTCTTCTGTTTTTTCTAATCTTGCAGCAGGCTCTTGAGAAACATCCATATGTTTTACGGTATCCATAACAGCACTTGCTGTTTTAGTTTCCTTTTCAGGTTTTTTCTTTTTAGTTATGGTCGAATCTTTTTTGCTTGACTCAACTATTGGAGCTTTGGCTAATTCAACAGCCATAGTTTCTTCTACTGAATTTGTTTTGTCAACTCCTTCCGAAATAGTCTCAGGTTCATTTTTATCTGTATTATTTTCTATTTGATCACTTCCAGGCTCTGTTAGTGTTTTTACAGCTGTAGAAACATCTTTGTGCCTTACCGTGTCCATAACGGTTGCAACTGGTTCCGAAACTGGGGCGATATCTTCTTCTATTATTTCCGCCGATTCACTATCAAATACATCATCAAGTGATTCCGCTGTCCCTGAGGTAGCTACTTCGGCCCCCTCTGTAGGTTCTGACGCTTCTTCCTTTTTTTCAGGTTTAGCTACTGCATTAGGTCTCAGAGAAACATCTTTATGCATTACCGTGTCCATAAAGGGTGAGGCGGAGGGTGCAACTTCACTAATTTTGTTAGTTTCTCGTTTTGGGCTTTCTTTGATTAATAGAGTATCAACTTTTGATGATGGTTGGATTGGGGTTTCGACTGTTTTTCCTTCTTGAGGAGCAAGCGCGGTATCATTACAAGGTTTTAGAAAATATATCTGAAGGTTAGTTGCCTTATTCATTGATTTCCCAATCTCAGCTTCAATTCCTTCGTAATCCGTTTTTTTCGGCCTAACGCGGTCAATGGATTGGGCTTTTTTGAGCCAATATTTTACCTCAATAAGCGTGTTGTCTAAATATTGAAACTTAAATCCTTCGCAAGCACAATCTTGGTGTAATTTAAGCTGGCTCATGCCGTGTTCAATTAACTCAAGCTCTTTTTTAATACTACTCATGTATCGCCCAAGCTTTTGGTTGTCGGATTCGGTTTTTCGTTCTTTGGCCGTTTTTACGAAATATTTTGCCTCGTACATATCTTTGTACATATCTTGAACTTGCTCGCTAAGCACCGCAACTTCTTGTTTAAATAAATCGCAATCCCCGGCAGCATATGTTTGAAGAGCAAATAGTAAGGCTAAAAGAAATAATACTTTCTTCATTAATAAAATTTTGGAAAATACCCAAAAGTAAACATCTTCGGTTAAGTAACCCTAAAACGTTATAGTTCATTAAAGTAAATAATAATAGATTAAAGAACCACAAGTGTTATAAGAAGTTATACAAAAACTACTATTTGCGTTTCTCCAAGTGGCTAAACTTAAAATCACTAACGCTACAATAGACAATGATATTGGGGCACTTGTACAAGTTATTCTTTAATATACCCTTGAAAGAGTAGAATTAATTTACCTTTTAACATACGTGAACTGAAAACTAAAGTTCTAAACTGCTTGACATGTATTTGATGTTTCTACTTTGGCGGAAACATATTAAAAATGAAAAAATTTGTATTTCTACTAGTTATTGTCAGTTTTGGAATTAGCTATTCGGGTCAAAGCCAAGATTGTTTGGAAAAGTATAGAAAAGCATTTATGGCTCGTGGTGCCGAAGAGGTTGTAGATAGTACTTATGATGATGTTATAATTAGCATTAGAATGGGCACAACCAATGAGTGTTATTTGGGCAATGTAACCGTAAGAAACGGTAAAATACTGGTAGATAACTTTTATATCAAATTAGAAGATGATGATTATGATAATCTTGGTCCACGACTAAAAACGCAACAGCCAGTAGAAATTAAGGACGGGATTTCTCAGATTATTTTGGACAAAAAAGACAATTTATACAACGTCGTTTTTGTAAGTCATATTAAACCTAAAAAGCAAGGGTTTAAAAAAGCGCCAGACTTTGATTTGAATTGACATTAGGCCTTACCATTTTCTGCAGCACCACTTTTACCATTCACTCTCCTTGTTTTGTCTCGCGAATTCTAACATATAAATACCTCGTGGTAAATAAGTAGTAAGCAGTTGGATTTCTTGCACTTGCGTAATCTATTGCACTACTATATGGATAATCTTCGGCTTTGAATACTAAACCCGTAAGTATTTTAAACTTTATAAGCTTAACTTGCTGTCCAGTCTAATGTAGGGGTTCCAGGTCAGTACTATTTACTTTAAATTTTAAAAACTCAACCCATATTGTGTGGCCCACATTGCAGCGTAAAATAACCCTATAGGCTTTAAAAAACGAGACTGTTCTTGCTAAAAAAAGAATCTTTTAAAGGGTTGGGCGGCATTTTGCAATTAATGTTTAGCCGCCTTTCATCATTCTTTCAACGCGTGTTTTTTTAAATGGTCAATGAATAAAATACCTCTTAAATGATCTATTTCATGCTGAAATATCACGGCGGTAAAACCGGTGACTTCTTCGATGTGCTTTTTCCCCTCCAAGTCCAAATATTCAACAACTATATGTGCGGCCCTTTTTACGTCTCCCTTTTTATCTGGAATAGAAAGGCACCCTTCGGTTCCTATTTGAGTAGAATCAGAACATTTAATAATTACTGGATTAATGAAGATTTCATTGGGAGTATTTTCTTTGTCAAATCGTTGTATGCAAATAATGTTTCTCTGCAATCCTACTTGAGGTGCAGCAATGCCAACACCAGCATTTTTAGGGTGTGTCATCGTTGCAACTAGTCTCTTGAAAAAGTACCGAATCTCACCTTCGTTTTTTTCTAAACTTATATCCTTACTTGTTTTTCTTAAGAAGACTGAGTCCTCACTATTTGTGATTAACAATACTCGCAGAGTATCCAGTGGATTACGCGCTTCTATTAGAGATTTCTCTTTTTTCTTTAACTTTTTCGGTTTTTGGGCAAAAGCCAAAACTGGTATTATTACGACAAGGAAAATAAAGGTTCTATGCATAGTTTTTATGTGCCAAATATTTTTTATTTATTCGCTCCTATGAAACCAATGACATTGCTATTAAAATACTCATTAGTGCTAATTAAAATAAAGCCCCTGATATAAAGAGAAATGAAATGTTTTTTCATATTAAAGATTTTGAGTAAAAATAAAGAACCCTTCCCTTCTATAGAAAGGAGTACTCAAAAGTAAAACTGGTTTTAATAGGGTATTCGTCGTAGAAAAAATGTCTTATTTACTTCAAAGAAAACTCAGTAACACCTATTTCATGTCCGTCGGCGTATGCATACACTATGTATTTGCCAGCTCCCAGTTCTTTTTTAACTAACCAATATAAGCACACATCTACATCTTTATTTTCATAAATAATTTCTTTCTTTACCGAATATAATCCACGTACCCCATCAAATTCAAACATATTGTTTTGATCGTCTTTTAACGTGAGCACTTTTCCGTTTGGTGCAATTACTCGAATGAAAACATCCTTTTTGCCAGACTTAGTTAATTCATTGCTAGCAATTGTGAAACAACACTTTATTTTGTCTGTTCGACTAGCCTTTTCTGTTCTTTTATGAATTGTATTTGACTTCACTCTTTGCGCATATGCCTCAATAAATACAGTGGACATTCGTTCACCAATTTCAACTTTTTTAGACAGTTTGTCTTTATCTGTTTTCAACTGACTTGCCCTATCTCTTTCTTTACCAAGTTCACCTTTAATCTCTTGGTTTTCGCCCATTAAAACTTGGTTTACCGTATTCAAAGAGTCAATTGTAATTACGAAGCCCTTCATGATTTTACGTAAACTTTCGGTTTCTTTTTTCAGCTTATAAATGGTCCATTTTCCGCTTTTTACTCTTGCGATCAATTCTTCAACTTTAGCTCTTTCTTCACTTAGCTGAACATTTAAAGTGTCATTCGTCGTTTCAAGACTATCATACTGAGCAAGCATGCCGAAAAGTTCCCCTTCCAATTCATCTTTTTCAATATTTACCTCTTGATTGCTCCCAGTTAGCTGGGTAATGGTTTCGTTTTTCTGCATCATCATAAAACCCAGAACTCCGTTTACGACAATTGAAAGCGCCAAAAGGGCAATTATTAATTTGTTAGAATTACCTTTTTCTTCGTTAAACCCATTGCTCTCAAAATTTTCCATAACTTAGTGTTTACTTAAATTTACAAAAGTAGCAAAGGCACAATTTAAAAACCATGCTCAACGAACTTATTTCATTAATCTATCCACATGTTTGTTTATCCTGCACTTTTCCTTTGCGCAAATACGAAAAATTTATTTGTTTAAAATGCAAAAATCATTTACCTAAAACACAATTTGCTGAAAGAGTAGAAAACCCTGTAATGAAACTAATGTGGGGAAAAGCTAAGGTTGAGCATGCTTCTAGCTTATACTATTTTAAAAAAGGCAATAGAATTCAAAAACTAATGCACCAACTAAAATACAAAGGAAAAGAAGAGTTAGGAGAGGAACTAGGAAAAATGATGGCCCTAGAATTAAAAAAATCTTCCATATATGAAAAAATTGACGGGATTATCCCTTTGCCTCTTCATCTTTCAAAAAAACGACTTCGAGGATATAATCAATGTGACTCTTTAGCGATCGGTATTGCTGAAAACTTAAAAATTGAAATTTTACCTACCGCAATTATGCGTATAAAAGCTAACATTTCACAGACCAAAAAAGGGTATTTTGAAAGACACGAAAACGTAAATGATATTTTTAAAGTTTGTGAGCCAGAAAAACTAAATGGGAAAAACATCTTACTTATTGATGATGTTATTACAACCGGCTCAACTCTCGCAGTTTGTGCAAAGACTCTTAACGACCACACTTCAGCTCGGTTATTTATTTCAACGTTAGCAGTGGCTATTTAACGTTTTGCTAGGTATCCCGTTTTGTTTAGTTTAAATTCGCAACCCTCGCTCTAACTTGGGGTATGCTAAAAGATTACGCAAAGACAAGCCTTGTCACCTTTTTTGCTCTCCCTATAATTATTATAGGGCTACTTATATTGAGCTACTTTTTATATAGCACTCTACTTACCCAACAAATTGAATCTCGTACTGAGTTTTTAGGTCGACAAGTTGAGGTTTCTATCGATAAAATCGATGAGTTAGTCAAAGAGTTTAGTAATGAAATTCCATTTATTGCCGAAACTGGTGATTTTGAACAGGTTTTTGATTTAGAATCCGTTAACGCGGGAAACCTAAGGTACCGTATTAAAAATATAAATAAAAGATATGGAGATTTTATTGACACACTTTTCATTTACGACAAAAACAGGAGTTATTTCGTTGCAACAGATAAAAATGGGGTTGTAGAAGAGGGTTTTGACTCCTTAAAATACACTGATTATCCGCTGCAATTTTCAAACAAACCAAAAATTGTTCATGTAAAAGGAAATAAATCTTTGGCTATAATTCCTACAAATGTTTTAGATAAAGGAAAGCCCGTATACTTCGCAGCCCTTATCAATGTGTTCGATCTCATAAAGACCGAAAGCAAACAGCAGTATATTGGAAACTATGGCTATAAAATAATTTTTAGTGAAAATATGGGTTTTCGAATTGCCCACGAAGGACCCTCAGTAGAATATGAATTTGGTCTTCAAAAAAATTCCCGACTTAGAATTATCAATGAACTTTTAGAACGTAAAAAAGGTAATCTTATACACTCCGCATCAAGACAGGAAAATGTTTTTCTTACCGTTTACTATCCATTTGAACTTTTTGAGGAGCGATACGGGTTAATATTTGCCGTTACCGATAAGGGGTTTATTGCGCCTATTCGTGCTAAGCTTCAAATTATCTTCATCTCCTTTTTTGGAATCATTACGCTTGTTATTGTGGTGTTTGTAATAAATGTGAGAGACTTTGCGCGAAATACAGATGAGTTAGAAAATAGCCGAGAAGGACTTGCTCGGGCGCTCACTATTTTAGAAGAACAACAAGAAACATCTCGTGATGGACTTATTGTAGCCGATGAAAACTTCTTAGTGGTTTCTTACAACAAAAGGTTTGCAAATATGTTTGAATTTAAACAAAAACCTGTTAAAGGATCGCGGGTAGGTGTGTATTTAGATTTTATCTGTAAACTAGGTTTGAACCACAATAGAATACTGGAAATAAAAGAGCAAACAAAAATTAACTCAGCGGCAGAAATTCAAGAAGAAATGCAAATGAGTGATGGTAAAACCTATGACTTTTATTCTTCACCTATCGTTTATGAAAACGCTCAAAATTTTGGTAGAATCTGGGCATTTCGTGATATAACTTTACGCAAAAAGGAGATAGAAGAATTGCGTCTTGCCAAAGAAAAGGCTCTTGATGGAGCAAAAGAAAAAGAGAATTTTTTATCGACAATGAGCCATGAAATTAGAACACCACTCAACTCTATTGTAGGGTTTGCAAATTTGCTTTTACACGAAGACCCGAGTGAAGAACAGAAAGAACAACTTCTTCCTTTAAAATATTCAGCTGATTCTTTGTTGAGTCTTGTTAATGACATTCTGGATCTTACAAAAATAGAGTCCGGTGGAATTCAGTTCGAAAAAATTCCATTTAACCTAAACGAAAAACTTACTAAAGCTCAGCAAGTATTTTCTCAACATGCAAAAGAAAAAGATATTGAAATTACCTTAATCTTAGACCAAAGTTTAGCGAAACAATACCTAGGTGATTACAGTAGACTGAATCAAATTACATACAATATCATCAGTAATGCTATTAAATTTACTACGGTAGGCTCGATTGAAGTTGGATCTAAATTATCCTCAAAAACAGCGGAAAAAGAAAAGGTTATAATTTGGATAAAAGACTCCGGAATTGGAATCGAAAAAAACAAACAAGAACTTGTTTTTAATGCTTTTTCTCAAGCTGATTCTAATACAACTCGTGAGTATGGTGGAACTGGTTTAGGCCTTGCCATTACTAAAATGTTGGTGGAACTTCAAGGTGGTAAAATTTGGATAGATAGTGAATTAGGTAAAGGAGCAACTTTTTTTATAGAACTTGATTTTACTGTTACCGACCAAGAAATTAAAGTCGACAACACCGTTGTAACAGACAAAAATTTAAATACTTTAAATGTGCTATTGGTTGAAGACAACCCTTTTAATCAGAAAGTTGCAAGCAAGTTTTTAGGCCGTTGGGGCGCCAGTACCGTAGTTACAGATAGCGGAGAAGAATCACTTGAAGAAATAAAAAACAAAAATTTCGATGTGGTTTTAATGGATTTACAAATGCCCGGTATGGATGGTTACGAAACTGCGCGAGCAATAAGAACAATGGAGGGTTCTTATTTTAAAAATCTTAAAATAATAGCCATGTCTGCTGACGCTTTAGGCGATGTAAAAGAAAAGGTTGACAATGCTGGAATGGATGGCTATATGTCTAAGCCATTTGATCCTGACCAGCTATTATCTTTATTGGCTGAATTTAAAAAATAGGAGAACTAATCTTTCTTAAAAAAAGAATCCCAACCTTGTGCAGTAAGTGGTATCAAATTTTCTCCCCGAGCTATCATGTTATAACCAGCTTCTTTTTCAGTAATATGCCCAATTATTGAAATCCCTTGTAAGCCTTTGACTGTTTCGAAATGAATTTGTGGAATAGTGAACAAAAGTTCGTAATCCTCTCCTCCATTTAAAGCAGCAATTGTCCCATCTAAACCAAGGTTTTCTGCTCCCGAAATAGTAGACGGATCAATTGGTAATTTATCTTCATAAATTGTTATTCCACAATCACTTTGACTAGCAATATGAAGCAATTCTGAAGCTAAACCATCCGAAATATCAATCATTGCAGTAGGTACTACACCAGCTTTTTCTAACGATTCAACCACCTCCTTTCTTGCTTCTGGTTTCAATTGTCTTTCTAAGATATAGTCCATTCCTTCCAAGTCTGGCTGAACTAGAGAATTATCTTTAAAAATTTGTTTTTCACGCTCCAAAAGCTGAAGTCCAATGTAGGCGGCGCCCAAATCTCCACTTACACAAATAAGATCGTTTTTATTGGCGCCACTTCTATAAACAATTTTCTCTTTTTCTACCTCGCCAATGACAGTAACAGAAATACAAAGCCCACTGAGAGAAGTTGTTGTGTCTCCGCCTACTACATCTACGTTGTATAAATCACAGGCAAGCTTTACTCCAGCATAAAACTCGTCCAGAGCTTCCAATGAAAACCGATTACTCAAAGCCAAGGATATAGTAACCTGTTTTGGATGTCCATTCATTGCGTAAATATCCGAAAGATTTACTGTTACTGCCTTATAACCCAGATGTTTCATGGGTGCGTACATTAAATCGAAGTGCACACCTTCTACCAACATATCGGTACTCACCAACATGAATTTATCTCCCGCATCAATAACTGCAGCATCATCACCAACACCTTTAATAGTGCTTTTGTTGCTATTGATTAAGTCTTTGGTTAAGTGGTTTATTAAACCAAATTCTCCCAATTGTTCTAATTCTGTTCTTTCTTCTGACTCTGAAAACATGCTCGTGAAATTTGGCTGCAAAAGTAGGGTAAGTGTTCTAATGCCTGAAACTAAAAATTGTTTTCAGTAATTAGTTAATACTTGTCCATTAATTCTTTCGAGTCTAGGGTAATAGTTGCTGATTAGTTTCTCTATGATAGGCCCACAAACAAACAACGGCTTGCCAACCAATTTACTCGCTAACCAACACCTTCCTAAATTTTGTTTCGCTTTCGCAATACAAACCAATGAGATAAGTGCCGGCAGTTAGGTTGGTAAAATGGTGTTCGAAGTAAAAAGGGTTTTCTTTCCAATGAGAAATATCTTCTTGAAAAACCACTTGCCCAAGGTCGTTGAAAATGCGGATTTCGCGTACTTGTTTGTCGTTGTTTAGAGCATGGCTAATTAGTGGTGAACTTGGTTGGTCTTAAATCAACATATAATTGAACCTTTACCTAAAAACCCCTTCTTATTTTCTCTAACAAAAACAAACTCAATTTCAAGTAACTTTCCTCAGTCCAGCCAGCTAAATGGGGCGACAAAATAGTTTTATCAGAATCTAATAAATACTGCAGTGCTGCAGGTCTATTCTCCAAAAAACCGGTTTCAAAAGACGAGTTTTCGTATTCTAACACATCCAAACAAGCTCCCAAAATTTCAGCAGATTTCAAGCCTTCAGCCAAAGCTTCAGAATTAACGACTTTTCCTCGTGCTGTGTTGATTACATAAATAGGCTTTTTACATTTTGATATAAACTCAGAATTAAAATAGTATTGAGTTTCGTCAGTTAAAGGAACATGGAAAGAAATCACATCCGCCTTTTCTTGAAGTGCCTCTAAGCTCACTTCGTTTACGTAAGAATTTCCAAAATTAGTTTTGTGTTTGTCGTAAGCAATCACCTCGCATTCAAAACCTTGCAAACGTTGAGCAAAGGCCTTTCCCATATTTCCAAAACCAATAATTCCTACTGTTTTTCCTTTAAGTTCAATTCCTCTATTTCCTTCTCTATCCCATATTCCACTTCTAACTTCTTTGTTGGCTTTATTTAGTTTTTGAAACAAACTGAGCAACATTCCAACTGCTTGTTCTCCAACCGCATCCCGATTTCCTTCTGGCGAATTAAATACAACAATACCTTTGCTTTTCGCATATTCTACATCAATATTCTCCAAGCCTGCGCCCGATCTTGCAATAAATTTTAACTTCGTTGATCGATCAATCATTTGGCGGTTCAACGTAAATTTAGAACGAATTACAATACCTTCATAATTTCCAATTTCCTTTGTTATTTCCTCCCTGGTTTTGGTTGTATGCCAATCGCATTTCCATCCATCACTTTCCAATTCTTCTCTAAGAATTGGGTGAACGGAATCAATAAAAAGAATTTTTCCTTTCATGCTTTAATATTAATTTGTTTTTTGAAGTAGCTTTTAAGTAGCCCATTTCCAATTACAGTGCTTAAAATTAAAGCAGCGCCAAAATAAAAACCAGTAGTCATTTTTTCGCTTTCTCCAAAGAAAATCAAAGCCAAAATAATAGCATAAATTGGTTCCATGTTTATCGAAATACTCACTGTAAATGGCGACAAATATTTCATAACCTGAACAGAAACAACAAAAGCAACTGCTGTACAAATTATGCCCAAAATAAGCAAGTAAAAAACATCCAAATCGGTTGGTGAAAATGCGCCAATCTCAATGGTTTCAAAAAAGAACGTGTAAATAGAAATACCCAAAACACCACCAAACATTTCATACATTGTAATTTGGCCGGCCGACGATTTTATTACAAGCCTTCCATTAATAACACTGAAAATAGCAGCCGTTAGCGCTGAAAAAAGAGCTAAAATAATTCCAAGTTGGTATTGAGTTTCAAAGCTGAAAATAAGATAAAGACCTAAAACAACCAAAAGTCCAAAAAACACTTCGTACCAGATAATTTTGCGTTTAAAAAATAGCGGTTCTAAAAATGCCACAAAAAAAGATGTAGAAGCTAGGGTTGTTAAAGTCACAGAAACGTTTGAGACTTTGATTGCTTGAAAAAAAGTAGCCCAATGAGCACCAACCAATATACCCACTAAAATAAATAGTGCGATTTTTTTAAGGGATTTTTCAAATGGCTTTTTAGTTATTAATAGATATATCAGCAAAGCAAGAAAAGCAATGCCCATGCGGTAAATTACTATTGAATAATAAGGAATAGTAATTACCTTTCCTAAAATGCCGGTAAACCCCCAAATTAAAATTATAATGTGAAGAGTAATCTGATGCCGGTATCTTTCAAAAAAACTCAAATACTTAAATCTTTTTCATTCGAATGACTATCTGCAACGCCTCCGCTTAATACAGTTTTCATCATCTCCGCTGCTTTTATATCAATTGGTGTGACATTAGCTCTAGGAATAATGAATACGTTTCCTGTAAACCCATAACTATGGGGTAAATACACCATTACTTTGTCTTTGCTTATTCCCCAGCTAGAAAGATCTTCTTTAGTTATAAAACCAGGTTTTTCAACCACGTCGCTGAGTTTTACTAAAACAGGTCGAGTGTACTTTTTCTTTTTACCGCCAACAATTACTTCTGTAAGGTCTACCAATGCTGTATATATAGTTTTGATCAGCGGAGCCTTTTCTAACAGCCTATTAAACCATCTATTGATAGGCTTTGCAACAACAGTATTTCCCAGTATTCCAATAAAGGTAATGATTCCAAATAATACAATAATTCCAAATCCCGGAATATCAACTTCAAAAGGTAAAATCTTGGGTAGGAGTTGATCTACTGAAGCCAATAAAGCAATTATAACATAAAGTGTAATTGCAATGGGAACGGTAAATAGCAAACCTTGCAGAAAAAAGTAAAGTGTTTTTCGAAACATTAGAGTTGTTTTAATTCTTCTTTTAATTTTTTGGTAAGGCCAGTTACTACTAATTCATGGGAATGATTCATCAATTCAAATTGAAGGTTATCTGGCACATCGGATTCAGGATCTACTGTATTCCAATGTTTTTTATTCATGTGCCATCCGGGAATAATTCCAGAATACAATTCTCTTAATTCGTTGCTTTTTTCTGGATCACACTTTAAATTGAAAGTTTTAAAATTATCGATATTACAGAGCGCAAACATTTTGCCCATTACTTTAAAAACCAAAGTTTGATTATCGAATGGAAATTCTTCGGTAACCCCCTTCTTAGAAAGGCAATGATTTCGAAATTCTTCAACGTTCATGTAACTACTTAATATGCGAAGGTAAGATTCCTTCAACAAATTCCGTTAGAAGGCCACAACATTGTAAATTTGCATAAAATTACCGAAATGCAAAAAGAAAAAAAACAAGTTCCTGTAAGTATATATGCTGAAATGACACCAAACCCGGCAACAATGAAATTTGTAGCCGATATTCTTTTAATAGAAAATGGTAAAACAGTAGAATACACTAAAATAGAAGATACTGAAAACGCTCCTCTTGCTGCTCGTTTGTTTTCATTTCCATTTGTTACAGAGGTTTTTATATCTAGCAATTTTATAACAATCACTAAAAATAATAGCATAGACTGGCAAGATGTATTTGGCGAAATCCGGGAGTATATTAGCAATTATTTGTTGACTGGACACCCAATTTTTACGGAAGAGGCAGAATTTTCGGAAACCGATTCTTCTACAAATGAGACTTCCAAAATAGAAAGGGCGACTATTACGCACGTTCAGCCTGCATCGGAAGTAGAACTGCGAATTGTTGAAATTTTGGAAGAATATGTTCGCCCTGCTGTGGAAAATGATGGTGGAGCAATTCATTTCAGCAAATACGAACCAGGAAAACTTACCGTGGTTTTAAAAGGTGCTTGTTCGGGGTGTCCATCTTCCTCTCAAACTTTAAAAAACGGTATTCAAGGTTTGTTTGATCAAATGATGCCAGAAGTGAAAGAAATTGTTGCTTTAGAAGAATAAATTTCTTCTTCTACCTTAGTGCATGCATTCGTTCTGCATCCATTTTAATAAAGGTAAAAAGCAAAATTGTAAACGACCATAAGCTCGACCCTCCGTAAGAAAAGAAGGGAAGTGGAATTCCAATTACTGGGGCTAAACCGATGGTCATTCCAACATTAATAGCAAGGTGAAAAAAGAATATGGATGCCACACAATACCCATAAATTCTAGAAAACTTGGACCGCTGCCTTTCTGCTAAAATAATTAATCGAAAAAGTAAAAACAGAAAAAGGGCAATAACGACAAATGTTCCAATAAACCCCCACTCTTCACCTACGGTACAAAATATAAAATCGGTGCTTTGCTCTGGCACAAAATCATATTTGGTTTGCGTTCCTTGCAAAAATCCTTTGCCAAAACCTCCACCAGAGCCAATTGCGATCATAGATTGATGCACATTGTATCCAGCTCCGGTTGGATCCGATTCTATTCCTAAAAGTTCATTTATTCTTGCTCTTTGATGTTTTTGAAGGATGTTATTAAATGAATAGTTTACGGCAAAAATGTACCCAGAAACCATTAAAAATGAAGCCAATAGCACCCATTTTACTTTCTTTATCTTTTTGAACAGAGAATATAAAACCAAAAATATTAGGCCAATTACCACGACCATCATGGTTTGTCCTGGTAATATTATATCAAAGGGTAATTCTATTGTGGTTGTATTTAGTAATAATGCCAAAATAAAAATTGCAATGGCACCTAATCCCAACAGCAAAAAATTACCCGAAAGTCCTTCGCGATACATTACAAATATAAAGCTAGCATAAACCAAAACTGAACCTGTATCTGGCTGCAAAAGGATTAACCCAGCTGGAATAAGTAGTATGGTTAATGCTTTTATTCTGGTGAAAAAACCAGAGAATTTTTTATTGAGATTAGTTAGGTAAAATGTTAATGCTAACGCTGTTCCGAACTTGGCCAATTCAGATGGCTGAAATGAAAACCCGCCGAATGTGTACCACGATTTGGCTCCTTTAATTTCTGTTCCAAAAATCAGGACTCCAATAAGCAAGGCGATACAAACTCCATAAATCAAGTAAGCCAAACGACTAAAAAATCGTGGATCTAACATTAAAATCACCCAGGCTAAAAAATAAGATGTGCAAATCCACATCATTTGTTTGCCATAAGACTGACTCATATCGAAAATGGATTGATAGTTTTCGTTAAACGTAGCCGCATAAATATTGATCCAACCCATAAAGATAAGAACGCTGTAGAGTGCAATAAGCACCCAATCGATATCTAACCAACGACTACCTTTTCTTTCCATGATAAATATCTAAGAAAACAGCATCAAAAACTCGTTGTTCCTTTTTTGGTCGTTTTACTTCACCTGTCAGATACTGTTCCATCATTAAGCTGGAAATCGGGGCAGCCCAAGTTCCGCCATAATCTGAATGCTCGACATAAACAGCAATTGCAATTTTCGGGTTTTCTTTTGGAGCAAATGCTATAAAAACAGAGTGGTCTGGCCAAGGATCATTTTGGACCGTTCCAGTTTTACCACATACATCTATGCTATCTATTCTTGCTCTTCTTGCCGTTCCTCCTTGTTTATTTACGACCCTATACATGGCTTCAATTACAGGGTCAAAGTGTTTTGCATCTACTTCTGTTTCGTGACGTACTGTAAATTCTTTTCTTTTTACAGAATTAGAACCAATAGACTTTACCAAATGTGGTGTATAGAAATAACCCTTGTTGGCAATTGTAGCAGCTAAATTTGCCATTTGAATAGGTACAACTAACATTTCTCCTTCACCTATACTTACCGAATATATAGTTGGAAATGCCCAACGATTTGCTCCGTACCATCGATCGTAAAAATTTACATCCGGCACGTTTCCTTTTTTTAATCCTGGCAAATCTGTTTGTAACTGTACGCCCAAACCAAACAACTTAACCCGCTCTTGCCAAAGGTTTAGTCCATAAGCTGCATCTTTAAAAATGCTAGAATGGTGGCCTCGTTGCACTAATTTTTTAAACACATTCCAGAAATATGGATTGCATGAATGTTGAATTGCCGGAATCAAATTATCGTTAGTGTGCTCCCCGTGACAACCAATTATTTCACGGTTGCATAGAAACCTTGTTTCAGTTGAAATTACTCCTTCATCGAGAGCTATAAGCGCTTCCACCAATTTAAAAATAGAACCTGGTCGGTATTGGGCATCTATTGCTCGATTAAAAAGTGGATTTAATGTGTCATTCGCCAATAACATTTTGTAATTTTGGGAACGTGGCCTTCCAACCAGTAAGTTAGGATCGTAGCTTGGAGCAGATACCATAGCTAAGATTTCTCCGGTATTTGGCTCAATGGCAACAATACTTCCGCGTTTATTACCCATCAACCTTTCCCCATACTTTTGCAAATTACGATCTAAAGTTGACACCAAATTTTCGCCAGCAATAGGTAAAATATCATACTTTCCATTTTGATAACTTCCTTTTACACGATTGTGTACATCAACCAACAGCACTTTATTTCCCCGAATTCCACGAAGCCTTTTTTCATATTCTTTTTCTAAACCTCGTTTGCCTACATAATCACGTTTTTTGTAGTAAATGTCACGTTTTAAATCTCCTGGACTTGCTTCCGAAATATACCCTAAAACATGTGCTCCTACAGATTCTGGATATTTTCTCAGGGTTCGTTTTGCGCCATAAAACCCGGGGAATTTATACAGTTTTTCAGTTATGCTGGCCCACTCATTTGCAGGGATTTGCTTTTCGAAAACAGAGGCTTTGTACCGACTATGTTTTATAGCCCCGAACATTTTAATCGCAAAGGACGAATCTGAAATTCCCATTAATTTACAAAACGAAAGAGTGTCTAAATTCTTTACTCGTTTGGGTACAACCATTAAGTCGTACGCTGCTTCATTATAAACCAACAATTCGCCTTTTCTATCGTAAATTAATCCCCTAACGGGATATTGCATAACGCGCATAAGTGCTTGATTATTAGCCGATAACTTATATGAGTCATCAATTACTTGAATGTAAAAAAGTCTCCCTAAAAAAACAAGTACTATCGTCAGGAAAATACTTAAAATGACAAACTTTCTGTTTTCAAACGGGTTCATAAAACACGTTTTTCCCTAAAGGTTAAAAACTGAGAGACTATAACTAATGCGAATGTGAAAAGCATGCTGGCTATAGAACGTCCAAGGGTATAAAAAAACTCTGAAAACCGAAATGCCTCTACAAAAAACAGAAAGATGTGGTGGAAAAAAATAAGTAGAAATGAATACGCTAAAAACCTGTTAATTCCCATGTGAGACATATCTGGCCGTGTACCTAAAGGATAACCATCCCTTGGTGCTAAAACAGTTAGGAGCCCTGGTCGCATAAATGCAGCAAAAACAGAAGCTGATGTATGCATACCCCAAGTATGACTGAACATGTCAACGCTCATTCCTAGTAAGAAACTCAGAAACAATACCATTGATTTATTGGCCTCAAGAGGAAATAATAGAATCACTAGAATATAAAGATAGGAACTTACAAAACCGAAAAGGTCAACATTATTTAAAACTAGCCCCTGCAATATCACAAGAAAAACAAAACGAAATATTGTACCTAAATAACCCTCCATTAATCTTCTTCTTTAGGTTTTTCCAATTCCTGTTGTTCCATTTTCAGTTTATTCCTAACCACATATACATAAGTAACATTATTAAAATCAACTGAAAGGTTTATTTCAATAGCCTGAAAATCTGTTCCTTCTATTTTGCTAAATCCTTTAATGGTGCCTACCATTATATTGGGTGGGAATATTGTACCAGAGCCACGAGTAATGACACTATCCCCAACATTAATCTTTACATGTGCTGGAATATCATCCAATTGTGCGACACTTGGGTTACGTCCATCCCAGGTCAAAATTCCAAAATAATTGTTTGATTTTAGCCTTGCGCTAATTTTAGCATCTTTATGCAAAAGTGAAATTACAAAGGAGTAATTGTCAGAGGTCGTTTGTATAATTCCTATAACCCCTTTATCGCTTACCACTCCCATTTCTGAAGTCAATTCATTTCGACTACCCTGATTCAAAGTAAGATAATTGCTCCGCTTGTTGGTCGTGTTATTTATTGCTTTTGCGGCTAAGTATTCGTACTGAGTCAAATATGCGGAATCATTAAAAAACCGTACATCCGGAGTTAAAGAATAAAAAGAGGTCTGAGCTTCAGACTTTAACCTCACGTTTTCTTCTATTAAAGCCTGGTTAACTTTTTTAAGTTTTAGGTATTGACTAACATTATTAATGGTTTTAAATGCATTTCCGCTAATTTCATTTGCAGAAGTCAAAAAATTGGCTCGATGAAAGCTGTTGTTTTGGACAAGAATGAAAAAGCTAATTAACTCTACTACTAAAAAAAGTAAAACAAAATGGTACTTCCAAATAAGCTGAATGAGGTTTCGCACTTTTTACTTCCCCAATTTTACTTCATTAAGAAACTAAGCGAATCCGAATTCTTCAAGGCAATACCAGTTCCTCTGGCAACCGCACGAAGCGGATCTTCCGCTACATGAACAGGTAATTTTGTCTTCATTGCAATTCTTTTATCTAGTCCACGTAACATAGAGCCACCTCCGCACAAATAAATTCCTGTTTTAAAAATATCAGCAGATAATTCTGGAGGCGTCATCTCCAATGCCGATAAAATTGCTTCTTCTATTTTAGAAATAGATTTGTCTAATGCGTGAGCTATTTCGACATAAGAAACATAAATTTCTACAGGAACCCCAGTCATCAAATCTCGACCATGAACCGCGTAATCTTCTGGTGGTTCATCTAAATCGGGCAAAGCTGCTCCCACTTCAATTTTAATTCTTTCCGCTGTTCGTTCTCCAATTAGTATGTTGTGTTGACGTCTTAAATAATCTTCAATATCAGCCGTAAATTCATCACCTGCAACCCGAATAGATTTATCGCAAACTATTCCGCCTAAAGCAATTACCGCAATTTCCGAGGTCCCCCCCCCAATGTCAATAATCATATTTCCCATTGGCTCTTCTACGTCAATTCCAATTCCAATAGCAGCGGCCATGGGCTCATAAATAAGAAAGACTTCTTTGGCTCCAGCGTGTTCTGCCGAATCTTTTACTGCTCGTTTTTCAACTTCCGTTATTCCAGATGGAATACAAATAACCATTTTTAATTGTGGAGCAAAAAGCCTACGCCCAGGATTAATCATTTTAATCATATTCTTGATCATGTGCTCAGCAGCATAAAAATCTGCAATAACACCATCTTTCAAAGGGCGAATGGTTTTAATGTTTTCGTGAGTTTTTCCATGCATTTGCATGGCCTTTTTACCTGTGGCAATAAATCGTTGCGATATTCTGTCTTGTGCAACTATAGACGGCTCATCAACAACCACCTTATCATTCATGATAATAAGTGTGTTTGCGGTCCCTAAATCAATCGCAATTTCTTGCGTAAATAAATCAAATATTCCCATTAGGTAGATCTCCTTATATGTATTTTAATGTTTAAAATGTCTTATTCCTGTTGTAACCATTGCAATATTATTAGCATTACAATAATCTATACTTAACTGATCCTTAATGGATCCTCCCGGTTGAATAACCGTTTTAATTCCTTCGTTTCCAGCTATTTCTACACAGTCCGGAAAGGGGAAAAATGCGTCTGACGCCATCACGGCACCATTCAAATCAAATTTAAATGCCTTTGCTTTAATAATGGCCTGTTGCAAGGCATCAACTCTACTTGTTTGACCAGTTCCACTAGCCACTAATTGCTCGTTTTTTACTAAAACAATTGTGTTCGATTTTGTATGCTTTACTAATTTATTAGCGAACAACAAATCTTCTATTTCACCTTCTGTTGGTTTGTTGTTTGTTACAGAAATTAGGTCCACTTTTGTTTCGCTTTTATTATCCCTTTCTTCTGCTAAAATACCATTTAATGCAGTTCGGTACAAGGTCTGCGGCATATCTGCCGCCTTTTTCACTAATACAATTCTGTTTTTTTTCTGCTTTAGAACCTCCAAAGCTTCGATGCTGTATGAGGGTGCAATAATTACTTCAAAAAACAAGTTTTGTATTTCAGTCGCCGTCTTAGCATCTACTTCAGTGTTAGAAATTAAAATTCCACCAAAAGCCGAAACAGGATCACCAGCCAAAGCATCTGTCCATGCTTCAAAAACCGTATTTCTACTTGCCATACCGCAGGCATTGTTGTGTTTTAGAATGGCAAATGTTGGGTTGCTATTCTCAAAATCAGCCATTAAAGCGACCGCTGCATCAACATCCAAAAGGTTATTGTAAGAAAGTTCTTTTCCGTGTAATTTATCGAAAACTGAATTTAAATCTCCAAAGAAAACTCCTTTTTGGTGAGGGTTTTCGCCATATCGCAATACTTGAGATTTATGCTCTGACACTTTTAAAAATTCTTGTTCAAATTCACGATTGAAATAAGAAGCAATGGCAGAATCGTAATTAGAAGAAACCTTGAAAGCTTCTAAGGCCAACTTTTTTCTTTGGGTAATGGTTGTAACTCCATTTCCTTCAGTCAAAATTTCTAAAACCACTCCGTATTGATCTACAGAAGGAACAATAACAACATCCTTAAAGTTTTTGGCTGCGGCTCTGATCAACGATATACCGCCAATATCAATTTTTTCGATTATGGTCTGTTCATCGTTTGTTGCGGCAACTGTTTTTTCAAATGGGTACAAATCAACGATTACGATGTCCAATTCAGGAATTTCAAATTCGTTAAGTTGTTCCATGTCTTCGCTCAATTCTCTACGGGCTAATATGCCTCCGAATACTTTTGGGTGAAGGGTTTTTACTCTACCACCCAATATCGAAGGATAGGAAGTTAAGTCCTCAACAGGCACTACACTGATTCCCAATGCCTCAATAAAATCTTGGGTGCCACCAGTTGAATAAATAGTAACATTTTGCTCGTTAAGCTTTTGTACAATGGGCCCTAGGCCATCTTTACTAAAAACAGAAATTAATGCACTTTTTATCTTCTTCTCCTCCACAATAAACATTTATTTCAACTTCTCTTCTACTTCGGGTTTTTATGGTTTTTTTTAAAAACCTACAACCAACTATCTACTAGGCAATTAATCATTAAAAGCTCAACAATAAACGGTTATTTACCTTCTATGCAATTTTAACTATAATATACGTCTAATGGAGCAGGTAAAATACAGAAAATCAACAATGTTAATAAAAGATGTAAATTGTTTAAAACGCGTTGTAAGGAAATGGAAGTTAAACGTTCTAATTTCAAGAAAAAAGAGACTACGATTCTGCCAAATTCCTCCCTTGAATCGGGTTGCGTTTCAATAGCTATCAAAACTGAACTAGCTCTTATTTTTGTTTGATAGAATTAGAAAACGGTAGATCAGATTACTAAATCTGAACGAGCTTCTTATTGGATCGGATTTGTAATCCTAACCTCAGACTAATAAGCCCTTTCTGTACTTCCTTCGTAGTACAATACAAAAGCCTTATTTACTACTCGAACTCCACCCGGAGTTGGGAAATTGCCTGTAAAATACCAATCTCCCGTGTGATCTGGGCAAGCTTTATGAAGACCTTCAATGGTTTGGAAAATAATTTCAATTTTCGCATTGCAATCTTCCGGCGTAACTAGCTCAGCAATTTTAGCCGAAATTTCTTCCGCAGTATAAAGTTCGTAAATTTCTTTCACCACATTTACTTGCTCAGTCATTGGTAATTCTAATTGAGCTTTAGCCTTTTTATAAACCTGTTTTATTACGCCTTCTTTTCCGTTTTCAACCAATAACGCAATAGCTGCTCTAAAAGCAATAAAATCACCCATTCGCGCCATGTCAATTCCATAACAATCTGGAAAACGGATTTGAGGTGCAGAAGAAACAATAACTATCTTTTTAGGTTTTAACCTGTCCAACATTCTGATGATACTTTTCTTTAAAGTGGTGCCTCGAACAATAGAATCGTCAATGATTACAATGCTGTCTTTATTTGGTTTAACCACTCCATAAGTAACGTCATAAACATGCTCCACCAGGTCATCTCGATCCGCATCCTGTGTAATAAAAGTTCTGAGTTTCACATCCTTTATGGCCAGTTTTTCAACCCGCATCGTTGTGGAAAGTATTTCCCCAATTTTATCACTACTCGGCTTATCTCCTAATTTTACTATTTCCTGCTTTTTCCATTGATTAAGTTCCGCTTCTACTCCATTTAACATACCATAGAAGGATGTTTCGGCAGTGTTTGGAATAAATGAAAAAACCGTGTTTTTAATGTCGTGATTAACCGCCTTTAATATTTGAGGTGTCAAAGATCTTCCCAATTCTTTTCGCTCTTGATAAATGTCGGTATCACTTCCTCGTGAAAAGTAAATTCTCTCAAAAGAACATGATGTTTTACTTGTGCTTTTTCTTATTTCTTCTATGTTTACCTTCCCGTTCGCCCGAATTAAAAGTGCGTGGCCGGGGTCTAATTCTTTAATATCCTCTTTTTGAAGATTAAAGGCAGTTTGAATAGCTGGGCGCTCAGAGGCGACAACCATAACCTCATCATCTTGGTAATGAAAAACTGGACGAATTCCGTTTGGATCTCTCAAAACAAAAGCATCGCCATGTCCAACAAGACCACACATTACGTAACCACCATCAAAATCTTCGGCAGAGTTTCGCAATACTTTTCCAAGGTCTAAACTGTCAACTATTTTGTCTGTAATTTCTCGATTAGAGTAGCCCAACATTTTATTTTTTTGGAAAATTTCTTCGTTTTCCACATCTAAAAAATGCCCAATCTTCTCTAAAACCGTTACCGTATCTGCTTTTTGTTTAGGATGTTGCCCAAGGTTTATTAACAGATCAAATTGTTCATCTACATTGGTCATGTTAAAGTTTCCTGCAATAACTAGGTTTCTAGTTTTCCAGTTGTTTTGTCGTAAAAATGGATGGCAAGCTTCAATGCTATTTTTTCCATAAGTACCATATCGCAAATGGCCCAAAAATAATTCTCCGCTAAAAGGAGCGTTTTCTTTTAACCAATTTGGATCTCTAGCTTTTTCGTAATTGGTTCCTATTCGTTCTTCAAAACGAGAATGAACATGCTGAAAAATATCTTGAATAGGTTGTTTGCTTATCGATCTATATCTCGAAATATATCGTTTACCGGGCTCAACGTTTAGTTTAATATTTGCCAATCCAGCGCCATCTTGACCTCGGTTGTGTTGTTTCTCCATAAGGAGATACATTTTATTGAGTCCGTAGTAAGCTGTTCCGTATTTTTTTACGTAAAAATCTAGTGGTTTTAGAAGTCGAACGAGGGCAACTCCGCACTCGTGTTTAATGAAATCACTCATAGAAAAATACGTAATAACGATTAGACGTCAAAGGTACATTTTACAATCAATAACTGTTGAAGAATTATTGGGGGAAATATTAGAAGATATCACAATCGTTTAGTTGAAAATTGAAACTCTGGGACATCCTAGTCACTTTGTTGCATTCTTTTAGTTGCTTTAAGGAAACGCCAACGATTATGTAACCAAGCCATTTCGTGTAGAAGAACTTTCACTGCGAATTAATGCCGTTTTAAACCGGGGCAAAACGCTTGCCTCGAATGATAAAAAAATCCCGTTTTCTAATTATGAGCTAGATCTGCCTAATTTACTTTTAGATACTGGCAAACAAAAATTACAGCTTACACTTAAGGAAATGAACATTTTAGAATTGTTGGCTAACAACCGGAATGCTCTTCTAAAACGAGAGTTTATATTGAAATCGGTTTGGTACGACAACAGCTACTTTGTTGGCAGAAGTTTGGTTGTCTTTATTTCCAAATTGTGAAAGTATTTCAAAGAAGATGCGACTATTAATATTGTAAATGTTCATGGTAGTGGGTATAAGTTTGAGATGAAGGACTAGGGGATTGTTCTCAAGCATAGAAAATGAATTTTATATTTTGAATGCTTAATGTTGAATTGGAGGCATTCAACATTTAAAACACAACATTCAAAATTTTGCGACAGAGAAACGAAGCCTGGGGATTTATTAATTCTCTGATCAACACTTTTTTATTAGCGACACAAAGAACCATTTCTGGCTCATGCTTGGTCCCCTTCCCCTAGAAAGGGTTTTAAGTTTTTGTTGTCATCCCGTAAACGCTATCGAACTGTTTGAGGTATGGAAACATGTGAGATAATTGTACGGAATCTTTTTACTATCGAAGAACTGACTAACTAATAACGAGATCCTTGCCTGCGCAGGAACGACGATTGGGTTCAAACAACAGCGATATTGTCCCTTGGCTTAATCCATTTCACATGCAAGCTAGTATCTAAAACACTACCCCACAAACTCAACAAAAACACCTTCTTCCGTTTTTTCAACTTTAGAAATGCCGTGTTTTCCAAGCCCCTTCATGCCTTTGTCCCAGCCTTTGTTGCTTAGGTCAGCTAAGTCCTTCAATTCGCCAATTTCCATACGTTCGCGGTCTTTTAAAATATCGTAAATCGTTTTTTCATTGTCGTTTAGCTCCAGCGTTTTCTTAGGTGCGCTAAACTTCTCAGGTCTCATTTGAGGGAAAAACAACACATCTTGAATGCTTGCATTATTGGTCATAAACATAGTCAAACGGTCAATTCCAATTCCCATTCCTGATGTAGGTGGCATTCCGTACTCTAAAGCACGTAGAAAATCTTGATCGATAAACATAGCTTCATCGTCCCCTTTTGCAGAAAGCTTCATTTGATCTTCAAAACGTTCTCTCTGATCAATAGGGTCATTCAACTCGGTATAAGCATTTGCAAGCTCTTTTCCGTTTACAAAAAGCTCAAAACGCTCGGTAAGAGAATCATCATCACGGTGTTTTTTACAAAGTGGCGACATTTCAACTGGGTAGTCTGTTATAAAAGTAGGTTGGATGTAATTGTGCTCGCATTTTTCACCGAATATTTCATCGATCAACTTTCCTTTACCCATAGATTCTTCCACTTCTAAACCAATTGCCAAAGCAACATCACGAACTTCATCTTCCGACTTTCCATTCAAATCATATCCTGTATGATCTTTGATTGCCGTAAGCATAGGTACCCTAGCATAAGGGGCTTTAAACTCAACTTCGTTTTTACCTATTGTTGCGGTGGTTTTTCCGTTTACAGCAAGACTTACTTTTTCAAGCATTTCTTCTGTAAACTCCATCATCCAATGGTAATCTTTGTAAGAAACATAGATTTCCATAACCGTAAATTCAGGGTTATGGGTTCTGTCCATTCCTTCATTTCTAAAATCTTTGGCAAACTCATAAACACCATCAAATCCACCAACAATTAGTCTTTTTAAATAAAGCTCATTGGCAACACGCAAATACAATGGAATATCTAGCGCGTTGTGGTGCGATATAAATGGCCGAGCTGCTGCTCCACCAGGAATTGGCTGTAAAATCGGTGTTTCCACTTCTAGGTAACCTTTTTCGTTAAAAAAGTTACGCATGGTATTAATGATTTTTGTTCTCTTTATAAACGTGTCTTTCACTTCGCTGTTTACCACCAAATCAACATATCGTTGACGGTACCTCAACTCAGGGTCAGTAAATGCATCATGAATATTTCCATCGGCATCCGTTTTCACAACTGGCAATGGTTTTAGTGATTTACAAAGTACTTTAAGTTCGCTTACATGAATGGATATTTCACCAACTTTAGTAGTAAAAACTCGTCCTTTTAATCCAACAAAATCCCCGATGTCAATGAGTTTTTTAAAGACTTCATTGTACATCGTTTTATCTTCATCCGGACAAATCTCATCTCGGTTTACATAAATCTGAATTTTACCTTCTGAGTCCTGCAACTCTGCAAATGCGGCTTTACCCATCAGTCTTTTAGACATAATACGTCCAGCAATTGAGATCTCTTGAAAATCCGTTTCTGGATTTTTAAAGTTCTTTAGAATCTCACTACTTGTAACATTTACATCAAACTTTTCTGGAGGAAATGGGTTAATTCCCAATGCTCTCATTTTGTCTAACGCTTCCCTTCTAACTAATTCCTGTTCAGATAATTGCAAACTCATGTTGTGCTAAAATTTTAAGCACGCAAAAGTAGCGTTTTCCAGTGGTTTTAAATCAATATAAAAAGGACTTTGGATTGAATATATTTGCTTTTGCTTTAAGCCGGGTATAGAGAACAATTCACTTATCCTGTTGTGGTAAAGCAATCAAATGCCCGTTCATGGAAAATATTTCAAATAGAGCTTTAATTAGTCGATTATTTAGCTCAGCCAATCAGCAACTCGAGGCCGCTAACTTTGATGTTGAAAATTGGTCGCAATGGTACCAAGTTATTTCAGGATTAACTGGTCCTGAAAAAATGGTTTATGTGATTGTAAAACTAAATCAAGCCGTCACCAATGGAGGTTTTTCGGAATTTTACGAAACCTCTTATGGGATATTTGCTCCCGAAATTATTCATGCACTCAACGAAATTAATGCCGTGGCAACTGCGGAAATTGTTGCTAACTCTTTGCCTGTTGTAAACCCCAAAGGACTTTTGGATGACGCTTACAAAGAGCTTGTTTTCAAACTCAAGCTTTCAGAACAACAACGAGCTCAACTTTATACTCAGGATATTCGCTACGACCAACTACACGAACTGGAGAATTTAGAAGATCTGTTAGGTGGGTATTTACAAGAATTTGTAAAGTGAGGCGATGTTGCTTAGTTGAGAATAAAAACTACTTAATTCAGTAGGGGTATATTAAAAAGGGGTTGGTGCTAAAGATATTCCGCTCTCTTTAAAATACTCACCTAGGCCTTGTCGCCTTAGTTACTGCCTTGCCCAAACATTTAACCTCGGACAAGATAACTTTTGATTTGCTCCTATAAATAGAGAGAAACTCAGTTTCGGAATCATATCCTTTTTTAGTAAAACTGGGTTTGTGGTTTTGGAATTTATAAACCACCAAAATCGTGTTTGTTACGCAATCAACTGCAGCTAAAGCCCACATAAAATTATGATCGGACCAAACTACGGTTAGGTATGCCACTACTTTTTGCTTCCTGTTTATTGCGATTTTTATCTCCCCTCTATTCGCTAATTTACTTGGGCTTTTGTAAACCCCTTTAAGGGTTTGGCCAACCTAAAGGACCACTTTGAGGTGCAGTAATTATATACTACTCCACACGCATTATATAAGCAAGGGTATAATATGGCGGCCGATTTTCATGGGCCTGACTACTCCCGTTGTAATTGATGGTATGTTTATGCAATCCTGCAGGTTGAGTCGTTCTATATGAATCTGTCAAGTCATTGCAGTTTCTTTCGTTATCTTGATCACATCTGCGACGATTGTTGTAACGATCATAGTAGCCGTGTGTGTGAATACCCGCATCTTGCATTGTATGATTGTGACGAGGCATTTGGGCTTCAGTAAGCACTACTTCTTTTTTTCCCCCAACATCAACAGAACCAGTGGTTCCTTTGGTGCTAAGGTCTCCAGGATTATTATAGTCTGCAACACCGTTATCATATCCGACAATAAATCTTCCCCTCAAATCTGGGGTTTTATATCCATTTACAGTTAGTCCATTGCATAAAGCCCACCCTGAGGGAGCCTTTGTACCACTCCACATAATAATCCCACCCAAAGGTGTAATACCATTTCCAGAAACGGCATTAACAACTACAGAAATAATAGTATCTGTCTTAATTGCATCTTTTACCTCTAACTTTTTCGTAGGGTTTGGTACTCCAATACCTACGTTACCGTAGTGAACCCCAGAATCTCCAACCAATGAACTTGGATTTACTGTCATAGTTGTCATATTTGCTTTAGATGCATTATTACCTTTCCTGTATTCAGTTTTCCAAGGGTTCATTGCATACCATTTTGTACTCAAATCTCCATTTCCATATCCCACGAACAAGATGTCCAAGGTAATATCATAAACCATCATCCCTTGTGAAAACTTCACATCACTCATACCTTCACGTTGCACAGTGGTCATCCGAGGAATAAGCAACCCCTTGTTAGTAGATTTCAGATGCAATATAGAATTGGCGTCTGGAGAAGTCGTATTAATGCCTACTTGGGCTTGGCCATAAATAGAACAAAATAAAAAAAACAATACAACGTGAATTGATTTCATACACATACTAATAAATGACAAAGGTGCATAAAAAATATCAAACCCATAACCGCCGTCAAACGGTGAGCCTTAAAAGGCAATTGAATCTAGGTGGTATTATTCACTTTTTCTTTGAAAAAACCTCCTCTTTTTCAGAAAGTAAAAGACTATACATTACTCCTGTTTATTTTTACTTTGTATTCAGTAATTCCCGTTACTGGGTTTGGTTTCATACTAAGTATATTGGGGATCGCTCAACTAGAACAAGGTGAAAAGAAAAAATTTGGACTTTATTTTCTCGCAATTATCGTTATGCAGTTGGCGTCACGCTTATCTATTTTGGATATAGTAAGTCATGATTTAAGTATTTAACTCGCAAAAGAACTAACCAGCAATTCCTCTTTTTGGCTTTCCTCAACCAAAAGACATTTGGTGTCCGCTTTTGCGCTTTTTGATTCATTATTTCGGAATAGCTTTTAATTTCTAGCTTCCCTCATTTTTCGTGCATTATGTTTGGTTTGGTCCGCTATATACCCTTTCTATAATTCATCAACTGTTTCAAACCAAACATTCATCCAATGTCCAAAGTGTGCATTCGAAATGGTGTGTCCGTCACGCTTATCTAAAACTATATGAGCTTGCGGCGAGCCTCGTTTAAACTTCTTTGTAAACAGTATCTAAGATTACCAGAAATCGGTAAGTTTTTCTAAATGCTCCGACCAATTTTTAATGGATTTGTTAAATATGGCCCCCAACATTTCGTCTACTCTTATTTTCTTGTAAAATGCATCTACGAGGTCAAAAATATCTTGACGAGATCCTTTATCCTTATTTAGCTCATTACAAAGTGAAGCTAAATGAAACCAAAATTTGAACTAATGTGTGGCCAATTCCCGTTCTAAAATGACCGCTCTAATTTAATCTATGATTATTGTCAGCGTCGTTTTGGTTATTTTTAGCCAAATTTGGCGTTCTTTAAAACAAGAAATATGACACGAGACGAAATATTAGAAAAAATAGAAGAGAAGTACAAGCAACAAAAACAGCCAATGGACGCTTATTTACAGGGTTTGTTGCACGCAAAATCGATTAACTATTGGGATTATATTCAAGTAGATGCTCTTTTCAGTCTCCAAAAAACTCGTACTGATTTTCCAGACGAAGTAACCTTTTTAATGTATCATCAGGTTACTGAGTTACTATTAAAATTGGTAACGCATGAACTAGAACAAGCAACCATGGCCGAAGGTATTACTGGTGCTGTTTTATTAGAAAAACTTAAAAGAGCTCAACGTTATACAGAAGTAGCCCAAATGAGTTTTGATGTAATGCGCGAAGGAATGGACCCGAAGCAATACGATCAATTTAGACATACTCTTACGCCTGCAAGTGGTTTTCAGTCTGCTACATTTAGAGAAATTGAATTTTTCTGTACCGATTTGTGGAACCTAGTTTATTCCCACAAAAAGGAAGAAATGAAGGGAAGTCAAAACATAGATGAACTTTTCAACTGGATATACTGGCAAGCCGCAGGAATTGACAGAAAAACGGGTAAAAAATCCCTAACGCTTCAGCAATTTGAAGAGAAATATTTAGTTGGTTTTAAGAAACTGGCCACAACTTATCAAACCCGCAATTTATGGCAACAATTTGTAAGTCTGCCGGAAGAAGAAAAAACGGAGGAACTAATTGCTTTAATGAAAGGTTTTGACCAGACTTTTAACGTTCGATGGCCACTTGTTCATCTAAGAACTGCGGAGCATTATTTAGAACACGGTCAAGAAGTAAAAGCTGCTACTGGTGGTTCTGATTGGAAAAAATATTTACATCCCAAGTTCCAGAGAAGAATGTTTTTTCCGGAATTGTTGAGTCAAGAAGAATTGGATAATTGGGGAGAAGTGTAAGATTCGAACTTTAATTTTGTTTTGTTCTGGTGTTTTGTTTCGTAAATTGGTTGGAACGTTTTTTCTCTAGATTTTCATTTCCTAAATACTCAAAATGAAAAACTATATTAAAAATTTATTCTTTGTATTGCAATCATTCCTAGAATTTGAAGTTAGATTAGCTTTTTACAACCTACAGCTCTTACCTTTACCCCCTCTAAAAAGAAATGGCAAATATTTACAGACGTAAACAACTTTGGAAGACAATTCTGCTAGTAGTGGGAGTAATAATAATCCTCGCCTCGTTTTGGTATACCAAAACCCTGGTTGAGGATATTGCAGCAGAAGAACGAAACTCAGTAAAAATTTGGGCGGAAGCTTTAAAGAAAAAAGCTCGTTTGGTGAGTTATACGGATCAACTATTTAATGATTTAAGAATAGAGGAAAGAAAAAAAGTAAAAATGTTAGTTGAGGCAACAAAACGCCTGTCTGGAGACTCTCCAAATATTGACATCACTTTTCTTACTCAAATATTACAAGACAATACGACGGTTCCTGTTATTTGGACAGACAACGAGGGCAGGGTAAAATCTCACAGAAATTTAGATCCTGAAATAGAACATACTACAAAACAACTTTCTGACGAGGTTCTACGAATGGGAAGCAAATACAAGCCCATTGAAATTGTTTACCTAAACAACCAAATTGACTATTTGTATTACGACGATTCACGAATTTTTGCAGAACTTAAACACACTTTTTCTGATTTAGAAGAGTCTTTTATTTCTGAAGTGGTTAGTAATAGTGCAAGTGTACCGGTAATAATTACAGATTCAAGCAGAACCAAAATAATAGCATGGGGAAACATGGACTCTACTGTTTTAGAAGACAGTATGAACCACCAAATAATAATTACGGAACTAGCCAGCCAGAACCGTCCTATTGAAATTAGTCTACAAAAGGGACATACTAATTTCATCTACTACAAAGACTCTGCTATTTTAATTCAATTAAAGTATTATCCTTTTATTCAATTTGGGGTAATTGGAATTTTTATTCTCATTGGGTATGTACTATTCAGTACTTCTAGAAGAGCAGAACAAAATCAAGTTTGGGTGGGCATGGCTAAAGAAACCGCACATCAATTAGGCACTCCACTTTCATCGTTAATGGGCTGGGTAGAGTATATGAAAGCCAAAAAAACGGATCCGGTTATGGCGGAGGAGTTACAGAAAGATGTGGATAGGCTTCAAACTATCACCGAGCGATTTTCAAAAATAGGATCCCTTCCAGAATTAAAAAGTCAAAATGTAAAACAAGCCTTGGAGCCAATTTTAGCTTATATGAAAACGCGGAGTTCAAAAAAAGTAAATTTTGTTTTACATGAGAATGGCAGCAACATACACGCAATGTTGAATGTCCCGCTTTTTCATTGGGTAATTGAGAATTTGGTAAGAAATGCAGTAGATGCAATGGCCGGAAAAGGTAAAATTGAATTTGGGATAACAGAAAACGATCAGTTTGTGTTTCTTGATATTGTGGATACCGGCAAAGGAATGTCTCCCAAAAAGAAAAAAGATGTTTTTAAACCTGGATATACGACCAAAGGACGTGGTTGGGGATTGGGGTTAACTTTAACAAAACGAATTGTTGAAGATTATCACAAAGGAAAAGTTGTTGTAAAACACACAAAAATTAACGAGGGAACAACCTTTAGAATTACACTATCGAAAAGTGAAAAAAAGAGTGTTTCATAGCAAGATAGAACTTCAGCTTGTGAGAATTCAGAATCGTTATTGGGAAGAAACTTAACGAGGAGCAAATAATGGCTGGCATTTATATTCATATTCCATTTTGTGGTCACGCATGTACCTATTGTGATTTCTACTTTACCACACACCTTCAGTTTAAGGAAAAGTTTTTAAACACCATTTGTCATGAAATCGAATTAAGAAAAGGGTTTCTTGACGAAAACGAAATTTCAACTATTTATTTTGGAGGGGGAACTCCATCCCAATTATCTGCTAAAGAAATAGAGAGAATTTTAAATGAAATTAAGAAAAATTTTAAGGTAACTAAAAATGTAGAGATTACTTTAGAATGTAACCCTGACGATATTAATCTGAACTCGGCCAAGGCGCTTTATTCAATAGGCGTGAATCGACTGAGCATGGGGATTCAAAGTTTTCATGATAATGAATTGACGTTGTTAGGAAGAAGACACACAGGCAAAGAGGCTTTGGACGCTGTGAATGCAATAAAAAAGGCTGGTTTTTCAAATTTTAATTTGGACCTTATTTATGGTATTCCCAATTCGGATCTCATTTCTTGGGAAAAAAACCTCGAAACCATTATTAAGCTTCAACCAAATCATATTTCTTCTTATTGCTTAACGATTGAATCAGGTACCCAACTTGATTACCAAGTAAAAAAGAAAAGGGTTGTTTTGCCTTCTGAAAACGTGGTTATTAGTCAGTTTGAAGCACTGATGGATAATTTAGTGGGTAGTAAATATGACCATTACGAAATATCGAATTTTGCACTGAAAGGGTTTGAGTCCAAACACAACACCTCCTATTGGCAGGGAACATCCTATCTCGGTTTAGGGCCATCTGCTCATTCTTTTAATGGAATCAATAGAAAAATAAACATTGCCAACACGAATAAATACTGTGATCTTTTAAAAGATGACAAGGGCTTTGAGTGGGAATATTTATCGGAAACCGATAGGTTTAATGAGTTTATAATGACAGGCCTTAGAACTAAATGGGGGATAGATTTAGACTTTATTCAAGAAAGCTTTCCTGACAGTTTTATCCTCCAACTTAAGATAGACTTAGAAAACCCTATTAAAAACAGTTTACTTCTTCTAAAGAATAGCAATGTGGTGTTAACGCAAAAAGGAAAATTATTTGCCGATAAAATTGCATCAGATTTGTTCAGGGTGTCCTAAACAAAACGCGGGTCCGCATCCATAATACTCGCACAATTATTGCATGTTCTTAGTTTTTTAGAACTATAAAACTCTTTGAATCGAGGTAAAAAATCTTTTTCAATGTTTTCTAGAGGAAAATAAGACTCGTGTAATTTGTTGTTGCATTCGTCGCAAAACCACATAAGACCGTCATTGCAATCGCTGCCCAGCCTAACACGCTCTATTACTATACCGACGGTGTTTTCTCCCCGCATTGGGGAGTGTGGCATTTTAGAAGGCAACAAAAACATTTCGCCTTCTTTTATAGGCACATCAAGAGGTTTTCCATCAACTTGTACCCGAACATTTATATCACCTTCCACTTGAAAAAACCATTCTTCTGTCTCGTTATAATGATAATCTTTTCTTGCGTTTGGCCCGCCAACTATCATAACTATAAAATCCCCGGCTTCTACGTACAAATTTTTATTTCCAACAGGCGGTTTCAATAAATCGCGGTTCTCTTCAATCCACTTACCTAAATTAAAGGGCATTCTTAAACTCATACTTTTTTGTTTTTTTAACCTTGTAAAGGTAAACTTTTTGACAATGCAAAGCTAAAAGCCAACCTTATAGCCGCGCTAAACGTGGTAGGTATAAAATGATACTTTTGTAAACTTTTAAAATTGTGGGGAATATTATGAAAATTAGACTATTAGCAGCGTTGATATTGTTCAGTATTGTGGGCTTTGCGCAACGCGATCACGAAACTGAGTTTTCAGAAGATGATATAATGTTGAACGAAACTCTGAAAAAAATGTATCCGCATTTAGCTTCTGATATTGACGCAGAAGAAGCAAAGCTGGAAAAGTTTACCGCAGATTACATTGCTCAAGAATTTCAAAACCCATCTAGAGCAGGGGTAGATTACATTATTCCTGTAGTGTTTCATATTTTGCATGAAGATGGCCCAGAAAACATTACGAATACTGAGGTTCATGACGCTATGCGAATATTGAATGAAGATTTCCAAATGAGGAATGATGACTTAGGTGATGTTGTCTCTCGATTTAAAAGTATTACGGGTGAGGCAAAAATCGAGTTTAGGTTAGCACGAAGAGACCCGCAGGGTAATGTAACTAATGGAATTGACAGAATTAGAACAAGTCTTACTAATCAAGGTGGTGAAAACGCTAAACTGAATGTTTGGCCTCGGAACACCTACTTGAATGTGTGGTTGGTTAAGGCGATTACTAGCGGTGCCGCAGGATATACATTTTTGCCAAGTGGGGCTAACAGAAGACCTACTAAAGATGGAATAATTTTATTATACAATTATTTTTCTTCTGTTAGACAAGGAAATTATAGGAGGTCTAGGGCTTTAACTCATGAAATTGGCCATTGGCTTAACTTATTACATACTTGGGGCAGCGGTAATACACCCGCAGCAAGCACAAACTGCAGTGATGACGATAGAGTTGGGGATACGCCACTAACAATAGGATGGAGGTCTTGTAATGCTAATGGTACTTCTTGTGGATCGTTCGATAATGTTCAAAATTATATGGAATATTCTTATTGTTCCAATATGTTCACTCAAGGGCAGGTATCAAGAATGAGAGCGGCTTTAAATTCTCCAACTGCCGAAAGAAGAGATTTAGTTTCAAAGGCAAATAATATAAAAGCTGGTGTATTAGACATGGAACTTGCTGATTTTTCAAGTACAAAGAACTATGCCTGTGTAGATGAACCTGTGCTATTTAAGGATCAATCATTAAACGGTGCAGTAACGTGGAAATGGGAATTTGAAGAGGGTACGCCAAAAATTTCAAATGCTAAAAATCCTGTTGTAACCTATTCTAGACCTGGTTCTTTTAAGGTTAAGTTAACCGTTAAAAGCGCGGATAACATTACCAAAACTAAATTGGTAGACGATTACATTATGATTAATAACAGTGTTGGTTCGTTTTTACCTTTATTAGAAGGGTTTGAAGGAAGTACAGAGTCTATCGCTGTCAATTGGGTTGCTGAAAATGAAGACAGGGACGATGTTTATTGGAAAGTAGAAAAAGGAAATTCGTTTGCTGGTGAAAACTATTTAATGCTTGAAAATATTAAAAATACTTATGGTCAATTTGAGTCCATTGTAACTGCACCTGTTGATTTAAGTAACGTGGTTAAGCCTAAATTAGAATTTTACCTTGCACATGCATCTAAAAGTTCTGGAACTTTTGCAGGGCAAACAAAATTTAAAGTCTATTATTCTAATGATTGTGGCGAAACCTGGAAGCTTAAATACAGCTCGTTAAGTACCAGCGTTAATAATGGTAAAATAATGGATAATTCAT
Organism: uncultured Flavobacteriales bacterium; assembly: GCA_963925495.1. Taxonomy (GTDB): domain Bacteria; phylum Bacteroidota; class Bacteroidia; order Flavobacteriales_G; family Salibacteraceae; genus UBA2108. The sequence goes on along the minus strand of CAWUST010000017.1, from coordinate 1,522 downwards.
ACTTACCGCAGGCAAAAACAGATTGGTTACCTATTTCTATAACTAATTTTACTGGAGCCGACATGGTTCAAAATGGGTTAATCAAGTTTGAGGTTGAAAATAGAGGTGACAATAACTTCTTTTTAGACAACATTAACATTACAGGAAATATTGCCGATGTACCTATCTTGGAGTTTCCTTCTAATAATTTAGATAGCGTTGCAAGCAGTGTCTATCTCGACTGGAAAGCTGTTCCAGTTATTGATAAATACGAATACGAATTATCGGATAAAAGCGATTTCAGTAATTTGGTGTATAGTGGTAGCAATGTTTATTTAGGACCTTCACCAAAAAATAGCGATACGCGGTTTTATGCTGAAAACCTAACACCGGGCACAACATACTTCTGGAGAGTTAGAGCTGTTCGAGGTTCAAACACCTCCAATTGGAGTTTTGAATGGAAGTTTACGGTAAGTAGCACAGGAAAAGGAAAGGTTGATATTAATGGGGGGCCTTTTGTTGGCTTAGAAAGCCTAGATAATACAGGTGAGTTTTTAGTTGCAATTTATCCGAACCCGAGCAACGGCTTGGTAAATATTCAATTAGAAAATGCAAATGACGATAACGTTCAAGTTAATGTCTATTCAATTCAAGGTCAAAAAGTATGGTCAAAAACTGAAACAGAATACAAGGCTCGTTTTATAATGGAAGAAGGTGTGCTTACTGCCGGAATATTTGTGGTGAATGTATCTGTTAATGGAATTACAAAAACACAAAAACTTTTAGTTCAATAAATGGATTTAGATCTTACTGGTAAAAATGCTTTGGTGTGCGGAAGCACTCAAGGCATTGGTTTGGCTGCTGCAGAAGCTTTGGTCGCATTCGGTGCAACGGTTACACTTGTTGCAAGAAATGAGGAACGATTAAAAGAAGCGGTTTCTAGTTTACCTAACTCAGAAAAACATAATTATTTGGTTGCCGATTTTAATTTTCCAGACAAACTTGATGCAACTTTAAAAGAACATTTAGACGCGGGAAACTCTTATAATATCTTGATTAATAATACAGGCGGCCCTCCAGGTGGTTTGGCAATTGATGCAGAAATAGGCCAGTTTCGAATTGCTTTTAATCAGCATTTAATTTGTAATCATATTTTAGCTACCGCTTTAGTTCCCGGAATGAAAGCGAGTGGTTATGGAAGAATTGTAAATGTAATTTCAACCTCTGTAAAAATTCCTTTAAACGGCTTGGGTGTTTCTAATACAATTAGAGGGGCTGTTGCCAATTGGTCAAAAACATTAGCAAACGAATTAGGGCAATTTAATATTACGGTAAACAATGTTTTGCCAGGTGCAACTAGTACAGCAAGGTTGAGTTCTATTATAAAAAACAAAGCGGAAAAGTTGGGTAAAACCAAAGAGGAGATTATGGCTGGTTTCAAAAGCCAAGTTCCTATGCAACGAGTTGGTAAACCAGAAGAAGTGGCAAATGCAATTGCTTTTTTAGCCAGTCCTGCCGCAAATTATATCAACGGGGTTAATCT
>CAWUST010000016.1:0-80407 GCA_963925495.1 uncultured Flavobacteriales bacterium | reverse complement strand
GAACAGTTTCAACTGGAATTACCGGATCCCGTTTCCCAGAAATAAAATGAATGGGGTAGGGGGCAAACTTGAGAAGCATTTCTCTTGAAGGCCTCTGTTTCATTCCTTCTAATGCCGCAATTATTCCTTGTTTACTCGTCAAAAGAGCATCATTTTTAGCATTCTTAATTTCAGTTTTTAATGACTTTCGAAACTTTGATCGGAACAACATTGGAAAAGCAATTCGAATAAAACTTTTGTGATTCTTTTTTACAACTTCAATGGCTTGATTTCTTCCTTTTTTCTTTATGGAACTATCGGCATAGCTCGTACTAAAAAACAAACAAATGCTCTTTACATTATCCGGGAATAAATCCCCAAAAAACAGAGCCACATAACCACCCATAGAATGTCCAACAAAAGAAGCTTTCCTGATTTTTAATTGAGATAGAATGGCTTTGACGGCCCTAGCCATTTCACCCATGGTATGAACGTATCCAAAACATTCAGATTTTCCATGACCAGGCAAGTCAATATTTATTACTCTATATTTTTTTGAAAGTGTAGGCAAAAATGTCGCCCACATGTTTGATGATTCTAAGAATCCATGCAGCAAAACAACTGTTCTTCCTTTTCCAGAATCGGTAAAATGAATTTTAGCTTTTTTGTATTCTATGTAAGGCATTTTTTAAGGCAAAAAAAGCTAGTTTTTATATAATGGTAAGGTTCTAAATGAGTTTTAAGAACAAGGCGATTTTGGAATTTTTTCGAGGAGTGTACTTTTGTATATGACGAGAAGAAATTTTGGAATCAACGCGGTTATTGCTACTCATTTTGGACCCTAAGAGTTCATCAAATCTTCGATATGGTTAGCTTCGATAGGAATATCCCTCATTAAATTAAAAGGCTCTCCATTTTCTTGAACAATCAAATCATCCTCAAGGCGAATGCCTAAATTCTCTTGGGGAATATAAATCCCAGGCTCGCAAGTAAATGCATTTCCAACTCTAATTGGTTCTACCCAAGAACCAACGTCATGCGTATCCAAACCAATAAAGTGAGATGTGCCATGCATGAAATATTTTTTATAAGCTGGCCAATTTGGATCTTCGTTCTTGATATCCGTTTGGTCAATTAAACCTAGGCCTAATAATTCGCTTTCCATTAATTTTCCAACTTCTTTATGGTAGTCCGCCATATAAGTTCCTGGAACGAGTAATTTTTCAGAAGCCGTTTTAACTCTTAAAACTGCATTATAAACATCTTTTTGTCTGGCCGTATATTTCCCACTTACCGGAACGCTACGAGTCAAATCAGAAGAATAATTGGCATACTCAGCTCCAAAATCCATAAGAATAACATCTCCAGCTTTACATTCTTGATTGTTCTCTATGTAATGCAATACACATGCATTATATCCACTTCCAATAATTGGAGTGTAGGCAAATCCATTTGCTCTATTTCTAGTGAATTCGTGGATTAATTCTGCTTCTATTTCATATTCCCAAACCCCAGGTTTGATAAAATCTAAAATTCGATGAACTCCCTTGTTAGTGATGTTACAAGCGTGTTGCATGGCATCAATTTCTTCTTGTTCTTTCACCGATCTTATGTCATGCATTATCGGAGCAGACCTTTTGTACGAGTGCCCAGGAAAATCTCTCTTTAATTTCTTTATAAATCTTTCTTCACGAGTCTCTACTTTCGTATTTGCCCTAAGATGTTCGTTATTATTGATGTAAACATTTTCAGCCTGAGACATCATTTTCTTAAACTCTGTGTTAAAATCTTGTAGCCAAAACACATTTTTTATTCCAGATTGAGCAAAAGCAGATTCTTTGTTTAATTTTTCTCCTTCCCAAATGGCGATTAATTCGGAAGTTTCCTTCAAGAAAAGCACCTCTTTATGAGAGTTATCATGAGCATCTGGAAATAATACTAAAATAGATTCTTCTTGATCAACACCAGAAAGATACAATATATCCCTATGTTGTTTGAAAGGAATAGTACTGTCTGCACTTATAGGATAAATATCATTACTATTAAAAATAGCCAAAGACTTTGGAGTCATCTGAGTAGTGAATTTTTTTCTATTCTTAGAATATAATCTCGAACTTAACGGAGTGTATTTCATGCTTTTAATCTTACTTTTTTGTAAATTTCTTATTTTGAATAATAATTTTTTAAAGTTCAAAATAAGGGCGCCAAATTAAGCATCAAACTTAACAAAACCTGACATAATTAAGCTCTTTTGTTTAGGATATAAATTCTATTTTTAGGGGAAGTTGTTAAGCTAATGTGGTTTTTTAAAATTCATGATAATGATTCTTTGTACGGAAGACATCCGCACATACATTTGCTTTCTAAATTCAAGAACAAAATATATGTCAACAAGCAATGGAATGACGTCAATAACAAGGAAGTTTTTTATGGCACTATCGGGTTTTTTCCTTGTGTCCTTTCTAATTCTTCACTCTTCGTTAAATATGATCTCGGTAATCGCTCCGGATATGTTTAATACTGCGTCTCACTTTATGGGCACAAACCCGTTAATTCAGTTTGCAATGCAGCCAGTATTAGCTTTTGGTGTTGTCTTTCACCTAGCCATGGGCCTTTATTTAGAATGGCAAAATCAACAAGCTCGTAATGTGAAGTACGCTATGAACAAACCTGGAGAAAACTCTTCATGGATGTCCAGAAACATGATAATTACTGGAATAATGATTCTGTTGTTTTTAGGTCTTCATTTTTACGATTTTTGGATTCCGGAGTTAAATTTAAAATTTATCACTGGTGATATGACTGGCTTAAACGAAGCGGGTAATTTTCGATATTTAGAAGATTTGCAGCAGAAGTTTCAAAGTCCAACTCGTACAGGACTTTATGTAATTTCGTTTGTTTTTCTTTCCTTACACTTATTACATGGTTTTCAATCGGCATTTCAGTCTGTTGGATTTCGACATAACAAATACACACCCTTGATTAAAGCACTGGGTAATATTTACGCCATTTTAATTCCTGCAATGTTCGTATTCATCGCTATTTATCATTTCATTAACGCATAACAAATCAGAAATTATGACAAAATTGGAGAGTAAGATTCCTGAAGGTCCTATTGCTGAGAAGTGGACAAAACATAAAAATGCCATCAATGTAGTTAACCCTGCAAATAAGAGATTAATTGATATAATTGTTGTTGGAACTGGTTTAGCCGGAGGCTCTGCTGCAGCATCCTTAGCAGAAATGGGTTACAATGTAAAAGCATTTTGTTTTCAAGATTCACCACGTAGAGCGCATTCAATTGCAGCTCAAGGTGGGATAAACGCCGCTAAAAATTATCAGAATGATGGTGATTCAACTTACCGCTTGTTTTACGATACTGTAAAAGGTGGTGACTATCGAGCAAGAGAAGGAAACGTTTATCGTTTGGCAGAAGTTTCTACTAATATCATTGATCAATGTGTCGCTCAAGGTGTTCCATTTGCAAGAGATTATGGTGGATTATTAGATAATCGTTCTTTTGGAGGCGTATTGGTTTCAAGAACTTTTTATGCTAAAGGTCAAACAGGACAGCAATTATTATTAGGCGCTTATTCTGCCATGGCCCGTCAAATTGGTAAAGGAAAAATCACCATGTACAATCGTCACGAAATGCTTGACGTTGTAAAAGTGGACGGTAAAGCCAGAGGAATTATTGCCAGAGATCTTGTCACTGGAGAAATTGAAAGGCATTCTGCACATGCTGTGGTAATTTGCTCAGGGGGATATGGAAACGTGTTTTTCCTTTCTACAAATGCAATGGGTTCTAATGCTACTGCAGCATGGAAAATCCATAAAAAAGGAGCTTACTTCGCTAATCCTTGTTATACACAAATTCACCCAACTTGTATTCCTAGATCTGGTGATCATCAATCCAAACTGACACTTATGTCTGAGTCTTTGAGAAATGATGGTAGAATTTGGGTTCCGAAAAACAAAAAGGATATTGAAGCTATTCGATCTGGAAAATTAAAGCCAACTCAACTTAAAGAAGAAGAAAGAGATTATTACTTAGAGAGAAGATATCCTGCTTTTGGAAACTTAGTTCCAAGAGATGTTGCCTCTAGAGCCGCTAAAGAAAGGTGTGATGCCGGTTACGGTGTTAACAAAACTGGTGAAGCTGTTTATCTTGATTTTGCGGCTGCATTTGTTCGTTACGGAAAAGAAAAGGCTCATGTTGAAGGGGTAGAGAATCCAACTAAAGAGCAAATTGTAAAACTAGGTCAAGGTGTAATTAAAGAGAAATACGGCAACCTTTTTCAGATGTATGAAAAAATTGTTAACGAGAATCCTTATAACACACCAATGATGATATATCCAGCTGTTCATTATACAATGGGCGGTACTTGGGTAGATTATAATTTAATGACAACTATTCCTGGTTGTTATTGCCTTGGTGAAGCTAATTTCTCTGATCATGGTGCGAACCGATTGGGCGCTTCTGCTTTGATGCAGGGTTTGGCAGATGGTTATTTTGTTTTACCATACACTATTGGAGATTACTTAGCCGATGACATTAGAACTGGAACTATTTCAAACGATAGCCCTGAATTTTTGGAAGCTGAAAAAGAAGTAAAAAATCGTTTAAATAAATTCATCAATATTAAAGGAAATCATTCTGTTGACTACTTTCATAAACGTTTAGGAAAAGTAATGTGGGATAAGGTTGGAATGGCTCGTAATGCTACTGGATTAAAAGAAGCTATTGCTGATATTCAGCAAATTAGAAAAGAGTTTTGGGAAAACGTTCGTGTTCCGGGCGAATTAAATGGCCTCAACCAAGAATTAGAAAAGGCAGGCAGAGTAGCTGACTTCTTAGAACTTGGAGAATTATTTGCAATGGATGCCTTGGAAAGAACTGAATCTTGTGGCGGTCATTTCAGAGAAGAATCTCAAACAGAAGAAGGCGAAGCATTACGCGATGATGTAAACTTTGCTTATGCCGCCGCGTGGGAGTTTAAAGGAGACCCTAAAGATGCTGTAATGCACAAAGAAGACCTAGAGTTTAAAGATATTGAGTTGAAACAAAGAAGTTACAAATAGCAACTAGTCATAAAAAAATTTAGAAATGGACTTAACACTAAAAATTTGGCGACAAAAGAATAAAGACGACAAAGGAAGTATGAACACTTTTCAAATAAAAGATGTTTCTCCTGACTCATCATTTTTGGAAATGCTTGATATGCTAAATGAAGATTTGGGAAACAAAGGTGAAGTGCCTATTGCTTTCGATCATGATTGCCGGGAAGGAATTTGTGGAATGTGTTCTTTGTATATTAATGGGGAGGCCCACGGGCCGGATCGGGGCACTACTACTTGTCAGCTCCACATGCGTAAGTTTAAAGATGGAGAAACAATTTTTATTGAGCCTTGGAGAGCTAAAGCCTTCCCAGTGATTAAGGATTTGGTGGTCGATCGTGGAAGTTTTGATAGAATTATGGAAGCAGGTGGATTTGTATCTGTAAATACCTCTGGTAATACACAAGACGCAAATGCTCTTCCAATTCCAAAAGCTGATGCGGATAAGGCATTTGATGCTGCTACATGCATTGGTTGTGGCGCTTGTGTTGCAACTTGTAAAAATGCTTCGGCGATGTTATTTGTTTCAGCAAAAGTTTCTCAGTTAGCTCTTCTTCCACAAGGTCAAGTTGAAGCTAAGAGAAGGGCGATACACATGGTTGAACAAATGGATCACGAAGGATTTGGAAATTGTACAAATACAGGGGCTTGTGAAGTAGAATGTCCGAAAGGGATTTCTTTAGAAAACATTGCTAGAATGAATAGAGAATATTTAGGGGCTTCAATAACTTCAGAATAATAAAAATATTCTCTTATAAAGTATAAAAAGCTACTCTACTAGAGTGGCTTTTTTGTTCATAAAACAAGTGTTTTAAGAGAACTTAATAAGCCGCATACTTTCCATCTTACCTAATTTTGGTAGGTAATATAATTCTCATTTCATGCCAGAATATAAAGGTTCCTTAAGTTCTAAATTGCCTCAAGTAAAAACGAGCATCTTTTCAGTGATGTCGGCCTTGAGCAATCAAGAGGGAGCCATTAATTTAAGTCAAGGGTTTCCAGATTTTGCTGTTGACCCTCATTTGATTGAATTGGTTAATAAATACATGAGGGCCGGTTTAAATCAATATGCCTCCATGCCAGGACTTTTGTCTCTGCGTGAAGCAATTTCGAACAAAGTTGAAAAAAGTTATTCCTTAAAATATAATCCGGAAACAGAAGTAACGGTTACCTCTGGGGCTACGCAGGCAATTTATTCAGCAATAAGTGCTGTGGTAAAAGAAGGCGATGAGGTGATTTTATTTACGCCTGCTTATGATTGTTATGCTCCAACAATAGAGTTAAACGGAGGCACACCAATTTACATTCAACTTACAGCACCTTATTATACGGTTGATTGGAATTTGGTTAAAAAGTCAGTAAGTCATAGAACCAAGCTCATAATCATTAACACTCCGCACAATCCAACGGGAAGTATTTTATCCTCTCGAGATATGCTTGAGTTAGAAAAAATCACCAATAATTCTGATATATTATTGTTAAGCGATGAGGTTTATGAACACATTATTTTTGATGGCTACGAACATCAAAGTGTAGCTCGTTATCCAAAATTAGCCGAGCGAAGTTTTGTGATTTATTCTTTTGGAAAAACATTTCATGCAACTGGCTGGAAGCTTGGCTACTGCCTGGCCCCAGAAAAATTAATGAAAGAGTTCAGAAAAACCCATCAAATTCAAGTTTTCGCATCCAATCACCCAATGCAGGCTGCGTTAGCAGAATATATCCCATTTGAAGGCAATTACAATTCTATTGCTCCAATGTACCAACAAAAAAGAGATTTATTCAATTCTCTATTAAAAGAATCTAGGTTTAAAATAAGACCAAGTGCAGGTACCTATTTTCAATTACTCGATTATTCAGATATATCGGAAGAAAAGGATGATGTATTAGCTCAAAAATGGACCATTGAAAACAAAGTAAGTTCTATTCCAGTTTCCGTATTTTATCATAACCCAGTGCACAAAAATGTACTTCGTTTTTGTTTCGCCAAACAAGACGAAACATTGATGCGTGCCGCAGAAATTTTAAGTCTTTTATAATGCCAGATATAGTAGTAAATTTAGTTCAGATGAACATTTCGTGGCAAAAGCCACAGAATAATAGAAGAAAAATTGAAAAGTTATTGAAGGATAGTAAATCCGCAGATTTAATTGTCCTGCCTGAAATGTTTACTACAGGCTTTACGATGGAAACGCAAGAGTTTTCAGAAACAATGGATGGAGAAACTGTTTTGTGGATGAAAAAACTTTCGAATACTACAAGGTCTGTAATAACTGGAAGTCTAATTATTGAGGAAAGAGGCAGGTATTACAATAGACTAATTTGGATGAAGCCTGATGGAACTTTCAAACACTATGATAAACGCCACTTATTCAGAATGGCGGGAGAAGATGAGCATTTTTCAGAAGGAAACAGAAAAATATTTCCAGTACTTAAAGGATGGAGAATTTGTCCACTAATTTGTTACGATTTGAGATTTCCTGTTTGGAGCAGAAATCAAAATGATTATGACTTACTTATTTATGTCGCTAATTGGCCTGATGCACGTAGAAGCGCTTGGAATACTTTGGTTCAAGCAAGAGCTATGGAAAACTATTCTCCAGTTGTTGCAGTAAATAGAGTTGGGCAAGATGGAAGAGGTAAGACTTATGTTGGTGATTCAGTGGTTTATGATGCTAAAGGAGATAAAATTAGCACTATCGAGCCTGATGTTGAAGGAGTTGATAGTGTAAAGTTAAGTCTTAAAGGGCTGAAGGCTTATAGAGACAAGTTTCCGGTATATATAGATGCGGATAGCTTTGCTATTCAGGAATAATCCAAGTTATTTTTTTATCCCACCCTTCTTTCATTTCTATTTGGTCTGAAAAATAAATAACTCTTTCTGGATTTTTTCTTGGTATAAAAGAACCAGAGTCCCATTTTCTGTTTGAGTTATTGTCAAAGATCATTTTTAGTTTATATTTTCCCGGCGATAAATTCGTGAACTCAATTTTTTGCCCATCCGTAACGGTTAATTCTCTGATAACATCTTCATTAGACTCTGTAATTAACTGAATTATTTTGGGGGAGCCTGAGGCGTTTTCAACCTTCACCTCTAAGCTTGCATATTCAATGTCACTTAACGTTTTAAATTCAAATTTCATCGTATCGTTTGTGAGGCCAAAAATATCAGTAAAAGAATTTTTGTAGATATATAATGTATAGTTACTTTCTTGCTTTAATTTAATCGGAAGAGTAAATTCTTTTCTTTCCTCATCAAATCCGGAAGAGTTCAATGAAATACCGACCGTATCATTTTCACGGATAATAATTCCTTTTATATTCAAGTCTATTATTGGGTTGGAAGAGGTGATTTTTAAATCTTCGAAATACTTGACTATACCGCTCTTCTCTTTAATTTTAATAGATGGTTTTAATCCTAATAAACCCTTTTCTGTAGACGGTTTTGGCTTTAGTTTTAATTCAATAGTATCCAAAGTAACTCCGTTATCCGAAATTTCTATTTCTAAAGATTGACCTTCTTCAACTTCTAAATTGGTCCAAATCCAAACTGTATCTTTTTCAAGGTCATATTCGGGGAGATACCAATTTGATTTTATATCCCCGTTTAAGACTTTTAATGAAAGGGATTTTAGCGGTTGATTAAAGCCCAATAATATTTTACCATATTGTTTTATTTCGGAACCAACAAAAAATTGATTAGATATAAACTCCCTAAACAAATGGACTTTGACATATTCTAATTCTTGTAAAGTGTCCCCCACATTTATTTTTGAATCTGAAAATCCAATTCTTTCATTTGGAAGATCGTATTTGAAATTATTATTTTTATCTTCCAATACAAAAAGTTGATACTGTCCATGTTTTAAATAATCGATTAGAAACTCACCCGATTTTTTACTTTTAGAATAATAAAAGGGTTTTTCTTTTGCGGGAATTGAATCTGCAAAATCCGAATATAGCATTACCAAGGTGTTATTTATTGGTTTAAGAGTGAAGGCATCTTGAACACTTCCAATTACTTTTCCTGAGTCAATACTATTACCAGTTGAAAAAACAATAATATTCGAATCAAGCACAACCCCTTCATGGTAGTCTTTTATTCCAGTTCCAAGATTAAAAGTATAGGTTGTGTTTTCTTCAAGAGTGTCCCTAAAACTAATAAATAGACTTTTCCCTTTAATCTTAAAATCAGGTTTATGTTTTAAAGGAGGTGATACTATTAATTCTTGATTCAAATTATTTAGAACCACAAATTCATCAAAATCTAATGCGATAGAGTTTCCTTCAAAACTTGTAGTACCACTAATGGGGTCGCTCTTTTTTATCTTAGGAGGAGAAGTATCCCTTGGGCCACCAGTGGGGGACTGAATTATTGCACAACTTTGTCCTAACAGAATAATTGATGCAATTAAAAGTAACCAATATTTGGTGGTCGATTTCATGGCCAGTATTTTTTGGAAATTAAATTACAAACTTTTTCTAAATATTTCTTGTCGGTTTCGTCGAAATTCGAAAACAATTTGCTGTCTATATCTAATACACCTTTAACATTTCCATTTGATATAATTGGAACAACAATTTCAGAATTGCTGAATTCTGAACAGGAAATATGATTTTCAATTTCATGAACGTTTTTAATAATTATCGATTTTTTTGTTTTCCAAGCCGTTCCGCACACTCCTTCACCAAATTTTATTCTTGAACATGCATCCGGTCCTTGGAATGGAGCTATAACAAGTATATTTTCTTCGTTTCCATTTTTAACCAAATAAAACCCAGTCCACCAAAAAGAAAATGTCATATGCAATATTGCAGAAACATTCGCAAGTGCAGCATAATTATCATTCTCCTCCAATAAAATAGTTTCAATTTGTAGTATTGATTTTTTATATTTCTTGGATTTCATTAAGCTACAAAAATAGGTTTTCAAATCCTTGTCATTGCGGTCAATAATTAACACATTTTGTTAAGGAATAAAAAGACCTAATTTAGCGGACTTAAAATATTTTCAATTCTAGAAGCAACCTTTGCAAATTTGTTGCGTCTTAGCAGATTGTAAAGTTGAATATAAAAGTAAAAATTATGAAAAAGATTATCGGAATTCTATTTGCGTTTACGCTGTTTTTGAATTTTAATTATGAGGCTGCTGCTTCGCACGTATCGGGAGGTAGTATTAAATATACTTATTTAGGACCTGGAACAGTTGCCGGAACACACAGATATAAAGTTGTATTGGGTGTTTACCGGGATTGTAATGGAATGCGTTATACCACTACTTCAGAAAGAATAACGGCAGTTTGTATGCCGGGCAGAACCCCTCTAATTGTTCAAACAGCACCAAAGGTTAATTATATTCCTAAAGCTGGAGAGCGACCTGCAAATTTAGGAGCGAAAGATGTTTCCGATGTTTGTAGAAACAAAGCTACAAAGTGTTTAAATAGAACAAATCCAGGAGGGTATGAAGTGAGTTTTTATGAGACTATTTTTCAACTGCCTGCTTGTGATTACTGGGAAATTTATATGTCTCCTAGTCAATGTTGTAGAAACGGAACGACAAACATGAATGGCTCCTATTTTGCTCCTGTTACAAGATTAGCTAGTAGAAGTTTTCCAAAAAATAACTCTCCGATTTTTGCTGATGAAGTAAAACCATTTCCCTCAGTTTGTACGGGCCAAGATGTGTTTTATGGAATTGGAACTTTTGATCCTGATGGGGATAGTTTAAGATTCATTTTTGATGGTGCGATTGATAGAATTAATTCTCCAGGAAATTATACATACGTTAGATATAATGGAGGCTTTTCAGCTGCCATTCCTATACCAGGTATAAAATTAGATTCAACAACTGGTCTTATTTCTTTTAAAACTACTAGAACGGGTAAGTATTTAGTTGCTTTTTGGGTTATTGAATATGAACGGTGTACCGGGAAAGAAGTTGGTCGAACACATCGTGAAGTTCAATTTGATGTGCGGAGTTGCTCTAACAATGTGCCCCGTGATATTTCGGGAGTTTCCAATCTTATTGGAAATGCTAAGAAAACAGGCAGATATAAAATAGAGGTTTGTCAAGGCGAAAAATTTTCATGGGAAGATACCATTTTTGATAAAGATGCTACTGACACCCTGCGTTTCGAGTCAAATATGGGAGCTGGAGTTGGGCTTCCAGGAATGACTATGACAAAGACTTTTCTATCTAGAAATAAAGCAGTACTGAAATTCGAATGGACCGCAGTAATTGGTAAAAACCCAATCAAATCCTTCTTTATATCCTTTGATGACGATAGATGTGACTTTCCGGGAAACGGATTTTCGGTTTTTGAACTTTCAGTCTTAAATGCAACTAGTGCTGGGCCAGATATAATTGTATGTCAGGGTGATAGTGCTGATTTGACGGCATATGGTGGAGTTTTGTATAATTGGAGGACTATTTCTGGTGATCCATTAGTGGTTGGAGTAAACTGGTTTCCAGACACTACTGCAACCGATACAAATAGAACAGGTAAATTCAAACCTAGAACACCAACAATATTGGAAGTAAAATCCGATCTGAAGTTTGGCTGTATTAGAGCTCTTAATTGTAGAAAATTAGATACGGTTTATATTAATCCAGTTGATAGTTTCCAATTGACAACTGTTCCAGATTTCTTTTTATGTAATCCTGGAAAAGGTAAATTAGATGCGACCCCTTCTCGCAGCACCATGGGATATAGCTACAAATGGAATAATAGTTCACTATTAACAAATGACACCTTAAAAAACCCAAATTTTTCTAGTGTAAAATTCCCTACAAGATTTACAGTTACTGTAACTGGAGATTCTGGTTGCGTTCGGGAGACTTTTGTAGATGTTAATGTCACAGATCCTTTTCCAACAAACATGAAAGCAATGATTTCAGATACCTTAGTTTGTTTGTCAAAACAAATTCAATTATGGGTGGATAAGGGAAGTATTGACTATAATGGGTGTGATACTGTTACCTATAGATGTCAAGGAATATATAAGGATTATACTCTCGGTTCTGGCACTCAACCTAGCCCAGGTGGAAGGTTGAATACTATGCCTTTAACTTATGGTAGTTACAATTATAGCCAAAGATCACAATATTTATACTTAGCAAGCGAATTGAGAAAATTGGGAATGAAACCGGGTCCAGTAAAATCAATTGCTTGGGAAATTAAAAGTCTTTATGCTAGGACAGCAGCGCCATTTAATAAATTTACGATTAAAATTGCCTGTACAAAAATAGGTGATTTACCAAAAACGGGTTTTGTATCAGGACTTAAGCAAGTGTATAATCCTAAATCAATTCTACCTGGAGTTGGTTGGAATGTTCATAATTTTGATAACGAATATGTTTGGGATGGTGTTAGCAATCTGATTGTAGAGGTTTGCTGGGAAAATGGAAATAGCAGATTAAACGGACACCATGTTCAAAGTTTCGACAACAAAACTTATCGTGCAGCGAATTCATATTATCAAGATTATACTTTTAGAGACGCTGCTTGTGGAAATAGTGTTTTAAGCCCTGGATTTCCAACAAGCATGTTGCCAAGAACAAGATTTAACTCTTGTACTGGAATGAGAAATAGTTTATTTAAGTTCACATGGAACCCTACTAGTAATGGTGGGTTTATTGGAGCTAGCAATACTGATTCTGTGGATGCTAGGGTAAATTTAAGTACAGCAAAAAAATATACAGTATATATTGAGGATTCTGCTTTTGGAGTATGTAAAGATACTCTAGAGGTAAATATTAATGTAGTAAGCTCTTATGATGCGCAACCTGTTAAATTACGACCTCAATGTCAAAAAACTGGATTTATTCAGTTATTGGCAAAAACACCATGGAACATTACAAGGCCAGGTGGTCGATGGTCAGGAAAAGGAGTTGTGAATGACACACTCGGTATTTGGGATCCTTCATTGTCTGGTTTAGGAAAATTCTGGGTCAAATACAAAATTACTGGTGATGCTTGTGCTGCGGCGGATAGCGTTGAGATTGAGATTGTCGGACTTCCAGACCCAAGCTTGTTGAGTCCGGATTCGTTGTGTGGAATTTACGGATTTGACAAATTAGGATTACCAGATACGATTAGACATAGATTAATCCCTAAAAATCCAGGAGGATGGTTTACAGGTATAGGAGTAGATTCAGTGTTGAATAAGAATACTAATAAGATGGTTTATTTTGTTAATGGAAAACGATTTAATCCTACTACAGGAAAACCGGATACGGCTTTTATTACTTATACTCTTTTAGATGGTTGTTTAACAGATAGCTTGTTCAAAATTCCAGTTGTTGCTCCTTGGGACCACTCTTATTTAGGAGTAATGGATCACGGAAAACCTTACCCTACAGTAAGTTTTTGTGCAAGCAGTAGTGAATTTGACACTTTAGTTGTTGCGGGCCCAAACCCTGTATGGCAATACTTAAACTATGTTCCGGCAATGGTTGATAGAAATGTTGGAGCACTCGATGCGAGATTGGCTAGTTTTAATAGAGATACTTTGGGTTCTATAAAAGTTGGTAACTATGGCTTTTGTGGAACGGATACTACTATTTTGGTTCAATTTGTGAAAGCTCCACAAATTGAGGTTATTCCAAGGTTTTATTGTGATGAAGAAGTGAAAGATCCAGCTAATTTTGCTAGGATTGACACTGTGTTGTTTAGAATACCAAAAGGGCCTATTTTTCCTGGAAGTACTGGCAAGAAAACTTTAGACCCAAATGGATTTGACCCGAATACGGAGGTTACAATTTCTTATGGTTCTATTGCAAATTCTGGCTGGCCCCAGGCAATTGACCAGGTTAGTAATCAGTATTCATATAATTTTTGGAATGGAGATCCTTGGATGAAATTACCGAATGTAGCTCGATATAGAATGTTTGCTATTCCAACTGGAAGCAATTGGATAAAATATCAGTTTGCTATTCGTTACCGATCTAATTTCCCAAGTAAGTTTTGGTGTGCTTCTTTAGACTCTGCTGAAATAATTAAAGTTCCGGAAATACCGGCACCAAAGGGAGTCAACTTGAATTTTTGTGAGGCCGATGAAGTTGGAGGATTTATGGTTGATTCTACTTCAGGAATTGATAATCGTTTTTCAGTAATATGGTATTACGATAATACAGGAAGTTTGATAGACACTTTAGAAATTGGTGAACCCCTTACCAATAAGGCAAGCATGAATGCAGGTTCTGGTGAGCATGTATTATATGCTAGGTATCTGAATAAAGTTACTGGTTGTAAAAGTGGTAAAATAGGAGAGTTTCCTTATAAAGTGTTTGAATATCCAGAAGTTAGTTTTAATACAAACCCGGAAGGAGATACCGTATTTAAGATTGTTCCTGCAAACATTACTTATATGAACAATACAAACTACACGAGTTCGCCAATGACTTATCAATGGAGAACAAAATGTGGGGAATATTCAGGTGCTAGTTCAAATATGATTGATAATCGTTCTATTAAATACACTTCAAATAATGAGTTAATGGAATTCCCAGTGAGGTATGATTCAGATTGTCAAATTGCTGGAATAACTTTATGGGGTGTCAACGAAGTAGGTTGTGCGGATTCAACAACTTGGTTATTTGAAATAGGCACAGCTGTTGAATTTCAATTTCCGAATGTGTTTACGCCAGGAAAAGATGGAGCGAACGATTGGTGGTTTATATTACCCCCAGGAGGATCGGAAGATTATGGTTGCAGTCCTAATTGTTATACATTAGAAGGCGAGGCATCCATTAAAGATTGGTATGAATCGAATTTAGAAGAGTTCTCTGGAACTATTTATGATCGTTGGGGCAGAAAAGTGCATGAACTTACAAAATCTGACCCAGTTTGGAAAGGTGAAAACAAAAATGGAACCGTGCAAACAGATGGAGTTTATATGTATGCCTTACGTTGGAAAGCGAAAGGTTCTAGGGCTAAAGAAGCTTCTAAAGAAGGTACAATAACCCTGATACGAGAAAAATAAGAAAGGCTTATAAATCGTAATACTTGCTTAATGAAATTTAAAAAGCACCTCATAAAGGGGTGCTTTTTTGTTTGTATTTGTCTGCTACTTTTACACTGTCAAAATGCACGACACTTCTAAAAATTAAAAGCATGATTTTATTGTTTACAAAATATTTTACTAATACAATAATTAACGATTCAAAGAGAGTGACTCAAATGCTTTCTGTTCTTTTTATATTGTTCGTATCATTTTCAGTTCAAGCATCTCACGTTTCTGGAGGGTCTATAAAATATAAGTCATTAGGGTTAGGGTCAAACAGATTCTATGTTGAAGTAGCTGTTTTTAGAGATTGTTCTGGAATTCAATATTCTGCCTCTACAGCTAGTGTTACAGCTAAGTGCATGCCTTCTGGAGGAAATACAGTTTATAACCTTAATTTATTGGCATTTGTGGCACCAACACCTAGTCCTTACGGAGGTCCATATAGTGCTATTACATTTACAACTTCAGGAATAAATGGCGCAACTTTCAGCCTAGAGGAAGTATCAGATGTTTGTGATAAAGTACTTAATCCGAGCAAAACTCCAAATACTCGTTGTCGAGGTACATCAAATTCTGTATTGGGGTATACTAGATTTAAATATTCTGGAATCATCACCTTAACTAGATGTAATTATTGGAGACTACACTTCATACCGCAATGTTGCAGAAATACTGGTTCTTCGAACATTACAACTGGGGGTATGTCGGTTGAAACCTGGTTTAATAATCTGAATTTTCCAAATAATTCAGCGCCAGATTTCGCGGATGAAGTAAAGCCGATTCCTTCTGCATGTGTAGGAAAGGAAGTAAAATATGGTATTGGAACTGTAGACAACGATGGAGACAGTTTACGTTTTGTACTTGCTTGTGCAAAAGGATCAATAACTTCTTGTGTGACATATAGGTCTGGGTTTAGTGCTACCGCACCTGGGGATAGCTTTACAATGAACCCCACAAATGGCCTTATTCGGTTCGTGCCTAAAACGGCGGGTAAGCGAGTTGTGGCTTTTTGGGTAAAAGAATACGAACGTTGTACAGGTAAGTGGAAGGCTCAAACATTAAGAGATGTTCAATTTAGGGTTCAAGCTTGTAGCAATAATATACCAAAGGATGTTTCTGGAATGTCTAACATTCAAGGGACTGGTATTAAAAAATTGGGTCGATTCAAATTACAAGTTTGTAATGGCTATACATTTAGTTTTGAAGACACTATTTTGGATCCCGATGCAAGTGATACACTTCTATTTAACTCCAACCATGACCGAGTTTTACCCGGATCAAAAATGACAGTAATAAGACTTAAAAAGAACAAGGCTGTAGTTCGCTTTACATGGACAGCGACAATTGGTAACAATCCAGTTAAAATATTTTATTTGGTATTTAACGATGACCGCTGTAACTATCCAGGGAATGGATTTAATGTTTACGAAATAGAAGTTAGAAATTCAACTAGTGCGGGGCCAGATCAATCCATCTGTATTGGTGTAGATACTGCTTTTATTGAAGGTTCGGGAGGTAAGTTTTACCAATGGAAATCTGTTTATGGAGATTCGTTGATTTGGACCGGGGCAAATAAAAATGTTTGGGGAGACACATCATTGGGCGACACAAATAAGCGAATCAAGTTTTTCCCAAATAAAACTACTTTTCTAGAAGTTTTATCTGATATGAGAGCTGGATGTATTACTGCTTCTGCTTGTAAAGACAGAGATTCAATTAAAATTGTAGCCGCAAAAAATTATAATCTAATAAAGCATTCAGATACATTAATCTGCTTTTCTGATAGTACTATTCAATTATTTGTGAATCCAGATTCGAACACATTTAAATTTGATTATAAATGGGATAATAACTCGACGATTTCTAATGATTCTATTTCTAATCCGTTTGTGACTCCAATAAAAAGCCAAAAGTATTATATCGAAGTTAATTCAGATAGTGGCTGTACCAAGCGAGACTCTATTTATGTTGGCGTAACTCCGCCTATGCCGGGTAATATTAGTGCTAGCACTATTAAAAATCCCATTTGTGCTGGTACCTCCGCTAAAATAAATTTGTCTTTAGGTCGATTGCCAAGTAAATGTGGTTCTACTAAGGAAAAGTGTGTTGGAGCTAGAAATTTTCAAACGAGCAAATCTACTAGTAGTACCAATGGTAGTGGAGCTTCTGGCACTGCTAACTGGCCATGTCCTTATGGAGGAGCACAAGCTTCTTCAAGACAGCAATATCTATATACGGCAGCAGAATTAAACGCTATGGGAGTTACTGCGGGTACAATAGATGGTCTAGGTTTTAATGCGGTAAGTGCAAATGGTGTTGGATCTTTGGGGAAATATACAATTAAACTAAAATGCATTTCTGCATCGGTTACAAGTATATCAAGTATGACCGTTGCTGGCTTTACTACTGTTTTTAATGCAAAAACTATTACTCCTGCAAATGGATGGAATATGCATAGTTTTGATGTTAATTATGATTATGATGGCACTTCTAATTTACTAGTTGATTTATGTTGGGAAAATTCAGGGTCATCGACTTCTGCCAATTCTGCAGTAGCTTATGTCTCAACTACAAATAATTCAGTTGTAGGCTATAATTCAAGTTCAGGGGCATGTGGCGCCCAATTTTTGTCTTTGTTTTCAAGATTAAATCGCCCAACTATACAGCTTTCTTATTGTGGTGCTCGGTATGGTACTGAATTTACCTATAAATGGACACCACCGACGGACTTAGATACTGCTACAATTCAGAACCCTACTTCTTCTACTAATAAAACAGTGAAGTACACCGTTCTAGTTACTGATACGTTTGGTAAATGTTCAGACACCACTTCTATTACAATCGATGTGGCTGACTTTGACGCTGGACCAGATACTAGTATGTGTCCTAATGACACTATCCAATTGTTTCCAATAGTGGTGTCATCATGTAGTGGAAAGCCAAGGTTTAAATGGGCTCCCTCTCAATATTTCCCGAATGATTCAGTTCAAAATCCTTTAGTTTCAGTTCCAAAGACAACAATGGTTACGGTTACATTTTCTGATTCTTGTGGTTGTAAGGTTTTAGACAGCTTAAAGATTTTTGCCGATTCGGTGAAATTTGATCGAGTAAATATTAATCCGGATTGTGGTCTTATTAATGGTAAGATTGTTTTTAATGCTAAATCTGGGTTTGGACCATTTCAATACACTGTTGACAGCGGTAGAGTTTGGAAAACTACAGATACAATAGCAAATCTTTCTATCGGGTTTTATGATTTACGTGTTCGCGATTCACTGTTCTGTTACAGCGATTTTGCAAGAGACACATTGTTTAATAAAGGTGCTCCTCAAATTGATTCTGTATCCATTAAACATGTTAGTTGTGGTGGGTTTTCTGATGGAGAACTTGAAATTTTCACAACTGGAGGAATTATGCCTCTTCAATATAGTATTGACAGCGGACTTACTTGGGGAAGCACGAATTTAGTTAAAGGACTTAAGGCAGGTAGATATAAAGTTTATGCAAAAGGTAATTTCGGATGTACTTCATTTCCAAAATGGGTTATTATTACAGAACCTGACACTTTATTCGTTTCTTTCACTGTGGAAGAGGATAGTTGCTTTCAACAGGGTAATGGTTGGACAAAAGGAATTGCTATTGGTGGTACACCACCCTATAATTACACATGGACCGGGAAAGCTTTAGGAGCATCTCATAACCCTGTGGTTACTGGTGATACTGTTTATTCTAAACTTTTTGCTCACAACAAATACAATTTAAAATTATTGGATAGCAATGGTTGTGGTTTAGATACAACATTTACTGTTGAAGAAATTCCGGAGATAGTTATTGATTCATCGGGACAAATTCAAACTACTTGTTATGGGTATTCTGATGGAAAAATTTATATGAAGGCTATAGGCGGAAATTCTAAGGGAGGCACAAGGTTTAATTGGCAATATCAATTTAGCGTAGATAGTGGAGCAACGTATTTTGATGCAACTACTGGAGGAAGACCTGACTTTGCAATATTGGATTCAACTAAAAGTGATGGTATTAATGGGCCAATATATAAGGGGAGGTATAAGCTTGTTGTTAAAGATAGGAAGGGCTGTACTGGGTCATCTTATCTAACTGTGAAAGAGCCACCACTTATGGTATTAACTACGCCGAAAGATTCTATTAGAATTTGTGTAAGTACATGTGGGAAATTAGAAGTGTTTAGTACTGGTGGAAATAATACGAGCCACACTTATCATTGGACACCTACTGTAAGCAACACCAATGTTGCAAATGTTTGTCCTGAGGTTAATTCTTTGTATTCGGTATATGCTACAGATAATAAAGGCTGTGCTTCTAATGGGCAAATTTTACGTGTAGATTTATATGATTCCTTAAGAATTAAGGCATCTGTTGATACTGCTATTTGTAGAGGGTCAATTGCAAGGTTGCGCGTTGATGTTACTGGTGGTGACGGGAAAGGTTATGAATACGTATGGCAACCGTTTGTTGACCTGAGTAGTGCATTTATCAAAAACCCAGTTGCATCTCCAAAAAAAGACACTAAATATAACGTTAAGGTTTCTGATCTCTGTGGTTCTCCATCAGTATTAGATAGTATATTGGTGAGTATTCTTCCTCAACCAGTTGTGAAATTTTCGGCAGATTCTTTGGCAAGCTGCCCTCCTTTGTATTCTAAATTCCTAAATAAAACGAATGCGTCTTCAAAATGTTTTTGGGATTTTGGAGATGGTTCAAATGCAGAAACTTGTGCAGATGTATTCAAAACATTTACGCGTTCTGGAAAGTACAATGTGAAGCTTACAGTTATAAGTGTAGATGGATGCAAGGACTCTTTAATAAAAGAGAATTACATTAATATTTATAGAGTTCCTGTTGCTTCATTCTCTATGTCACCACAACCGACTACAATATTACAAACCGAAGTTTCATTTAAAGATGAGTCTGAAGGAAGAATTACAAGATGGGAGTGGAATTTTGCAGGATACGATACTTCGATGAAAAGAAATCCTAAATATTTATTTCCAGATGAAGAAGAGGGAACTTATCCAGTAAGGCTTGATGTTTATTCTGATTTAGGTTGTGCCGATGATACAATCAGAGTCGTAGGTATTAATGCAGAATACTATTTATATATTCCTACTAGTTTTACTCCAAACGGTGATGGAAAAAATGATACATGGAAACCATTAGGCGTTGGTTTTGAACGAGATTATTATCATGTATTGGTTTTTGACAGATGGGGAAAACTAATATTTGATACATTTGACTATGATGAATATTGGGATGGCACAGTTATAGGGGCTGAAGAAATCGCACCGAACGGAGTTTATACCTGGAAGATTATAACAGGTGATAAAAAAGATGTAAAAGAAAGGCACGAACGGTACGGAAATGTTACCATAATTAAGTAATAAGTTGTTTAAATTGAAATCTATGACTTTAATACAGATAATTATGAAGCAGATGGGCAAATTTGTATTAGGAATTCAAGTCATATTTATGATTTTAATTTCTATGGAATTAAGTGCTTCCCATGTTTCCGGAGGAAGTATTAAATATAAATCTTTAGGAAGTGGCAGATATTACATTGAAGTTGCTGTATTTAGAGATTGTTCTGGCGTTCAATACTCTGCTGGCACTGCCAGAATTACGGCAACTTGCACTGCAACAAGTACTACTGCAAATTATACTTTAAATTTATTGACGTTTGTTGCTCCAGTTCCAGCACCTTATGGAGGACCTTATAGCGCAATTTCGTTTACATCTGGTTCAACAAACTTTGTCGTAGAAGAAGTGTCCGATGTGTGTGATAAGGTTTTGAACCCTTCGAGGTCACCTAATACCAGATGTCGAACTAACACGAGTAGAATTCAGGGATATACAAGGTTTAAGTATTCGGGAATAATCACCCTTGCTTCTTGTAATTATTGGAAGCTAGGGTTCGTTCCTCAATGTTGTAGGAACACGAGTAATGCCAATATTACGTCAGGTGCAATGTATATTGAAACGAGATTTGATTCGAGGAATTTCCCTAATAATTCCGCTCCAGATTTTGCGGATGAGGTGAAGCCAATTCCTTCCGCTTGTGTGGGCAAAGAGGTGAAATATGGAATTGGAACAGTTGATGCTGATGGAGATAGCCTTCGATTTGACATTAATTGTGCAATGCAAAGCTCAACCACTTGTGTAACTTATCGAAGCGGGTTTTCGGCCACTGCACCGGCCCCAGGTATTCTATTAGACTCAGCCACGGGACTTATTAGATTTACCCCTAAAAATACAGGGAAACGAGTGGTTGCATTTTGGGTAAAAGAATATGAAAGGTGTACTGGAAAGTGGAAAGCTCAAACTCTACGTGATGTGCAATTTAGAATTGAGTCTTGTAACAATAATATTCCAAAAGATATTTCTGGGGTTTCCAATGTTCAAAACGCCTTGCGTCTAGATTCATTTGGAATACAAGTTTGTAATGGAATGATTATGTCTTTTGAAGATACTATTTTTGATAAAGATATTACGGACACATTGGTTTTTAAGACTAACGTTAGGAGAGTACTTCCTGGTTCTAAAATTACAATTACAAACCTTAAAAGAAACAAAGCCGTCGTACGATTTACTTGGAGAGCATCTATAGGGAAAAACCCTGTTAAAATATTCTACCTTGTGTATAATGATGACAAATGTGATTATCCTGGAAATGGTTTTTCTGTTTTTAGAATTGAAGTAAGGAATTCTACAAATGCAGGACCCGATATTCCAATATGTGCTGGTGACACAGCTTATATAGTAGCTTCAGGGGGTAGGAAATATGAGTGGAAATCAGTCTATGGTGATTCTTTAATTTGGACTGGACCAAATAAGAATGTTTGGGGAGACTCTTCTAAAAATGACACGAATAGATTGTTAAAATTTCTTCCAAAGAAAACCACCTTTTTAGAAGTGTGGTCCGATTTGAGTCAGGGTTGCGTTAGGGCCTCGGCATGTCAAGATAAGGATTCAGTTAAAATTATTGTAGCAAAAAATTTCAATTTAGACAAACATAACGATACTATTATTTGCTTTAATGATTCTACTATAGGAATATGGGCAAAACCAGATTCAACTCATTCTACGTTTTATTACAAATGGGAGCCTTCCGCATTTATGAATTCTGATTCTATCTATAATCCAAAAGTGACTCCAATTGAAGATAAGTATTATCATATTACAGTTACATCAGATTCGGGTTGTGTTAGACAAGATTCTATTTTAGTTCAGCTTACACCTCCTTTTCCACCTAATATAGAGGCGTTGGCTTCGGATACATTTGTTTGCCAAGGCACAAAGTCATTTTTAGATCTTAATTTAGGTTATGTCCCTACTAAATGTGGCCTTAGTAAGCATCAGTGTGTTGGCTCCGCAATTAACAAGCAAATTGGAAAAGATACTACTGCAAATTTGAGTTCTGGAACTAATTCGGCCTTAGTCTGGCCATCTCCATATGGAAATATTCAGGCAAGCGCTAGAATGCAGTTTTTATTTACTTCTGCAGAGCTTTCAGGGGCGGGTATTTCCGCAGGGTTAATTAATGGTCTTAGCTTTAATATTAAATCGCTGGTGGGAACAAAAACATACTCGAACTTTACTATTAGAGTTAAATGCGTTTCGTATTCTCAACTTTCACAATGGGAGCTGCGTGCAAGTCAGGTGCATAATCCCAAAAACGTTACCATTGGCAACGGTTGGAACTACCACAAATTTGATACACCATATGACTATGATGGAACGATGAATCTTCTGGTAGAAGTTTGTTTTAGTAATACTTCTTCAACTAGCAGTAGTTCAGTTTTTTATACCGCAACAACCTTTAATTCATGCTTAGGAACATTCGGAGCACAAAACCAATGTTCATCTCAGTCACTTCAAAATTATAGTAGAGTTAATCGCCCAAATATAAAATTTGAGTTTTGTAAAGGACCAAACCCCGGCGCTTACAATTATAAATGGGTGCCTTCTACATATTTAAGTAGTGATTCAATTAAAAATCCTACTGCTACTATTTTAGATTCTATTTCCTATTATGCCCTTGTCACGGATACTTTTGGTAAGTGCAGTGGCTACAGTAGTGTCGTTAAAATAAATCTTTCCAAAATAGAAATTGGCAAAGACACGGCATTATGTCCTTACGATACTGTTCGAATAAATGTAAATGCAAAATCGAAATGTTCTGGGCCTAAAACTTACAAATGGATAGCATCTGACACGTTAGCTTATATTTCTAATGACACTATTGCTAATCCATATTTTATGGCGACTAAAAAAACGGCATTTGAGTTGACCTATACGGATACTTGTGGATGCACAATAGTCGATACCTTTAATATATTAATGAGAATATTACCAGATCCAGTAATTACTAGAAAGACTCCGTCATGTGGATTGGACAATGGATCATTGACGATTTCAGGTCTAGGAGGCGTGAGCCCTTATAACTATACTGTAACAAACTTATTGAGTTCTCAAAAGGATAGCAATATTTCAGGTGTTTTTAATAAATTAAATAACGGATATTTTGATATAAAAGTTACAGATGCAGGAAAATGTTTTGTTATTATTAAAGATACTTTTACAAATACCGCCCCTATTATTGATTCTATTCCAATAAAAAATCTAAGATGTTTTAAAGAGGCAGATGGAAAAATTGATATTTATGCTTCTCAAGGAATTCCGCCTTTATCTTATAGTATTGATAGTGGAACTACATGGTTGACCTCAAGTCAATTTAATAATCTGTCAGCTGGTAAATACAAAGCACAAGCCAGGTCTGTTGACGGTTGTGTTACAAAACCGATAGACCTTAGATTAACTGAATCTGATTCCTTATTTGCTGATCTATATTATACTGAAGTTTCTTGTAATGGGGCTGGAGATGCAGTTTCAATAGCAGTAAGTCATGGAGGAACTCAACCCTACAAATTCAATTGGGGAAATGGCGGTATAAGAGATACTATTCTTGGCCTCTCGGGTGGTCGAGATTCATTGGTATTGCTTGATGATAGTAATTGTAAGTATGTTAGGGTTTTTGATATTATAGAGTTCCCTGCCATTGTTATCGATTCCGTCAATTATTCTAAAGTAACCTGTAACGGTTATGATGATGGGAAAATTAATGTTTATGCGCGTGGGGGTAAGCAAGCCTTATTTTATTCAGTAAATCAAGGTGGAACTTATACTTCGTTTAATGCATTTAATGGACTTAAGCCTCAAGGTTATGGCGTAAGAGTTAAAGACGTAAATGGTTGTGTTGCAAAAGATACAGTTTCAGTTGTGGAACCAAAAGAAGTTGAAATATTCTCAAATATAGATTCAATTAAAATTTGCGTAAGCAACTGTACTCAAGTTATTGTAAATGCACGTGGAGGAAACGGATCTCAGTACTCCTATCATTGGACTCCTGGAATTACAGACTCTTCTAGTAGTCAAAGAATTTGCCCAAATGAAGATAGCAAATATTGGGTATACGCGAAAGATATAGTGGGCTGCATATCAGTAAGAAAAGAAGTGGAAATATTGCTTTATGATAGCTTAAATGTAACGGTTCCTGCTGTACAAGAAATATGTAAAGGACAGAGTATTGAATTACCTACTGGTGCAACGGGAGGTGATGGTTCTGGTTATAATTATTTATGGTACCCAGCTTTGAATGTAGATAATCCTAATTTTTGGAAACCTTTGGTTTCACCCGATTCTACAACAACTTTTAGTGTAGTGCTTAACGATAATTGCGGATCCCCCTATGATACTAGTACAGTAACGGTTAAAGTGCTTTCCTTACCGGAAATTGATTTTGAAGCGGATACTACTTTTGCTTGTACCCCAGGGAAAATAATCTTCAAGAACAAATCTAAATCTGTAGCTGTTTCTTGTTTTTGGGATTTAGGAGACGGGTTAACGTGGGATGGATGTGGAGATGCGCCATACTTATATAGAAGGTCTGGGAAATATGATGTAATGCTCACGATTACAGATACAAAAGGTTGTATGGATAGCCTTGCAAAAGAAAATTATATTGAAATTGCAAGAAACCCTATTGCCTATTTTACAATTGACCCTGAAAATCCAACAATTCTTAATCCAGAGGTACAGTTTTATGATAAATCAAAAGGAATAATAAATAAATGGTCGTGGAATTTCTCGGGATTTGAAGCCTCAAGCAAACAGAACCCTAAGTTTACTTTCCCGGAATCAACCAAAGATAAATACATGGTTAAATTGGAAGTCACAGATACCAATACATGTGTTGGCGACACGCTAATTGCAGTATTTGTAGGCCCTGAATTTTCGTTTTATGTTCCAAGTGCATTTACGCCAAATGGAGATGGATTAAATGACGTTTGGAAACCAGTTGGGAGTGGATTAAATGGTGCTAAATATGAAATGATTGTGTTTGATCGTTGGGGCCAGCTGGTATTTAAGACCAATGATCTTGAAATTGGATGGGATGGAAAAAACATGAATAATGGTGAGTTTGTACCAGCGGGTATTTATCCTTACAAATTTAGGATAGGAGATATCTTTGATGAAAAAGCTGAACATGTTTTTGAAGGTTCAGTTACCGTAGTTGGCTTCCAAAAAGAAAAAAAATAAAATTCAATAAAATTTGATCAAAAAGAAAGACTGCTTATTGAAGCGGTCTTTTTTATTTTTGCCCCACCATAAAAGGTTTTCAAAATATGAAAAAGAAACTTGAGATTCTCGAAGATAAAAAAGCTGAAGCCAAACTAGGCGGCGGTGAAAGGCGAATAGAAGTTCAACATCAAAAAGGAAAACTGACCGCTCGAGAAAGAATCCATTTTTTATTGGATGAAGGGTCTTTTGAGGAAATAGGAATGTTTGTGACGCATAGATCAACAAACTTTGGTTTAGAAAAACAAAAGTTTTTGGGCGATGGAGTGGTTACTGGTTATGGGACTGTAAAGGGTAGGTTAATTTATATATTTTCTCAAGATTTCACTATTTTAGGGGGCTCATTGGCTGAAGCTTATGCCGAGAAAATTTGTAACATTATGGATTTAGCAATGCAAAACGGGGCACCTTTAATAGGTTTAAATGATTCCGGTGGAGCTCGAATACAAGAGGGAGTAGTTTCCCTGGGTGGATACGCCGATATATTTTATCGAAATACAAGAGCATCAGGAGTTATTCCCCAGCTTTCTGCTATAATGGGGCCTTGTGCTGGTGGAGCAGTATACTCTCCGGCTTTAACTGATTTAATATTTATGGTTGAAGGCTCTTCCTACATGTTTGTGACGGGCCCAAATGTTGTGAAAACAGTGACTCATGAAGAAGTAACTTCAGAGGAGTTAGGAGGAGCTTCTGCGCATTCTGCAAAATCAGGAGTCACCCATTTTAGTTGTAAAAATGAATTAGAGACTCTAGATTCTATTAAAAAAGTTCTAGGCTATATCCCTCAAAACTGTGAAGAAAAAGCAATACAGTCTCCTTACGCAACAAATAACGATGAATCTCGCCCGAAATTAAAAGACATAATTCCAGAAAACCCAAACCAACCTTATGACATGCGTGAAGTAATTGACGAGGTGATTGATAAAGATTCGTTTTTTGAAGTTCATAAATTATTTGCAGAAAACATTGTCGTTGGTTTTGCTAGACTGGCGGGAAATCCTATTGGAATTGTTGCTAATCAACCTGCCGTATTAGCTGGAGTTCTCGACATACAATCTAGCCGAAAAGGAGGGCGATTTGTTCGCTTTTGTGACTGCTTCAATATTCCGCTATTAGTATTGGAAGATGTTCCTGGCTTTTTACCTGGAACGGATCAAGAATGGAATGGGATAATTACAAATGGAGCTAAGTTATTATATGCTTTTAGTGAAGCAACGGTACCAAGAATTACTGTAATCACTCGTAAAGCTTACGGGGGCGCTTATGATGTCATGAATTCTAAACATATTGGGGCCGATATGAACTATGCATGGCCCTCTGCAGAAATTGCGGTAATGGGAGCAAAAGGTGCAGCTGAAATTATTTTTAGAAAGGAAATAAAGGCAGCCGATAACCCAGGCGAAAAATGGAAGGAAAAAGAAGCTGAGTATGCGGAACTATTTGCCAACCCTTATAATGCAGCGGCCAGAGGTTATGTTGACGAGGTTATTGATCCATCACAAACTCGTGCCAAGTTAATTCGAGCTTTTTCTATGCTGAAAAATAAAACGGAAACTTTACCGAAGAAAAAGCATGGAAATATTCCTCTCTAAGAATTAATTTTTTCCATGTAAGCCCCAATATATTTTCCAAGGATATCAAATTCTAAGTTTACATGATCCCCTTCATTCAAATTATGGAACATTGTATTTTCGAAAGTGAATGGAATTACAGCTATGGAAAAAATATTTTGGGTAGGGCTAACAACAGTTAAACTTACACCATTTACAGTAATGGATCCCTTATCCACAAGTAAATGAGCGTTTAACGGCTTATAAGAAATCGACATTAACCAACTGCCATTTTCATTAATTATTCGATCCACAATCCCTTTTTGATCTACATGCCCTTGTACGATATGACCATCAATACGACCGCCAAATTGCATGCATCTTTCTAGGTTTACCCAATCGTTTATTTTTAAAAACCCCAAATTTGATTTCTCTAAGGTTTCTTTAATTGCAGTAACAGTATATTCTATATCATTACAAGAAACTACAGTTAAACACACACCATTATGAGCAACACTTTGGTCTATTTTTAATTCAGATGAGAGTTTTGATGCGATAGTGAGGTGAAGGTTTGTATTCTCAGTTCGAAGATCAGTGATTTTACCAACATCCTCAATTATTCCAGTAAACATAATTATTCTTTTGGGACAAAATTTTCTTCGTTTAATACTGTAATATAACCTTTCAATTCTCTAGGAACAATTCCTGATAGTCTTATTTCATTTATTACACAAGTGTAAAAGTAAACACCAGAAGAGACTTGGTTTTGTGTGCCCATTCGTTTTCCATCCCAACCAATATCTGGGTCAGTTGTTTTAAACATCACTTGCCCCCATCTATTCCAAATAATTAAGTCAATATTTTTCACATACCTATAAGGTAAGATAGGGTGAAATACATCATTAGCACCATCACGGCCTGGAGTAAAAACATTTGGCAATTCATAATAAGGACAATTATCAACACAAACCCTAACGCTTAGATCACTTTCGTTATCAAATGTGTCAATGGCAGAAATACCATAACAACCTGCCACAGATTCTAAATCATCAAACAAAACCGAAGTATCATTTATATCCCAAAATTCACGAATTAATTGATAACCCCCTCCAATAGTTGGAGTGAAATAAAGTTTATATCTTATTGCATCCTTATAAAAACAAGAATCATTAGGACTCGTCCATGATAGCTGATTCCGATAAAGCTTACATTCACTTTTGATGGATGGTTTGGCTGGGGGACACGGTGGAATAGTATCTTTAGGAATACCAATCACAATTTGTGAATTATTAATCAAAGTATCTTGGAGTTGTTCAATTGAATAGCGTCCTAATCCTTTTACATAATATCTATATTCTTTTAAATTCACCAAAGCCGTGTCAATATAAGGAGGCTCTGAAACTGTATCAATGGAAGAAAAGACGCCCGAAATTTCTTTAAAAATAACATATTTAAAATTTGCCCAAGGCACATTTTGACTCCAAGTTAAATGCAAACGCTTATCGTCGGGTCCAATTTTAAGAAAAGAACTTGAGGCATTGTGTGATTCTCCAATTTGATCCGTCCCACTAAACAATTCAAACTTGTAAGTGTATTGGTTTTCCTCTGTATTTAAGCCTGATATTTCTAGAACTGTATCAATGTCGTTCCATTTATTATAGCTTGTCGAGGTATGCACTAGTTCGCTTCCTGACGATGAAATTGAGTAAACTTTGTAATTATATGGTGGTGTATAAATAGAAAAATTAATTACAACGGGCTTTGCAAAAGATATACTGTCAGTGCTCGAAGAAACATCCGTAATATCTACTGAGTTCCTAGTTATAATAGGCGTATTAAAAGGAAGTTTACTACAGACTTCTTCTGACGCAATACTTAAAGCCCCATCCGAAAATTTTGCTACGATACGGTAGCAATAAATTAATCCATGAAACAAACCAACCCCATTGTTATTGTCCTCAAAAATTGTGTTTCCATGCCCTGAAGTACTTCCGATATTCACAAACCCGAGGAAATTTGGAATTCCAGTTTCACATTTTGCTGGCGTCCAAATCGTTGAATCTGTTTTTCTATAAATATCATATCCAATAACGTTAGCACAAAATGCTGGGTCCCATTGTACAGTCATTTTATTCTTACCTGCAAGTATTCCCATGTTTTTCACTTTTGGCCCTATTATTCGGATATCTAGAGAACTAAAATTCGTGAGAGAAATCGGTGTATCATTGTCTTTAGCTTTAAAAGTCATAGTATAGTCTTCTTGTTTAACATGACTGCATTGGGTAGCCCAAAATAAAGTAGACCGAACGGTATCTTTAGATATTATAGGTTGACGAAATATAGCTGGGCTATTTCTCGTGGCAATTGGGTCGCCGGTTCCTGTCAATTCTATATTGTCTCCAACATCAATATCATAAGCCGTGATTGCTTCTTCTATAGTATCTCCAGCAATTGCACAAACGTCATTTGTAACAAGAAATTCAGGTGGGTTGTTATTACATATGGCAACTTCTATTTGCATGTCTCTTAAAACAACACCTATCGTATCCCAAATTGTTTTGCCTGTTACAAACTTTCTTTTTCTCCATTCAATTATTGAAATGCATACGTTATAAATTCCGGTTTCCTGAGGAGCGTCCCAAGTCAATGTTCCAGTCTTCTCATCAAGAGAAAAGATTTTTTTATTACAAACTGCTATTGGGAAACTATATCCATTTACAGGAATACCACCGGCTCCATAACATACAGAAAGGGCATATGAAATACTATCTCCATTTGGGTCAATTGCACCTGGATTGTGGTAAAAACCTTTGCAGGCACAAGCCTCATCCAATGGAGGGAAAGTCAAAACAGGAGAACTATTAGCCCCTAGACTGGGGTGAATAATTAAAGTGGTTTTTAAAAAAAAAGGAACGCCCACCGAATTTGGAATATTCTTTATATTTTCTATTCTGTTCGGGTCTTCCATAGTAATTACATATTTCCCATTTCCTGGGTAAGTATGCGATCCTACATATTTATTTATTTGAACTTTTCCGATAACTTCACCAGAATGGTTGCACTTACTTCCAGCCCCTCCATTTATTCTTGGTAAAGTATCGCTCTTGCCGTCTCCCCATGAAATGGGCAATTCACAGCGGTCTGCATCAGCACTTAAAGGGGAAGTATATGTAGTAATAGTAATTTCGTAGGTAAGGCCAGCTAATTTTCTATAGGTAATTTCTCCCGCTTTATTATGAGTCGAAAACCCCATTTGGAAAAACAGGCTAAAAATTCCAATTAATATAAATGCTTTATAGTGCTTCACAGTTATTTACAGAAAAAACAAAGATATTTATTAAAGGGTTTGTTGAATTTAATAGTATGTTAATTTACCTAGCGGTATTTTAAAGAAAGCTTGATCTTGTTCAAATCGAGAAACTTTCTATATTTGGGAATTATTCCTGAAACTAGACATAAAAATGAAAGTGTTAATTGTAGAAGACGACCCTGTTTATGCAAAATATTTAAAATACAATGTGGAGCTAAATCCAGATTATGAAGCAGTTATTTATAAAACAGCAGGGGAGTTACTAAAAAAACTTCAACCAAATGATCAAGTTATTTCTT
Organism: uncultured Flavobacteriales bacterium; assembly: GCA_963925495.1. Classification (GTDB taxonomy): domain Bacteria; phylum Bacteroidota; class Bacteroidia; order Flavobacteriales_G; family Salibacteraceae; genus UBA2108. The sequence continues at coordinate 49,472 of CAWUST010000016.1, read as the reverse complement.
TGGACTATTCTCTTCCGGATATGTCGTGCGAGGTATTAATAACAAAGATTCGAGAAATAAATCAGACAGTACGTATAGTTGCTGTTTCTGCTCAAGATGAAATATCAACTGCAGTAAAGCTTTTGAGAAATGGTGTTTATGATTATATTGAAAAAAATGAAGAAACTAGAAATAGGCTCCTAAATACACTTAAACATTTAAAAGAGAACCAATCATTGATTCATGAACTGAAGACATTGCGAGAGGAGGTAAAAAGTAAATATGACTTCCATTCTATAATAAAGGGCAACAGTCAGGCAATGAGCCTTATATTTAATCTGATGCGGAAAGCTGCAGATACAAATATTACGGTTTCAATTAATGGGGAAACCGGCACCGGAAAGGAACTTGTTGCGAAGGCCGTCCATTATAATTCCAATTTTAAAAAGAAGCCATTAGTAAGTGTAAATATGGCGGCTATTCCCACAGATTTAATAGAAAGTGAGTTGTTTGGACACGAAAAGGGTGCATTTACTGGAGCTAGCGCAAGAAGAATTGGTAAATTTGAGGAAGCTAACAATGGCACGCTTTTTTTAGATGAAATAGCAGAATTGAATATGAATATTCAGTCAAAAATATTAAGAGCTTTACAAGAGAAAGAAATTGAAAGAATTGGGGGGAATCAAAAGATTAAGCTAAATTTCAGATTAATGATTGCGACTCATAAAAATTTAGCAGAGGAAGTTAGAAAAGGAAATTTCAGAGAAGATTTATACTATAGAATTCTAGGGTTGCCAATTAACCTCCCAGCCCTAAGAGAAAGGGGAAAGGACATATTGATTCTAGCAAAATTTTTTATTGATTCTTTTTGTCAAGAAAACCAACAAGACCGTAAAGGCATTAGTAATAATGCACGAGACAAATTAATGAATTATTCATGGCCCGGAAATGTTAGAGAATTAAAAGCCGTTATGGAGTTGTCGGTGGTTATGGCTAATGGAAATGAGATTGACGCTGACGATATTACTTTATCTTCAACAAGGAACATACCTGAATTTTTATTGAAAGAAATGAAAATGAAAGATTATGTAAAGAACATTGTAAAACACTATCTAGAAAAATATGATAACAATGTATTGTCAGTAGCAAAAAAGTTAGATGTTGGAAAATCCACAATTTACAGAATGTTAAAAGAAGAAGAGCTTAAAAGCAGTTAGAATATGGGGGCGATTTACGACCTTACCGAGTTAAGGAAAATGAGTGGAAACGATGAAGAGTTTGTTCAAGAAATGCTGGTAACCTTTTTGTCGAATAACCAAGAGTATCTAGTATTGTTGAATGACGCTTGTGAAAATAAGGATTGGAAAACCTTAAAATTTAATGCGCACAAAATAAAGCCATCTGTATTGCTCTTCAAAATAGACTCTGTAAAACAAGAAATATTAGATTTAAATGAATTTTCGGAAAAAGAAATAAATTTAGAAAAAATACCTTTGTTAGTATCTACCTTAAAATCAAAACTTTATGAGGTGTTTGATGAGATAAATTTAGAATTAAAAAAGATTAAAAAAAAGTGATTGTGATAAGTTGAGTTTTATGTACATTTGCAGTCTCGTTCCTTGATAGCCGCTAATAAGGCTAAAAATTAAAAAGATTTAAACCTCGGTTTATACGGTTGGTTGGTTGGGACCTCCACTCTCGCATACCCTATTGTGGAGTGGACTCAAGGTCCTACTAAAGTGTAAATTAGAGTTTATAATATTTAAGATTGGTTGGTTGGGACCTCCTCACGTATAGGGTTTGTGCTTGCACAAGCGTGAGGAACCTCAGGTCCCATTGTCAGTCTAACATTTTCAAAAATCTCCCTCTTTTCTTTCTTCCTATTTTGTTCTGAATAATAAAGTTCAACTCAATTGAGTTAATAGAATATTATTGAATAAATTGCAATACATTATAAAACAGGAAACATTATGAAAAATTCGGTATTAATTACGATTACATTATTAATATTATCCTCGTGTCAACCTCAAGGCCGTGTCTTTGTCAAACACAAAGATTTGTCTCCTAATTTAGAATGGTTAAAAGTAGACAAAAGGGAATTTGAAATTCCAATTGAAAATAATTCAACAGCATATAATTTGGCTTTGTCTTTTAGATATGCTAATGGATATCAATATCAAATTGCAAGGGTTACTGTAACCGAAATAAGTCCCTCAGAAAAAAAAACAACGACTAACCACGAATTGAAAATTAGAGACGATAATGGAGCCTATTTAGGCGAGCCAGGTTATGATATATGGGATAGTGAGCATGTTATCGAATCCAATAAAACATATAGCGAAAAAGGAACTTATATTTATGTAATTGAGCATAACATGCCCGATGACCCATTGAATTTTGCGATGGAAGTAGGTGTAATTTTGGATGAAATAAAGAAATAAAAAAAGCCTCTAGTTCTTCACCATTCGAAATGAACTAACATTTTGTCCTTGGATTATTTGAATTAAATACAACCCTTTCAAAAGTGAACTCATGTCAAGTTGAGCATTATTAGAATCGATATTTTTTGAAAAAACAACCTTTCCAGTTAAGTCCAGAACTACAATTCTAGAGTTTACTTTAATACCAACAAGAGTTAAATTATTTTTTACCGGATTTGGATAAATCCTTAATTCTGATTGAGAATTATTTTCAAGACCAAGTGTTGATCCAATAGAAACTACAGTATCTTTTTTACACCCGTTTTTATCCGTTACCGAAATTTTATGATTTCCACCAGCTAAATCGCTAGCAAGCGTACTATTAGAGCTGCTTTTATCCCACGAATATGTATATGGAGGAGTTCCGCCCGTTACTGTTATTTCAATTTCCCCGGTATTTGATAGTGCTCCTTCGTCTTTCTTAGAAACTAAAAGAGTACTTAAAGAGTCTGGATCTGTCAAATTAACATTTGAAACAAAAGTTTTACTTGAAATAACATCGGTTATGGTTATTTTGTGGTTACCTGCCATTAAATTTGATAAAGTACCCAACCCACTTCCATTACTCCATTTGAAAGAATAATTACCTGAACCACCAGCTGCGGTTATAGTAGCTTTACCATTAGACTTCCCATAACATGTAGGGTTATTAGAATTTGAAATGTAAGCAAATATTTTTTTAGTGTTAAGCATATAAGAAGCCAATTCAGTAGTTCCATCCTTTTCATCGGCTGTTGCCGCAGCGACCTGATATCCTTGAGTTTTTGCAAACCAACGATAATTATGAAGAGTATCATTCTGAGTAATGAAAGGAGTGCTTAACCAGCCACCGATAGTATGGTGTCCATAAATTTTAAAACTTCTTCCTTCTTCAGAATACAATTTCAATACACCTAAAGTATCTTGTGAAGTAATTAGTTTTCCATATCCTTCAACTTTCGAATTGAAAGAAAACTCTACATGGATTCTAATTTTATCAAAACTTAAAGCAGTAATTGTAGTATCGACAATAGTATCAATTATCGTTATTGAACTAGCCACGTCATTATAATCCAATGGGAAGTTCATTATTTTAATGTTAGGTGTAAAATTAAATGTAAAACCTTGGTTTCCTCTTACCAGCTCTAAATTGGCTACACCGTCAAGCAGAAGTGAATCTTTTGTTTTAATAATATAGGATTCGCCAAATGAGTTACTAGTAATTTTCATGTCTGCACTTGGAAACTGGCTGTCTATGAGATATTTGGATCTGTCAATTCCTCGAACTTTAGCTCCAGCTAATGAATCAACTGTTAATTTTGAAAAGTCCCAAGTTGAGTTAGCCCCCCCTTTTACATCAATATTTGCAGGGTTTTTCCCAACAACAATGGTAAAAGTATCCCCAACAATTGCAAAATCGGAACTATCAATTGTTATTTGTGACATGCCGGCAAGGCTTGCCATTATTAAAGTTAGTGTGTAAATTATTTTCATATCTAATTCTTTATTGTTTTAACGTTATTTGAAACTTTGTAGTTGGGATAGTCTATAGTAATTCCCCTTTTGTTCGATTAAATCTGCGTGCGTGCCCATCTCTATTATTTCTCCATTTTCAATTACGACTATTTTAGTAGCGTTTATTATTGTGCTAAGTCTATGGGCAACTACTAAAGAGGTTCTATTTTTCATTAAGTTGTTCAGTGCGTCTTGAACTAGTCTCTCGGATTCAGTATCTAACGCAGAAGTTGCTTCGTCTAATATTAATATTGGAGGATTCTTCAACACTGCCCGAGCAATACTAATTCGTTGTTTTTGGCCTCCTGATAATTTACTTCCCCCATCGCCTATATTTGAATTATATCCATCAGGAAAAGCGGATATAAAATCATGTGCGTTAGCAATCCTAGCGGCGTTTTCTACATCTGCTTGAGTAGCATTTTCAACTCCGAATGCAATGTTATTAAAAATACTATCGTTAAACAATATGGATTGTTGAGTTACGACACCCAGTTGATCTCGCACACTATTAATTGTGAGGTTTTTTATGGATTTACCATCGATTAGTATTTCGCCTTTTGCCGTATCATGAAATCGAGGAAGAAGATCAGTCAATGTAGATTTGCCACCACCACTTGCACCGACCAAAGCAATAGTTTCCCCTTTTTTTATTTCTAAGTTTATTCCTTTAAGAACGAAATCTTTGTCGTATTTGAACCAAACATCTTTTATGCTAATGGCCCTACTAAACGGCTTAGCGTTTTCAGCATTATCTGCGTCTTTAATCTTAACAGGGGCATTTATAATTTCGCCCAACCTGTCTGCGCTAGCGGCACCTCTTTGTACGTTATACCATGCTTTAGAAAGGCTTTTTGCAGGAGCTATAATTTGAGAAAAAACAAGAACAAATGTAATGAACACAGAAGCGCTCATATCTCCCTCTAGCACTATTTTCCCTCCAAACCACAGTATAATAATGAGTATAATTATCCCTAAAAACTCACTCAATGGTGAAGCTAAATCTCGTTTACGATATACTTTTACCATTAGGTTAAAATAATCTGTATTGTGTTTATGGTATTTTCCAAAAGTTTTTTTCTCGGCATTAAAAGCTTTAATTATGCGCAGGCCTGAAAGAGTTTCTTCTAGAATTGACATAATTACACCAGACATTGCCTGGCCTTTTTCTGAAGTTTCTCTAAGACTATGTCCAACTTTACCAATTACAATTCCTGTAATAGGCAAAAGTACAAACACAAATACCGTAAGTTGCGGGCTCATATACACCATTGCCGTTAGTAGTAAAATAATATTTAAAGGATCTCTAAATATCAATTCAATTCCAAGTAAAACAGACCATTCTATCTCTAAAACATCATTACTTAGTTTAGAGATAATATCTCCTTTTTTTTCTTCACTGTAGTACGAAAGGGGCAAATACAATATTTTCCTAAAAGTATTTTCTCTAAGCTCTTTCAAAACGCCATTTCTAACTTTAGCCATTGAATAAAGAGCCAAATAGCCAAATAGATTTTTAAAGAAAAAGAGAATTCCAATTATTATGCATAAAAAAACTAGAGCTTCAAATTTACCTTCCTGAATATTTTTAGCTTCTATAATAAAAGCTGAAAGGTGATAGTTAAAATTACCAATTAAGCTTTCAGTTGAAAATGCAATAGCTTGCGCACCTCCTTCATAGTAGGCTGCATATTCAGATCCTTTTTTTAGAAATATTAAATCTAAAAAAGGTATAAGCATGGTTATGGAGAATAAAGAAAATATAACCGCCAATAAATTGAACAGTATATTAAGAAACACATAACCCTTGTAAGGCCTCGCAAAGCCCAAGATTTTAAGGAGATTTTTCACGGGGCAAATATAATCTCATTTAATTCGTATGGCTACTACTCATAAATAATAGAATAAAAATCTAGTTAATTTTCCGAATAGAGGTTATTAAGTACTTTTGCTTTATGAGTACATTAAGGCAAAATAAAGTAGAAAGCTTACTAAAACGTGATTTGAGTGTGCTATTCCAAAAGCATTCTAGAGATTTTGGGGTAACTGAAATGGTAACTGTTACTATTATTAGAATAAGTCCTGATCTTTCTTTTGCAAGAATTTACCTTAGTATTTTTCCTGGAGGGAAGACAGAAGAGGCCTTGGAGAAAATAAAAACTCATTCTAGTTCAATTAGAGGAATTTTGGGAAAAAAAATCGGAAAACAAGTTAGAATTGTACCCAATTTGGCTTTTTTTATTGACGATAGTTTAGATTATGCGGATAAAATTGATGACCTCTTAAAAAAATAGACTAAACCTTTTGAACGTAAGCTGGTACATAGCCAAGAGATATTTTTTCTCTAGAAAATCACACAATATAATTAATCTTATTTCCAGTATCTCCATGTTTGGAATCGGAGTAGGAGCAATGGCCATGGTAGTTGTTCTTTCTGCTTTTAATGGAATTGAAAAACTAGTAGAAGGACTTTATACATCTTTTGATCCAGATATTAGAATAGAAGCCACCACTGGGAAAACTTTTAATTGGGAAGATTTTCCTGCCAATAGAATACGATCAGTAGAATCTGTAGAATTCGTCTCAAAGTCATTGGAAGAAACGGTGTTAATGAAATACAGAGATGCCCAATATTTTGTGACAATAAAGGGAGTTGATGAAGAATATTTAAAATTGACCAAACTGGATAGTAATTTGTTTGATGGTCAATTAAAATTAAAAGAAGGGAATAATAACTTTTGCATTTTGGGATACGGTGTTGCGGATCAACTTAATGTTTTTCTATCCCATATTTTCGAACCAATTAAAGTTTATGCTGCAAAACGAAATGCAAAACCAACAAATATGCAGGAATCATTTATGGTTGAATTAATATATCCTTCAGGCATTTTTGCAGTTAATCCGGAGTTTGACTTTAAATATGCCATTGCCCCATACAGTTTTACTGAAACTATTTTGCAACAAATCGGCAAGGTTACCAGTGTTGAAATTGGTATTAGAACAGGTGAAACGGATACGGAAGTTCAGAAGCAACTTCAAATAATATTAGGAGAAAAGTATGTTGTAAAAACTAAATATGAGCTCAATGAAGTGTTGTATCAAACTAACCAAACAGAAAAATGGGTAACATTTCTCATCCTCTCCTTTATTTTACTAATAGCCGCATTTAATTTAATAGGCTCACTTACTGTACTTATTATAGACAAAAAGCAAGACTTGTTTGTTTTACAGGCAATGGGGGCAAATAAGAGATTAATAAAAAAAATATTTTTGGCAGAAGGCATGCTTATTAGTGCGATTGGGGGAGGCATGGGTATGTTATTAGGGCTAATTTTGGGTCTTCTTCAAAAGCACGTTGGTCTACTTAAGCTTCAAGAAGGTACTATTGCAGAATATTATCCCATTGAATTGGAATTTTTAGATTTTTGTGCTGTTGGAGGAATAGTAATATTCATAGGTTTTTTAGCAGCCTTTTTTCCTGCTCGGTTCGTTGTAAATAAATATTTAATCAAAGTTTAGTATGAAAAAAATAATTGCAATATCTTTAGTGTTAGCTTCTCTTTCACTTTTTGGTCAAGATACAATCAGAAATAAAAAAGATGGAGGTTTCATTTTTAGTAATATGAAAGGGCTTGAAGCTACAGAAGTTAAAAATCAAAATAAATCGGGTACATGCTGGAGTTTTGGAGGTGTTTCATTTTTTGAATCCGAAATGATTCGAATGGGTTTGAAATCTATCAATTTTTCAGAAATGTTTGTGGTGAGAATGGCCTATGAAATGAAAGCTGAGCGATATGTGAGAATGCACGGCAAGGCTCAGTTTGGTCCTGGTGGACAATTGCATGATATTGTTGAAGTTGCTAAAAAATATGGAATGCTTTCGCAAGAGGCGTATAATGGACAACCAATTGCTAATGGAAAACCACACCATAATGAAATGGATGCCATGGCAAAAGCTATGATTGATGTTGTAGTGAAGAACCCAAACCGTAAATTATCACCTTATTGGAAAACTGCATATAGTAAAATGCTTGATGCCTATTTGGGAGAAATACCTTCAGAGGGAGAAATAGCAAAAGAAACGGCAAAAGAATCTGGAATTGATTGGAATAAATACATAGAAATCACATCATTTACTCACCTTCCTTATTTTGAAAAATCAGTTTTACTTATTCCTGATAACTGGACATATTCGAGTTATTACAACTTGCCTTTGACCGATTTCTTAAGTGTAACAAAAAAGGCTCTAGAAACTGGCTTTACTGTTGGTTGGGATGCTGATGTAAGTGATAAAGGCTTTTCTTTTAAAAATGGTATAGCCATCTATCCTGCTGTTGAATGGAGTGTGATGAGCAAAGAGAGAAAGAAAGAAATATTTAGTGCGCCAAGCGAAGAAAAAATGCTTACTGCAGATGAACGTCAAGAACTATATGATAATTATGTAACCTCAGATGACCACTTAATGCACATTGTTGGAACTTGCACCGACCAAAACGGCAAGTTATATTTTAAGGTGAAAAATTCTTGGGGAGCAGATCGAAACGATGCTGAAGGTTACATTTATGTTTCCGAAGCATATTTTGCAGCAAATACCATTGCCATTATGTTACACAAAGATTGCGTTGGAAAAACATTGGCTAAAAAGTTGAAATTTTAAGATTGGTTATTTTTCAATAGTATAATTTTTATAGAAACCCATGCCAAACTTGTTTTTCATTATCCCTTTCAGTTTGTCTTTTTTCGTCTTATAATTTCGGGAAATGTCTATGTCAAACTTCCAGTTTTTCTCATCAATTCGTTTCTGCATCACTGAAGGGTGAGTTCCTTCGAAACGCTTTAATTCTTTTAAATTGTGCTCGTAATTGAACTCTTCATTTGTCCCTAAGTTTTTTTCAATCCACTCATCTCCATGCCACATTTTATGGAAACTTTCTTGCTTTCGTTGCATAGCAGTAGGTTCTCTTACCCAGCCGTAGTGGTAAATAAATGCATCAATTTTTGCTACTCTCAGTTTTTTCCCTTCTTCTTTTCTAAAACCTTGTGCATCTTTAAAAGAGAAAATGGATTTATCGTTTTTTATTATTCTTATTTCGTGGTCGTACCAATCAAATGAGGCTCCAACATAATCGTACGAGGCATAAAAATGAAGGTAGTTAAATAGCAAGCCATCTATTTTGTCATGGTCCTTATATTTAAGCATAGATTCACGAATGTTTTTCAAATATTTTTCATGCACAACTTCATCACCCTGGATATAAAATGCCCAATCCGAATCTTTTGAAATAGCAGCAAAGGCTTTGTCGGTTTCTTTAGCCAAAACTTCGCCTCCTTTCCTTAGACTTTCATCCCAAACAGTGTCTATTATTTTAATTTTTTCAGGGTCTATGCTCGTAATAAGTTGCCTAGTTTCGTCGTCGGATTTACCAACTGCAACAACAAACTCATCACAAATTGGCAAAATTGATTTTATTGCTTCCACGATGGGATATTCAAAAACGATTGCATTTTTTATAAATGAAAATCCTGTTACTTTCATATTAATGTGAGTTCAATTTTATTCGTTGCCAAAAGTATTCTTTAGCTTATGTAAATTAATATTTTAAAAATTAAAAGCCTCTATTCCCCCAAACCCCTCATTAACACTTTCACTGTACTTCTTGTTTTCTGTTCTAGCAAAACTTCGTGGTTTTTTGCCATTTCTTCCAAACTTTTTTCATCGTAATGCCTAATGGTAAGAAGCTCTAGGTTAGTGTTATATAGCACTTTGTAGTTTTCTTGAAATTTTGGTATTACTTTTCCGAGTCTTTCTTTTTCATAATCTAGACATAGGGAAAAATTGATTGCAGAATTTTGCATAATATTTACTCCTAACTTATTTTTATGAAGAATGTCAAAAACTTCACTCAAGTGCTTTTCTTCAATAAAGTCAAAATCTTTTCTTGACAAAGAAATTAATACTTGATTTGGCTTGTAAATAAAAATAGGAAGAAGTGAATCGTCGATAGTATTTCCATCAACCAAAGTCCCTTCATTTAATGGGTTTAAAAATGATTTCACATACAAGGGGATGCCTTTGTTTTGAATTGGTTTTATCGTCTTAGGGTGGATTATTGTCGCTCCATAAAAGGACAATTCAATAGCTTCTTTGTATGAAATATGATCCATTTTTTTTGGCTCATTAAAATATCTTGGATCAGCATTTAAAATTCCAGGAACGTCTTTCCAAACTACCAATTCTTGAGCGTCGAGCATATTGGATAATGCGGCAGCTGTATAATCTGAGCCTTCCCTTCCTAAAGTCGTCATTAAGTTGTTGTCAGTTCCGCCTATAAAACCCTGGGTAATAGAAGTTTCATCTTCTTTAAAATGTTCTTTGGCATTTTGTTCGCTTTTCACCCAATCTAAATTTGCCTTTCTAAAATATTCGTCTGTAATAAAAGTTTTTCGGATATCTATCCACGTATTTTTTACTCCTATTTGCAAGAGGTATGCACTTAAAATTTTAGAGGAAAGTAGTTCACCTATAGGCACAATTTGGTCGTAAGTTTTGTCGTAGTTTTTCTCGGGTTTATTCTTTAAATAAAGCTTACCGTAGTTGGATATTTTTTCAAAAGTTTCCCAAATATCGGCCTCTCTATCAAGGAAAAGATCTTCCAATATGTTTTTATGATAATCCAATACGTTTTGCAGTGAAGTCTTGTAATCATTTTCGTTAAGATAATCATCAACAACTTGTTCCAATTTATTGGTGGTTTTGCCCATTGCTGAAATAACAATTACTAGAGATTCCCCCCCCTCTATAATGGCGCAAACGTTTTTTATTGACTCTGAGTCTTTTACAGATGCCCCTCCGAATTTGTAAACCTTCATTTTCTTTGCTTAAAAGAGTGTTTTTATTTTGTTAAAGTTATGCGAAATTTTCAAATGTAAGTGCTTAATTAATTGCTAAGTACAGATGCGTGTTGGATTTACACACAATCTATTTTTAAAGTGCAAATAGAGGATTTAACTTTTTTTTGCCGTTTCTGTAAGAATTGTACTTTTACCAGATTATAGTTGGGTGAAGCACGCCCAAACCTTATGAATATAAACTACGTCTTAACTAGAGTTAATAAAAACTATAACTGAATTATATGCGCTCAATATCTTATTATATAATCACGCTTTTAATCACGATGTTTTTTGTGCCACTATCAGGTGTTTCAACGCATTTGGCTGGAGGGCAGCTTAATTACAAATACGTCTCACCTGGGAAGTATGAAATCACTATGGAGATTTATAGAGATTGTAGTGGAAATTTTAGTGCGTTGTGGGATACAACTTCAAAGACGGTGAGATTAATCAATGCTTGCGGTAGTCAGAATTATAATAATGTTCCGGGCGGTCAACGATTCAGTTTGCCTTTTGTCGGCTATTCAGAAGCTTCCGTAATTTGTCCTTCGGCAAAAACCACCTGTAACGGTGGTACTACTCGAGGAATTAATAAATATACATGGAAAAGTACGATTACAATCCCCTCCTCTGCTTCGTGTGCTAAGGGATACTATATAGCTTATAACCAAAGAAATCGAGATAACGGAATTGGAAATATCAGCAATGGGCAAGCTTTTTGGATAGAATCTTTCATGGACACGTCTATAGTAAACAACAATAGTTCTGCTGTATTTAGCTCTGACCCAATGCCTTACGCATGTATTGGACAAAATGTAAGTTTGAGCTTCGGGGCTTCTGATCCTGATGGAGATAGTCTTGACTTTTATCTTACAGACGCACGTAAACTAGGTACTGGTGGAGCGCCTACATCAGTGCAGTATCGATTTGGTTTCGATGGTGAGAAACCTATTGCCGGCGTTAATAAGAATTCAATAAATGCAAAAACGGGTGATTTAACATTTACAGCTCCCAATGTCACAGGTACTTACGTGGTGGTGGTTGCCATTGATGAGTATAAAAAAGGAACGACAACTGCACATTCCACGATATACAGGGATTTTCAAATTTATTTTGATGCGTGCTCAGGGAACAGTGTACCTGTAATCGTCTCTGGTGGGGTAACTAACATAACCGGTGGCGGAAAAGTGGACTCAACAACAGTCCAAAGTAAAATTGGAAAAATGGTTTGCTGGGAAGTTCCTTTTTCGGATGCTAATTCTGGCGATACAGTAACGATTACTTCTAACGCATCAACAATTTTACCAGGAACCGTGACTCAATCTACTATTGGAGTTAACGCAGCAAGTAGAAAGGTGTGCTGGACTATTCCGATAACGTCTCTTGCTTCTTATAACGTTTCTTTTTTCGCAAAAGATAATAACTGTCCCGTAAGCGGATCTGCTTCAATGACCACTACGATTAAACTGGCCGAAAAACTTGCAAACGTATCCATCTCTGGTGTGAAAGAAACTTGTTTTAAATCTAATGATGGAAATCTAACTGCAAACCATGTGGGTGGCATTGGTCCGTTCAATTACAAATGGGATAGTTCGGGAGTTCGAATATCTGCCAATACAAAAAACCTCATTAATATTCCTGCAAATATTTCATATACTGTTTGGGTTATCGATTCCTTCGATTTCGACTCAATTAAATCTACAGGTTTTAACTTGGCTCAAACTCTTCCCGTTTCTATTGCAGCGGCAAGCCCTATTAACATTGGATGTGATGGTGGTTGTACAGGTGAAATTAAAATAACATCGGTTACAGGTGGTAATACTAGCACGCCTGGCGTAAACGGCTATGGTTATAAATGGTCTGGTAGTGCCGATACTACTACAAACCCAAAAAATCTATGCGCTGGAACACATCTGGTCACCATATCCGATGATAGAAATTGTGATACGGTTTACTCATTCTTTATTAGTCAACCTCCTGTAGTACAAGTGGATATGATTGACTCTGTCATGGTGAGTTGTAAAGGTGGAAGCGATGGTTCTGCAAAATCCTCAGCTAAAACAATAGAATGTGGAGTTTATGGAACATTAGCCACAAAATGTGCTACTACATCGGCAGCAACTATTGGAACGGGTATTGCATTCAATAGTTTTACTGGATTTCCAACACCTTTTGGAACATCAACCGGTGCGAAACAACAATACCTTTATCTTGCCTCTGAATTAAAAACAGCGGGATTTAGTAAAGGCAGAATAAGTGCCATAAACTTTGATTATCAAAGTACTTTTCAAACTGTTTTTAAAGAATATGCCTTAAGCATAGGGTGTACAGATTCCACGAATTTAGATAGTGGTTTTGTTAATAGCGGTTTTCAGGTTTACTCTGCAAATACTCATACTTTTTCTGTAGCAGATTTGACTTCAGGATCACCAAAGGTTACTTTTACACAAGAGTTTGAATGGGATGGAAATTCTAATGTGGTCGTTACCGTTTGTTTTAGTAGATCCGCAACTTTCAACGCTCAAATGAAGCATTCAACCACAAGTTTTAACTCTGTTGCCTATTTTACATCAGATACAAGTAATGCTTGTGTTTCGGATACAGCGACCTTTATTGTAAAAACTAGGCCGAATATTAAATTCCAATATTGCGAGCCAGGTCTCTCATATTCTTGGAATACAAGTCCAGTTCAAACTGCGGATTCCGCGAAAACTTTAACAGCCGGAACGTATAATGTAGTGGCAACTAATCTTGCAGGTTGTAAAGACACAGCCACTGTAACTATAACAGAGCCTCTATTAGGGCTGGTTTTGGCGTCTACAACGATTAAAAATCTTGACTGCAATGCAGATACCAATGGATCTGTTTCAGTTCAGGTAAGAGGAGGAACTCCTGGGTTCACTTTTAAATGGCCTATAGGAGTTTTAACATCTTCAGATAGTATTGCAATAAACCTGAAGGGAGGAATTAAATATACAGTTACTGTAACAGACACGAAAGGATGTTTTGATACTGTTTCAGTTCAATTAACAGATCCCGTAGCAATGACCTTTGGGTCTAGTGTTGTTACAGCTGTTAGTTGTAAAAATGGAAATGATGGATCTATTACAGTGGTTACTGCAGGTGGAACCCCTCCTTATCTAAAGTATACATGGACAGGAACTTCTAGTATTTCTGCAATAGCAAATAGCCTTATAGCTGGAAGCTATAAAGTAATTGTAGAAGACAGTAAAGGGTGCGAAAAAGATACAACGTTTATAATTAGCGAGCCATTAACTGGTGTGGGCGGAACCTTAACCGTTACAAAAACAGTGACCTGTAAAGGTGGAAATGATGGTGAAGCAAGTGTTGTTCCAACAGGTGGAACACCAAATTACACTTATTTGTGGAGTCAAGGAACTCCAGGCACACCACCGAGTTCTGTAACTGGATTAAGTGCTCCAAGCGTATCGGTTACCATATCAGATAGCAAGGGATGTAAAGATACCTTAACCCAAACTGTAGGTGAGCCAGCAACTGGTGTGGGCGGAACCTTAACCGTTACAAAAATAGTTAGTTGTAAAGGTGGAAATGATGGAGAAGCAAGTGTTGTAGCAACGGGTGGAACACCAAATTATACCTATGTATGGAGTCAAGGAACTCCAGGAACCCCACCAACTTCGGTTACTGGATTAAGTGCTCCAAGTGTATCGGTTACTATTACAGACAGACGTGGATGTAAAGATACCTTAACCCAAACTGTAGGTGAACCATTAACTGGTGTAGGCGGAACTTTGACCGTTACAAAAGCGGTGAGTTGCAAAGGTGGAAGCGACGGAGAGGCTAACGTTGTAGCCAGTGGAGGAACCGCTGGTTATACTTATATATGGAGCCAAGGAACACCCGGAACGCCACCGAGTTCTGTAAACGGATTAAGTGCTCCAAGTGTATCCGTTACCATATCAGATAGCAAGGGATGTAAAGATACATTGACTCAAACAGTCAGTGAACCTGCCTTTGGTATGACTTCATCAATGGTAATTTTAGATTCTATAAAATGTAAAGGTGGGAACGACGGAAGAGTATCAGTTACCCCTTCAGGTGGAACATCACCATATACCTACAACTGGAGTGCAGGAAGCGGTACTTCAACGGATTCTATTTCTGGGGTATTATCAGTTGGTAAAGTAATTGTTACAATAACTGCCACCGGTGGATGTACAACTAAAGACAGCCTTACATTAACAGAACCGGCGACTATTATTTCTGGAATTTTTGTTTCCAAAGTAAATCCAACCTGTACGGGAAGCGGAAATGATGGATCTATAAAAATTTCAGTTTCAGGTGGAGTAGGCTCATATACATACGCTTGGACGGCGAGCGGAACTTCTCCTGGAGGTTCTACTGATTCAACAAGAATAAATATGACAGCTGGTTCATTTTCTGTTCTTGTAACAGATGCTAAAGGATGTACTAAAACCTTTTCAGACACTTTGGTTTCTCCTGGAAGTATGAGTGTTTCTTTTACAGTAATTACCGAGCCTACCTGTTATGGAGATACAAATGGAACTGTTACGGCGACTCCTGTTGGCGGAACCGGTACCCTTACTTATTTATGGACGGTAAATCGTGGTAAAATTGGAAGTTCAGATAGTATTTGGATAAACGCTGATACCGGATCTGTAAAAGTTGAAATTACTGATTCTTTAGGTTGTAAGGCTAGCGCAGTTGTTAATCTTACTCAACCGGATTCAATACTGATAAACGTAAATATTTTAAACAATGTATTATGTGCTGGTGATAGCTCAGGACAGGTTAGGGCTATAGTATCGGGTGGAACCGGAGGGTATACTTACAACTGGAATGGTATTGGAATAGCAGTTACTGGTGCAGATAGCATGCGTCAAAATATTTGGGCTGGTACATTTAATTTAGACATTACGGATTCGAAAGGATGTAAAAACACTAAATCATACAAGGTTTCACAACCGGCAAGCGCCATAACTGGAACTACCTTCGCTACAAGTGTTCTTTGTTTTAATTCTACAAATGGAGTTGGACGAATTGTTGCTTCAGGGGGCACAACACCATATACCTATAATTGGAGTTCTGGAACCGGAACAAGCACAGATTCTGTTAGTAACGGTATTCCAGCTGGACCTTTTACGGTTACTGTTATAGACAAAGGTGGATGTACTAAATTGTTTACGGACACAATTTTAGCTCCAGATACGTTAAAAGGAAGTTTTACAGTTATAAATAACCCAGGCTGTGGTAGTGGAGGAACATTAGGCTCTGTCACTTTAACTCCAACAGGAGGTACCCCAGGATTTACCTATAATTGGATAGGTGGAGGAATAAATGGCTCGAGTGATAGCATTCGTATCAACATTCCACCTGGAATGATTAAAGTTGTAATTACTGACAAAAATGGATGTCCTTCTGATACTATTTCAAGAAACTTATCAGCTCCAGGAAATATGAGTCCAACCTTTTCAAATATTAAGGATCCGCTTTGTATCGGAGACTCTTCTGGTAGTGTAACTGTTACGCCAAATGGAGGAATATCTCCTTATGTTTTCACTTGGAATATGGGTACTTTGGGTTCTTCTGATAGCATTAGAAATAATTTGCCTGGAGGAGTTCAAATAGAAGCCTATATTAGAGATTCAAGTGGTTGTCTTGATACTGCAAAAATCACATTAAATAATCCAAACGCTGTTCAAATTTCTTTTACAGACAGTACATTGCCAGTGTGTTCCGGTGATACAAATGGAACAATAAGAGTTACTGCTATAGGAGGTTTAAAACCATATACTTATTTATGGTCAAATGGAGATAAAGATAGTTTGGCTAATAATGTTAAAGGAAATACAAAATATATTGTTACAGTAAATGACAGAAATGGATGTATTGCAAAAGACAGTTTGACTATATCTGATCCAACTCCAATGACCGCATCATTTACA
Source organism: uncultured Flavobacteriales bacterium (assembly GCA_963925495.1). Taxonomy (GTDB): domain Bacteria; phylum Bacteroidota; class Bacteroidia; order Flavobacteriales_G; family Salibacteraceae; genus UBA2108. The sequence continues at coordinate 32,680 of CAWUST010000016.1, read as the reverse complement.
GATAGTACAAGTTTAACTTGTAATGCAGGTATCAATGGAAGTCTTACTTTGACTCCTACTGGCGGAAATCCTTTGTATTCTTATTCTTGGACAGCATCAAGTAGTTCAACTGTTTCTACTGGCAGTTCAGATAGTATTGCAACTGGACTTTCAGGGAATGTTTTGTACTCTGTTACAGTGACTGATGGTAAAGGTTGTAAAGCAAGCGCTTCTAAATCTTTGGTTGAACCTCAGGCAATTACTTTTCTAGCTTTTGGAGGCGCTGCAGTCTGTGGAACGAATAATGGAAGGGGTCGAATATTCTTTATTCGTGGTGGTACGCCGACATATACCTATGCCTGGGATTCCGCGGGAACTGTAATAGGAACTGGTCTTACGATTAATGGCCTTTGGCCAGGGCTTTACACGGTTACTGTAACAGATTCAAAGGGCTGTTCAGCTTCTAGAAATGTGAATATTGGAAATCGTGGTGCACCAATTATTTTATTGGATTCTATAACAGATGTTTTTTGCGATGGCGTATGCAATGGCGCAATAAATGTTAGAATAATTTCAAATGATCCTCCTTTAACTTATAATTGGTCTAATAGTGATACAACCGAGGATGTTAAAAATCTTTGTGCAGGATTATATTCTATTACAGTTACAGATACGAATAGTTGTATTAGAGTAAGAAATTTCACTGTAGATATTATAGATACTCTTGAAGTTACAATGAGTACCACACCAATGGCATGTAATTCTACCGGATGTACTGGAGTTGCAACTGCGACCCCAATTACAAGTACAGGAACTTCTCCTTTTAGGTACAAATGGTCAACTAGTGCGAATGATACCTTAACTACTGTTTCAAATCTATGTGCGGGAAATTATAAGGTTACCGTTACTGATGCTAAAGGATGTACTGTTAAAGACAGCGCTATAATTCTAAATCCCTCCAACATGGTTATTACTTCAACACAAGACAGTGTAACATGTAATAGTGGAACTGATGGTGCTGCAAGAGTGACTGGTATAACTGGAGGAGCTTCACCTTTTAAATATGTATGGAGTACAAGTGTAAATGATACATTTTCGATTAAAAGTGGTTTAGGCGCCGGAATTTATTTTGTTACAGTTTCTGAAAGTGGAGGATGTTCTAAAGTAGATACGGTTGTAGTTCTTGAACCAACCGGAATGTCTTCTTCATTTGTTTCTACAGATGCGAATTGTGGTCAATCTGATGCTAAAACTACAATAACAGTTTCTGGTGGTAAATTACCTTATGGTTATACATGGCCGGTTGGTGGAATTAAAACGTCAAATACCGATTCAGGATATTCCGCTGGCGCACAAAATGTATTAGTTACAGATGGTAAAGGATGTAGCCAAACATTTCCGTTCCCTATAAATAATATTAATGGGCCGGTTATTACTTTTGATAGTATAAAACACGAAACTTGCGTAGGAAATTGTGATGGTGGAATATTTGTTTCTGCAACAGGAGGAACACCAAGTTATACATACAACTGGCTTCCAGGATCTTCAAGCAGTCAAGATTTAGTTTCTGCTTGTCCTGGGTCCTATGATTTAAGAGTCACCGATTCTAAAAACTGCATTACAATTTACTCAGATACCATTGAAGCATCTACTTTAGTTGTTCCAAATGTATTTGTTATAAATCATGCTTCAGCAAAAGGAGCTTGTGATGGAATAGCAAAAGTTACTCCTTCAGGTGGAAAGCCCATTTATTCATTTAGATGGTCTTCAGGTTCAATTTCGGATACTGCAAATAGTCTTTGTGCAGGTAAACATTATGTTACCGTGACTGATTCTAATGGTTGTAAAGGGATTGATTCAATTATTATTACTGAGCCCTTGAATCTTGTTCTTGACTCCGTTCAAATGAAGGAAGCTACTTGTCAAAAAGTGCCTTGTGACGGAAGAATGAAGATTTTTGTCAGTGGCGGTTCCGGAACTTATACCTATTTATGGGATAACGGTGATATAACCGACGAAACCATAAACAGATGTGCAGGAGTTCTATCTGTAACAGTTAGCGATGGCTCAATCGTCGATACATTTAGAATTCCATTGTCTGAGACCAAATCATCTGTTATTGGCACAGGGCTAGGTCAAAGTATTTCTTGTAATGGTGGAAATGATGGTAAAGTATTTGCATTTGTAATATCGGGGCAGCCTATTACCACTTGGTTATGGTCTCCTTCAGGAGGTACAGCTGATACAGCGAGTAACTTATCCGCAGGAGTATATACAATATCAGCGACCAATAATTTTGGATGTGATTCATATGATACAATTACATTAATTGATCCAACGCCTTTACTCACAACTTCTGATACGATAAGTCCTAATTGTGGAGCAGCAGATGGGAAAATTATTGCTCTTGTATCTGGTGGTACTGGACCATATTCTATCCAATGGCTTGATGCCTCCATGAATGCATTAGTTCCACCTCAAACAGGTGATACAGCCAAAAACGTATCTTCTGGAATTTACAATTATCGAGTGACGGATAAGAACAATTGTACTTCTACGCTTCAAGTTACACTATCAGATAAAAATGCTCCAATTATAAAATTAGATAGTACAAGAGCTGTAACGTGTTTTGGAATATGTGATGGAGGTATCTTTATAACCGCAACTGGTGGAACAGGAACATTGAGTTACTTATGGTCTCCAGGTAGTAAATCCACAACTGATTTAGATTCTGCCTGTGCTGGGGTTTATTCGGTTAAAATTACTGATTCTTTAGGTTGTTCTTCAATACTTCAAGATACTGTAGGAGCAGCTTCTGCACTTACAATAAATGTAACAAAACTCTCAGATGTATCTACTTCTTCCGCTTGTGACGGGGCTGCAAGTGTTATTGTTTCGGGCGGAACACCAGTTTACAAGTTTACATGGACAAGTGGTGGGACTGCTAGTGTAGCGAACAATTTGTGTAAAGGCATGAATAAGGTAACAGTCACGGACTCTAAAGGTTGTTCAGGAGTTGATTCAGTTTTAATTCTCGAGCCTAATGTTTTAATCTTAACAAAAGTTGATACTACTCAGCCTGCTTGTGGATTGTGTGATGGAAAAATTAAAATTGCCGTGAGTGGTGGAACTGCACCTTATACCTACAAGTGGGATAATGGTGATTCTGCTGATAGTACACTAAATCGTTGTGCTGGTGTAATTAGAGTTACTGTTTCTGACAGAGGTTCTCTTTCTCAAGTGTTTAATATTGGTTTAAATAGTTCCAATGCTCCGAACATTACAATGGTAGTTATGGATGCTTCTTGTAATGGAGTTTGTGATGGTTCTGCGACAGCAACCGCTAGCGCTGGAGCTTTCCCTTATTCTTATACATGGCCGAGTTTAGGTGCTTCTGGCCCAAGTATAACGAGCAAATGTGCTGGTGTATATTTGGTTGAAGTGAGAGACTCGAAAGGCTGTATTGCGACAGATTCTGCGAATATTAAAGAACCTACAAAGATTCTTGCAAATGTAAATGTAACTATGTCTGACTGTGGCGTATCCAATGGTATGGCCACTGTGTCTGCAGTTGGTGGAATAACGCCATATAAATACAAATGGTCAAGCGGCTCTACAACGACTACACCTGTGCTCACAGGTATAGGAGCAGGCGCTTATTTTGTTACAGTTGAGGACACTTCTTTATGTTCGGTTGTTCTTCCTTTCGCTATTGTCAATCCAAATGGCCCTACAATTTTAATTGATAGAGTTGTTGATGAGGTTTGTAACAATTCTTGCGATGGAGGTATATTTATTACAGCTTCAGGAACCTCGGGACCGTATAGTTACAAATGGAATCCAGGTGGAATCATATCCGAAGATCTTAACAATCAATGTGCCGGAATTTATACCGTTGAGGTTACTGATTCTAATAAGTGTATTTCCGTTGCAACAGATACAATCAAAGGGCCTCCTGCTCCGCAGCAAACTATTATTCTTGTCAATAACGCAAGTGCCTTTGGTAAATGTGATGGCAAAGCTTACATAACTATTCCAGGTGGAAGTACAGGTTATAATTTCCAATGGACAAGTTCTGAAGTTGGAGATACAACTAAAGCATTATGTGCTGGTATTAATTATGTGACTATTACCAATGCACAAGGCTGTCAGTTTATTGATTCTATTCTTATCACTCAACCACAAAAATTGATTATTACTGGAAAGAAAATGGTGAATCCTAATTGTAATGTTTGTGATGGAAAAGTTTCTGTAACAGTTGCTGGAGGTACATCTCCATATTCTTATAAATGGGATAACGGGGATGTAGCAGATAGCACAACTAAACGATGTGCTGGAATTGCATTTCTTACAGTAACTGATTCAAAGAATTATTCAGAAGTCTTTAAGATCGGTTTGAGTAATTCTACAGCACCGAGTTTATCTTCAACAAAGAAAAACGCCACTTGTGCTAATTCTTGTAATGGAGAAATTACGGTTAAAGGAACAGGAACAGTTTCTCCATACACCTACAATTGGCCTACACTTGGAATAAGAAAAGACACTGTATTTGGGCTTTGTGCTGACACTTATTTTGTTGAGGTAAAAGACAAAGTAGGTTGTGTTGCAGTGCAAAGTTTTGATATTACCGCTCCCGATGCTATCCAATTTAATTTCACCAAAGTGTTACCTCAATGTGGAATTAATACAGGAATGATAGTTTCAACTATAAATGGTGGAACACCAAAATCTAATGGGTATGATTATTCTTGGTTGGACGAATTGCAATTTGCAATTGTTCCCGCTCAAAGAGGAGATAGACTTATTAATGTTGACGCAGGGCTATACCATCTTGCAGTTACCGACAGTTTAGGATGTATAGATACTGCTGCGGTAACGATAAATAACATTGGTGGAGTTTCTATAAAACTAGATTCTTTAAGAAACGCTTCTTGTTCTGGCTTATGTGATGGTGAAATTTCCATTACGGCATCTAGTTCTTTGGTAACATATCGTTGGATGCCGAGTACAGATACTACTAGTTCAGTAAATGGACTTTGTGCCGGAAGTCATACAATAGAAGTTACGGACACGTTCAAATGTAAATCACTGAATACCTTTACTATAAAAGCGCCAAGTGCTCTGAAAATAGTAGCACGTTCTGTTACAGATGCAACCTGTAGTAATACAAATGATGGTAAAATAATAACCCTTATTAACGATCCTGGTAAAATAACTTATCAATGGAACGGAGTGGATTCGTTTGCAAGTAATCTTGCAAATGCTTTAAATATTCTGCCAGGCACCTATAGCGTAGTTGCTACTAATGAATTGGGCTGTACCGATTCTATGACGACGAAAGTTGGGGTGAGAGTCGATTATGGTGTAACTGCAAGTGGTGATTCTGCTTATTGTGGCTCTCAACTAGTACCACTTTATGCTAACGTTACTAGTTCTGGATTCTATGTGACAACTTGGTATGATGGTAATGGTGTAAATATGGGCCAACGAGATTCTATTTCACTTACTCCTCCAAAAGGAACAACTAAATATGTGGTTGAAGTTCGTCAAGAAGTATGTGTGCAGTACGATACAGTGACAATTGTAATTGATGATGTTTACCTATTGTCGGCTGGGAAAAACAGAACCATTGTAAAGGGTCAACGAACTACATTGGGTGGTAAGCCAACGGCTCCAACAGGTAGAAATGTTGTATGGACACCTAATATTAGTTTAGATAACGCTAATACAATGAATCCCGTTGCAACACCAGAAGAAACAATTACATATATTGCTTCAAGTGGAATTGAAGGTGGTTGTTTAGTGAAAGATACGGTTGAAGTAATTGTTGATGATAAAATTAAAATTAATGATGCTTTCTCTCCTAATGGCGATGGCGTTAACGACAAGTGGGAAATCGGAATTTTACAAGATTATCCAAATGCCAAAGTCCAAATCTTTAATCGATGGGGACAGTTATTATATGAGTCTCAACCATATGATGCTTGGGATGGAACATATAAAGGCAAGGATATGCCTTTAGGAACTTATTATTACATTATTGACTTGAATGATGGGGGAAGTACTCAAACACTTTCTGGAGCAATAACTATAATTAGATAAAAAATAGCACAATGAAGAAGATTACATTAATAGCAATAATTGCTCTTGTATCGGGTACTTTGAGTGCTCAACAATTAGGACAGTTTTCGCAATTTTTCATGAACAAGTATGTCATAAACCCAGCGGTTGGCGGAACTAGTCATTACTTTGATGTAAAGTCTAGTTACCGCTATCAATGGGTTGGAATAGATGATGCACCACGGACTTTTGTATTAAGCATGCAGGGTCCTTTAAATGAGAGAAACAACATGGGTATAGGAGGTTATGTTTACTCCGATGTAACAGGGCCCACACGAAGAACTGGATTCAAAATATCTTATGCTTATAATTTTAAAGTTTCGGATGAAATTAAATTGTCTTTCGGACTTTCTGGTGGATTGATGCAGTTTTCTGTAGATGGCTCAGATATGGAATTGGCAGATAATAATGATGTTGCCTTGGGTAATACCTTAACATCGGCTTATACACCAGATGCTGCCTTTGGGATTTATTTGTACCACGATAACTGGTATGTAAGTGTTTCTATTCCTCAACTTATTGGTACTGAAATGAAATTTTTAGATAATCATACTAATTCGTTGAATAAACTACAAAATCACTACTATTTTAATGCTGGATATACCTTTAATATTGGCGATAATTGGGGAATTGAACCAATGGTACAATTAAAGTACATTCCACCACTTGATCCACAAATTGATGGTGGTCTTAGAGTAATTTATAATGAGATGCTCTTTTTAGGAGGAACTTATCGAACGGAAAGTGGCCCAACGGTTTTTGCTGGTGTGCAGGTGGCAGAAAACTTTACGCTTAGTTATTCTTATGATATAATTACCACAGAAATTGGCAGGGTAAGTTCTGGTTCTCATGAACTATTGCTCGGATTAAAATTTCATCAAAGAAACGATTAGGATAAAAGTCTAGATTTAACTTAGAAGCCAAGCAAGAGGTTTTTATTAGTTAAAGACCTCAAATATCGCCTTTGCTTTCAATAACGATTCTTCGTATTCATCCAGGGCATTTGAGCCATCTGTAATAGCACCGCCTATTGCAAAACTGAGCTGAGTTAATTCTGGAGAATAAAACAAACTTCGAATTACAACATTAAAATTAAAATCACCTTCTGGATTAAAATAACCAACGGAACCGGAATATAAACCTCGTTTGAAAACTTCTTCCTTTTCAATTAGTTCCATTGCTTTAATTTTTGGAGCACCCGTCATTGAGCCCATGGGAAATGAGCTTTTAATAGCACTAACTCCAGAAACGCCATCTTTTAATCTTGCTGAAACAGTTGAAATCATCTGATGAACTTGCGGGAAAGAATAAACCCCAAATAATTCATCGACTTTTACACTTCCTTTTTCGGCACATTTAGAAAGGTCATTTCTTACTAAGTCCACAATCATTACATTTTCTGACTTGTCTTTTTCTGAATTAAAAAGTTTGGCTTTTAATAATTCGTCTTCTTGGAATTCGGAACTTCTTTTAATAGTTCCTTTTATGGGTTTTGAAATTATTCTATTTCCTGTTTTTTGCAGATATTGCTCTGGACTGGCACACATTAAATAGAAGTTTTTTAAGCGACCAAAACAGGAATAAGGTGTTGGGGAAATTTCATTTAGCTTTTTATAAATGAGGTAAGGATCTATTTCTTGTTTTGCAAAAAACTCTTGGCAAAAGTTTATTTCATAAATGTTTCCGTATTGAATTTCTGCTTTAAGCTCATTTACTTTTTTCAGATAACCTTCTTTTGAAACTCTTGACTCAAAACTGACTGGAGTTGTTTCTTTGGTTTCTGAGTTTGACCTAGTGAGGTCAATAAGCAATTCCTTAATATCTTCTTTTAATGTCACATCTGAGTAAAAATGAACTTGTCCTTTGCTCCCAAACCACTCAATAACTATTTCTGGTACAACAAAATCAATGTCCTTTACTTCGTGAGTGGACTTGTTGTCAGATTTTAAATTTTCGAGCTGGTTTTTAGCATCATAGGCAAAATAACCAAAAAGCCAATCTTTTTTTTGCTTTTGAAATACATCTAAAGAATCAAACGTGGGACTTTCTAATCGGCTCAATTCTCCCAAGGCCAAAAGGTTAACGCCAGAATTATTGTTGGAGTTTAAATAAAATACTGATTTATATTCTCTAGTATTCAGTATGTTAAAATCAGCCGCCCATGTAAAACCTAGTTTTTGTCTAGGCATTTAACACCAAATCTTTAACTGTGTTTACCCATGTTGGTTCACTATTAAGGCTTTTTACAAAGTCAAGTTTTTCTCCGCCGTTTTCTTGGAAAATTTCTTTGTACTCTACGCCAATTTCTATTGTGGTTTCCAGACAGTCACAAACAAATGCAGGACTAAATACCAAAACATTTTTCACCCCCTTTTTAGGTAGCTCGGCTATTACTTTATCAGAAAACGGCTCTAACCAGTTTTTATCCAAGCGAGATTGGAAAGAAACTGTACACTTTTCAGAATCCAGATTAACTTTAGAAATAATCAATCTTGCTGTTTCATAACACGTTGCTTTATAGCAATAAAAGTTGTCTGTTGTAACTTCGTATTCGCAATTATGGTCGGCGCAAATTCCTTTATCGTAAACTTTATCTACTTGTCGAGTTGGTAATCCATGAAAACTAAAGACAAAGTGGTCGTAGTTTTTTAAGTTAAACTCTTTAGCTTGTTCGGCAATACTATCAATAAATCCAGGGTTATTGTAAAACTGACCTAATACTTTTACTTGGGGAATTATGTACCATTTGCTCATTATTTTGAATAAAAACTCTATTGTACTCCCAGTTGAAGAACTGGCATAGTGAGGGTAAAGTGGGAGAACTATAATTTCTTTAGGAACCGATTTTCTGATTTTTTCAAGCACATTTTTCAAATGAGGGTTTTGGTATCGCATGGCGATTTCAACTTGATAATCACTTCCAAGCTCAACCTGAAGTTTATCTCGTAAGTTTTTACCATGAATTACTAATGGCGAACCTTCTTTTGTCCAAAGTTGCTTATAAATTTTAGCCGATTTTGGAGCACGAAACGGAACTATAATAAGATTCACCAACATTTTGCGAAACAACCAAGGAATGTCTATAACCCTCGGATCGTTTAAAAATTCCGTCAAATACTTTTTTACGGCTCCAGTTGTAGGGTTGTCGGGAGTTCCCAGATTTATAAGAAGGACAGTTTTTTTATTCATTCATTTATTTTTTTAAGTCTGCGAAAATATACATAGTGTTTAGTATTATTGGTCGGCTTACCTTTGCATTTTGTATGGTGGTTTCAAAATTCGTGTTAAAAAGCTTGAAATTTCCTATTAATTAGATATTATGGCAATAGAAAGAGGCAAAAGTGGTTCCATTTCCAACAGAAAATCAGGTAAAACTGATCGAAGGAAGTCTCCTAATAGAGAAGAACGTTCTGAAGAAAATTCAGGAAAAGCTCCTGGTGAGTCTAGAAGCGAAAGAATCCCTGAAAACAGAAGGTATATTGTTAATGAAGAGCCGTTTAGTAAGTTTTCGAAACGAAAAGACTTTAAAAAAGAAAAGGAAGAAAGTGCGGATAAACCTAAATTTAAAAGAAAAGATTCGGCTTTTTCAAAAAATAAAACAGACAAACCTTTTGACAGTAAAAACATAAAACCAGAAGGTGCTTCTCGACCTGAAACAAGAGAAGTAACGGATGAAACTAGGCTTAATAAATACATTGCATCAAGTGGGATTTGTTCACGGCGAGAAGCGGATAAGCTTATTGCGCAGGGTATGGTAACGGTAAATGGTGAAGTTATAACTCAAATGGGAGTTAAAATAAAGCCAACCGATGTCGTTACTTATGGTGGTGAAAAGTTGAAATTTCAGAAGTTTGTTTATTTACTTATGAATAAACCTAAAAACATTATAACAACTTCTGATGATCCTCAAGGACGTCAAACGGTAATGGATATTTTGGCAAATACGGTAAAGGAAAGAATATATCCTGTTGGTAGATTAGACAGGATGACTACTGGTTTATTGCTTCTAACAAATGATGGAGACTTAGCAAAAAAATTATCGCATCCAAAATTCAAAGTTCAAAAGGTATATCAAGTTACACTCACAAAACCTGTGACTAAAACGGATATGATAAAATTGACCAAGGGAGTAAAACTTGAAGATGGTTTAGCTATGGCGGATGCGGCATCTTACGTAGGTGATGGAACTCTTAAAAACGAAATTGGGATTAGCTTGCACAGTGGTAAAAATCGTGTTATTCGAAGAATGATGGAAGAGTTAGGTTATGTTGTATCTAAATTAGACAGGGTTTCATTCGGTGGACTTACAAAGAAGACCGTTCCACGTGGGAAATGGAGAGAATTAACGGAGAGAGAAGTAGGAATGCTAAAAATGATAGGCTAAGTTTTTTAAACTAACTACTCTAGTTTAAGAAGTTTATTGATCTTATTTCTTTTCTTACTGTTTCTGAAAATACTTTTGATTTTGTGAAAATAGTAAAGTATCTATTTCTATTTATTTTAATTATTGCTCTCGTATTTGCTGGAGTGGGAATTTATATTTCCACACAATACGGTACTATAGTTCAAAAATTAGTTGCCAAAGCTATAAATGAAAACCTAAAAAGTGAAGTTAGGGTAGGATCTATTGAGGTCAGCACTTTTGACGAAATACCATATTTCAGTTTGGTTTTTAGGGGTGTAGCCATCATGGAACCAAAAGATTATCAAAAAACACCCGACACTCTAATTTTTGTAAAAGAACTTTCACTTCAGTTTGATATGCTTGATATGTTGGCAGGGAACTACCAATTGAAACGAGTAGAAATTAGTGATGGCTTTGGTATTTTTGAAGTAAACAAAAAGGGAGTACAGAATTTTATTTTTTGGAAATTGGATACAACAGATTTTGAAACTTCTGAGTTTCAATTCAAACTTAGCCATTTAGAACTTAATAGAATCACATACTCCTATATCGATAAATCTAAAAAAGTTGGAGTTAGGACTGTTGCAAAAGGTGCGATTGTAACGGGTGACTTTAATTCCAAGAAATTAAAACTTTTAGTTAAAGGAGATTTCCATTCCACTTCTGTAGAAGTTGACGGCATACAATACCTCAGCAAGAGAAATCTGGAAATAAATACAGGGTTACAAATTAATAATGAAACCAATGTCATCAACTTTTTACAAGGTGAAATTCGTTTCAATAATGCCTTTACATTGGTTGCTTCGGGAAAAATAGACGGACCTTCTTACGTGTTTGATATTGGAAGTAAAAAAATAAGACTGGAACAACTAAATTCTTTAGTTCCAAAAAAATATTCTGATTATAAAAATAGATATGAAAGTTCAGGAGATATAGAAGTTCAAGTTAAAATTAAGGGAAATTATGACAAATCTGCAGCTCCAAGCGTTCGAACTAATTTTTCATTAAAAGATGGAACCTTAAAAGAAAAAGAAAGCAAAGGAATAATTGAAAATATTTCATTAGAAGGATATTATACGAACGGCAAAAACAGAAACGCTAAAACTTCCAAGCTTCTATTTGAGAAATTATCAGGTTCATTTCCATCCGGAAAAATGGTTGGTGAGTTAAAGCTCGAAGATTTTGATAAGTTAGTTTTTAGCACAAAGCTTTCAGGTAGTTCTGATTTAAGAGAAATAGTAGAGTTTTCTAATATTAATAATGTAGATGTGACGAAAGGTTTATTGGATTTTGATGTGGACGTTAAACTCATACTTTCAAGATTGATGAAAGAAAACGTAAACTTAAAAGGTTCTAATTTAAAGGGAAATATTCAATTTTCAGATGTAAATATTCGATTTGAAAATAGTGTGAACGTCCAAAATTTGAATGGGGAAATTAAGTTGCACAACAAAATAGCGCAAATAATTGGCGTAAAAGGCTGGGTTCAATCTTCTGAAATAGAGCTTAACGGGGAAATTCAAAACGTGCTGCATTGGATTTTTGTTCGAGATTCTCTCCGGTCACAACCACTGCGGATAATGGCTTCATTAAGCTCAGATAGATTGGATGCGTTGGAGTTTTTAACAAAAAAAAGTAAGGACGAAAAAAGCCAAGAGCAGAATGGTTTTCGTTTTCCTTTTTCCGAATTGCAGCTAAATGTTCATTTCGGAGATTTTGTATGGGATAGGTTCAAAGCATCCGATTTGAATGCTAAATTATTACTTTCAAACGGCCGTGTAGTAATGAATCCGGTTACATTTAATTCTATGGATGGAGAATTTGAGGGAAAACTAATACTGAACAAGCAATACGATAATACATTTAAAATGAAACTGATTAGTAACAACAGAAATACGAATGTTCAAAAAATGTTTTACTCGTTTTACAATTTTAGACAAAATGAAATTACGGAAAAAATAATTGAGGGTACGGCAGATATTAGCTTGGTTTTAAATAGCGAACTTAGCGAGAACTTTGAAATATATTTAGAATCAGTTGATTCAAAAGCCAAAGTAAAAATTGTAAACGGGAAATTAATTGAATACAAAAGCTTAAAAGCAATTTCTGATTATTTTAGAAGTAACATTTTATTACGTGGAGTATTTAGAGCTGATGAGTTGGAAAAAAGTCTTATGCAGATTCGTTTTGATATCCTGGAAAATGAAATTATCATTCAAGATAAGAAAGTGATTTTGCCGCGAATGATAATTGGGACTACACTTTTAACTTTAAATATTGAAGGTAATATCGATTTTAATGGCGTTATGGATTATCGAATTGATTTCGATATTAGTGACTTACTAGTTAAGGACAAAAGCAAAATTGAAAACAACGAATCGATAAGTGATTTGGAATCGGAGGGGATAAGAGTCTTTATTCACATGTTTGGCCCTTCTGATAATCCAAGAATTGAAATGGATAAAGAACGTCGTAAAGCCTATAAAAAGAATAAAAGGAGTGCGGAAAAAAATGAATTTAAATCTGCTTTGAAAGAAGAGTTTGGGTTATTTGATGCAGACTCTTCTCTAAAGGACCCTGTTATTATCCAAGATTTTGATATAGAATGGGAAGAGGAAGAAGATTCAACAACAGTAGTTTCTACTGAGAAAGATAGTTCTAAAACAAAAAAGAAAGGAGTAAAGCAAATTTTTAAATTGGGCTCAAAGGAAGAGACTGAAGAATTCGATTTTGGTGACGACGATTTTTAATCCTTAAACCAAGCTTTATTAAATAGGTTATAGGTTTTTAACCCCTTAGTAAAAATCGTAGTTCATTTTATTTTTTATCCTTTTTTGGACAAGTTTTACAGGCCGACTTTCCTTTTTTCTTGTACTTTTTACAGCACTTCTTTTTTTTTCCGCTCATAATTATTTGGGGCGGCAAACGTACACCAAACCCTACCTTTTATTCTCTATTTTCAAAGGGAAAAAAAGTAAAAGAAAACAATCTTTTTTTATAGAATTACTGACTTATACCCGAATATACAATCTCAATAGTGTTTTGGGCGTTCACTAAAAGTTGAAAATAAAATTTTATCCTTCTTAAGAACCGTAAATTAATAGGTGATTAATTATTTTACTAGTTTACTTGTTTTCTTAAACGTGTCATTTACAGAAGATTTACATACCCCAAATAACATGGGTTCAACCGTAGTTAACCGAATGCCTTCTTGCCTCATTCGGTCTGGCGCTATTTCTTTATCTAAAGGATTTCTTGAAGAAACGGCATCCACTACAACAATAGGTTCGTGCCGGCTTCTACTAGATCAAGGGCCGTTTGCAAAACACAAACATGAGATTCAATACCGCAAATAATTATATTTTCTTTATAATGCTCTTCAATTTTTAAATTAAAAGCTCCTACACCACAACATGAAAAAGTCATTTTTTCAATAGGGTTGTAACCGTCTATTGCTTCTTGAAGCATGGGAATAGTTTGCCCCAAGCCTTTCACATACTGCTCTGTAACTATAATCGGAAGCCCAGTATTTGCATTCCCTGAATAAGAGTAGTGCATTTTTGAGTCATAAAGTCTTTATCCTAAATATGTGGGAAAAGCCTTTCTTGAATATCAATTACGACGAATGCACAGTCTTCTTTTTGTATTCTCATTTCTAGTTATTTAATCACTAATATTGTTAACTCAAATATAAGATATGAAAAAGGTTTTAACGCTAGCAATCTGTATCAATTTTTTAAGTTTTGGTTTGTTTTCTCAAGTAGAAATAGGGAAAGCAGAAATGCCAACAGTTAGTTCTAATATACTGTATTCATTTGGCAAGACAAATTCACAAATTGACCATACTATTAAGGGCAAAGGCTTATCTTGGGACTATACTAGTCTGGAATATGAATTACAATTAAAAGAAGAATATAAAAGTGCAGGGAGTATCAACTTTTTCTTTTTTGGGATAAAAGATGGGTTCGGGACTAAAACGGCAGATAGTTTAGGTGCGGGACCACTAATGTTGAGAGATATTTATGATGTGTTTAAGACAACATCAAAGAAAATGACAGCTCAAGGTCGTTCATTAAAATTTAATGGCATTCCGGTACCTCAATTCTATTCAGACGAGGATGAAATATATCAGTTTCCTTTAAAATACGGAAGAAAAGATGTTAGTTCGTTTAAAGTTGCCCTAACTTTAGGGGCGCAATTTTCTTTGATTCAATCAGGAACAAGAACAAATACTGTAGAAGGGGAAGGAAGTTTAAAAACACCATTTAAAAATTATCCATCTGTAATTAAAGTTTTAACGACTATTGATCAAATTGATTCTATTAAAATTGGTCCACTACCATTTTTCCCAATTCCACGAAAAATGGTTGAATACAAATGGTTAGCGGCTGGCTTTGTTGGCCCAGTTTTAATCGTAAAAGGTATTAGTTTTGCCGGTAGGTTCACAGTTCAAGAAATAAAGTTTCAAGACAAGCCCGTAAGCCTGGTTGGTTTTGATGCAGACAAATATGTTGCTTCGGCAAATTCGATTATAAAACTTAGTGATACTTCTAGCATATCTGCTCAAGCTCGAACTTGGATTATTTCTCCCAACACGTTTACGTACATGAATGGAACTAATGATGGTTCCAAAAACCCAGAAATTAAATTCACATCAAGGGGGGCATATTCAGTAGAGCTTTTAGTAAGAAATAGATTTGGTCAAATGGGGGAAAAGCGAAGAAATTATATTCAAATAACTGAAGCGGTTTCTATATCTGAATTATCCGATAATGATAAATTTATGGTTTATCCTAATCCGGTTTCCGATATTTTATATTTTACTACAAATACTGGAGCTACAGTTATGGGGGTTCTAAACTTATCTGGTCAAGAATTAGAAATGCCAATAAAAGATAATGAGCTTAATGTTTCGAAATTGGCGCTAGGCTTCTATTTATTAAAAGTGGAAAACGAGGGTATAATTTCATTTGTAAAATTCGAAAAGAAATTATAGAAGAAGGTTTGAATTTTAAATCGTTGCCTCGGCAATTGTTTTTAGACCTTCGTTTAAAATAATTTTTTTACCACTTTCATTTATTTTAGTAAGGTTAAGCATTGCCTGAGCAACGGTTATAGCTGGTATTGCTTTATATTGTTTTAAAGAGCCCAAAAAGAAGAGATTAAAAAGACGCATAAAAACCTTCCCGATTTCCTCGCCCAATCTAAATTCTTTTCGATTTCCGAGGAGCAACGAAGGTCGAACAATAAATACATTATCTATTCCGCAATCATTCATTAGAAAATCTTCTTTCATCCCTTTAACTCTGTAATAAAGTGTTTTGGAATGAATATCTGCACCCATAGAACTTATAGAAATGAGCTTATCCACTCCTTTTTTATGAGCAAGAGTGGCTATTTTAGATACATATGTGAAATCCACTTTAGTAAAGGCTTCTTCACTTCCCGCATTCTTTATGGTTGTTCCAAGACAATTAAACAAAACATCCACTTTTTCCGGAATTACATTTTCTGCCAGGGAGTCATAGTTTACTAAAGTTTGTGTGAGTTTTTCGTGTTTTATTTCGAGTGGTTTGCGCACTAAAATGTAGACATCATCAATTGTTTTATCGCCTAAACATAAATCAAGTAATTCTTGTCCAATTAATCCGCTTGCTCCTACAATTACAACTCTCATAGCTAAGTAGTTACGACACAATTTGGATTAAACCTCCGCCCAATCACCATGTTTTTTAATTAATTCGATAAGTTGATCAACAGCTTCTTTTTCGGGCACATTTTTTTGAACTACTTCTTTTTCTTTGTATAGAGAAATTTTTCCTTTTCCAGTTCCTACATATCCGTAATCGGCATCTGCCATTTCCCCAGGGCCATTTACTATGCACCCCATTATGCCTATTTTAAGTCCTTTTAAATGCTCCGTTCGAAATCTAATTTTAGCAGTAACTTCCTGTAAATCAAAAAGAGTTCGACCACAACTTGGGCATGATATGTATTCCGTTTTTGAAATTCGTGTTCTTGTGGCTTGTAAGATTCCAAAGGCGGTTTGATTGATAAATTGATCGGAACCACATTTTTCTGGAGCCAAGAAAACACCATCTCCAAGCCCATCAATTAATAGGCCTCCTAGATCTGTCGAACTATATAATTGGAATTGATCAGAACTTAACTCTCCATATGCACGGCCAATAATAACAGGTGTTTTACAGTCCGCATTCATAAGGTCAATAAACAATCGGCGTTGTTCAGCAAGGCCATGTTTGTTGTAGGTGTCAATTAATAGAACCGCAGTTTTATCCAATTTAAGTTTTTCAATTAAATCTTGGTTCATATCACTTAAGCAGGCATAGACGAAATTCAAATCTGGAGAACAAGAAATTTTTTGAACGTAATCTTCAGCATTTATAAAAGGATAATGCCTTACTTTTTTAGGGTTGTTTAACCAAGTCTTGTGCATCTGAATTACACTTAAAGTTCCAGGTATTTCAAAATCTATTTCTTTATCGCCAATAAATATATAGTCTGTGGCTTGATCTGTAATGTTCCATTTGTCATTTGGGACAGAATATTGATTTCCAAATGCGAATAAAGTAGCTGCCGAAATGTTTTTTTTATGTGATAGATCGGCAATAACTACGGGTGGGTGATGACCCCCAATATTTTTTATATCAAGGGTAACTCTTCTTTTAAAATCAAACACATGAATGGGATTCTTTTCTATTTCTGGAATTATTTCATGTTTCGATCTGGTCTTATATCGATTTACTAATTCTTGAGCAACTGGAATTTCTGCTTCAGGTTCTTCAGTAAGAGAAACCCTAACAGTGTCCCCCAATCCGTCTTCTAACAACGCACCAATTCCGACAGCTGATTTAATTCTTCCATCTTCACCCTCACCTGCTTCTGTTACTCCCAAATGAAGAGGATAATTCATATTTTCTTTTAGCATGTGGTTTACCAAAAGGCGATAAGCTTCAACCATAACCTTTGGGTTCGAAGCTTTCATGCTTAATACTAAATTATAATATTCTTCTTCTTCACAAATTCTAAGAAACTCCATTGCAGACTCAACCATTCCCAAAGGAGTATCTCCATATCGGCTTAGAATTCTATCAGATAAAGATCCGTGGTTAGTTCCAATTCGCATGGCAGTTCCATGTTCTTTGCAAATGTGAACCAAAGGCAAAAATCGTTTTTTTATTCTCTTAAGCTCTAGATCATAGGATTTATTGGTATAGTCAATTTCCTCAAACTTTTTTTTATCGGCATAATTTCCAGGGTTAACTCTTACTTTCTCAACAATTTTAGCAGCAATTTCAGCTGCATTTGGAGTGAAGTGTATGTCTGCTACAAGAGGAGTGAAATAACCTCTTTTATTTAATTCGTCTTTAATATTCTGAAGATTTTCTGCTTCTTTTTTACTAGGGGCCGTTATTCTAACCAATTCACAGCCAGCGTCAATCATCCTTATCGATTGTTCCACAGTTCCTAAAGTATCCATGGTATCGGTAGTTGTCATAGATTGGATAACGATTGGATTATCACCCCCAATTTTTAATTTACCAATAGCAATTTCTCTTGTTTGAAATCTTTGATATTTTGTGAGGCTTTCGCAATATTTTTCACTTTCCATAATTAGCACAAAAGTATTAACATCAATCCAATTTTTGGGGCTAAAAAATGAAAACAAAAACCTAGTGTACTTTTTCTTTAATTCCTTCTAGTGAAGAAGTTTCTACAATGAAAAAGGATTTGACTGAAATAGAAAAAGATGGCGATGATAACTCAGCCATATATCATATGGTTTTGGCTAAATACTGTAAAGTGAATGGTCTTTATGTTGATGCTGTTTCACATTATGAGAAAGCCATAGAACTTGCTCCTGAATCTGAAATGTTTAAAAAAGAATACAATCGATTTTTAAAAGAAGCTGGCGTTAAAATCTAGTATAAAATTAACTTTTTGTTCTAAACCCTCAATTGGTAATCCCGGTTGAGGGTTTTTATTTTAGCGAAGTTTTATTATTAGAAATAACTAACTCCAAATTTTGCCCGAAAATTAAAGGAAGGTTCAAGGCAGTGTGACCTGAAGGAAATCCGAAAGTTTTTGGATAGTTAAATTCTCTTACATAATCATTTATTATATCATATGCTTGTTTATCAAACCATCCGGAAACATCTGTCATTCCAGTAAAGCCGCCTACAATTAACCCTTCTAATTTATTTAGTATTCCTGTTTTTTTAAGCTGAAACATCATTCTGTCAAGATGGTATAATTCCTCACAAATATCTTCAATAAATAATATTCTCCCCGCGGGATCAATAAAACTATTAGTCCCAATTAAAGAACACAGAACGGAAAGGTTCCCCCCTACAATTTCAGATTTTGTTTTTCCGAGATTATTTAGTTTGTGGTAATTACAAGAAATTAATGAAGGAATATTGAAAAGAAGGTCAATCAAGGCTTTCGTAGACTGGTGGTTAAGTTCCGATTTGATCATGTTTAAAGGCATTGTTCCATGGCAAGTAGCAATTCCAAAATTTGAGTTTACATGTTGATGAAAAACAGTAATGTCGCTATAACCGACTAGCCATTTTGGCTTTTCTATAAATTTAGTAAAACTGATGTTGTCAATGATTCGGACCGATCCATAGCCGCCTCGGGCAAAAAAAACTGCTTTAATTTCAGGGTTATCAAAGGCGTTTTGGACATCGGAGAGTCTTTCTGAATCAGTGCCCGAAAAACGATTCCATGACCCAAAAACATTTTTTCCAAGCTCAACAATTAAGTCTCTTTTTTCCAGCTCTTCAACTGCAAATACTATTTCTTTTTCCAAAATTACCTTGGCAGGACTTACAATGGAAACCCTGTCACCAGGTTTTAAATAAGGTGGAATAATCATCGCTTAAAAATTATATTTGTGGCTGATTTGCCTTCGGGTAAAAGTAGAAAAATAGCATGATTAATAAACACAAAAGACATCTCGTTACTTCAGCACTTCCTTATGCTAATGGACCACTTCATATTGGGCATATTGCAGGTGCATATTTACCAGCCGATATTTATGTTCGACACCTGCGGAACTGTGGAGAAGATGTGGCATTTATCTGTGGTTCTGATGAACATGGAGCAGCAATTACATTGCGAGCTAAAAAAGAAGGGGTTAGTCCTCAGGATATTGTTGACAAATACCACGAAATAAATAAAAAAGCTTTTAAAGATTTTGGGATTAGTTTCGATATTTACGATAGAACTTCTTCGGAAATTCACAACAATACCGCACAAGATTTTTTCAAGGAGCTTAATGATAAAAATGCTTTTGAAGTAAAAACCTCTAAACAATATTTTGATGTGGAAAATCAACAATTTTTGGCGGACCGATATATAGTTGGGGAATGTCCAAAATGTCATTCTGATAAAGCTTATGGAGACCAATGTGAAAGTTGCGGATCTACACTGAGCCCAAAAGAACTAATTAATCCGAAATCTACCATAAGCGGAAACTCTCCTATAATGAAAGAAACGTCTCATTGGTATTTGCCAATGCAGAACGAATCAGTGTGGTTAAAAGATTGGATTGAAAATGGAGTTTTAGATGGCAAACAACATCATAATCCAAAATCTTGGCGAAAACATGTAGTCGGGCAATGTATGTCGTGGATCGACGGAGGCTTACTATCCCGGGCTATGACTCGTGATTTAAATTGGGGCGTTAAAGTTCCGGTTGAAGGAGCAGATGAAAAAGTACTTTATGTTTGGTTAGACGCGCCAATAGGATATATTTCAGCTACTAAGAATTGGGCAAAAGCTGAAGGAAAAGACTGGGAGGATTATTGGAAATCTGATGATTCTGAATTAGTTCATTTTATTGGCAAGGATAATATCGTTTTCCATTGTATCATATTTCCGATTTTACTTAAACTTCATGGTGGATTTAACTTTCCAACAAACGTTCCGGCAAATCAGTTTTTAAATTTAGAAGGAGACAAACTCTCTACGAGTAGGAATTGGGCGGTTTGGTTACATGAATATTTGGAAGACTTTCCAGGCAAGGAAGATGAATTGCGATATGTTCTTACTTCTATTGCGCCCGAAAGTAAAGACAGTGAGTTTACTTGGAAGGATTACCAAGCAAGAGTCAATAACGAATTGGTGGCAATTTTAGGGAACTTTATAAATAGAGTTGTAGTTCTTACTGGGAAATATTATGATTCGGTGATTCCCGAATTGACTAATTTAAGTGAATTAGACTCAAGTATCCTAACGCAAATAAAGGTTTCAAGAAATAAAATTAATGAGTTAATATTGGCTTTTAAATTTCGGGAAGCACAGACAGAAGCAATGAATGTCGCTAGAACAGGAAATAAATATTTAGCGGACGAAGAGCCTTGGAAAAAGATCAAAACGGATCCGGAAAGGACAAAAACTATTATTGCCGTTGCCGTTCAGATATGTAAAGAATTAGAAGAGGTTTTAAAGCCTTTTTTACCGAATACATCCAAAAAGTTAAAAGCAATATTAAACAAGGATAATTCAATTAGTAATGTAGGGCTATTGTTTGATAAAATTGAAGACGAGTTAGTTCAGAAACAAATCGAAAAATTGGAGGATAATAAGAAGAAAAAAGAGGCAGCTAAAAATATAGTAGCTCAGAAAGAGTTGGTTTCTTTTGATGATTTCACAAAAATGGATATTCGAGTAGGTACGATATTAGAAGCTGAAAAAGTCCCAAAAGCCAATAAGCTGCTAAAGATTTTAATAGATACAGGAATAGATAAGAGGACCGTTGTTTCTGGGATTTCGGAGCATTACAAAGCCGATGAAATTATCGGTAAAAAAGTGAGCGTTCTACTTAATTTAGCGCCCCGAAAAATTCGTGGTGTGGAATCCGAAGGAATGATTCTTATGGCTGAAGATTTTGAAGGAAACCTTGCTTTTGTTTCTCCTGAAAAAGAGGTGGGAAGTGGAAGTGAAATAAGATAAGTTATTACGTTTTTCTGCCCCCATAGTTCAATGGATAGAATAGAAGTTTCCTAAACTTTAGATGTAAGTTCGATTCTTGCTGGGGGTACCAGAGCGGAATAGTTGAGTTTAAGCTCACTATTCCGCTTTTTTGATTGTTAGTCTAGCTTTGACGTTCCCCTCTTTTTAAAATATACATAGTCAGGTAAGCCACTAAAAATCCAATTAAATAAGTAATTAAATCAAAAAAATCGAACGTTCCGTCTAAATAACTGAATTTTTGACCAAATTCATATAAAAAACTAATTAATAATGAGCTTGCTGATATACATAATATGTTCCCATTAAATGAATTAAAAGTGTATTGTGTAAAAAAGAGACTAAATGACCATAAAAAATCAGGTCCATAATTTCTAATATATGAATTATCAATCAATGGATTAAAGTATATTAACAAACCAAAAAAAATGGGGAATACCGAAAAAATTATTTTTATGTAAATTTTTTTTTTTTTCTTTTTGTAATCAAATATTATAAAAAATTATGAAAAATTATATCAAAAACAATTTGTTTTACTCAATAATGTTACTCGGAGTTTTTTTTGTTTTAGCTGTAGCTAGTGGTGAAGAGGAAACAGAAAAAGAAGTAGTTGAGAAACTTGAAACAGAAGAAGCCATTCAAATTAGCTCAACTCAGATATACAAAGATTATGATGATAATGAAGTTGCAGCTGATAATAAATATAAAGACAAAGTTGTTGAAGTCAAAGGAAAAATCATCGACATCAGTAAGAATTTTAGTGACGATATTGTAATTAAACTTAACGGACTAATAAACAACGAATACGAAATAGTTGGTGTTGGATGTACTTTTAGCAAGTCTCATAACAGTGAAGCTGCTAGTTTAAGCAAAGGTCAAATTATAACAATTAGAGGTAAGTGTGATGGTAAGTTGATGGGACCAGATATTTCAGGTTGCTCATTGGTTAAAAGCGAATAATCCTCATAGACTTCTGCTTTATTTTAGACTAAAGGTTAGATAATAGGAGCAAAGCCTCTACAATAAAAAGGGGGCTGAATGCCAATTCATCTCCCTTTTTTATAAGTTATTCCAAATCGTCACTACGTAATTATTTCTCAAAACAGATCAAAAAAAAGCATGGAATCTGCTCAAACTTTTTTGAAATATATCTTTTGAAAACTATTTCTTTAAAGAGTAAGTATTCGTATAAGTTTAATTCCTCGAGTCTGGATTATCATTAAACTATTGACAACAAGTTATTGTTTCTAAGCAACAGTTCCTTGGCAACTACTTCCTGCACCAGCCGTACATCCAAAACAATGTTGGTTCACCTTTATATTTCTTTTTTCAATTTTTTGAACATCAAAGTTTGAAATATGTTGGCTAGAATTTATGGAAATCCTCATTTCTAACATTTGGTTAAAGTCACAATCATAAATATAGCCTTTCCAATCAATAGAAATTGTGTTTTTACACATGAGATTTCCTACAGCAGATGGATTGTAAGCTAAAATTAATTTCTCCATGTACTCTTCGTAATTCTCAGAGGCAATTAAATATTCCAAAAATCGAGATATTGGTAGATTGGTAATAGTAAATAAATTGTTGAATCGGATATTAAAATCAGCGAGTAAAGCTTCTTTAAAATCCTGCTCCATTTCGGCTTGATTGCCAGGCAAAAAGGCACCTGAAGGGTTATAAACTAGATCCATGAAAAGCCCAGAATCAGAAACTCCATATCCGACTTCGTTTAGTTTTTGAAGTGCTTTTATTGATTTGTCAAAAACACCATCTCCTCGTTGTCTATCTGTTTTATCTCTTTTGTAATAAGGCAAAGAAGAAACGACACGAACATTGTTTTGGGCGAAAAATTCAGGTAAATCATGGTATTTTGGATTGGCCATAATAATAGTGAGGTTAGATCTCACAATTATTTCTTGAACTCCAATTCTACTTGCTTCACGAACAAGCCATCTAAAGTCGGGATTCATTTCTGGAGCCCCTCCTGTTAAATCTAAAGTTTTTATTCCGCTAGATTTCATAATATCCAGGCAATACTGCATGGTTTCGCAGGTCATAATTTCTTTACGGTCGGGTCCAGCGTCAACGTGGCAGTGTTTACATGTCTGGTTACACATGTAACCTAAATTCATTTGAAAGATCTCTAACTTTTTAGGTTTTAATGGCCAAGAACCTTGTTTTTCTAAATGTTTTTGGAAAGTATCGCATTCTCCAGATGCAAAAATCCCATTATTTAAAAAGTTCAACTGGTTTTCTGTTGAAGATAAAAGGTGACCTCTTGCTTTTAATGATTTTGTCATTTGTTTATTTCGTTTGGAATTGCCACCAAGCTTTTATTACATCGAGAGTTTTTTAGCCTTATCCATCATTTGGACGCCATGTACCAAAGATGCTCCACTTCTAATGGCAGCTGCTACATGAACAGCCTCCATCATTTCTCCCTCTGAAATCCCTCGTTTCAAGCTGTCAACGGTGTACGCATCTATGCAATATGGGCACTGCACGGTGTGAGAAACGGCAAGGGCAATCAATGATTTTTCTCTAGCGCTCAGTTCTCCTTCTTTAAAAACTTCTCCATACCAATCAAAAAATTTGTTTCCTAATTTTTCATTCCATTCGGAAATATCTCCAAATTTTTTAAGGTCAGCAGGGTCGTAGTATGTTTTTGAGCTCATAATCTATTTTCTAAAAACCGAAAGTATTAATTCTATTCGTTTATCGTCCAGATATAATTCATGTAAGCTACATTAGCTTCTTTTGGTATTTTGTTGTCTAAGTATTTATTAATAAAATCTAAAACAGTGTTTCCGTTTTCTTTAAAATCATCTCCATACCAATTAAATAACTTGCTCAATTGTGGATTTGCTGGGTCTTTTGTGTTGTTTTTGATTGGGTTATTAATAAAGTAACGAGCCTGATCATTGAGTTGCGTGTTAAGTCTTTCAGCGGTAAAAGCTTCGTTTCTAAGTTTTGGGCATGAAACTGAAGCGCAGTTCACTGCAAAGTGAATTCGGGGCTCCTTAAATTGATCTCTAATTTTTTTGTGTTCTATGTTGTTCAAATCCATTTTTTCACCACCAATAACTATGAATTTTATATCCCAGGAGGTGTTTACTTTATAGATGCTTCCGCCAAGGTCTTTAATGCTTTTTACAGGATAATGCTTTACCATTAGCTTTACCGTAAAGGCGTTGTAGGTATTTATCCAATACGCTAATTCTTCGTTTTTGCTCCAAGTAGATTTTGGAGGGTTATTTGACATTAGTTTCAAATACGCATTTAGTTGAATACTATCTTTCACGAATCCCTTGTAGTTTACTACTCCAGAAGGGGTAACATGTTTTTTGGTAAGCATGTCCCATTGTTTGTGTGAAATTTGAGCCTGACCTTTAAAAATAATAAAGACCGAAACGAAAAGTAATATATAACGCATTTCTAATTTTTATACAAACCTATATTTGTTTCTAATTTGGTATTGTAACCTACTTAACAAAGTAGACAAATGTCATTAGGTATTGTTATTCCAACTTTAAATGAAGAAAAAGTATTACCCATTACTTCTGAAGAGTCTTTTAAAAAGATAAAGAAAATGAAATTGAGATTATTGTAGTGGATGGTGGTAGCAGTGATGGAACAATACAAATTGCAAAAAAACAGAATGTAAAGGCCATGTCTA
The DNA here is from genome assembly GCA_963925495.1 of uncultured Flavobacteriales bacterium. Classification (GTDB taxonomy): domain Bacteria; phylum Bacteroidota; class Bacteroidia; order Flavobacteriales_G; family Salibacteraceae; genus UBA2108. The sequence goes on along the minus strand of CAWUST010000016.1, from coordinate 7,496 downwards.
TTGTCAATACTTCAAGAGCTATAAATTTAGAATATTGCTGCCAGTTTTAAAGTTTGAGTCCGAGGAATTATTTCAAGAGTAACTAGCATAAGGTACTTATAATAAAGGGTAACATCAAATTTACCTGATTAATTCCGCTCTTTTTCCTTCATAAATCTGTGAATAATTCATTTCATAACCTTTCTTTAACTTATTCTTTTACTCCTTTTGTAAGATTAATTTTGTGCCTTTAAAATCTATTAATGAGAAAAATAATTCTTCTACCACTTTTACTTCTAACTCTTCAAATATTTTCGCAATCCGTCGTTCGGTATATTGATTACCACGATAAGGATAGCGCGATAAAGAGGAGTGAAGGTGTATTTGTAAATGGAACTGAAGAAGGGAAGTGGGTTTTCTGGTACCGTTCAGGAAAAGTAATGGAGGAATCTTATTTTACTGAAGGAAAGCTTAATGGTAAAGTAACTATTTGGTATGCAAATGGTCAAAAACAAAATGAAGGATTATTCCGATTTAATATTCAAGATAGCGCCTATTCTAGTTGGTATGAAAACGGGAAATTAAAATCAACAGGAAATTTTAATTTTGGGTTTAAAGATGGTTTATGGAATTACTATTTCCCTGATGGAAACCTATATTTAACCGAGTATTGGAATAAACGAGAAGAACGAATAGTAGAAGCTAATGAAGTTTCAGGAAAAAACACAATAAAAAATGGGGGTGGGTTTTTATACCGCTACTCAGGGGGTCAAATTAAAGAGATTTCCTATTATAAGGACAGTGTTAAAAACGGGGAATCAATTAGTTATTTTGGGGAAAATCAAATAAAATCAAAGGGAAATTACCTAAATAATGAAAAAGATGGAAGCTGGATAAGCAATCATGAAAATGGTAATTTAAAATCAAAAATCAGTTATAAAAATGGAGAAAGAACGGGTGAAGCAAAGGGGTTTTATTCAGATGAAAAACCTAAGACAACGGGTTATTATTTAAACAATAAAAAAGACGGACACTGGGTTTTTACATCTCCATCAGGAAAAGTATATATGAAGGGTGGTTTTGTTCAAGATTTACAAGATAATCTATGGACATATTATTACGAAAATTCAACGCAAAAAGACAGTGAAGGTTTTTTTAATAAGGGTAAAAAAGAAGGAAAATGGAATTTTTGGTATGAAACAAGCGAACTTTGGAGAAAAGGGAATTATAAAAACGGGGTAAAGGATAGTATTTGGGTTACTTGGTTTGAAAACGGCAACAAATTACAGGAAGGTAATTATAATAGTGGATTAGAAGAAGGCGAATGGTGGGCCTGGTATCAAAAAGGGGTTAATAAAGATCATGGTTTTTATAAAGAAGGGAAAATGAGCGGCGTATGGGAAGGTTGGTACGATAACCAAAAAGAAAATTACCGCGGCAGCATGAAAGATGGATTAAAAACTGGCAACTGGGAGTTTTGGTATGTTAACGGAAAGCCTCGTGAAATGGGCCCGTATACAAAAGGTTCAAAAGATGGTTATTGGACGTATTATTATAGATCAGGAATTAAAGAGAACGAAGGCCCTTACACGATGTCCAGAAAAAATGGAACATGGAAATATTATCTTGAATATGGGCAACTTCAGCGTGTTATGAGTTATAAATACGATAGGTTAGATGGGAAAAGTATTATTTATTATCCTGGTAAAGGAATAATGTCTGAAACCAATTATAAAAACGGAAAACAACACGGCAAATGGTTGCTCTATAATGAGCAAGGAGATGTAATAAAAGAAAATGATTATCGAAATGGCGTAAAAGTCAACTAAAAGAGTACATTTGCAGCCTTAATTATAGTTCTTGTAAGAGGGGTTTTTCTCCTCTTTTTTATTGTTATAAATTAGTGATTAGCGAAAGTAAGATAGTTGAATTGGTGGAAGCAAAGCTTCGCGACACAGATTTCTTTATTGTTAAGATTACTATTAGTACTGGCAACAAAATTGAGGTTGAACTGGATGGGGATAATGGATTTCCAATTAGTGAATGCGTTAATTTTTCTAAACAAATTGAGTCTAATTTGGATAGAGAAGAAGAGGACTTTTCACTTAGAGTTTCTACACCAGGTCTCACTAAGCCGTTTCTAGTTTTTAGACAATATGCTAAGAATTTAGGACGGGTTGTAAAAGTGACGACAACGGAAGGAAATGAATACGAAGGCGAATTAAAAATTGCCACAGAACAAGAAATTGAAATCGAAATTCGCCGAATGGAGCGTTTGGAAAAGAAGAAAAAGAAGGTAGAAGTAATAGAGAAAATTACCCTATCAATGGAAATAATAAAAGAGACAAAACTAAAATTGGTTTTCTAAAAATTCAATTATGAATACACAGGAATTTATTGAATCGTTTACGGAGTTTAAAGACTTCAAAAATATTGACAGGGTGACCATGATGAGCATCGTTGAAGATGTTTTTCGAAATGTAATTGCTCGTCAAAGTGGAGGTTCAGATAATTATGACATAATAATCAACCCGGATAAGGGTGATCTTGAGGTTTGGCACAATAGGGTAATAGTATTTGATGGAGAAGTAGAAGATGAGAATTTGGAAATTTCGCTTGCGGATGCTCAAAAAATTGAACCTGATTTTGAAATTGGAGAAGATGTTTCAGCAGAAATAAAAATTGAAGATTTTGGAAGACGTGCGGTTACCTCATTGAAACAAAATTTGGCGGCCAAAATAATGGACCTTCAAAAAGATGGCATTTACAATAAATACAAGGATAGAGTTGGCGATATTGTAAATGGTGAGGTTTATCAAATTTGGAAAAAAGAGATATTACTTTTAGATGATGAAGGAAATGAATTAGTTCTTCCAAGAACAGATCAAATTCCTTCGGATTATTTCAAAAAAGGGGATATGGTTCGTGCGGTAATCACAAAAGTGGATATGCGTAACAATTCACCAATAATTTTCCTTTCTCGTACTTCTCCAGCCTTTTTAGAAAGGTTATTTGAATCTGAAGTTCCTGAAATTTTTGATGGTTTGATTACCGTAAAAAATATTGTTCGTGAACCAGGTGAAAGAGCCAAAGTGGCTGTTGAATCCTATGATGATAGAATTGATCCAGTTGGAGCATGTGTAGGAATGAAAGGTTCCAGAATTCATGGCATAGTAAGAGAATTGAAAAACGAAAATATTGACGTAATCAATTATACTACAAATGTTGAATTATATATTCAGAGAGCATTAAGCCCAGCAAGAATTTCTAATATGAAATTGGATGATGAAACGAAGAAAGCGGATGTTTTCTTAAGACCGGATCAAGTGTCGTTGGCAATTGGAAAAGGTGGTTTTAATATTCGTTTAGCTAGTAAGCTTACTGGATATGAAATCGATGTATACCGAGAGTCTTCTGAAGATGTCGAAGATGTTGACTTAGAAGAATTTTCTGATGAAATCGATCACTGGATATTGGATCAACTGAAAACAATTGGATTAGATACTGCAAAAAGTGTATTACAATTGAGTAAAGAAGATTTGATGAAACGTGCCGATTTAGAAGAGGAGACGGTTGATCAAGTATTGAGTGTTCTTAAGTCTGAGTTTGAAGACTAGAGTTTACATAATGGGGTTTCGTAAAGAGAGAGTTTTATATTTGCCTCTTGGGCAAAAAATGTTTTCTTGGCGATGAGTTAAGAATAAGAATAAAATATGGCAGCGATTAGGTTAAACAAAGTAGCAAAAGAGCTAGGAGTAGGCGTAAAAACAATTACCGATTTTTTAAACGAAAACGGAGTTGATTGTGACGGTCGTCCATCATCAAAAATTGATGATGTTGCGCGCAATTTGCTTTTAGATAAATATTCTTCTGACAAAAAAGCCAAAGAAAAATCAGAATCGTTGAACGCAAATCGCGAAGAGCGAGTTACCATTTCCATCGAAGATCAAGTTCGTGAAAAACCATCACGGGTTGAAGATTTTGAAGATGAGGTTGTCATTAAAAATGTTTCTATAGAACCTGTAATTGTGCTTCCCGTTGCTCCCAAACCAGAAGTTAAACCGGTTGTTGAACCAGTTGCCGCGGCAGAAAGCAAAGAAGAGGTCAAGCCTGAGATCAAACCAGATACTACTCCGGTAATTCAGGAAATCCCAAAATCGGACAATGATTCGGAAGATGATGGAAAAGATTCGCCAAAGTTGCTTGGCAAAATTGATCTTTCTTCATTAAATTTAAAAACAAGACCAGATAAGAAAAAGAAAGAAAAGCCAGCTCCAAAGTCAAAAGCGGAGCATGAAATAAAAGTCCCTCAAAAGACCACCCAGCCTAAAGTGGAAAAGAAACAAACGAAAGATCCAGTAAAACCTGTGATAAGACCGTTTGTTAAACAAGAGAAAAAACCAAAGGTTATTGAAAAACCAGAAAAGATTGAAACTGTAGTTCAAAAACTTTCTGGGCCAAAAATGACGGGTGAAAAAATTGACCTATCTAAATTCCAGAAGCCGAAAAAATCTAAACCAGTAGCCTCGTCAAATACAGATAAAGAGACGGAAGCTGGGAAAAGAAAAAGAAGAAGAATAAATCCTCCGGGAACTGGAAATAATTCTAACCCTGGCAATAGAGGTGCAGGTAATAGAGGTCCTGGAAGCAGAGCCCCTGCTTCAAAAGGAGCGCCTCAACATGGTGGCAAAGGAAGAAGAGGTCAAAAAGTTGAGCCAAAACCAGAGGTTACTCAAGAATCTATTCAAAAAGAAATTAAGGATACGCTTGCCAGATTAAGTACTGGAGGAAAAAAAGATAGACGTGGAGCTAAACACAGAAAGACGAAACGTGAAGCTGGATTTCAACAACAAGAAGAGTTACTAGCACAACAAGAAAAAGAGAAGTCAATTTTAAGAGTTACTGAATTTGTTACTGCAAATGAACTTTCAACTTTGATGAATGTAAGCGTTAATGATATTATTGGCGCTTGTATGTCACTGGGCCTGTTTGTTTCCATTAATCAAAGATTGGATGCAGAAACAATTACTATAGTTTCTGAGGAATTTGGATTCACCGTTGAATTTACAAGTGGATCAGATGATGAAGAGGTAAGCTTATTTGAAGAAGATGTAGAGGAGAGAAAAGCAACTCGTCCACCTATTGTAACTATAATGGGGCATGTGGATCACGGTAAAACTTCATTGCTAGACTATATTCGTAAAGCAAATGTTATTGCAGGCGAAGCAGGAGGAATAACCCAACACATTGGAGCATATCAGGTTGAATACAAAGGAAAACTTATTAGCTTTTTAGATACTCCGGGTCACGAGGCATTTACCGCCATGCGTTCTAGAGGGGCGCAAGTTACAGATGTAGTTATTGTTGTAATATCTGCTGATGATAACATAATGCCACAAACAAAAGAGGCGATTAATCACGCTCAAGCCGCAAATGTGCCAATCATTTTTGCGATTAATAAAATTGATAAAGAAGGTGCAAACCCAGATCGAATAAAAACAGAATTAGCCACCCTTGGATTTCAAGTTGAGGAATGGGGAGGAAAGTACCAGAGTCAAGACATTTCGGCTAAAAAAGGTACTAATGTAGAAGACCTCCTTGAGAAAGTACTTCTTGAAGCGGAACTACTAGAATTGAAAGCTGATGCAGGAAAACGTGCAAATGGAACTGTTTTAGAAGCCGCTTTGGATAAAGGAAAAGGTTACGTGTCAACCATGTTGGTGCAGGAAGGTCAGCTTAAAATTGGCGATATGCTTCTTGCTGGTTCTCATTACGGGAAAGTTAAAGCCATGTTTAACGAGCGTGGGCAGGTCATTGAAGAAGTAAGTCCATCCGGGCCTGTTAGTATTCTAGGACTGAATGGAGCTCCAAGTGCAGGCGACAAATTTTACGTTATGGAAGATGAACGTGAAGCTAAAAGCATTGCTCAAAAACGCTCTCAATTGCAACGTGAACAAGGTGTCAGGACTAAGAAACATATTACTCTTGATGAAATTGGAAGACGTATTGCTATTGGAGATTTTCAAGAGTTAAATATTATTGTTAAAGGTGATGTAGATGGTTCTATTGAAGCTTTATCTGATTCTATGTTGAATTTGTCTACTGAAAAAATACAAGTAAATGTGATTCATAAATCGGTGGGTCAAATTACCGAGTCAGATGTATTATTAGCTTCGGCTTCCGACGCAATCATAATTGGTTTCCAAGTTAGACCTTCTGCTGGCGCACGAGCACTTGCAGAAAAAGAAGAAATTGACATCAGGTTGTATTCAATTATTTATGCTGCGCTTGACGAGATTAAATTGGCCATGCAAGGAATGCTTAAACCAACTATTGAAGAGAAAATTGTATGTACTATTGAAGTTAGAGAAACATTTTCAATTTCTAAAGTAGGAACAATTGCTGGTTGTTTTGTTACAAGCGGAACTGTTACTCGCAATACAAAAATCAGGTTGCTTAGAGATGGAGTAGTTGTGCACACCGGAAGCTTAGGTTCATTAAAACGTTTTAAAGACGATATGAAAGAAGTTAAGAAAGGATATGAATGTGGACTTAACATTGAAAACTTCAACGATATTAAAGCAGATGATATCATTGAGGGTTATGAGCAAGTTGAGGTAAAGCAGACTTTGTAGAAATAAAATTTCATTGAATTTAAAAGCCCTTGTTTGAAAAAACAGGGGCTTTTTTTGCCATGTTTATAAGCAAATGAAGGATTTATCCAAATTCTATTCTAATTACAGTCACCCGATAATTATCAGTTCTGCACTTTCCCGCTTGAACTTATATACAGATTTTAGATTTTTTACACTTGCTAGCGCGAGCTTCTAGCTCGAACCACTTGCCAGCTGGGATTTGCAATTCGGACTACTTTTTATAAGCAACAAAGAAGCTTAATCTAAAAGCGGATAATAAGGCCTTGTGCACGAAATGGTGAATGTTTTTGATTGTAATGTTACTTTAATAAGTTCACCACTACTTTCTATGTCTTTTACTCTATATAAATCTAGTATTTCGTATGTACCTTCGAAAAACTCATTCTTGGATACGATTTCTATGTTATTCTTTCGGTTTTTGCTAAACACTTTCCATTTTCCAATATTACGTCCTGTTTCTTGGTCATCCAATGCTGCCATTGGAAGTAAACAAGTATTATCATTTCTAAAAACTACTCGATTTGAATAAATTTTAAATTGGGGTATAGGGCTATTTAAAAGTAGACTGAAAGGAAGAGTATATAGCCTTTTAATAGATTTTGGTTTGGTGTATTCTGGACAAAACTCAATTGTAGCTCCTCAAAACATTACTCTTTTATTTGACTCATTAATTAGGTATACCCTTAAAACTAGTGTCGTAAAAAGTATAGTTGTAATTCCTGGTATAGTAGACAAAAAGTATGCTGTTTTTGAGTGAATAGTTTCAAGTGGACAAAAAGTATGCTGTTTTTTTGTGGCATTTTTATTACTAATCAATAGTGTCCTTATTTTTGATTTGTCAATATAAACGGAAGTAGGCTC
>CAWUST010000015.1:0-15494 GCA_963925495.1 uncultured Flavobacteriales bacterium | reverse complement strand
GAACAAAAGTTTCACCACCAGTTGCTGAAATTCGGATTGGTTGACGGAAATAAAAAAGTGAATTATTGATTGAAATTATCCGTAAGGTTGGTTTTCGGTATCGTCACCTGAATCTAGCTCAGATTCTTTTTTATTTTTTTCTTTCTTTTTTCCTGCTTTTTCGCCTTGTTTCAATACTTTTTTGATTTCCTTGAGCTTTTTCTTACGGTACTTTTTAATTCTTTTAGGTAAATTCACATTGGCCTTTTTATTATTTCCAACACCATATACAACCATTAATTCGTGAGACCCAGAATTATAGTTATTTAATTCACTACCAATTTGCATACTAAAAGCATAACCTACTTTAAAATCTCGATTAATTTTATAATTAGCTAAAAAATTCAAAGAACTTAAACTTCTATAAGAAACCCCTACACCTATTTCCTCTTTGTATTCAAACATAGCGTTTAAATCAACCTGTAAAGATGATTCTAGCTGATATTTCATTAGAACAGAAGGCTTGAAAGTAATCAGTTTACTTAAATCTGTTTTCCAACCTACGACACATTGGTAGGTCATTTCTTCTAAAGAAAAGTTTAGGGCTGTATCATCGCCCGATCCTGTAAAACGATTGTAAAATAGCTCAGGAACAGAAACACCGAACCAATATTTATTGTTATAATAATAGGCTCCGAAACCCATATTTAAAGAAAATAAACTTCGGTTTTGTGTAGAAAAAATAGGATCATTCGCAAAATCAGTTTTAGCCTGACTATAATTACTTTGGATTAAATCAATACCGGGTGTTATCCCAAATGAAAAGAAACTTGTACGGTCAATCCTAAACTTATGAGCATATAACACCATTATTTTGTACTTGGAATGTACGCCTACCCTATCGTTAATTATAATTCCCCCAACAGTATTATCTTGGTTTTTTAAAGGACTGTTATAATTGAGTAATAAAGTAGTAGGCGCTCCATCAAAACCAACCCATTGTTTTTGAAAAACGAACCCACCACTTTTCCCTGATTTTGTAACCACCGCAGCTGGGTTTAAAAAAGTAGGGTGTAACATGTATTGGGATGTCGATAGCTCTCGCTGGGCTTTCATTCCTAAAGAAAAAACCAAAACAACCCAAAATAATATTACAATTCTTTTCACTATTGAGTCTTCAATTCAATGGTTCCTTTTAAAGGATCTCCATCATTCGTTTTTAAAACATAATAATATGTTCCGTCTCCCATTTTTTTACCTCTTGCAGTTCCTTTATTTGACTCACCTTGCCATTTATTTTCATAGGGAATAGATTCATAAACCAAATCACCCCATCGGTTATAGATGAACAATTCACTTTTTGGAAAAGCCTCTATTCCGGGAACTACCCAAAAATCATTTATCCCATCACCGTTAGGGGTAAAAGCACTGGGAATAAACTCATACGGATTTCCTAAAACATGAAAAATAACTTTAGCAGTATCGCAAATATTTATACAGTTCACATTGCATACTTCGTAAAAGCTTGAATCAGTTCTTCTAAAATCAAGATTAGGTTCGTAATAGATATTCGAATTTACTTTATCAATTACCCCTCCAGTAGTATCAAAACTTCTAGCCTCATTTGGACCAAGGAATATTTTAAAAGAACCAATTAAATTAATGGTGTCTTTTGAGTATAATCTTGCAATAGGGTCAAGAGTTACATCTTTTCCTTTTTGAAGAGATACACTGTCATCTTTTGCAATAATCTTCTCACCTTGTGTTATATCCACTTTAGCAGTTGCTGTATCATAACATATTCCTAATTTGCCAATTGCAAAATACTCTGAACTGGAATCTTGTTTGACTATAATTGATGATGTAGAATCTCCCGTGCTCCATTCCCAAGTAAGACCACCACTAGCATTTAGTTTATGATTTAAGCCAACACATGCAGATCCCAAATGATTTATAACTACAACTGGCGCTATTTTTACATCTGGAAAAACACCAAGTGTATCGGTACAAGAGCTAAGAGAATCTGTATATATATATGTTAAGGCCCGTCTTCCGATTACACCTTGCTCCGCATACTTTTTAGGGTCAAAAAAGTCGATTTTATTTATTAAAGTGCTGTCGTAGCTGAAGTAACCACTACTTGCCCAGAAGCTATATGGAGGAGGACTTACAACAGATACTGGTAAATTAGTTAAATCTATAGAAGAATGGTTATTACAAGTCTTATCAAAGAAAAACTGGTTAAGAAATAAACTTGGTTTTTGTTTTACACTTACAAAGTTGAATGCAATATTTACACATTTAAAACTATCAGCATATTCGTAATAAACTGTATCTGCTCCGTAATTTATATAGATAGTGTCTGGTTTGAAAAAATTATTTTTTAATAAATATTTTTTATAAGAATATATTCCTCCAATTGGCAAGCCACTATTAAATAATACAGAGCCCCCATTTTCACAGTAACTTCCCAAAGAAGGTAAATTAACGATTGGCAATTTCCTAACTTCAATAATAGTACTCATGGTATCGCTGCAACCTTTTTGATCCACATATCGGTATATAATTTTGTTCTTACTTCCCACTGTGGCTTTGGTCGGATCAAATTTATTACCTGAAATAGCTCCTGGTAAACCAGAATAAATTCCTGAATCAGCTGGAAATTTTGATGGAAACGGTAATCCTTTCATAGTGTATATAGCGTAACCATCACATAGTGTATCTGAGTAAACAAAAGACACAATTGGTATAGTGTCAATAGTAAAAACATCTGAAGCCATACTTACACAACCGTTAGTTGCAGCAAAAACGTAGGTTATTGTATCCTTTTTATAAAATGCACTATCTGGGTTATAAGCTCCTGTGGAAGAGTCTGTAACTCCAACGCCCACAAAATATCCTCCAGTGGGTGTTTGCCCAGACAAATTAAACACCGATGAGTTTTTACATGCCGACGATTTACTCAAATTTAAAGCTACCGCAGGTATTTGCTTAATCTCCAAAGAAATTGTTGTGTCATGCAAGCAATTATTGGTATCCGTTACTGAATATTTTACTCTATGAAAACCATTACTGAGTGAATCGCAACGAAAAACAGAATCATTTTTAATGCCCCAACTAGGAGACGACATGCTATATTTTGCTAACGAATCACCTGGAGAAGTAGCATAACGCAATATGCCTGCAGGCTCACCTTGGCAGTATGTTTTTACACCAGTTATGGAAATTGAAGGACTAGCATTTACAATCACTTCAGCAGTATCTTGACCAATACAACCAGTGACACTATTTATTCTTTGAAAAACAATTATATCAACACCAGTTCCAACACCTGGATTACTAGGATTGTAAGAATTCATAGTGTTATTTCCTATTCCCCTTCCAAAGAGTGAATCTGTAGAAAAGTTAGTGAAAACTGGAGTGGTATTTATTGGAAAGTTAGAAGAAATATTATTACAAGTCGAAGTATCACCATTTATAATAGCCGTTGGTAAGGTATCCATAATAACTATGGCAACTTGAGAAGAATCTAAACACACCGCATTGGCGGAAATTGAATCTTTTATAACAACCAGGTAGTTGGCCGAATCGGTCACTGATAAACTATAACTTCTTCCTAAAACGGTCGAAAAACCAATTTTATACCATTCAAATTTAAATGTAGTATCCGCTAATGATTTTATTTCTCCATTCGAATTAGCACACAAATGATGGGTATCAATTACAGATCTGAACCCTGAAAAAGCAAGGGTATCATTTGTATTACAATATATACTGCTAGGACTAATTTGTGCAAATGCCAAATCGAAAAATCCAGCGGGAGAAGAAAAGGTGCCTTTTTTTCCATAAACCACCCGTCCTCTATATCTATTTCCAATAACTAAAACTCCTGCACTTTGGGACATGGCCGTTGCGTATATCTGATCCGCAGAGAGAGACATTAAACCAGCACCTTTTCCTCCAATTGGGCTCAAGTTTAGGGCCGAAGCCAAAATACAAACATCACGAACTCCTTTTTTGGAAATTGTTGAACTCCCAAAGGTGAAAACCGAAGATTCATAAGTAGCATGAACATAAGTAATGCCTGTAGCTGTGATTTCTATTTCATTTCCTTCATCGTTCGAGTTTCCGCCATAACCTTTTACAATTCCTTTAATATCAGTAGCACTTACGGTGGCCATAAAAATATCGTATCCTCCTTTTGAAACAAGCAAAGGCCCTTGAATAACCCCTTTAAAACGACCAGAAACTACATATCCTGCACTTGAAGTTCTAATATCTGCATCTAACAACTCAATGTCAGATGTAGATTCAAAAACCGCTTTTAAAGTAAACGCAGTTCCGTTAGAATCAAAACGAGCTGCAAATACTGCTTTATTACCTTTTACAAATGGAGCAAGTTTAGTACTTCCCAAATACATAGTGTCTTCATAATTACCTAAAACGACAGCCTGGTTATTGGTTCTGTCATAAATTATTGAAGAAACTGATTCAGTTCCAAGACCGGTTATTTTTTTTGCCCATAGTTTATTTCCTGTCGAAATCTGGATTTTCATCAAGAATAAATCCCCGTTACTGGCTCCAATTAGTGCAGGGCTCAGCTCCAAAGAATCATTAAACCTTCCAGCTACATATACATTACCATTTCCATCTCCTGTAACTGCATTTGCTTCACTGTTGGTTGTACCATTCTCCGGAAAAGACCAACGTAACGAAGCCGAACCTGTGGAAAAACAACTTACGAAATAATTACTTTTAGCAAATTTATGCGAATCGATTTTAGCACTTCCAAATTTCAAAAAAGTGTTGCCGTCTAATTTACCACAAGTAGTAAAAGTACTGGACCCGCTATCGAAATAAGAACTGTTAATGTCATCGTTTGAACCATTTGATTCGTAATGAATAGCCCCATTCCATAATAAAACTCCATTTTTGGCATAAACAGTTACAAAATTATCTTTCCCACCTTTAGCTGTCATATTTGTTCCGGAAACAGTGAGAACTCCGTCAAAATATCCTCCAACAAAAGAGCTGCCAGTATTTGTGTTTGCCAATGATGAAGTCGATTTATTGGAGCTATTACTGAAGTTATTAGCCCAATTAAATTTTTGAGCAACTCCAAATAATGGGAGCAAACAAACGAATAATATATAAAGACTTACTCTTTTTAGCATGTTCAAAATCAACCTATCAGTTTATCACAATTAAGTTGTATTAACCTTTCCTTTACTAACAATTTGCAACTAATACATCCCATCATTTACGTCCAACAATTTTAAAGCATAAGGTTCAATTGAAGCCAAGCTTTGCAAAGTTTTTTCTAAAATAATTTTTCCACGTTCCGGAATTTCCGTTAGACGTAACTAAAAACACACTCGCTTTTGTAGTGTAAACGGCAATAGTTAACAATACCAGTATAGAAAAAACCCTATTGCAATCCCTCATTAATTAAGCGATTAGTTGTCTATCAACAACTTAAGCATTACTTTCCAATAACGACTTGTTAATTACAGCAAAGTAAGTTAACTTTTTTAGTTACCCAGTTAAACACCCTTATAACCTTAATTTCAAAGGGTTTGCCATTGTTAATAATTGAGTAAAATTTTTATTGACAGATAAGTATTAATTGCGAATATTTTTTCTAGGTCCAATTCCGACATCCAACATACCTTTGTAATACCTTCTTCCCGTTGAGGTAGAAGTATCATTGACTTTGCAGACATTATAAACCAAGAAGTTTCTTTTAATACAAGTTTCTTTTTTAAAGAATAAACGTGATAAACTTTTTGAATAGAATCGGCATAATGTTTATGAATTTTTACACCAGTTTCTTCTTCAACCTCACGAACTGCAGCTTCCTCAATCAACTCCCCTTTTTCTACTTTCCCTTTAGGAAGATCCCAAACCCCATTTCTGAAAATAGTAAGAAGTTCCTTATTTTCATTTCTTACTAATCCTCCGGCTGCTTCAATAAATAAAAATTGCTTTTTAAATTCAGCCCAATAGTCATTTTCATTTTTACAAATAATAATTTTAGAAACCTCTTCATTACTTTTCAACCAACTGGTAAAGTCAGTTTTAAAGGATTCTTCTTCTAAAACAATTCTATTCTCATACGAGAATTTTAAATTATTTAATTGCCCTTTCTCTACTATTAGTAACTCTGTTCTATTAAAGAAAACTTTATACATTCGCCTGTTCAATAAACTACATGTACTCTGTAAACGAAACCGCGCTCAATGTTAGCGAATCCCTGTTGCAAATTAAAGCAATTATTCTTCAACCAAACGACCCTTTCACATGGGCAAGTGGAATAAAAAGCCCAATATATTGTGACAATCGTAAAATTCTTTCTTTTCCTAAAATAAGAACTTATATTAGGAAAGAAATGGTAACGACTATTGAAGAAAAATACGGGAAACCCGACGTAATAGCTGGCGTAGCTACTGGTGGAATAGCAGTAGGTGCCTTAGTAGCTCAAGAACTTGGACTTCCTTTTATATATATAAGAAGTAAGCCTAAAGGTCATGGACTTAGTAACCAAATTGAGGGTGTTGTTCAAAAAGGACAAAGTGTAATTGTAATAGAAGATTTAATATCTACTGGAAAAAGCTCATTAGATGCTGTTGAGGTTTTGAGAGAAAAAGGCTGCTCAGTTAAAGGTATGATTGCTATTTTTTCTTACGGATTAAAAGTAGCTGCGGCCAATTTTAAAAATGCCCAAGTTCCATTAGCAACTCTTAGTAATTATGATGCTATGCTAGAAAAAGCAGTAGATTCAAATTACATTTCATCAAAGGATATAAAAACATTAAAAGCTTGGAAAAGTGATCCTAATGCTTGGGTTGCTTAATTTTACCTCGTAAGAAAGAATCATGAATTAAAAAAAAACAAAATGGCTGAAATAAAATCTGATTCTGTAAAAATTGAAGCAACGGCTTCTAGCATTCAAAGTTTTTTGAATGACGCTAATAATATTGAACAATTAATGCCTGAGGATAAAATTACTAAATGGCAAAGCGATAACAATACTTGTTCATTTAACATTAAGGGTTTAGCTGGAATAGGAATGAAAAGAGAAGAGTCTTCCATTGCTAATCAAGTTCACTTTGTTTCTCATGGAAAAAATCCGTTTGACTTTAATTTGGATATAAATATTACTGAGGACGGAAATAGTTGTTCAGCACAAATTGTTTTTGATGGAAACATGAATTTTATGATTATGACAATAGCCAAAACACCTCTAACTAATTTATTCAATAATATGAGTGAAACATTGGTGAAAAAGTTTAGTTAGAAATTCCAATCCACTCTAGTTCTTTGAAGGAGTATTTATTTAGAACCCCTTCTTTTTCAACCTCAATTAAACCAAGAGCGGAAACACCAATTACTCTACATTCCCAAGTGTTTTTCGAGTCTTTTAACCATACCTTTTCACTATAACCAAGCAGGTTTTTCAAGTAAAAACCTTTTAATATCATAGGATTCATTTCTAACAAAAAAGAGTTTTTTATTAGCTCTACATGAAGTTTATTCAGCACATTTTTTACTGAAAGTGAAATTCCCAATTCATGTTCAATTGAGGTCGAATTTAAATGTTTAGGAAAATCATTCACATTTAATCCTATTCCTATAATTGAATCAGATATCTTTTTTCCTGAAATAGTGTTTTCAATTAAAACTCCGCAAATTTTCTTTTTGTTTACCAATATATCGTTTGGCCATTTTATTAATACCTCTTTAATCCCTAATGATTCAAGAACATTATATATTGATATCGAGACCCATTCGTTCAGCATAAATGAATTCTCTACCCTAAAGTTTTCGGCTTTAAAATATATGGAACACAATAAATTTTTACCAGAGAACGACTCCCAAACATTCCCAGGTTGTCCTTTTCCTTTCGATTGAAAATCAGAATAAACACATAACCACTGCTCTCTTGGTTTTTTATTTATTAAACTTTTTAAATATTCATTTGTGGAACTAACTTCTCCTAAGTGAATAAACTCCCTAATTTTCTCCTCAGCCCACATTGATGTCTTCTTTAGAATGTAAAATGTGTTAAATAACCAACACCCTTTAAATGATGCCTCACTAATATATTGCAAGCTTTAAAATTTCTTACTTTTGCAAATCTAAAAATAAGAATGGAAAGTAACACCAAAGCAATAAATTCAGAATTGCTATGCGATGCAGTTGTAAAAGGAATTGAAGAATTAAAAGGAGAAGGAATATCCGTTCTCGATTTAAGAGAAATAGATAGTGCCGTAAGTGATTTTTTTGTTGTTTGTCACGCAACCTCTGCTACTCAAGTAAGAGCAATTACAAATTCAATAAAAAAAGAAACAAGAAGCAACCTATCGGAAAGACCTTGGCACATTGAAGGATTAGATAATTGTGAATGGGTCCTTGTTGACTACAGTAACGTGGTAGCGCACGTATTTATAAAAGAAAAAAGAGATTTTTATAGACTTGAAGATCTTTGGGCAGATGCCAAAATTACCACAATAGACTCTGCTGAATAAAATTGGCTTGCACAATATGAGCGATAAAAAACAAAAAAAAGGCGCAACTAATAAACCGCCTGTGAAAAGGCAAAAAAAACCGACCAAACAATTCAATTTTTATTGGATTTATGCCATAATAGGAGTTTTCTTGATTGGAAATATACTTTTTAGTTATGGCCCTAATAATCCATCTGTAAATCCAATTGAGTTGGAAAGCATGGTTGAAAATAGCGATATCAATAAAATTGTCATCATCAATAATGAAATAGCCCGAATTTATTTGAAGCCAGATGCTCTTCAAAAAGAAGAATACAAAAGCAAGCTTAAAGACGGAATATTAGGGAAATCCGGAGAAACTGGCCCTCACTTTGAAATGGAAATAGGCTTCCCTGAAGAATTTGGAAAAAAACTAACTAAATGGGGTAACGAAAACGACCTGATTTATGAAAATAAAACCGAGAAAAGTTGGGGCAACGAAATTGGCTGGCTTCTTCCAATTGCTATAATGATAGGAATTTGGTTTTTTATTTTAAGAAAAATGGGAGGTGGCGGTGGCGGCGGCCAAATTTTTAATATTGGAAAATCGAAGGCCAAACTTTTTGACGAAAACGATAGTGTAAAAATAACTTTTGATGATGTAGCCGGACAAGAAGAGGCAAAAGAAGAAGTACAAGAAATTGTGGATTTTCTACAAAACCCTAAACGATATACTGATTTAGGAGCAAGGATACCGAAAGGAGCTCTTTTAGTTGGCTCACCAGGTACAGGAAAAACATTGCTTGCCAAGGCAGTAGCAGGCGAAGCACAAGTACCATTTTTCTCTCTTTCTGGATCTGATTTTGTAGAAATGTTTGTTGGTGTTGGTGCTTCTAGAGTAAGAGATCTTTTCAAACAAGCCAAAGAAAAATCCCCATCTATTATATTTATTGACGAAATAGATGCAATAGGAAGAGCAAGAGGTAAAAACGCAATGCAAGGCTCAAACGATGAACGTGAAAATACTCTAAATCAATTACTTACGGAGATGGACGGTTTTGGAGATAATACCGGAGTCATTATTTTGGCAGCAACAAACCGTGCTGATGTGTTAGACAGTGCTTTACTTCGCCCTGGCAGATTCGATAGACAAATAATTGTTGACATGCCTGATTTGCATGGTAGAAGAGCGATCTTTGAAGTTCACTTAAAACCAATTAAAACAGATGATTCTATTAATGTAGATTTATTAGCTCGACAAACTCCAGGATTTTCTGGAGCCGATATAGCAAATGTTTGTAATGAAGCTGCCCTAATTGCTGCCCGTAAAAACAAAAAGAAAGTTGGAAAACAAGACTTTATTGATGCCGTGGATAGAGTTGTTGGTGGTCTTGAAAAGAAAAACAAAATTATTACCCCTTCTGAGAAAAAAGCAATAGCATATCATGAAGCTGGTCATGCCACAGTAAGTTGGTTATTGGAACACGCTTCGCCTTTAGTAAAAGTAACTATTGTTCCTCGGGGACGATCTCTTGGAGCTGCTTGGTATTTACCCGATGAAAGGCAAATTACCACTGAAGAACAAATGCGGGATGAAGTAATGGCTGCTTTAGGTGGAAGAGCTTCCGAAAAATTAACTTTTGATAAAATTAGTACTGGTGCCCTTTCCGATTTAGAAAAAGTTACCAAACAAGTTTATAGCATGGTAGTTTACTATGGTTTAAATAAAAAAGTAGGCAATATTTCTTATTATGATTCTTCAGGGCAAAGCGAGTATTCGTTTCAAAAGCCGTATTCTGAAAAAACGGCCGAAATAATTGACCAAGAAGTAAGTGCCTATATTGAAAAAGCATACACAGACACTATAGATTTACTTTCTAAAAACAAAGATTTACTTGAACAGGTTGCCGAATTACTTCTAGAAAAAGAAGTTATTTTTAAAGAAGATATGGAGAAAATATTCGGAAAACGAACATTTGATCGGGATATAGAAAGAGAAAAAGAAGAAAAAGACGAGGCTATTAAAAGTGCTGAACGAAAAAAACAAAAAGCTAAAAAAATTCAAAAAGCTGCTGAAGATAAGGAAAAAGCTGCTCGAAATGTTCGATCCCCAAACGGAAAAGTTCGTGAAGAAACTGCTTTAGAGAATAAGAAAGAAGAACCTACCGCCAAAAGCGAGGAATAATTATTTTTGAGCTCCTAATATTATGGAGTCCGATTGGGTAAAAGTATGCGTTGTCTCATCTGAAATTGAGTCTCAGTTTATAGAAAGAATCTTATTGGACAATAATATCCCATCTACCAGAGTTTCCAACCAAGTATCTATGCATATTCACTTGAATACAAGTAGTTCTATTGATATTTACGTTGCAAAAGATAACGCCTTTCAAGCTGTACAAATTTTAAGTTCGGAGGGAAAGACAAAATGATGTCCGATTTTGGTCAGCGGTTGGGAACTGGTGTTCTATTTTTTATTTTTATAATAGGTGGCTCTATTTATTCGCCATTATCTTTTGGCGCAACTTGGCTCTTGGCTGCTATAATGGGTCAGATTGAATTTTACCGATTAATTAAAAAATCGGGCGGCAACCCACAATTATTTGGAGGAATATTAATAGGGTTTTGCCTTTTTGTTACGAATTTCGCCTACGTTCAATCTCAATTTCAAGATTGGTATTTTTTATTAATAAATATCCCACTTATGTATTTTGTTTTTTTAATCGAGGTTTTTCGAAAACATAAAAATCCGTTTTTTAATATTTCATACACATTGGCAGGAGTTATCTACATAGCACTTCCTTTTACAATGCTGAATTATTTGGTAGTAGATATTCAACAATTACCAGCTTACAATTTTAGTCCTTGGGTTCTTGCAGGAATAATAATGACATTATGGGCAAACGATAGCTGGGCTTATATCTGGGGCTCATTATTTGGAAAGCACAAACTTTTCCCTTCCATTTCTCCTGGCAAAACTTGGGAAGGGTTTATTGGTGGGTTAATAAGTGCTTGGCTTTGGGCTTATTTAATGTTTTGGCTGATAGATACCATTGATTATTTTGAAAATAAAAATATAGAATGGATAGATTGGATCGTTATTTCTACCATATTGTCTGTAATAGGTACATTAGGTGATTTGGTTGAATCGAAGCTTAAAAGAAGCTTAAACATTAAAGATTCGGGCAGTTTTTTACCAGGTCATGGTGGGATTTTAGATCGTTTTGATGCTCTAATTATGTCTATTCCATTTGTATTGGTTTATTTGTACATAAAGTATTGCGCCTTTTTATAATTCAAAAGACTAGATTTATATTTTTGACGCATGACAATTCATAAAGAAGGAACAGCAACCATAATTATTACAGCATTTGTAATGCTTATATTCAATGTTTTGCTTTTGCCTTTCATTAAGGCATACCCACCACTAATTTCAATCTTTTGGATCCTATCCTTCGTCTTCTTAATAGCGGTGATTCAATTTTTTAGACTTCCAGCCCGTAAAGCAGAACAAGATGAAAATTTAGTTCTCTCCCCTGCTGATGGCACCGTGGTTGTAATTGAAGAAATAATGGAAACCGAATATTACAACGAAAAAAGAATTCAAGTTTCTATTTTTATGTCCCCTTTAAACGTGCACTGTAATTGGTCTCCTATTTCTGGAATAGTGAAATACGTAAAATACCACCCCGGAAAATTTTTATTGGCATGGAATCCTAAGTCATCTAATGACAACGAAAGAACCACTTTTGTTTTTGAAAACTCAAAAGCTTCTGTATTGGTTAGGCAAATAGCCGGTTTTGTTGCGAGACGAATCTGTTATTACCCAGAATTAGATAATAACATGGAACAAGGGGAGGAAATTGGTTTTATAAAATTCGGGTCGCGTGTTGACCTATTACTGCCTTTAGACGCAGATATTAAAGTATCTCTCAATCAAAAAGTAACGGGAAAAATAAGTACGATAGCAACTTTTTCATAATTCCACTTAATTTTTTCTTAACACTTTTTATCTGTTAATGACTTGTTAAGCAACCCAAAAAATGAGATGTACACCTTCACCTTTGATTGACATATTTTATGCACTTTAAATCAGGCATTCTATTTACTTTTACTACCTTTTTAAAACAAAATTTCACCATGAATATTTTTAGAATAATTACCGTATTAGCCATTTCTCTTGGAACACTCAGTGGCTTTGCCGCTAAAGAAAAAAAGGAAGCCGGAAGCACTATCAATAAGTTTCATTTAGAATTTAAAGTAGAAGGAGTTGACGATTCCATGTTGGTTATTGCTAACTATTTTGGTTTAAAACAATACTATTACGACACCGCTTTTGCTGTGTCCAAAAACACTTTCGTACTAGAAAAAGATTCTATTCCAGGTGGAATCTATTTAGTGGTAATGCCAGACAAAGGAAGTTACTTTGAATTGGTTGTAAGCGGAAAAGAAAAACGAATCGTTTTGGAAACTAAATTTGGTTCGTTGGTGGAAGATATGAGAATTTTGGAATCGGAAGAGAATAAACTATTCTACAAATTTCAACTTATCATGGGGGAAAAAGGGTTGAAAGCAGAGCCTTACAGAACACAAATATCACAATTTAAAGCGGATACTACCGGCACAAAAAAAGATTCTTTGAAATTAGCTACCGAAGAAATAAATAAAATAAACGAAGAAGTAATTACCTATAAAAAAGAATTTATTGAGGCCAATTCCAATTCTTTTGTTTCTAAAATATTTAAAACTAGCGAAGAACCTGAAGTTCCTGAAAACACAGAATTAAAAGGTGCTGAACTAAGCCAATGGAAATACAATTTCTTTAAAAATCACTATTTAGATAATGTTGATTTTACTGATGGTAGACTTCTAAGAACTCCAATTTTAGGGAAAAAGATAGAATATTATATAGAAAAACTTACGCTTCAATTTGTGGATTCAATCAATAAATCTGCAGATAAAATGGCAGAAGCATCGCGTCCAAATCCAGAAGTTTTTAAATACGTGGTTCATTGGATTACAAACCACTACGAAAAATCTAAAATAATGGGAATGGATGGCGTTTTTGTGCATATGGCTGATAAATATTATTGTTTAGATGAGGGTGCTCAATGGCTTGATTCGGCAACGGTTGCTAAAATATGCGATAGAGCAGATGTTTTACGACCTCTTCTTATAGGAAAAGAGGCTCAAAATATCATTCTCCCTGATACTTCTGAGAACAAGTGGTACAACTTACACGAAATAAAAGCAGATTTAAAGGTTCTCGTATTCTGGAGCCCGACATGTGGACACTGTAAAAAAGCCATTCCACAACTCGACAAAGAAGTGCATCAGCTTTATAAAGACAGTGGTGTATTTGTATTTGGGGTATGTACCGAGTTAGAAAACATCCAAATGAAATCTTTTATTCAAACCCATAAACTAGAATTTTTAAATGTTTCTGACTCCAAAGAAATAAACAAAAATGCTTATGACTATTTGGCTAAAAACAAAACAACTCTTAACAGCTTAAATTTCAGGACTATATGGGACATATTCTCTACTCCTCAGGTTTATGTTTTAGATAAAGACAATAAAATTATCGCTAAAAAACTTGGTATTGAGCAACTTCCGGATTTTATACGTGACTATAAAAATATTCAAAGAGAAGAGGCATTGCAAAATATTAAAGATAAAGCTGAGGTAAAGCCCTAATTTTTGACTGATAAATGAACTATCTTTTACTGGTGAAAATAACTTCATTATTTTCACCAGTAATTAGAATCCCGATAAGCAAGTCTTACCTCTCCCTAATACTAAACCTTCCACCAATTTTTTTTTTGTTTGAACGAATTCTCTAATTTGATCATTCATAATTTAAAAGACACCATGATATTATCAAATACAGAGACAATTCCGAATAAAGAAATAACAGAAATTTGTGGAATTGCAAGAGGAGGCACTGTAAGAGCTAACCATATTAGTAATGATATTTTTACTAGTTTTAAACATATTATTGGTGGTGAAATTATCGAATACTTCAAACTTCAAGCTGAATCTCGTGAGCAAGCATTGCATCGAATGACTGAGGATGGCGAAAGAATGAGGGCCGTTGCTATTGCAAATGTGAGACTGACAGCGTCTATGGTTATGCAATGAGCTTCGAAAATATTGGCCGACGGAACAGCTGTGAGATTTTTGTAAAATCGAATGGATTACCATTTTTATTATTGGAGGTCAAATTGTATTTTTTGGCGGATGTTTTTTATTGCTTATTTATTTGGCAATTAAAAGAATTGAAGATAAAAAATTAGAAGATTTTGAAGATAGAGGAAATTAAAAATAATGGTCTGTAACCCTATCCTGCAAAACTAATTAAAGCTTAAGATACCATTATCGATCCTTTTGAAGGAATTGGTAGAAAAGAGAAGAAACTTCTTACACTTCACAAAATGGCACCTAGCACAGAAGAATTTATGCCTAAAACATTTAGTCTGTTTATTTTAATTTCATAAACAGTATGCAATTGCATTCCTAATTTGCCGCAGGAAATGCATTTTAGCGAGCCATACTTTCTAAATACAAAACTGGAATTTTCGCCATAATAGTATCCGTATATTTCTCTTAAGACATCTTATTTATTAGTCAAGGTTTTAGTATTTCGTTTTTCATTTTAGCAACTCCAAATTAATTTTAAAATAGTCTATTTAGTTCTAAACATTTATAGTATGAGGTTGTTTTTTATTTAAGAGACAAAGTCAGTTTATTATCTAACTATTTGGTTATTAGTATCCGATATATTTTCATGGTTAGAGTGAAAGGAGAAGATGTCCTTTTTTTTTCGATATAAAAAGTAGTTAGTTCACTCTATATCAACTATAATTTCTTTAATCATTAATATTCAATGATTTATAAATTATAGGTGTAAATAATGTAAATCACATTAAAAAAACTTTTGGCGCTTACGATTTTTAAAGAGCAATCCGTTAGATTAGATTAATATATTGATTTCTATGGTTTTATGAAAAGCTGTTTTAACGATGAAAGTGA
>CAWUST010000014.1:0-77017 GCA_963925495.1 uncultured Flavobacteriales bacterium | reverse complement strand
TTGTAATAATTATACTGCTTGGAAAAAAGATTTTGATTCGCACAAAGAACGAGCAGCCGTTTGTGACGAAACCAAAACAACCGTTGGTAAAATCGACGATAAGAGTTGTATGGTCATGCTCTATGATGTAGATATGGCGGGAATGCAGAAATTAATGAGCTCAGATTATCTAAAAACGTTGACAGAAGAATTAGAGATTGTTAATGAAGAAATGCATTCCTTCGAACCATTAGATCAATAAATGAAAACGTATTCATAAGATTATTGAATACTGTCACATTTGGATGGTGTTTTTTTGCGTTTATATCAGATATTAAGCTAACGCTCTCAGATCGAAAGGGGTGACTTATTACTTGAGATACGGAATTTGGGGCGATCCAAAAGACCTAGATACTTCAATTAAATACCAAGAAATTGGTTTCAGTGAATTCAAAACATAAGATTTTGCATGGAATTTAGCCGGTAATTATGCCAGAATGAAAAACTGTTCTAAATCTTTGGTGTTTGTCAACCTCTATGCTGAGTTACGGACAAAAGAGAAGCTCCCTATTGATTATGAACAAATTTATTATATATCAAAATTTTGCTGGAAAGACTAACTCAATAAAATTTTAGTGTCGTCTTGGTTTAAGGCAAGAAAGAAAATAAGAGCTTTACTTGCTCTTTTTAGAGCCATCTTCATTATACCCTTCAGGCACTCCAATAGCATCAACGGGTGGACAGGTTTTTTGTCGATGTGGCTGACACAACACAAATCGAATGGAAAATGTTAAAGGCCAATAATTGCTGTTGAAATAGGGTATATCGGCTCTTGCGCCATTCCAAGAATACAAATTCATAATGGGAACTTCAATTGTAGGTATTACGAGTAGTTTTTTATTTGCCCGAATACCCCAACCAAGTTTGTAGTATAAATATCCGTGAATTTTGCTTTGAGTTTTTTCTTTAATTCCTGGTACGCTGTGCGTGTATGTTCTTTTAGAAATAATAGCATAACTGGCGTTTAACCCAAAACCATGCGAAACAAATGTATTATCTGTAAGCTTGTTTCGCCCATTTAGTTCAACATGCATTCCTAAATAATGATCGTAAAAAGTATTCTCACCGGTCTTTAATTCTATTGGGTTATTTGCTATAACTAATTGTTGTTTATATGTTTCACTTCCTTTTAACAAACGATAAGATAAACCGTAATTCCAATACCTAAAAAAATAATATTTATTTATCATGTGGTAACGCCCAAATGCCAAATAAGCACCCACTTTTCCTTTTTGATAAAGTTCAGTTCTATACAAGGTATCAGCCACCACGGTTCCATCAACTTCTTTTTTATTTACGAGAGGTAGAGTATAATTTCCCCCTAAATCAAAGTACCAAAACTTTTTTTCGTAACGGGGTTGTTGCGGAAACGCATCTTTGTTTTTTCTATTATAACCTTGGCTAAAACCTGAAACACACAGCAAAATAGCAAGTAATAAAACGGCTGCTTTCATATTGTTTTTTCAAATTGCTAAAGTAGGTCGAATGAATGTGCATTGCTGAGTAACTATAGAAATACAATTAACAGCTTATTGCTAAATTTTTAACAGAGAAAACACTTAAATCATTGTCTCTATTTTAGAAACCCTGAACACGGTTGTTTGGTAAACTTCTCCTATTACCTTTGCCACCCATGATTGAAATTATTAAAAAACCCTTTGTAGTTCTTTGGAAAGTTTGGTTCTTTCTGGTTTTCTTGGTTTCGGGTCTATTTTTATTTTTATTTTTTAAGTGGTATTTAAGCCATGGGAAAAATAAAGAATCTCTCAGTTTACTTAGAATTTGGTCCTGTTTTGTTCAATATACAACTGGAATAATTCTTATTAAGAAAGGAAAAGAAAACTTTCCTAAACCCCCATATATTATTGTTTCTAATCATAGTTCTTACCTCGATATAATTTTAATGTTTACAGTAATTCCTAACTATTTTGCGTTTCTTGGTAAAGCTGAATTAGCGAATTGGCCTATAGTAAAAATGTTTTTTAAATCGGGTATGCAAATAGCCGTGCCACGAAATAATAGAAAAGGGTCGCACGAAGCATTTATAAAATCTAAGGAAGCTTTAGAAAATGGAACTTCATTAGTTATTTTTCCAGAAGCAACAATTCCCACTTTTGTTCCCCGAATGAAATCATTTAAAAATGGAGCATTTCGATTGGCTATAGAAACTGGATTTCCCTTAGTACCTCTTAGTTTTCCTAGCAATTATAAAAGAATGATGAGTGGTGGTTTTTTGAAAGCTCAAGCAAGTCCTGGTTTAGCTCCGGTTATTATTCATACCGCCATTGAAACTAAAGGAATGACAGAGGAGGATATAGTACCTTTGCGTCAGAAAATTTTCGAAATAATAGAAAAAGAATTAGATAATGGAAATTAACGATGCGCTAATTGATAAACTTTCTGCACTTGCTAAACTTGAATTTGAAGGGGAAGAAAAAGAAATGATAAAAGATGATTTAACTAAAATGTTAGGGTTTGTAGAAAAACTCACTAACTTGAATACCAGTAATGTTGAACCGCTTATTTATATAACAGAAGAAGAATCTGTATTGCGGGAAGATCTTGTTAAAGAAACTATTACACAGGAAGAAGCTTTAAAAAATGCTCCTCATAAAGATAGTTATTATTTTAAAGTTCCTAAGGTCTTAAATAAAGGATAAGACTTTAATTTTTATCACCCGTTTTATATTCTTCCACTTTTCTCTTTCTTGGAGATTTCACACTAATTTTTACCCCGTCTAATTTAACCTCTTTTCCTTCTTTGTATGTAATGCGCAGCAACACACTAAAATCAGCTTTAAAACGCAGCCAAATGCCCGTTTTTTCTCCATATTCATACTTACCTTCTAACCATTTTCCTCCATTAGGATAATAAAAAGTGTGTTTTCCTTCTGCCAAACCAGATTCATATTTACCTTTAAAACGAATGGATTGTTCTTCATTGTAATAATAATGTTTCCATAATCCTTCACGTTGTCCATTTCTATACTTGCCCACTTCTTTGTGGTCATTTAAATGATAGGTCCAAATTCCGGTTTCTAAACCTTCTACATACTCGCCTTTATAAACAGTTGTTCCGCTATCACTATATTCTTTAAAAGGTCCATTTTCTAATCCATAAACGTAATATTCATCTCTCCACAATGATTCATCAGGAAAATACCACTCCCAATGTCCATCATAATATTCCCCTTTTGCAAAATTTCCTTTTTGTTCTAATTTCTCATTTTTGTAATAAAATTTCCATTCTCCTAATTTTAATCCCGCCTCATAATTTCCCTCAGCACGCAAGTTTCCTGACTCATAATATTCCATCCAAAGACCTTTTTTTATTCCATCTGCGTCAGCCATTCCTTCGCCCATCATTATTCCGTTTTTATAAACTCTGGCATTAATTACCAAACCGGTATCGTTAAAATATCTACAAATTCCTTCTCTTTTTTCTGCTTTATTGTAATTACAAATAGATGAAATATTTCCGTTTTCGTGGAATTTTTTTCTTATATCTAAAAAGTCAACTTCTTCTGCATCAATAACTAAATTTCCTGCAGAGTACTTTACTGTTTCTAAAAGCAAACCTCTTTTATTATATTCTTTCCAATAACCAACTTTTACGTTATTTACAAATTTACCTTCTGTTTTTACTTTTTCATCATCATAAAAATCCTTCCAAATTCCTTGTTTCATTCCAGAAGTATCTTTTATATTTATGGTTTCTCTTTTATAAACAATTCCTTTTTTGTATTCTACAATTCCTATAATATTCCCTTTTTCATTATAGTTTTTCATTTCTCCATGAATTTTACCTTTTACATAAGGAATTTTTTCATAAACACGACCATTATCATGGTAGGTAAAAGCTATACCATGCAAAGTATCTAACACAAATTTAAAATGTGACTTCATAAATCCTTCCATACTATATTCTTTAGTAGATCCATTTTTCTTTTCTTTTTCATAAGATATTTCCTTTTGAAGAATATAATCTTCTGAATAAAATTTCCAAATACCACTAAGCAAATTATTTTTTCTTTTTCCAGCTGATTTTAAAATTCCACTTGGATAATAGTTTTTCCAAAAACCTTCTGGTTTTCCTTTTACTAAATAACCTTCACTCGAAAGTTTTCCATCAGCATAATTAAATTGCTTAAACTCGCCTCCTAAAATTGGAACAATTGAATCTTGAGAATATCCTATTTGAAAAAAAATCAAGACCAATAAAAGTATTGAAATTCTTAAAATTTTATATTCTCTTTTTTCCTTCATTTGAGTTTTTAACATCAATAAATAATAATAAGAAAGATTTTAATTTAATATTACTACTATTACTATAGTGTTAATACTGTTTATAAATAAACTGTAAAAATATTGCATTTATGGCTTATCATTATTTAATAACAAGAAACGAACACTTTTTATTTGTTAATGGTTTGAAAAATAGAATTTTTGCATAGTTATGAACAAGGTGTGTATAAAGTAAAATTAATAAAATTGTGAATGGAAATACGAGAAAATGAAATGATAAACTCGGTTTTTAGCTGTATAAAAACCCGCTAAGTAATTATAAGTTTTACTTGACTTTACCAATAAAAACATCATCCAATATTAATTTGAATTAGAACACGAAAACCTTTGAGTATTTGTACACAGTAATTAACAATAAAAAATGGTGTTTTGTGAAGAAGATGTGAAGTGTTTAAAAATCAATAGAATGAATGATTTTTACTCGTTTTGATAATGGATACTTAAATTTGAAAAAATTATAGAAATATGAAGTTAGGATTTGGAAGTGATCACGCTGGATATAATCTAAAAGTTATATTGATTGAATATTTAGAAAACAAATGGTTTGAAATAAAAGATTTTGGCCCCTTTTCAGAAGATAGAGTGGATTATCCAGATTTTGCTCACCCTGTTTCATTAGCTGTTATAAGTAAGGAAGTGGATTTAGGTATTATAATGTGTGGAAGTGGAAATGGAATTAACATGGCCGCAAACAAACACAATGAGATACGAAGTGCGTTGTGCTGGGAGCCAGAACTAGCATCTTTAGCACGGCAACATAACAATGCAAACATATTAGCTCTTCCGGCCAGGTTTATTTCTACGGAAAAGGCTATAGAAATAGTGGAGGCATTTTTATTGCACAAATTTGAAGGAGGAAGACACGCAGGGAGGGTGAATAAGATTTCGTGTTAATATTTACAATTAGAAAATACTCTTTTGGAATAATAATAATTTTATTATTTCCTAATTTATTGATTTCCCAATCATTCAATGATTTTGAACGATCAAACACCGAAGCGCGTTTTGTTTTTTATAACACAGAAAACCTATTCGACATTTACAAAGACTCCGTAAAAAGAGATGAGGATTTTACACCTGATGGCGCCAAACATTGGGATAAATGGAAATACTACGAAAAGCAAGAAAATTTAAGTAAAGTAATTATTTCTATAGGGGGATGGGATTTACCAGAATTGGTTGCTTTTTGTGAAATTGAAAATAAAAAAGTTCTTTATGATTTAACCAACTACACTTCTTTAAAAAATAAAGGTTACGAAATTATTCATTTTGAATCGCCAGATAGAAGAGGAATTGATGTTGGTTTTATTTATTTGAAAGATAAGATTGAAGTATTAGAAGCAGAACCAATCACGATTAATTTTCCGTGGGACAGTAATTATAAAACCAGGGATATTTTACATGCGAGACTGTTACTTTTTAAAACCGATACTCTTCATTTTTTTGTTTGTCATTGGCCTAGCAAGTGGGGCGGACACTTAGAAACCGACAAATCAAGGTTTTTGGTTGGAAGTGTATTGAAAAAGGAAATAGACAAAACAAACAACGAAAACCCGGGAGCTAAAATTTTAGTTATGGGAGACATGAACGACACACCGTTTGATGAAAGCCTAATAGTAGGGTTAGGCGCTAAAACGGATACAGTAAATTGTAAAAGAAACAGCTTAGTAAATTTATCTGCCGCGTTTGTAAACGATAAAATAGGAACACACAAATACCAAGATAGTTGGAGTGTCATTGATCATGTAATCGTTAATTACGACCTGTTGGGTCCAAATAATTCAATGCACGTTAAAGACAGAAGAGCCTATGTTTTTAAGGAAGACTATTTAATTGAAAAGGACCTTAAGTTTTTTGGAGAAAAGCCATTTAGAACTTATGTTGGAATGAGATATAATGGGGGATACTCGGATCACTTACCGGTTTTTGTAGATTTTAAGTTGAGGTAATTTTAATTCGTTAAAAAACAGGGTAAATATTTTTTATACAAATAGTGATTAAAATTATAAAATCTACCATTTCATTGATTTATCAAGTAGTTGGTTTTTTAGAAGTAATGGCAGGGTAACAAACAAAAAACCACACATATTACAAAAATTTATATGTGCTAATATTTAAAAGGGATTTATTGTATTCTTAAAAAAGTTTTATTATAAAAAACAAAAACCCCTTCAAATAATTAAATTTGAAGGGGTTTTTTAGAGGTTCCGAGCGGATTCGAACCGCTGTAGGAGCTTTTGCAGAGCCCAGCCTAGCCACTCGGCCACGGAACCATAATTCTTAAGTGCAAATGTATATAATTCCTTTAGTTGGTTTTATCTTTTTAAGCTTACTTCAACACCTTGCAAATCAAAGTGAAGAGGAGGCTTTTCTTTTTTCACTGTTATTTCCAATGACTTTATTAAAGGAAGTTCTTTCTTTAAACGGGTTGCAATACGTTCAGCAACATGCTCTATTAAATCGGATGGTATATTCATTTCCTGTGTTATAATATCCATTACATCCACGTAATTAACTGTATCCTCTAGCTTATCACTTAATCCTGATTTTTGCAAATCAACATTTAAGATTAAGTCTACAACAAAGGTATTGCCCGTTTTTCTTTCCACAGGCAAATGGCCATGGAAAGCATGAAAACGCATACTATTTATTTTAATAGAATCGTACACTATTAATTTTTTTCAAGAGCAAGAATACCTTTATCAATTCGACTCAAAACCTCGTTTTTTCCAAGAATTGCAGAGATTGCTGATATACTAGGACCCATGCCCTTACCGGTTACTAGCAAACGGAAGCCGGGCATTACTTTTCCGAAACCATAGTCATTATCTTCTAGGAATTTTTTAAAGGCCGCATCAATGTTTTCTTCAGAAAAGACGGCTATATTTTCTAGAATAACTTTTAGGTGTTGGATAATTTCCGGGGTGTCTTCTTTCCACTTCTTCTTTATTGTTTTTTGGTCGTATTCTAAGGGAGCTTCAAAATAGAATTTATCTTCAAGCATATCAGGAATAAAGGAAGCGCGTTCTTTTAATAAACCACAAACTTGAATAACAAATTCTTTTTTGGTTTTAATACCTTCTTTTTCTAAATAAGGAGTAAGTAATTCGGCTAATTCTTCATTTGTTCGTGATCGTAGATATTGTTGATTGAACCATTTAGCTTTTTCAGAATCGAATTTTGCACCGGCTTTTCCAACTCGTTCTATTGTAAATTCTTTAATTAATTCGTCTAAAGAAAAGATCTCTCTTTCGTCTCCAGGGTTCCAACCTAAAAATGCTAACATGTTTATAAAGCCATCAGCAAAGTATCCCGAATCTTTATACCCACTTGATATTTCTTTAGTTATAGAGTCAGTCCATTGCAAAGGAAAAACAGGAAAACCCAAACGATCTCCATCCCTTTTGCTTAATTTTCCATTACCATCAGGTTTTAAAATTAATGGTAAATGAGCAAATTTAGGTTGTTCCCAACCTAAATATTGATATAATAAAACATGTGTAGGTGCCGAAGGAAGCCATTCTTCACCCCGAATAACATGAGTAATATCCATTAAATGGTCATCAACAATATTTGCTAAATGGTAGGTAGGCATTTTGTCAGCCTTCATTAAAACTTTATCGTCAATATTATTGGAGTTTACCACCACCCAGCCACGAATCATATCGTTTAATCGAATTTCTTCATTTCGAGGAGCTTTTAATCGAATAACATAAGGATCGCCTTTTTTAATTCTTTCGTCAACCTCCTCTTTTGTTAGTGTTAAGGAATTTTTCATCCCTGTTCGAGTAATTTGGC
Organism: uncultured Flavobacteriales bacterium; assembly: GCA_963925495.1. Classification (GTDB taxonomy): domain Bacteria; phylum Bacteroidota; class Bacteroidia; order Flavobacteriales_G; family Salibacteraceae; genus UBA2108. Next base: position 68,875 of record CAWUST010000014.1, on the reverse strand, counting down.
TGTATTGCCAGTTTGGGGCTTTCATTTGTTTTGCCATTTCCCTTACGTTAGTCAGCTCCTCTGTTGTATCAAATGCGTAATACGCAAAACCGTCGTCAATAAGCTGTTGGGCATATTGGAAGTACATTATTTTTCTTTCACTTTGACGATATGGACCACAATTTCCAGGGTTGAGCGGGCCTTCATCCGGAGTAATTCCGCACCACTTAAGAGACTCAATAATATATGCTTCTGCACCGGGAACAAAACGAGCCTGGTCGGTATCTTCAATTCTTAAAAGAAAATCACCACCATGATGTTTGGCAAATAAATAATTATATAGTGCGGTTCTTACTCCGCCAATATGCAAAGGACCGGTGGGGCTTGGGGCAAATCTTACTCGGACTTTTTTACTCATTTATTCCAATTTTATGGGCGGCAAAGATACTTTTTTGAGGAAGAGGCGTATTAAAAATACTTAATTCAAAAGCAATGAAAAATCTTATCCTTTATTTCTCTCTATCTTCGCCAGTTGCTATGCACTATGAATACAGAAAATTATAACGATTTAGTTGTTAAGCTGGACGAGTTTATTCGAAAATACTATAAGAATAGACTAATAAAAGGTGGGTTATATTTTACAACTGCTATTGCTGGGTTTTTCCTTATTCTTATTGCCGTAGAGACGATTGGTAGATTTGGAACCACGATTCGTACCGCCCTTTTCTTTTCGTTTTTATTGGTCGGGATAACGGTTCTTTATCGTCTAATTGCCACCCCTCTTCTTAAGCTATATCAAATTGGTGAAAGAATTTCAGCTGAACAAGCGGCGGAAATAGTTGGAAAACACTTTTCTGGGGTTAATGACAAACTTTTGAACACGTTGGAATTAAAACGGTTATCGGATCTTGACCCAAATCAGAGTAGTTTAATTTTAGCAAGCATTGAGCAACGGTCGGAAGAGTTAAGGCCCGTTCGTTTTTCATCAGCAATTGACCTCACCCAAAACCGAAAACAGTTAAAGTTTGCCATTCCACCGGTTGCATTAATTCTTGTCATTTTATTTGCTTCTCCTTCTTTAATAACTGAACCAGTGGTGAGGTTGTTGGAATATCGAGAAGATTTTAAAAAACTTAGACCTTTTGATTTTTTGGTTTTAAACGACGAGTTGAAAGGAATAAAAAATGAAGATTTTATTTTGGATGTTGATATTGTGGGAGAAGAAATTCCGCAAGAAGTTTATATTGAATTGGCCGGGACCCAGTATCGAATGGATAAAGAGGGAAACAATAAATTTAAATACACAGCACGAAATATTCAAAAAAACACAGACTTTATATTTTATGCTTCAGGTTTTTATTCTAAAGAACTTACTATTGAAGTGTTTCCACGTCCAGTAGTGAAAGAAACCCTTATTGAAATTAACTACCCGGATTATTTAAATAAGGAACCGGAAACTTTTCAAGGTGTTAATGAAATGTATTTACCAGAAGGTTCTAGTTTACGCTGGAATATAGGAGTCGATCATACGGACGAAATAAAAATTAGAGATTTGGATTCTATGTATTTAGCTAAAAAGTTAGCCGAAGATAAGTTTATGGTGGACATTATGATCTACGAATCCAAAACTATAACGGCTTTGTTATCGAATAACGAGGTTAGAATAGGTGATTCATTGGAATTATCTATAAATATTGTAAAGGATTTGTATCCCGAAATTAGAGTTGAAGAACTTGGAGATACGGTTTCAACCTCAAGTATGTATTTCACTGGAAAGTATAGGGATGATTATGGGTTTACAGGACTGTGGTTTGTTTATCAAAAAAATAACGGTAACGAAAAAAGGATACCTATTTCTATTAGTAAGAGCCAAAGTATGGGTGAGTTCTACCACTTGTGGGATTTAAATAAAATTGGGGTTAAAGCAGAAGATAATTTTAAATACTATTTTGAAATTAAGGACAACGACGGATTTAATGGTCCAAAAACGGCGAGATCAGGAGTTCGGGTTTTAAATATTCCAAGCAAAAGAGACGTTCAAGAAAAATCGGAAGAGCAGAATGAAGAAACAAAAAACAATTTGAAAGAAAGTATAGAAGAAGCTAAAGAATTAAGGAAGGAATTAGAAAAGCTAAATAAGAAACTCATGGAAAAAAAGACGGTTTCTTGGGAAGAGAAAAAAAGACTAAAAGAACTTAGGGCTCAGCAAAAAAACCTCCAAAACAAGTTTAAGGAAATCCAAAAGGAGAATAAAAAGAACAACGAAAGAAGGAACCAATTAAACCCGCCAAATGAAGACTTATTACAAAAACAAAAAAAGCTAGAAGAGCTCATGGAAAAGGTAATGGATGAAGACATGAAGAAAATGTTGGAGGACATAGAAAAAATGATGAAGGAGCTTAATAAAGAAAAGCTGCAAGAACAGGTGGATCAATTGAAACTTGATAATAAGGATTTGGAAAAAGAACTAGATAGGAATTTGGAGTTATTTAAACAACTGGAATTCGAACAAAAACTGGATGATGTAATTCGAAACCTAAAGGATTTAAAGAAGAAAGAAAAAGAATTAGCCGATAAAACGCTTAAAAAAGAAAGTAGGCCAGAAGAGTTAAATAAGAAACAAGAAGAATTGGAAAGGGAATTTGAGAAAATAAAAAAGGATATGAAAGACCTTGAAAAAAAGAATAATGAACTAGAGAAAAAAAACAAACTTCCAGACACTAAACCAGAAGAGAAAAACGCTGAACAAAAGATGGGAGAATCTAAAGAGCAGAATAACAGCGGAAACAAAAAGGGCGCGAGTGGAAGTCAACAGGGTGCTGCACAGGAAATGGAAAAGATGGAGAAAAAGCTAGACAAAATGCAGCGTGAAATGGCAGAAAGCCAGCAATCGGAAGATATTGAGGCCCTTAGAAGGCTTAGACAAAACCTATTGCAATTATCTTTTGATCAAGAGAAGTTAATAGCACAAGTAAATGCGACACAACCCAACGACCCGAAGTTTGTGGACATAACAAGGACCCAAAAGAAACTAAAAGATGATAGTAAAATGATAGAGGATTCACTTTTTGCACTTTCTAAGCGGAATGTTCAGATTGAATCTATGGTAAATAAAGAAATTGCTAGCATAAATGAAAACATGGATAAGGCCATAAAGCAAATGGCCAACAGAAGAATTGCAGATGCGCTGAACAGGCAACAATATGTGATGACGTCTATGAATAACTTAGCTCTTATGCTTGATGAAAGTATCCAGCAATCACAAAAAAAACAGAGCAGCAAAAAGTTTGGTAAAAAGAGTTGTTCTAAGCCCGGTGGAGGAAAACCTTCAATGGGGGATATTAAAAAGTCTCAGAAAAAACTCTCTGACCAGTTGAAAAAGCTACAGAAGCAAATGAAAGATGGCGGTAAGAAGCCAGGCGGTAAAACAGGAAACCAATCTGGCGTGGGCAGGGGCTCTAAAATAAGCAAGGAAGCGGCAAAAATGGCAGCACAACAATCTGCTATCAGAAATGAATTACGCCGCCTTATGGAGGGTGTTAATAAAAACAAGCCTAAAGTAAAGGGTAGTGGGAGTCAAATGAAAAAGTTGGAAATGTTAATGGAGCAAAACGAAGAAGATTTGGTTAATATGCAACTAACAAGAGAAACTATCCGTCGCCAAGAAGAAATAATGTCTCGTTTATTGGAAAGTGATAAAGCAGAAAGAGAAAGAGAGTTTGACGATAAGAGGGAGTCAAAAACCCCAGAAGACAAGTATATGGAAGGGCAAATTTTGAAAGATCATTTGATACAAAAAGAAAAACAAATAGAATTATTAGAAACAATACCTTTAAATTTGAAACCTTTTTACAGGAATAAGGTTAATGAGTACTACAATAAGTTTTAGTGTAATGAAAAAGTCTATTTGTTTTGCCTCAAAATCAGAAAATATTGAAATTGCAGGGAAATTTGTAAATACAATTTGTGAATATGAAGAGACAGGTGAAAAACATTTTAGTAGAATTATTATTGCGGTCACCGAAAGCGTAAATAATGCAATAATTCACGGTAACAAAACAAACCCAGATAAAAAAGTCAAGCTGCGTTATTATTTGAATAATAAAGAGCTGGGGTTTATTGTTGAAGATCAGGGCGGTGGTTTTAATCATGAGAACGTTCGGGGTCCAACGCAACCGGGGAATATTGAGAAATTAAACGGAATGATAGTTTTTGTAATGAAAAACCTTGCCGATGAGATTGGTTTTTCGAATGAAGGTAGGATGAAACAAAGTTCAACTTATAAATGAAGGAGCAAACCATTCAGTTTCACTTCGAAGGTGTTGATAATAAGGTTGTTAACACAAAAATGTTCCATAAGTGGTTAAAAACCAGCCTAGTAAAAAATAAAAGACAAAAATTTTTTATTAATTATATTTTTTGTACCGATGAGTATTTGTTAGGTGTTAACAGAGAATACTTGGATCATGATTTTTATACGGACATTATTACCTTTAATAATTCTGAAAATGAAGGTTTCTTAGAATCGGATATTTTTATAAGTGTTGATCGTGTGCTTGAAAACGCTAAGGATAATAAAGTGGAATTCGAGTGTGAAATTGCAAGGGTTATGATTCATGGGATTTTACATTTGATTGGGTTTAATGATAAGACTGAGGAAGAACAAAATTTAATGACAAGGATGGAAAACGAAAATCTATCTTTGCACCCAGAATTAAATTGCTAAACAAACTATTGTTCCACGTGGAACTATTTCCAAATTATGCTTCCAGAATACGATGTAATTATAGTTGGCGGTGGTCATGCCGGTGCTGAAGCAGCGGCCTCCGCGGCTAATCTAGGCTCTAAGGTTTTGTTGGTCACTATGGACCTCGGAAGGATAGCACAAATGAGTTGCAACCCCGCCATGGGTGGAATTGCAAAAGGTCAAATTATTAGAGAGATTGATGCAATTGGGGGGTACTCCGGTATTGTTTCGGATAAATCTGCCATTCAGTTTAGAATGTTAAATAGATCCAAAGGGCCTGCTATGTGGAGCCCTAGAACTCAGAACGACAGGGTAATGTTTTCTTTGGAATGGAGAAAAATATTAGAGTCTATTTCTAATGTAGAGTTTTGGCAGGATACCGTTACATCGTTGATCATTAGGGATGGCCGGGCGGTTGGTGTAAAAACTAGCCTTGGTGTTTCAATTAAATCCAGGTCAGTTATTCTTACTTCAGGAACATTTCTAAATGGAAAAATTCATATTGGGGATAAGAATTTTGGTGGTGGAAGAGCTGGTGAAAGTGCGGTATATGGATTGACTGAAAACTTAGTTGAACTTGGGTTTGCATCTGGCAGAATGAAAACAGGAACGCCTCCTAGAGTGGACGGAAGAAGTTTGGATTATTCAAAAATGGAAGAACAGCTTGGGGACAAAAACCCGACGAAGTTCGGATATTTGATAGGTAATGAAATTGTAAAACAAAGGTCTTGCTATATAACCTACACCAACTCGGAAGTACATGATATACTGAGAGAGGGCTTCGATAGATCGCCAATGTTTAATGGAAAAATCGACTCTATTGGGCCAAGATATTGCCCTTCGGTGGAAGAAAAAATAGATCGATTCGCCGATAAAGAAAGGCATCAAATTTTTGTGGAACCTGAGGGTTGGGATACTGTCGAAATTTACGTCAATGGTTTTAGCACTTCTTTGCCAGAGGATGTTCAACTTAGGGCGATGAAGAAGATAGTGGGATTTGAAAATGTTCGTGTTTTTAGACCGGGTTATGCCATAGAGTATGATTATTTCCCTCCGTTACAACTAAAGGAAACATTGGAAACAAAGCTGGTAGAGAGCTTATATTTTGCGGGGCAAATTAATGGTACAACTGGATATGAGGAAGCGGCTTGTCAAGGTTTAATGGCAGGAATAAACGCTAGTTTAAATGTACAAGGAAAGGATCCTTTTGTTCTTACTAGGGATGAGGCTTATATTGGTGTTTTGATAGATGATTTAATCACAAAGGGAACTGAAGAACCTTATAGGATGTTCACTTCTCGGGCGGAGTATCGGATATTATTGAGACAGGATAACGCGGATATTAGACTAACTAAAAAATCCAACGCTATTGGCTTGGCGTCTAATGAGCGACTAGAAAGAGTTGAGTTAAAACTAGAAGGCAAAGAAGTTGGTTTGAAATTTTTAAAAACCCATAGTGCGGATCCGGAATTATTCAATGAGTTGCTAGAGAGTAAGGGGTCGAGTTTATTAAAACAAAAAATAAGGCAGAATGTACTTCTCTCCAGGCCAGAATTATCGATAAGAGAAATTTCGACTATTGATAAATTATTGGAGGAGAGTCTCGAATTTGTTAAGGATTTAAAAGAAGAGGTTTTGGATCAGATTGAAATTACCGTGAAATATCAAGGTTATATTGAAAAGGAAAAGGCTTTGGCAGATAGATTGACAAAACTGGATCACATAAAAATTGACAAGGACATTGATTATCACAAATTTTCGTCAGTATCAATGGAGGCTAGAATAAAGCTGACCGAAGCAAAACCAACAAATTTAGGACAAGCCAGTAGGATTTCGGGAGTTAGTCCAGCGGACATTTCTGTTTTGTTGATTTACTTAACTAAATAGGATAAGGTTTCACGTGGAACGTCGATTAACACTCTGTAATACAGAAGATTAGTTGCTGAATGTTGTATGTGTTAACGTTTAAATCAACAATTATATGAGCTTGTTTGTTGTTATTTCAAAGGAATGTACTCTAGACGGTTTCCGTTTGATAATAATTTCAGTAACCCAAAGATGTTTATAGGTCTTGGACCCACAATTGATTGTGTTCGAAATCTCAGAAATAGGAAACCCATAGTGGGGCAAGTGATTGTTGTTTTCATCATTAATACTGTCAACTAGAAGAAAACTGCATGAAAAATTTTACTTAGGTTCCAAACGAGATAAACCACATTCTACAAGCAGTTTGAGGGTCTTGTACTGAGGATAATCGTATGAAAGAAAGAGGCCCGGTCCAAATGCATTTTCTCCGTTAGAGTTAATGGAGTTATCCTGTTTTAGAATTCGGCAAAGCAGTTTTGTGGAATTCTTTGCTGGGTTGAGTTAATTCCGGTTTTCCAAGTTTAGTGCGTAAGTATGGTTGGAGGAATAAATAAGTTTTTTGGTATGATTACAAGAAGGAACGTGGTCTAAACCCCTTCTAAGATGCGAAAGGTCCTGGATAAATACAAACTGAAAAATAAAAGCCTCTCTTTCATAAAAAGAGAGGCTTTATCCGGTACACCCGGAAGGATTCGAACCTTCAACCCCTGGAACCGAAATCCAGTATTCTATCCAGTTGAACTACGGGTGCAGTTGTTTTGCAAAACTAAAACTATTACTTTGGTCGACTAAACAAATTGAATGAATTTTTCTTTTGACAGTTTTCTTTATTTGTGGCTTGCAATTGCCGTATTGACTTTTGCTTCTTTGTTTTTCATTTCCGCCCCCTATGGTCGTCATAACAGAAAGGGGTGGGGGGCTCAGGTAAATAATAAATGGGGTTGGATTATCATGGAGTTAGTGTCCCCTTTTGCGCTCTCTTATTTTTTCTTTAGCACACCAAATGAAAAGAACAGTGCTGTATGGGTGTTTTATTTGCTTTGGATTTTTCACTATTTCTATAGAAGTTTAATTTTCCCTTTCAAACTCAATAGTAAAGGAAAGACCATACCATTGTCCATTGTATTGATGGCTATCTTTTTCAATTCTGTGAATGGTTTTACAAACGGATTTTATTTCGGGAACTTTGCTGCTGATTACTCCACCTATTCTTTTTTATCACCCCAGTTCATTCTTGGATTTGCTGTTTTTATTTTGGGCTTTTACATTCATTTCAAATCGGACAATATTTTAATTAATCTCCGAAAGAACAATTCCGGTTACAACATCCCAAATTCCTTTTTGTTTAAAAAAGTTGCCAGCCCTAATTATTTTGGAGAAATATTAGAGTGGTTTGGTTTTGCCATAATGACTAATGCGCTTTCAGCGTGGTGTTTTTTGGCTTGGACAATTGCCAATTTAGCGCCAAGAGCTTTGGCAAATTATAAATGGTATAAAAACAAGTTTCCAGATTATCCAAAGGACCGAAAAATTTTAATTCCGGGAATAATTTAGAACCAAAAGAAAACCAACATTTATTCACTTTTAAAAGTAATCGTTTTTACTACTTTTGCGCCCCTTTTAAAACCCGAGATGGAAAAGAAATACCCTGAATATAAGCAGCTTAATTTACCAGAAGTGGCCAAAGAAATGCTTGATGTTTGGAATGCCGAAAAGACATTTGAAAAAAGTGTAGAAACACGGGAAGGTAAAAAGCCTTTTGTGTTTTATGAAGGACCGCCATCTGCTAATGGTTTACCTGGAATTCATCACGTGATGGCTAGGACAATTAAGGATATATTTTGTCGTTACAAAACTTTAGCAGGGTTTCAAGTAAAACGTAAAGCCGGTTGGGATACACATGGTTTACCCGTGGAACTTGGAGTTGAAAAAGAACTTGGTATAACGAAAGAAGATATTGGAAAAAAAATTAGTATTGAAGAATACAACAATGCCTGCCGAAAAGCGGTTATGCGTTACACGGATATTTGGAATGATCTGACCGAAAAAATGGGTTATTGGGTGGACATGGAAAATCCATATATCACTTATGAAAGCAAATACATTGAATCGGTTTGGCATATATTGAGTAAGCTTTATGGTAAAGAATTAATGTACAAGGGCTATACGATTCAGCCCTATTCTCCCAAAGCAGGAACTGGTCTTAGTACCCATGAATTGAATCAACCAGGGACATATCAAGATGTTACTGATACAACTATTGTAGCTCAGTTTAAGGCTATTAGAAATGAAAAAACGGAAAAGCTATTTAAAAACACCAAAAACGATGTGTTCTTTTTAGCTTGGACGACGACTCCATGGACACTTCCTTCAAATACGGCACTTACTATTGGTAATAAAATAGTTTATGCTCAAATAGAAACGATTAACCAATATACTCGGGATCCTATTACGGTAATTCTGGCTAGTGATCTAGTTTCGAAATATTTTAATTCAGAGGCTGAAGGTGTTGCAATAACAGAATACAATGGCAAAGGGCACTTGCCATGGAAAACTACAGGAGAGTTTACGGGGGCAGAATTGCTGGATATGCAATACGAACAACTCCTTCCTTACACACTTCCGATGGATAACCCAGAAAATGCCTTTAGAATTATTTCAGGAGATTTTGTAACCACAGAAGATGGAACAGGAATAGTGCACACCGCGCCAACTTTTGGAGCTGATGATGCGCGAGTTGCAAAAATCGCAGGAATTCCTCCAATGTTAGTAGAAGGAGAAAACGGACAACCCATTCCACTAGTCAACCTTCAAGGTAAGTTCATTGATAAGATGGGTGATCTTGCAGGCAAGTATGTCAAAAATGAATATTACGACAATGGCGCTGCTCCAAAACAATCTGTAGATGTAGAAATTGCTATTCGTTTAAAAGAAGAAAACCGAGCGTTTAAAGTAGAAAAATACGTGCACAATTATCCGCACTGCTGGCGGACAGATAAGCCCATTTTATATTATCCCCTCGATTCGTGGTTTGTGAAAACTACTGCGGCAAAAACACAATTAATTGAGAACAATAAAAAAATTAATTGGAAGCCAAAATCAACAGGAACAGGACGATTTGGAAACTGGTTGGAAAACCTTCAAGATTGGAACTTGTCGCGATCACGATATTGGGGCATTCCTATTCCAATTTGGTCGAACGAAGAGTCTACAGAAAGAATTATAATAGGTTCGGTAGAACAGCTTAAAGCAGAAATAAAAAAGGCTGTAAACGCTGGAGTAATGGAAAGCGATCCATATGCTGACTTTGAAGTTGGTAATATGAGTAAAGCGAACTACGATTCCATTGACTTACACAAACACATAGTCGATGAAATAGTATTGGTTTCTAGCTCAGGGCAAGCAATGAAACGAGAAACCGATTTAATTGATGTGTGGTTTGACTCTGGTTCAATGCCTTATGCCCAATGGCACTATCCATTTGAAAATAAAGAAGTATTTGAGCAAAACTATCCTGCAGATTTTATTGCTGAGGGAGTTGATCAAACGCGTGGCTGGTTTTTTACACTACATGCAATTGCGACATTGGCTTACGATTCCATCGCATACAAAAATGTAATTTCGAATGGGTTAGTTTTAGACAAAAAAGGACAAAAAATGTCCAAGCGCCTTGGAAACGCTGCCGACCCATTTAAGACCTTAGAGCAATATGGTGCAGATGCCACTCGATGGTATATGATTACAAATGCCCAACCATGGGATAACCTAAAGTTTGACCTAGAAGGTATTGTTGAGATACAACGCAAGTTTTTTAGGGCTCTTCACAACACGTATTCATTTTTTGCTTTGTATGCTAATGTGGATGGATTTAAGTTTGAAGAAGATTACATAGCCGTTCAAAATAGACCAGAAATAGACCAATGGATCTTATCGAAACTGAATAGTTTGATCAAAAATGCTACAAATTCTTACGAAAACTATGAGCCGACACAGGCAGGAAGACAAATTCAAGAATTTGTAGTAGATGATTTGTCAAACTGGTGGGTTCGTCTTTGTCGCAAGCGATTTTGGAGAGGAGACTACGCACAAGACAAAATTTCTGCCTACCAAACACTGTACGAATGTTTAGAGGTTGTAGCTGTTTTATCGTCTCCTATTGCGCCATTTTATTCCGATAAATTATACCGCGACTTATACTCTTTAAAGAATAATGCAATAGAATCGGTACACCTTACGTATTTACCAACGGCTAAAAAAGATGTTATAGACACAGATTTAGAGGCAAGAATGGAGTTAGCCCAAAAAGCATCCAGTTTAGTATTAGCACTTCGTAAAAAAGAAAGTATTCGAGTTAGACAACCACTTGGAAAAATACTAATTCCTGTTGCAAGTCAGGAGTTTAAAGGCAATATGGAAAAAGTAACTGATATTATTTTAAATGAGGTAAATGTCAAAGAAATTGAATTTATTGACCAAAACAATGATATTTTGGTGAAACAAGTAAAGCCGAATTTCTCGAAATTAGGTCGTCATTATGGAAAGCAAATGAATAGTCTTTCTTCATTGATTCAAGGATTTTCACAAGAGCAAATTAAAACCATAGAATTTAAAGGAGAGTTAACCGTAAGTTTTGATGGACAAGAAATTACATTAACACCTGATGATGTTGAAATATCATCGAAAGATGTTCCGGGATGGTTAGTAGCTTCTGAAGGAATTGTTACTGTCGCACTAGATATTAGTATAAGCGAAACACTTAAACATGAAGGGTTAGCAAGGGAAATGGTTAATCGAATTCAGAACCTTAGGAAAGATACTGGGCTGGAGGTTACCGACCGAATTAATGTTAAGGTTGGGAGAATTGAAATTATTGAAAATGCAATAAAACAGAATTTCGATTATATTCGCATGGAAACCTTGGCAGAAAACCTTAACATTGCTGAACGATCAGATATAAATAATGGTACTGAGGTAGAGCTAGAAGAAGGAATAAAAACAATTATAGAAATCGAAAAGATATAGGAGATGGAGGAAAAAACAAGTTATACGGACAGTGATTTAAAAGAATTTAAAGAGTTAATTGAACGCAAATTAATAGAAGCTAAAAATGATCTGGAACTATTAACAAGCACTATGTCGCACAAAAATGACCACGGGACAGATGACACTTCTCGAACATTCAAATTAATGGAAGATGGATCAGATGTATTGTCTCGGGAGGAAACAGCCCAATTAGCTGTTCGTCAGCAAAAATTTGTGAAACATTTGGGTGATGCTTTAATGCGAATTGAAAATAAAACATACGGTGTTTGTAGAGTCACAGGGAAACTTATCCCTAAAGCAAGATTAATGGTAGTGCCTCATGCTACACTCAGTATTGAGGCTAAAGAAATGCAACAACGATAGTATTATTTAAATAAAATAAAATATAAGTCTTGGGTAAACTCAAGGCATTTTTTATAGAATAACATTGAAACAGAAAGCAGTATTTATAGCAATTTTCACTAGTTTGTTTATACTTGTTTTAGACCAAGGGAGTAAAATTTGGGTGAAAACAAGCATGTATATTGGGCAGGAGTTTAGTGTAGCAGGCGACTGGTTCTACATACACTTTACAGAAAACCCAGGAATGGCTTTCGGATGGGAGTTTGCAGGAGAATATGGAAAGATATTTTTAACTCTTTTTCGAATCGCTGCTGTATTCGGAATTGTCTATTACTTAATAAAAATTATTCGTGAGAATCAGCCTATTGGATTAGTTCTAAGCATAGCTTTAATTTTTGCTGGAGCTCTTGGAAATATTATAGATTCCGTAGTTTATGGTGTTGTTTTCGACCATTCTCACCATCAGATCGCATCATTTTTACCTGAATCAGGAGGGTACGCCAAAGTGTTTTATGGAAACGTAGTCGACATGCTGTATTTCCCTCTTTTTAGTGGGCACTTTCCCGATTGGATGTGGAAAGTAGGCGGAGATTACTTTTTATTCTTCCGGCCAGTTTTTAACGTAGCTGACACGGCCATTTCTACGGGAGTAATATCGATTGTCGTTTTTCAAAAACGGTTTTTTGGGAAATAAGTTGTGATTTTGATTTCTAACTTTTAATAAAACGCATTTACGACACTTTTGGTCTTTACAATAAATAGGACAACCTAATTCACTTCCAAGACCAAGCTGATAAAAACTAAATGAATTTGAGATTTGATTGAAAATTTAAATTTCAAAAACATAATTCCAGGCGTAATAATCTAAATTTACATGAAACCTTCCTTTTCCTTTATAATTAGACTCAAGCTGAATACGATGTAAAATTGATACACTACAATTACCTTCTTATTAGAAGCGCACTCCAAACGTTCTGCAAATGTCTTAGGAGCCAGTGAAGAGTAGCTGTTAAAAAGCAATGTAGCGAAGGTGAAAGGTGTAACTCTGAGCATAGTTTTAATTCTGGACTATGAATATTAAAAAAATTACCCATTTAAGAGGGGTAAAATGAAATTAATCGGACTATTTTTGCCGAAATTTTGAAAGCATGAGCAAGATGGATAATGTAATTAGCGCATACAAAAAACACGGGTTTGAAGGAAGTGATTTAATAAAAGCTTTTAAAGAATTAAGAGAAGAGTTTAAAGCTGCGGAAGACCCTACAATGACAAGGGTTTGTAGGCTTGCTTATGAGCACATTGAAGCGAACAAAAACTTTACGGTTGATGTGTTCGAAGAGGACAGAGAAGAAGGTGACCAAACTAGTTTTGAGTACTTTCTAGAGCTTATTCAAGATTCACAAAATAAATTTAATCGCGAAGAAATTCAAGAATACAAGGTTTTGTTGCTCGAAGATTTAGGCCAATAGAATTTGTCGCCAAAACGGCCGTTACAGCTAAAACTTTATGCAAATTAAGTTGAATAAAAATTCATTAATTTATAAGGGAATTGTTTTAATTGTAATTTTAGTAAGCCTTTGGCAACTAGCAACGTTTAGTAATATAATGAAGTGGGATATCATGGATATCGCGCTTCCATGGAGGTACTTTGTTTCAGAGGCTATTTCCAATTTTACATTACCCCTTTGGAACCCATTTATTAACACCGGATTTCCACAATATGGAGATCCATCAACCTGGTACTGGCCTTCGTGGGTTTTAGGTTTTTTATTTGGTTATAGTCCGTTTACCATACAATTAGAGTTTTTACTTCACCTTTTATTTGGAGCAATGGGCATGATTGCTTTTGCAAAGCGCCTCTCGATTTCCAACACAGGATCTTCTATGATGGCCGTGGGCTTTGTTTTATCCGGCTTTGTTGTAAGCAACGCGCAGCACTTGGGGTGGATAATTGGGTTTGCCTATTTTCCATGGGTATTATTATATTCGATTTTATTGGTAGAAAAGTCAAACTGGAAAACAGCATTAATTTTTGCTTTATTAGTTTCACTCATGACCTCAGGGTCTTATCCGGGAATGGTAATCGTTACTGGATATACGGCTCTTGGATTTATTCTAGCAAACCTTTGGTTAAAATTTAAAACGAAAGAATGGAATAAAGAACAATTTTTATTAATAGGACTCTCAGCTGTAACAACAATTCTACTTTCTTTAGTCACATTAATTTCCTCATTTGATTTGGCAAAACTGGTAAACCGAGGAAGCGCTTTGGAAACGGGAGATGGTCTCGGAAGTGTTTTTCATGGATCTCTTCCTCTAAGGGCATTACTTACATTTTTTACTCCTTATGCATCCACGACAAATATGGAGTTTTGGGGAGCCGATTTAAGTCTAATAAATTGCTTTATTGGAATTATTCCGATTGTTTTTATCGCAGCAGGCATAGTTTTATGGAAACAAATGGATAGGCGCTTTAAAGTTTATTTTTTATTGGCTATATTGTTTTTAATGACCGCTTTAGCAGAAACGACTCCACTTAGAAGGCTGTTTTATTACATCTTGCCTTACATGGATATGTTTCGGTTTTCGTCTTTCATAAGAGGATATGCAATTTTCTTTTTTTTAATTGCTTTTGGCTTTTCATGGGACTACTTCTACGAGAAGCAAGCTGAGAAAAAAACATTGCTTTATACAGTTGTGGTGTTTAGTATAATTAGCCTAATATTTTTGGGGATTTCATTAGGAAATATAGAGGCCTGGAAATTTAAACAGCTTTTTACACAGGGATTTGGTCGTTTTGACTTGGTTTCCAGTTTTATGGAAAGGGTATATTTTGATATTCTAATTCACGTAGGGGTTTTAGGTGTTTTGGTTTACCTTATTTGCAGGAAAGTCAGCCCTAAATTTATACTGGTTTTGTTTTTTGTAGAAATGTTTTTAGCGGTTCAAATTAATGGTCGTTTTTCTATTTGGGATAAAAAAAATCCAGGTGAAATAGAGCTCAAGTTTAGTAATTTCCCCAAAGGATATCCACTGCCAGTGTTATCTGAGTCTATAAAGGAAAATAATGATATTTCCGGAAATAGTATTGGGTATTTATGGAAAAACCTATCCATCTTTCACAAAAAGCCATCTTTTGATGGCAACAGCCCCTACGGCTTGCGAACGGCAGATTTAAGCGCTTCTTTAGGGTTGTTCGACACGATAATTTCTCAACCAATTCTTTTTAAGGCACGTCATGTTAAAGGGAAAATATCAGAAATATTTTCTTCTAACGAAAACATTGAAATCAAAGAATTTAATCCTAATTATATTTTATTTAATTATAAAGCAACTCAGGGAAAAGGAAACGTGGTGGTTTATAATCAAAACACAAATCCATGGTGGATTGCCACAGTAGATGGAAATGAAGCAAAGATTATAACAGTAAACAAAACCTTTAGCGCTATAGAGGTCCCGTCAGGAAAACATTTAGTTAGGTTTGAGTTAAAGCCAAATAAAATAATACTAGCTTTTTGGATTTCGGCAATTTCGATTATTTTAGTTTTATTAGCTTTAATATTCGGAGGCTTAAAATCAATTCGTGATTAGAAGTTTTGTAAGCCCCTTTTCGCGCCCCTCTTCGTCAACGGCATAGATTAAATATATACCTATTGAACATTTTTCACCGTTTAAATTTTTCCCATCCCAAGTTGCTTGCCCACCACTTGAAGAGGTTGCGTAAACCAAGTTTCCGGCAATATCAGTAATTTTAACTGAAGAATTTGAAACCAGACCAGAAACACCGATTACACCGCTATAATTTAACGTAACGGGATTTGGAAACACTTGAAGTTTTGAAAAATCCATACGTCCCTCAGTGGCCGACCCACGAAAAGAAACCAAACCTTTATCGGTTCCAAAAAACACCTCACCCGTTTTTTCATTAATAGCCAAACCCAAGACTTCATTGGAGAAGAGTGGTGAGTTCTCTGAAGTATAATGGGCTATTTCTTTACTACCATCAGCAGACATTAAAAACACACCAGACCCTAATGTAGAGAACCATTTTTGGTTGGCGCCATTAACTTTAATATCCGTAATCAATTGGCTTTCCAGTAAAAGATGAGTTTGACCACCTTGCTCAATAAAAACTTCTGATGCGTCTGGAAAATCATCATTAAATACATTTTTGGCATTGTAAAATACTTTTAGTCCAGCGCGTGTGCCAACCCACATATGTCCATCTTGCCCTTCGACCATTGAATTAACCTCATTATCAGGAAGGTTTCCCTCTCCTTCTGCGGCAGATAAAAACTTAATACGATCATCACTAGTGTCGCCAAAGCGTGGGCCGGGATCATAAACCACTATTCCCAGGTCTTGCAAGGACAGCCAGATGTAGCCATCCTTGGATATAGTAATTTTACCAGTAGAGACAATTTGGTTGTCTTTTAAAATCTTGAAATTGTACCAAACATTATCGTTCGCAAAAACCTTAAGAGGGCTTTCTACCCCACTATTTGAAACCCACAGGGATCCATTTTTATCGTATCGAACATCCGAAATAAACAAAAGTGAACCACCAATGGCTTCGAGCGGGCTATTGGCAGCGTCCAAGATCTCAATTAGTTTACCATTTTCGTAATGCAAAACCCCCCTATTGAGAGCGGCAGCGTAAATTGTAGAAGAGTTTGTTGGGTTAGCTGTAATACTTGCAATGTCTTGAATTGACCTGTAAATAGTGTCCTCTTCTTGGCTATGTACTGTCCAGTCATTTTCTTCTAAAACCGACATTTCTGCAGCCACCTTAAACGTAAACCAGTTGGTTGTATAACCTCCCCCCGCCACTAAAATTTTATTCTGCTCATAGAACACACCAAACGATTTGT
Source organism: uncultured Flavobacteriales bacterium (assembly GCA_963925495.1). Taxonomy (GTDB): domain Bacteria; phylum Bacteroidota; class Bacteroidia; order Flavobacteriales_G; family Salibacteraceae; genus UBA2108. The sequence continues at coordinate 52,027 of CAWUST010000014.1, read as the reverse complement.
TGGACGCCGGACCACCTAAATTTATTATATCATAGTTAAATATGCCCGGATTCTTAATCATTCCAGAAAAACCATCACCTATCCAAATTACATCGTCTGAACCCATCATTGCACATTTTGGATTAACTCCTTTGTTATCACCATAACTAAAAACCCGCCTAACAGATGCCCAAGAAGTGTCGTAAACTTCGACACTGGTACTTGCTGCTATAATTAGACTATTACCCTTAACATCTAGAGAATTATTATCTTCACCAAGACGCGTTTGATTTATACTCCAACGGCCATTTGAACGAACATAAAGAGTGTCGTTTCTAAAATTATCAATTTTCCGGTTTACCAATAATTTATTTCCAAACGATGTAACGTGGGATAAATTAGTGGGGGGAAATGTGTCAACTGCTTCTGTGGTCCAAGATTTTGGTTGAGTTAAAAAACTTAAAATACTTGCCTTGTAAAGGCCCTTTTGGGTGGCGGCAAAAAGAGTGTCGTTGAAAACGTGAGTTTGATTGACTTTAATATTTGATCCGTTTGGTCCTATTAGGAAGGTTTCTTTAAACTCTCCTTTTTTATAATCGAATAAAACAATTCCAAAACCTGTACTTATGTAACACAGTTCATCGTGAAAATTAAAATGATTGACGGTTTTATCACCAATTATAGCCGCCCGGCTAATGTCAAGTTTAGTCGTAATATTATTTCCAACAACAATATCCACCACCCCGTTTTGGTAACCAAATAACACTGTTTTTTGATCTGGACTACTACCTAAGGCAGAGATGTTAACATCGTAAAGCCCTTGCTCACGCGATAGCCTAAGGACGGACCCGTCTGATTTATCGTAATAAAACGCACCAGTTTGGGAGGTAGCATAAATTCTGGTTTCTGATTCAGCAACGAGAAGAATATTTCTGAATGAAAGGTAATTATTCCACCCTCCAATTGATGACAATTGTGCTTGAGCAGGAAACGGCGTAAAGCAGCTAAAAATTAGGGCAATGGCAAATAATCGCATAAGCACGAAATAACAAAAGAATTGCCGAATTATTTTATTCTGAAGAAACTATTTGAGGAAGAGCAATATTATCTGTCTATTTTTGCGTTCAATATGAGCAAAGAAACAAAAGGTATTGCCATTTTAGGCTCTTCAGGAAGCATTGGGACACAGGCTTTAGATGTGATTGAAAACCAAGCAGAACACTTTCATGTTGAGGTACTTACTGTATATAAAAACGCTGATTTACTCATTGAACAGGCTAAAAAGTTTAAGCCAAATGCAGTTGTAATCGTTGATGAATCAAAGTTTAAAAAGGTTAAAGAGGCCCTTTGGAACGATGATATTAAAGTTTTTGCGGGCCGTGATTCTCTTTCTCAAGTAGTAGAAATGGACGGAATCGACCTTGTTTTAACTGCTCTTGTTGGGTATGCTGGATTAAAACCAACATTAGCTGCAATAAATGCGGGAAAAAGCATTGCTCTGGCAAATAAAGAAACCCTTGTTGTTGCGGGAGAATTAATAACAGCTCTTGCCGCAGAAAAAGGTGTAAATATTTATCCGGTTGATTCAGAGCATTCTGCCATATTTCAGTGTTTAGTTGGCGAGTTTCATAACCCGATAGAAAAAATATATTTAACAGCTTCAGGCGGACCTTTTCGTGGAAAAACCAAAGAAGACCTTTTAACGGTTACTAAAAAGCAAGCTTTAAAACACCCCAACTGGGACATGGGAGCAAAAATCACAATCGATTCGGCAACTCTTATGAATAAGGGTTTAGAAGTAATCGAGGCGAAATGGTTGTTTAATTTACAACCAGAGCAAATTGACGTGATTGTGCATCCTCAATCTATAGTCCATTCGTTGGTTCAGTTTACTGATGGAAGTATGAAAGCACAAATAGGATTACCAGACATGAAACTTCCAATACAATATGCCTTGGCTTATCCGCAAAGAATTAAAAACGATTTTCCACGATTCAATTTTATGGATTATCCGAGCCTAACATTCGAGCAGCCAGACAGAGAAGTCTTTTTAAATTTAAACTTGGCGTTTGAAGCACTTGAAAAAAAGGGAAACTCAGCTTGTGTTCTTAATGCAGCAAATGAAGTAAGTGTGCAGGCATTTTTAAATGATAAAATCGGGTTTTTGGATATAGCTAAAATTAATCAGGCTTGCATGGATAAAATTCCATTTATCCAAAAACCAAGTTATGAGGATTATGTTCAAACGGATATTGAAACAAGAATTTTGGCCCGTGAATTAGAGGCGACCTTTTAATACCAAAGTAGAATTAACCTTTTTTACAAGTACCAACACCAATCATTAAAATTATATTTCAATAAGTCCATTCAATTAACCATTTTTGCCGCCACAATTTCAAGTATGGATATTCTAATTAAAGCTACCCAATTTTTATTAAGCCTTTCTATTTTAGTTGTATTACACGAAATGGGGCATTTTTTGGCAGCCAAATATTTCGGGACCCGAGTAGAAAAGTTTTATCTTTTTTTCGATTGGAAATTTTCACTTTTTAAATTCAAAAGAGGGAACACAGAATATGGAATTGGTTGGATTCCATTAGGTGGGTACGTTAAAATATCAGGTATGATTGACGAATCGATGGACACCGACCAAATGGACAGCGAGCCACAACCATGGGAATTTAGAAGCAAACCGGCATGGCAACGATTAGTCATTTTACTTGGTGGAGTAACGGTCAATTTTTTATTGGCGATGGTTATTTACATTGGAATAATGTTCGTTTGGGGAGAGAAATATTTACCAAATGAAAACTTAACAGACGGCGTTTGGGTTGTTGACTCCTTAGCCGCCGACATGGGTTTTGAAAATGGAGATAAAATCCTATCCATTAACGGAAAAACCATTGAACGTTTCTCGGGAATAATGCCGGAAATGATTTACGGAGGAAGCGTAACAGTTCAGAATGAAAATGGCGATTCAGAAGACATTTTGGTTCCGGAAAATTTTATTGAATCATTAATTGATCAGGAGAATAAACAGCTTTTTATGTTTCGGATGCCGTTTATGATATCTAAGGTTGCCGAAGAAAGTGTAAATGTAAATGTTGGATTGAAACCAAAGGACATGATTCTTTCTTTGAATGATATTGAAGTAAAATACTACGATGAGTTTGCTGAAATATCGAAACCTTTTGCGGGTCAGGAGGTGGATTTGAAAGTAATGCGTAACGAGAAAGAAATGTTGTTCCGGGTGAAAATTTCCGAAGAAGGAAAACTTGGCGTTTATTCTCAACCATTAAGTTTAAAAGATCTTGCTAAAATGGGGTATTATGAACTTGAAACGCATGAATACTCTTTTTTAGAATCAATACCGGTAGGCGTTAATAAAGCGCTGGATCAAATGAGCGGCTATTTAAGGCAACTTAAACTCATTTTCAACCCCAGCACTGGTGCATATAAGGGGGTTGGAGGCTTTGCTGCTATAGGAAATCTTTTTCCGCCTTTTTGGGATTGGCAAATTTTCTGGTCAATGACTGCGTTTTTGAGTATTATGTTGGGAGTTCTTAATTTACTTCCAATCCCAGCTTTAGATGGAGGGCACGCCATGTTTACCATTTATGAAATGATTACGGGAAAAAAACCAAACGATAAATTCATGGAATACGCCCAAATGATTGGTATAGTTCTACTTCTTTCTTTGTTTGTATACGCAAATGGAATGGATTTATTTAAGTTTCTGAAATAGGCTTGTAGTTGATTACTTTTTATCAATGAATTAGTAATCATTGATTTGATCACAATAACAAATAGTTTTTTAAGAAAAAAGTTCCTTGGCATGGCAATTGGCTAGGATTTTATACTTTGTAACTCTTAATTTTACTCATGGCACTCAAACAGTATCTTAGTCAAAAACTTCTTCAAAAGCTAAGCCCACAGCAAATTCAGCTAATGAAACTGCTTCAGGTGCCAACGGTTGCCATTGAAGCAAGAATTAAAGAAGAGCTTGAAAAAAACCCCGCGTTAGATGAGGGACGGGACGATGATGAAGATGAATTTGCGGACCAAGACGAACAATACGATGACTCTGTTCCTGAAAAACCGGAAGCCGAAAAAGAGTTTGATTTTTCAGAATATCTTGATGACGAGCCAGCTTACAAGTACTCCATTAGCAATAAAAGTGTTGACGATGAGGAGCGCGCCATTCCTTATTCAACTGGAAAAACATTTCGTGAAAGCCTGGAAGAGCAGTTAGACATGCAAGATTTAGATGAGCAAGAATATTTTATTGCGGACTATATTTTAGGAAGCTTAGATGACTCAGGCTATTTACGGAGAGAGATTTCGGCAGTAGTAGACGACCTTGCGTTTACCCAAAATGTAAGCACCGATGTAGCAACCGTAGAAAAACTTTTAAAGGTGATACAAAGATTTGATCCTCATGGAGTTGGAGGGAGAGATTTACGCGAGTGTTTATTAATTCAGCTGCAGAAAAAAACTATAAAAACAGTAGAATCAATTACTGCCACCGCTATCCTAAGGGATTATTTTGAGGCATATATTAAAAAGCATTACCATAAAATATTGGAGGGCTTAGAGATAAACGAAACAGCCTTAAAAAATGCGGATGAAGAAATAAAAAAGCTTAATCCCAAACCAGGAAGTTCTGGAAAAGACGGAAGATCTAGTCAGGCTGTTATTCCAGATTTTATTCTAACGTATAATGAAGATGACGAGTTAGAGCTAAGTCTTAACTCTAGAAATGCTCCAGAACTAAGAGTTAGTAAAAAGTACACAGGGTTAATTGAGGATTATCAAAAGAGTAAAGGCAAAGCATCAAAAACCCAAAAAGACACCCTCACGTTTGTAAAACAAAAATTAGATTCGGCTAAATGGTTCATTGATGCTATAAAGCAGCGTCAACAAACGCTTCTTCTAACTATGCAAACCATTATTGATCATCAAAAAGAGTATTTTTTTACAGGCGACGAAACTAAGATTAAGCCTATGATATTGAAGGATATAGCCGATGTGATACACATGGATATCTCCACGGTTTCTAGAGTTGCAAATAGCAAGTACATACAAACAATGTACGGGACATTTATTCTTAAAAGTTTTTTCTCAGAATCGCTTACCAATAGTGAGGGAGAGGAAGTTTCTACAAGAGAAGTAAAGAAAATATTAGAAGTGGCAATTGTTAATGAAAACAAACAATCGCCACTTACTGATCAATCGTTGGCAGATTTACTTAAAGAGAAGGGTTATAACATTGCAAGAAGGACGGTTGCAAAATACCGCGAGCAATTAAATATTTCGGTCGCACGACTGCGTAAAGAATTGTAGTGAAATTTGCTCAAATTATATCTTATTTATTCCATCCGGCTTTAATGCCAACGCTAGGCATTGCGCTAATATTAAATTTAGACACGTATTTTAGGTTTTCTATATCAGCCGAACTTAAGAATTTTATATTGGGCCTAATATTCGTGAACACCTTTTTTTTCCCGATTCTAATATTGGTTTTTCTAAAATCCAGGAAAATAATTTCTTCCTTTCAGATAGACAACAGAAAAGAAAGGATAATTCCCTTTGCTATTTCTTCTATATTTTTCGTTTTTACTTATAGTGTTATTCAAAAAACAACCTTACCACCTATTATACTTTCCACCTTTTTGGGAATAACGCTTTCTATTATCTCAGCATTTCTTATTAGTTTTTTTAATAAAATAAGTATCCATATGGTTGGAATAAGTGGAATCTTAGCGGCTTTAATTGCTTTGTTTTTGAAGTTTTCTGCAAGCTATTTTTATGAAATAACTATAGTTGTTTTGATTTGGGGTCTAGTCGGGTTTTCTCGTTTAAAACTCAAAAAACACAACCACCAAGAAATATATTTTGGGGCTTTTTTGGGAATAATTTGTGTGTTTATCCCTACTTATTTTGGAATTACGATATAAGTCCGACGCGGTAACTTTTGGCATTACGCCAACTTTACTTATCCTGAATACTCCATTATTAATACCGCTTGAGTTTAATTAAACAACAATATTTACAATCCTTCCAGGAACAACTATCACTTTTTTAGGCGTATTCCCCTCTAAATATTTAGCAGACTGCTCGTTGGACATTACTTCTTTCTCAACTTCACCTTTCGATAACCCAAGTGGAAGCTCAAGTTTAAACCTCATTTTACCATTAAAAGAAACGGGATATGCAAAACTACTTTCCACCAAATATTCTTTTACAAATTCAGGCCATTTGGCTTGGGTAACGCTTGTTGTATACCCTAACTTTTCCCAAATTTCTTCTGAAATATAAGGGCAGTGAGGGCTTAACAAGACCGTAAGTCCTTCGATTATTTCTTTCTTTTTACAGGTAAGATCTGTCAATTCGTTTACCGCTATCATAAAGGTAGAAACGGAAGTATTGAATGAGAATCGCTCATTATCTTCACTTACTTTTTTGATTGCCTTGTGTAGCGCTTTATATTCTTCTTTGCTAGGCTTTTCATCGACAACATCAAAGTTGTTTTCAGAATCGTGTAACAGTCGCCAGAATTTTTTCAAAAAACGATGAACACCTTCAATTCCTTTGGTGTTCCATGGTTTATGTTGTTCAATAGGACCTAAAAACATTTCGTGCAAACGAAGAGAGTCAGCTCCAAAATCACTCACCATTTCGTCTGGGTTCACAACATTTCCATATCGCTTACTCATTTTCTGACCATCTTCGGCTAAGATCATTCCCTGATTAATCAACTTTTTAGCGGGCTCATCAAATGGCACAAAACCTAAATCGAACAACACTTTTGTCCAAAACCGGAAATACAATAAATGGCCAGTTGCGTGTTCTGCTCCACCTAAATACAAATCAACATTACCCCAACAATCAATTTTTTCTTTACTGGCAAAACCAAGAGTATTATCCGGGTCCATGTACCTCAAATAGTACCAACTAGAACCAGCCCACCCTGGCATGGTATTCAACTCAAGTGGATAAGTATTGTCTTCGCCTTCTGGAGTGTAGGTCCAATTTTCAGCCCTACCTAATGGTGGGTCTCCATCTTCAGTAGGTAAATATTTGTCTATTTCAGGAAGCACTAAAGGCAAGTCTTTTTCAGCCATTGGATAAGGAACCCCGCCTTTGAAATACATTGGTATTGGTTCGCCCCAATAACGTTGACGACTAAAAACAGCGTCACGCATTTTGTAATTGGTTTGTTTTTCGCCCATTCCCTTTTTTGCGATTTCGAATAAAACGCGCTTAATAGCATCCTTAACCTTCATTCCATTCAAAAAGGATGAATTGATTAGCAAACCACCTTTATCTGTGTTTGCTCCTTGTCTAACATCAGTACCTTCAATAACCGCAGGAATATCCAAACCAAAATGAGTGGCAAAATCCCAATCGCGTTGGTCACCTGAAGGAACAGCCATAACAGCTCCAGTTCCATATCCTGCTAGAACATAATCGGCAATCCAAATCGGAATTTTTTTCCCAGAGAATGGGTGTATTGCAAAAGACCCAGTAAAAGCACCAGAAATGGTTTTTACATCAGACAACCGATCTCTTTCAGTTCTTGCTTTAGTACGCAGTATATATTCCTCGATCGCACTTTTTTGATCATCAATAGTAAGCTCTGTGACCAACACGTTTTCAGGTGCGAGAACCATGAAAGTTGCGCCAAAAAGGGTGTCGGGGCGAGTTGTAAATACTTCGAGTTTATTGCTATTTCCTTCTATTTCGAAATGTATAGAGGCACCAATACTTTTTCCTATCCAGTTTCGTTGAATTTCTTTCAGAGAATCTGACCATTCTAGTTTATCCAAACCCCGTAAGAGCCTTTCGGAATAAGCCCCAATTCTCATGCTCCATTGGCGCATTTTTCGTTGCTCAACAAGGTGACCACCTCGTTCTGAAACTCCGTCTTTTATTTCATCGTTTGCCAAAACAGTTCCCAAGGCAGGGCACCAATTAACAACACTATTAGAAATGTAAGTTAGCCGATAGCCTAATAAAACTTCTTGCTTTTCAGTTTCACTAAACCTCCCCCAAGTATTACTGTCGAATAACTTTTCACAATTATGATTAGCGTCAACTTCAGAGTTTCCATTCCTTTCAAACTCAGAAACTAAACTTTTAATGTTTTCAGCTTTATCCGTCTTGTTGTTGTACCACGAAGCAAATAATTGAAGGAAAATCCATTGCGTCCATTTGTAATATTCCGGCTTGCTAGTTTTTACTTGCCGGTCCCAATCGTAAGAAAACCCAATTAAATCTAGCTGTTCCCGATATCTTTTTATATTTTGTTCGGTAGTAATAGCCGGATGTTGGCCAGTTTGAATGGCATATTGTTCGGCAGGTAAACCAAAAGAATCGTAGCCCATAGGATGCAAGACATTGTACCCGCTCAGCTTTTTGTATCTAGCATAAATATCAGAAGCAATGTAACCTAAAGGATGTCCTACATGTAATCCGGCACCGCTAGGATATGGAAACATGTCGAGCACATACAGCTTTTCTTTATCCGAGTTTTCTTCGGTTTTGTATGTGTTATTTTCATTCCAATACCTTCTCCATTTGGCCTCAATCGCCTCAAAATTATAATCCTTCATTTGATTTATCTACTTATAAATTCATTTTTCTATTTTTGAACAATTCGTGATAAAGTGTTTTTTACACGTCCCGTTTTTTCGCTAATTGAGCTATAGTGTGACAAGTTGCTTTTTAATATAGCCTTTGACTCTTGCGATTTTGTGGAGCATAACCATTCCCAAAAAAGTGTACAAAAGTAAGCAAGCAAGGGTTTAAGGGGGGTCTAAATTTTCTTATTTTAGTCGCCACAGTACCGAGGTAAAAGCGAGCTAATTACTTTATGTCCACAGCAGAAGACAAATTCACAAAAAAACGATTACGAACGTCGTATTTCACGGTAATCATTAGCATCTCTTTAGTGCTCTTTATGCTAGGCTTAATGGGCATAAGTATGCTTCAGGCCAAAAAACTTTCTACCTATGTCAAAGAAAGTATTGGCTTATCGGTTATTCTTAAAAATGACGTAAAAGATGTTGATGTTGTTAAATTCCAAAAATCATTGGATGCGGCTCGTTATGTAAAAAGCACTGAATTTATTGATAAAGACAGAGCCGCAAAAGAATTAACGGAAGATTTAGGGGAGGATTTTGTTGATTTTTTAGGTTATAATCCTCTTTTATCTTCTATAGAGGTTCGTTTAAATGCAGATTATGCAAATCCGGATAGTTTAAATTGGATTGAGGCTGAAATGACCAAAAACCCCAGGGTAAAAGAAGTGTTTTATCAACGTGATTTGGTGGTTTTGGTAAATGAAAACATTCGAAGAATTTCTATTGTGATTTTGATTTTTAGCATTCTACTTTTAATAATTGCAACAGCACTAATAAACAACAGCATCAGGCTAAGCCTATACTCCAAACGATTTGTGATAAAAACTATGCAATTAGTTGGTGCAACACCGGGCTTCATTCGCAAGCCATTTATTTTACGTGGAATTGCAAATGGTGTGTGCGGTGCATTAATAGCTATTGCACTGTTAATGGGGGTCTTATACTATGCACGTCAAAAAATGCCTGAACTTTTTGAATTTCAAGATGTACAAATGATGGCGACGTTGTTTGGAATGGTACTTTTGCTGGCAATTATAATTACTTGGATTAGTACTAGTTTGGCCGTTCGCCGATTTTTACGAATGAAAACAGATAAACTTTATTCTTGATGAGTACAGAGGAAAACAACGAAATGGTTTTTGGAAAAACAAATTACATGTTCTTAATTGGTGGAGCAGTAACGTTATTAATTGGATTTATACTTATGTCGGGTGGTGGTTCGAGTGACCCAAATGTATTTAATCCAGAGATATTTAGCGCACAAAGAATTTCAGTCGCACCAATTGTGATTCTTGTAGGTTTTGCTATAGTAATGGTTGGTATTTTTAAAAAGAACACACCCGAAAAACAATAAATTGTGTCTATTCTTGAAGCCTTAATATTAGGTGTCCTACAAGGTCTTACCGAATTTTTACCGGTAAGCAGTTCGGGTCATCTTGAAATAGGGAAGGTTATTTTAGGCGTGAATATTTCCGCCTCCGAATCTTTATTTTTTACAGTTGTTGTTCATGCTGCTACAGCCTTAAGTACCATGGTTATTTTTCGTGAAGACATTATAATGTTAATCCGACTTTTGTTTGAAAAAGCAAGATGGAATGCGGGTCGTCAGTATATTTTGTTCATCATCATTTCGATGGTTCCAGCGGTATTTGTAGGATTGTTTTTCAATGAGCAAATAAAATCTTTATTCGATGGTAATCTGTTCTTAGCAGGGTCTATGCTAATTGTAACAGGAGTTGTTCTTTTTGCTACTACTAAGGTAAAGCGCAAACGACATCACATTGGCGTTTTAAATGCAATAATTTTAGGTATAGCCCAAGCTATTGCTATTCTTCCGGGTATTTCACGTTCTGGAGCTACAATAGGAACAGCACTTATTTTAGGGGTAGAAAGAACTCGAGCCGCAAGGTTTTCTTTTCTTATGGTTATTCCTGTAATTATGGGTGCTATGGCTAAAGATATAATGGACATGGATATGTCGGTAGCTATGCAAGAAACGAACACAGTACCTTTAATTGTTGGATTTGTTTCAGCTTTTGTAACAGGCTTATTGGCATGTACCTGGATGGTAGAGTTAGTAAAGAAAAGTAAACTAATTTACTTTGCAATATATTGTTTTATCGTAGGCGCTTTTTCTATTATTTGGACGTTTTAGTCAAGGTAAAACAGCAATAAAGAAAGCGTTATAATTCGAGTTTTCTAAAAGTTGAATTTTGTAGCTAGAACAGACAAAGCAACAAAAATGTTGATAAAAATCTACGAGTCAAAAAAATGAACACATTTGATTTTATAAAAGGCGAAACTCTGCTCATAGATAAACCATTGGAGTGGACTTCATTTGACGTAGTGAATAAAATCCGTGGTTCACTTAAAGGATATTTGAACGTAAAAAAAATCAAAGTTGGTCATGCTGGTACTTTAGATCCTCTTGCGAGCGGCTTACTGATTCTTTGTACTGGAATAAACACCAAAAAAATTGAGCAATACATGGGGATGTGTAAGGTTTATACCGGAACGATAACCCTTGGTGGAACTACACCCACTTATGATTTAGAATCAGAAATTACGCTGGTTTCAAAACCAGATTTTAGTTTAGAAGAAATAAGAAAAGCAGCGCTTACTTTTGAAGGACAAATTGACCAAATGCCGCCAATTTATTCGGCAAAAAGAATAAAAGGACAAAAGGCCTATGAACTAGCACGTCGCGGCGAAAAGGTGGAATTAAAAACAAGCTCTATAACGATTGATAGTTTTGATATTATAAAAACAGAACCCAGCAAAGTTTTGGAAAACGGAATAGATTGTCACTTTAAAGTAAAATGCTCCAAAGGAACCTATATACGTTCTATGGCATTTGATTTGGGTGAAAAATTAGGCTGCGGAGGATTTTTAAGTGCTCTTAAAAGAACCGAAATAGGAGAATATAAAAACGAAGATGCTTTGACTGTCGAACAGTTCTTAAAGGTAGTGGAAGCCCTGCCAAAAAAAGCAGATTAGGCTCATTCTTTTGTATTAAGGTAATTGTTAGGCTTTCCTTAATTTAAACTTTCAATTAGTTGTTTTCGCTCCTATTTCCCCAGAGATGGTCGCGGTTCTGTTGGACAAGCCGTCGGGTAATTAATTTAAGAAACTTACCCTACTCTCAACCCCTCGATTAAAAACTTAAACAGCCAACAGTAGAAAAAGAAATTTCGTTAATCAAAAACATTTTCATTAGGTATGATTTTTTTGCAAAAACAAGCTTATTAATATTAGAACCATAAGAGCTGCCTTTAATGGGCCTTCGCTTACGATCGTTTTTCGATTTTTATTCTGTGCCAATGTTTTCACGCATTAACATCCCTTATTATAAAACTTAAACCCACCACACTTTACCCCTTTGTTATTAAATTATCTTTGCGAGCTTTAGCTTATTTAGTGAAGTAAAATTTCGAAAAAATGAACATAATTATTCCAATGGCAGGAATGGGAAAGCGAATGCGCCCGCACACACTTACAGTTCCAAAGCCATTAATTCCTGTAGCCGGAAAACCAATTGTACAAAGACTTGTTGAAGATATGGCTAATGTATGTGCTGAACCTATAAATGAAATCTCATTTATTATTGGTCATTTTGGAGATGCGATAGAAAAGCAGTTGTTGGATTTAGCGTCTTCATTGGGTGCCAAAGGAAAAATACGTTATCAAGAAGAGGCGTTAGGAACGGCTCACGCTATCATGTGTGCGGAAGAAACCTTAACCGGAAAAACAATTGTGGCTTTTGCCGATACACTTTTTCGTGCAGATTTTAAATTGGACCCTGAAAAAGATGGAATTCTTTGGGTAAGTCAAATAGATGATCCTAGTGCATTTGGCGTTGTAAAAGTGGACGAGAATAATGTGATTACGGATTTTGTAGAAAAACCAGAAACATTTGTTTCTGATTTGGCAATGATTGGGATTTATTATTTCCGAGAAGGTGAAGTGCTAAAAGGTGAATTGCAATATCTAATTGACAATAACATAAAGAATGATGGAGAATACCAATTGCCTGATGCGCTTAGAAATATGACCGCAAAAGGAATGAAATTTTCTCCTGGTAAAGTGGACGAATGGCTAGATTGCGGAAACAAAAACGCAACCGTTTATTCCAACCAACGAGTTTTGGTAAATATTGAAAGTGAATTGTCAATTCCGACAAGTGCAACTCAAGAAAATGCAGTAATTATTCCTCCTTGTTTTATTGGGGAAAATGTAATTTTAAAGAATAGCGTTGTTGGCCCTCATGTTAGTTTAGGCGATAATTCTGTTATTGAAAACTCTATAGTCGAAAACTGTATTATTCAAAATAACGCACAAATTAATAATGCCGTCATTAACAATTCTATGCTTGGGCAATTTACTAAAGTAAAAGGCAAAACATTAGATTTGAGTATAAGCGACTATAGTACAATTGAAGCTTGAGAAAATTAACCCACATACTCGGCTTGTTGCTTTTAAGTAATGTTTTAATTAGCTCGCCTGCATTTACTTCTTCCAAAAAGAAAAAAGCGCCTACAGAACTGCCAGAAAAACAGCTAATTGCACTCAAAAACAATTTTTTTGAAGCCAATAAAGAAAAAATGATTGGCAACGACGATAAAGCCATAAAACTCTTTCAAAATTGTATTGACATTGACCCACATCATGCTGCTTCTTATTACGAAATGGCGCACCTTAAAGCAAAAGCACAGCAAATTACAGAGGCTATTTCGTTAATGGAAAAAGCACGAACAATTGACCCCAATAATAAATGGTATCAACAAAGTTTAGCCGTATTGTACGAAACCCATCAACAATATGAACTGGGCGCAGATGTTTATGAAGAATTAATAAAACAGCAACCCAAAGAATTGGTTTACTACGAAACTTTGGCCAACATGTATTTGTATCAAAATGATTTAAAAGGTGCACTCAAAATATATTACCGTTCGGAAGCTGAATTTGGGGTAATGGAATTTTCTAGTACTCAAAAACAGAAAATCTATGTGATACAGAAGAAAATGGATAAAGCTATTAATGAAGCTAAAAATCTAATAAAGCAGTTTCCAAGTACGGCTAGGTTTTACGCCACCTTGGCCAAACTTTATACTCAAAACGGACAAAAAACAGAGGCTATAAAGACCTATAAAATACTATTAGAAATAGACCCAACAAACTCCTACGTTCAACTATCCATGGCGAGTTATTACATGGAAGGTGGTGAAACAGAAAAAGCAAAAGAAACAATGAAAATTGCTTTTTCTAATCCCGAGCTTGATTTCAACTCTAAAGCTCGAATTCTTTTTAGTGATATTGCTTTTAAAAATGTTCCGGAAGGCCAAGTGAATCCGTTTGCATTAGAGTTAGCAGATATTATAGTAAAAACGCATCCCGAGGATTCAAAATCTTGGGCTATTCAAGCTGACTTATTGTTTCAAATGGGTAAAAAAAGTGAAGCGATTGATGCGTATAAAAAAAGCCTAGAAATTGATGCCAACCAGTTTTTGGTATGGAGCCAGGTTTTTATTTTGCAATCAGAAGAACTAAAGTGGCAAGAAATTTTTGACGGAACTACAAAAGCCTTGGAATATTTTCCATGTCAGCCGACTATTTATTATTTCAAAGGAATTTCTGCTACACAACTCAAAAAATACCAGGAGGCAACAAGTGCATTAGAAACAGGGAAAGACTTTGTAATTGACAACAAGGGAATGCTTAGTCAGTTTTATACCAACCTGGGAGATGTTTATCATAATTTAGAAAAACACCAGCTTTCTGACTCTTATTTTGACAAAGCTTTAGAAATTGATTCAAATGATATCTTAGTTTTAAATAACTACAGTTATTACCTATCGGTTCGAGGAGAGAATTTAGAAAAAGCTGCTAAAATGTCTCGAAAAACGGTTGATGAAAACCCGAAATCCTCAACGTATTTGGACACTTACGCATGGGTATTGTACAAAAAGGGAGACTATGAAGAAGCTAAAAAGTGGATGAAAATTGCTCTTGAAAACGACGGTCAAGATGAAGGTGTAATTGTAGAGCATTATGGCGATATCCTTTTTAAACTAAATGAAAAGGATGAAGCTATTAAGTACTGGCAACAGGCTAAAATTTTAGGTGGAGGAAGTGATTTTTTGGACAAAAAAATAGAAACGAAACAAATATATGAGTAAGTCAAAATTCGCTTTATATATTTTCATTAGCTTGTTTATTGTTAGCTTTTTACAGGGCTGTAAATCCAAAAAACAAGTAGCTGATACAAAGGTTAAACTAGAAAACGGCAAAGAAAAGTTTGAGCATTTAGAGGACTCATTAATCTCTAATAAATCCTTTCCCGGAAGCCTTTCTATAAAATCGAAAGTCTATTTTAAAACACCTAAAATGTCTGATTCATTTAAAATGCATATTCGAATGAAACAGGATAGTATTATTTGGATTTCAGTTACCTTTTATAAGGTAGAGGTCGCTCGTTTTTTAATGACTCCTGATAGTGTTAAAATGCTTGACCGGAAAAACGGAAAATATTATTTAGGTGACTATAAGTACATTGCTAATCGATTTAAGGTTCCATTGGATTTTGAACTGATTCAATCTATTTTCCTAGGTAATTCATTCAAATTAGATAGCGCTGTAAAAGTGAAAGCCTACTCGAGCAGAGGAAACATTATCGTAGCTTCCTTAAACAATCTTTGGTTTGACAACGGAAGCGGCGAAAAGCTCTTGGTACAACAAGAAACACAAATGTGGATTGACCCAGATACCTATAGAGTAAAGAAAAGTAAAATAGGAGAATATAAGACAAAAAAGCGTTTTACTACCACCTACTCTGATACACTAATGATTAATGGGTATTCCTTGCCAAATGGAGCTGAATATGTACTTCGAACTGATGAAGAAATGAAATTCACATCCAACTATTTAAAAGTAGAATCGAAACCCGATATGCGATTTCCTTTTACCATATCTTCGAAATATGAACCGCTCTTTTAAGCTCTTACTCTTATTGGCTACTAATCTGTGGTTTAGCTCAATTGTTTTTGCTCAGAAAACCCAAAAAGCTTTAGAGCGAGAACGCTCTGAGTTAAACAAACAAATAAATTATAAAAACAAACTATTAAAAGAAACCAAAAAAAGCAAAAACAGTTCTTTGAATCAGCTGTCTTTATATAGAAAGAAGATTGCGAATAGAGAAAGATTAATTAATACCCTGCGAAAAGAGACTGACTTAATCGACAACCAAATAATTGAGAAAAAGAATGAGATTACAATAACAGAAAAAGAATTAGAAGCGATAAAAGCTGAGTACGCCAAAATGGTCTATCATGCCTACAAAACACGTAGTTCGTATGATAAATTGATGTTCGTTTTTGCTTCAGAAAGTTTTAATCAAGCCTATAAAAGACTGAAATACTTGCAACAATATGCGGTATTCAGGCAAAATCAGGCTCAACTTATAATGCTTGCTAAGCAAGAGCTCAATGAGAAAATAGTAGAGCTTGAGGATAAAAAACTAGAGAAAGAAGAAGTTATTGATCTAAAAGAAAACGAAAAATTAAATTTAGATAGGGACCGAAGCGAAAAACAACAGGTGTACAACGGACTAAACTCCAAAGAAAAAGAGTTAAAAAAGGAAATTAAGAAAAAACGAAAAGAATCTCAAAAACTTAAAAAGGCTATAGCAAAAATCATTGAGCAACAAATAGCCGAAGACATTAAAAATGGTAAGTATAAGCTGACCGAAGAGGCAAAACAACTCGCGGCAAATTTTGAAGGAAATAAAGGGAAATTACCTTGGCCCGTTGCAAGAGGAGTAGTTACTGAATATTATGGAAAGCACTCACACCCCGATCTCCCTGGAATTCAGATCGAAAATAACGGCGTTGATTTTACAACTGAAAAAGGGTCAACAGCTCGTGCTGTTTTTAGAGGCAAAGTATCTTATGTAATTGTACTCCCTGGTATGGGAAAAGCCGTAATGGTTAGGCACGGAAATTACATTTCAGTTTACTCTAATCTATCCGATGTATTTGTACAAAAAGGGGACGAAATAGATATAAAACAAGATATCGGTAGAGCCATAACCAATCCTTCAAAAGGAGTTACTGAAGTTCATTTCGAACTTTGGAAAGGTCAAGTAACCATGAACCCCGCAGCTTGGCTGTATAAATTTAAATAACGGTAAATTGGTTATTTAAAACTCATTGAACGGTACAAACCACTGCCAAAGTTTTGCGTTCAACATTATTATATTTAGCCCCTTAAATAATCTATATGCAAAAGTTAATTCCCTTCGCTACTATTCTTTTATTTAGTGTTCTATTGTTTGGCCAAAACGCCAAAGACACGTCCAATTATCCTTATTGGATCGACATGATGCAAGATGAAACAGTAAGTTTTTATAAAACACAAAATGCCTTTGAAGCCTATTGGAAGGGGAGAACAAGAAGTAAGGGTGATGGCTATAATGCATTTAAACGTTGGGAGTGGTTTATGGAATCAGAAGTCCTAGCCAACGGTGATTATAGAACTGTTGATGCTATACAGGCGGAAGTAATGAAGTTTAGAAGTAATTATACCACTCAAATGGCTCCCACGAGCCATAGTCGACCTGGTCAAAACGGCCAATGGGAAAACGTTGGCCCTATAAATAAACCACGTGCAAGTTCAGGCCAGCCAAACGGCATGGGCAGAATTAATGCAATCGGAGTCCACCCTACTAATGATAACATCGTTTTTGTTGGCGCACCAAACGGTGGAATTTGGAGAACTTACGACAAAGGAAAAACTTGGGCTTCGAATACAGATACTAATTTTTCCATGCAAATTTCATCTATCGTTTTTAACACCAAAAATTCTCAAATAGTTTATGTGGGAACCGGTGATAGAGATGCCGGTTCAAGAACACAACGGGGAGTTATGAAAAGTACAAATGGCGGAATTCATTGGAGTCGTTCAAATACTGGTATGGGAAATAGAGTTGTTGGAAAACTTATAATTAACCCAAAACAGCCCGACACTCTCATAGCAGCTACTAATGGAGGAATATACCGCTCTTTAAATGCAGGAGTATCTTGGACAAGAACCTCGGCAACGGGTAATTACAAAGACGTTGTGGCCATGCCTGGAAATTTCCAAATTATGTATGCCACAGCTAGCGGGAAATATTATCGTTCGGCAAACGGTGGTGCTTCATGGACCGCCCTTTATATTCCAAAATCAGGAAATAGAATAGCAATTGGTGTTACCCCCGCGGACCCTAGTTATGTTTATTTAGTGCAGACAACTCAACGTGCATTTGCAGGTTTAATGCTTTCTAAAGACAGCGGAAAAACATTTGCACTCAAAAGTACTACGCCTAATATTATGGATTGGAGCACAAACGGAAGCGGCACTAGTGGTCAAGCGTGGTACGATTTAGATATTTCAGTCAACCCTAAAAACAAGGCGCAAGTTTTTGTAGGAGGAGTAAATATTTTTAGAAGTGATAACGAAGGAGTTACTTGGAGAATTAACGCACACTGGACTGGGCAAGGCGGCGCTCCAGCCGTTCATGCTGATCATCACGTAATGGAATGGTCTGCAGACGGAAAAACATTATATGACGGCGGAGATGGTGGAGTTTCTTATACGACTAACACTGGCTCGAACTGGACTAATATTGGAAGCGGCTTGGCTATATCTGAAGTTTATAAAATAGGACAACATGCCTATAATGAAAATCGAGTAATTTGTGGATACCAAGATAATGGAAGCGCGATATATCGAGGAAAAGGAAACTGGACAACCGAAATTGGTGGAGATGGCATGGAGTGTATTTTTGATCCAGACAACCTGACGTATGTTTATGGTGAACTTTATTATGGGAGCATTAGAAGATCCCGAAATGGGGGAAGTACTTTTGGCTCCATTACTGGAGGAATCAGTGAACAAGGTGCTTGGGTGTCACCCTATATTTTAAATGAAGGTGATGCCAAAATCCTGTACGTCGGAATGACTTCTTATATCTGGAGAAGCCTAAATGTTAGAGCAAATTCTGTTCAATGGAAAAATATTTCTCCCTCTGTATCAACCAGCGGTAAAGCATGGAGCGTTTTGGAAAGTAGCCCTGCAAACTCTAATGTTTTATACGCTGTTCGCTCCGGGAAAAAAATGTTTAGAACTGACAATGCAAATGCTAATACACCGACATGGACGGACTTAACTACACGCCTTCCAAATGGAAATGCACCAAGTGACATTGAGGCTCACCCATGGAATCAAAACATAGTTTATATCACTTCTGGCCCAAAGGTTCATATGAGCACAAACAAAGGATTAAACTGGACGGACATTTCAAAAAACTTACCAGGAACGGCTAAAAGAACTCTAGTCTTCGATAAATTTAGCAAGGGTGGTATTTACGTAGGCGGCACGCCAAATGTTTATTATATAGATAGTTCAATGACTAATTGGATAGAGTATTCAAACGGATTACCCGGTGATGTTTCTGTTACTGAATTAGAATTGTTTTACGACACTTTAAACCCAACAAACAGTAAATTAAGAGCTGGAACTTATGGCCGTGGATTATGGTCAGTGGATTTATCTGACATTAACAATAGAAGTCCTCATGCAAAAATCATTGGGGATACTGGTTTTTTCTGTACTAACAAAACGATTAAGTTGTTCGGCGATTCTTCTGAAAATGCCGGTGTTTATTCTTGGATTGTATCTCCTAGTTCAGGATTTACATACGTATCAGGAACTACCCGAAAAAGTAAAAACATTGAACTTAGGTTTCAAAAAGCCGGTGTTTATTCTCTTCAATTAATAGTATCTAACTATTATGGTAATGACACCATAACAAGGCGCAACAACATGATTGCTGGTGACTCCAAATCAGGATTTTGCACAACCTCAACTAGTTCAACTTCAAGAAATGGAAGCGGTCTTTTCAACGTTAATTTAGCGGAAATTGATTTTTATAGTACCGGGTACAATGGTTCGGTTTCGAACAGAAACAATTCTTGTACTGACGCAGCATTTTTATATTACGACAGTTTAGTCTCTCTGTCTATAACAACGGGAAGTTCGGTAGCAGAATTCGTAAAAGCATACATTGATTATAATAACGATGGCGACTTTTTAGATGCAGGTGAAAATGTAGCAAGCATTAGGTCAGGTACAGGAAAAAGAACCGTTAATTTTAGAACTGTAAAAGCACCTTTTTCTAATAATGCTTTAAGAATGCGAGTTGTCTCGGATATAAATCAAATCAGTTCTGCATGCGGAACTCTTGCACGTGGTGAATCTGAAGATTATTCCGTTTGGTTCGATGCTCCTGAAGCAGATATTCAGTTTAGTGATACAATCGTTTGTCCAAACCAAGCGGTCTCAATAAAATCAATTTGGGTAGGAAAAGTAGATAGCGTAAGTTGGGATTTTGGAAAATGGGCTACGCCGCAATATGCCCAAGGAAACGGCCCGCATAACGTTAAATACAGTAATTCTGGTATTTGGAAAGTTCGAGTTCAATTAAACTCTAGCGTTTGGTTCGAAGATTCCATTCAAGTAGAGAATTCAACTATTGCAGCTTTGGAGCTAGACTCCTCTAAAAGCGATTTCTGCGAAGGTGGTAACGCCCGATTAGTAGTAAAAAAACCAAATGGTCTAGCAGGCTTTTATTCTTGGTATAAGAATGGAACTAGAATTAATGGTCACTTAGATTCTGTTTTTGTACAGACGAAATTGAGCCGTTTAAATTCGTACAGCTTCCAAGTTTTAACAGGAAATGGAGCTTGTTTCGATACTTCTGAAATTATTAAAATAATTCCTTTTGATAGGCCTATCGCTTGGATTGGAATAGTAAAAACAACGCAATGTGAAATTGGAAATAATTTCCCTTTTAAGGACATTAGTCTTTTCAATGGAAGCGGAATATCCAGAACATGGAATTTTGGAGATGGAAATACGGACACTTCGAAAGATGTAAACCAGGCCTATTCTAAATCGGGAATTTACAATGTAAACCTAATAAGTCTTTCTGACAAAGGGTGCGCTGACACTACTTCACAAAAAGTAACTGTAAATTCAAATCCAGATTCTAATTTTACTATTTCTAATCCACAGGCAGCTGATTTTCTTTTTCTTCCTGCAGACACTGCTTTAACTGCCTACAAATGGGACTTTGGTGATGGATCAAACTCTACATTTAAAAAGCCAGCCCATACTTATACGTCGACGGGTTCTTTTGTAGTGAAACTGGAAGTGACGAACAGTAATTCTTGTTTAGGAACTGGCACAAACTCGTTAGAAGCAGACACTAAAATTAGCACCGAAGAATTTACACGAAAACTTGGTTTACATATTTTCCCTAATCCCGCTCACGGAAAAGTGAAACTGAAATTTAACATTTCTGGACCACTTAAATTGTCTGTTGTTGATGGCCGAGGAAGGTCGGTATTAAGCAAAACCACGGAAGTTGTTTCTGGATCGGAAGAAGTAATTAATTTAGATAAAACCGGGCTTTATTTTATTACTCTTCAAATAGGCGGCTTGTCTGCAACCTATAAAATTGAGAACATATAATTTCAACATCTACAGGCATTCGTTGAAAGAGTTTAATATTGCATTAAATTGATTGATATGTCAACAAACTCTCCGAAACTAGATGAAGTAATTTATTTTTTAATGGATAAAGCGCTTAGGGCATCGCGTAAACATTCCATTAAAGTATTCAAAGAAAACGACCTAGATATATCCCTCGACCAATGGGTAGTTATGCGCAGAATTTACGAGGAAAAAAGCCAAACTCAAATTGAGTTGGCCCTTGCTACTTATAAGGATGCAGCCTCTATTACAAGAATACTTGATCTGCTGCACAACAAAAATATGGTACGCAGAATTCCTAATGAAACAGACAGAAGGAAAAGTTGTTTAATTCTTACAAAAAAAGGGGCCGACACCATTAATAGTGCTTATGCTGTTGTGGCTCAATTAAGAGCAGAAGGTTTGGATGGAATTAGTAACGAAGAGCTTCAAGCGGCCAAAAGGGTAATGAATAAAATTGCCCAAAATATGAAAACTACTTAACCTATCAATGACATGAAAACAGGAAGTGTTTTTATACTTATTATTCTTAGTTTTATTGGATTTAGTTTTTAATCAAAAAACAATACAAAACGAAGAAGAATTTAAAGATGTTCTTGTAAATGGTGTGGTGTTTCGTTGGAAAATCAAAAACAACGAAATGGTTTGTGAATTAAAGGCTCTGACTTCAGGTTGGGTTGGCGCCGGGTTTAAAAGTACAAGCGGAATAGTTTAGTCCAATTTAATTATAGGTTCTTTTGATAATGGAATAGCAACGCGTGAAGATCACACCGTAATTGACGTTAATAAGCACGTTCCTGTTGAAGGTTTGGGAGGAAAGAATGCTCTTAACGCCTGCGATGTTATAGAATCAGACGGATACACGCGGCTTTTTTTAGTTTACCCGCCACCACATAGGATGGATACCATTATAATTTTGAAAAGGGTGAAGAAATGTTTGTGACCCTTTCTTACAGTAAAAACGACGATTTTATAAGCCATTCGGTAAGAAGAGTTCAAATCCGAATATTGTTATAGCCAGACTAAACTAGTACTTCACAAGGTAAATACTCTTCATTGGATTGTAAGTATTTCTTAATTCCATTTTCACTTACGCTTCTTTTTTCTTCTCTTTAGCTTCTTCTTCGGCGTCGTCTTCTTCCTTACGCCTTATGGCTTTTTCTTTTCTAAGTGCTTGTTTGTTCAGCCGCTTTATTTCTTTTCTGAGTTTTTTCACTTCCTTTTTATTGTTCGAAATCCCCGTACTACTGGCAACTCCACTCATGGCAATATTTCCCAGATAATGAAAAATAGATCGGCCCGTATCTCTTCCGTAATAAACACCCCCTCTTTTTTTAATAAAAAAGTGAGGGTTATTCGTATTCACCACTCTGTTAGCAAAAAAGGATTTCATCAACAAACCCATGTTATTGTTATCAGAAGTGTCTTTCTGGTTCAAGAAATCTACATGCAAATTTTTGTAAATTAATTCCATTTCTCCCGCGCCCAATTCATCGTCACCAAAAAACTGTAAGTCGCCATTACTAATGTTTCCTTTTCTAATTCTAATATATGCTGTTGGCTCTAAGTATGAATTTAAAACTGTTGCATCAAATTTTCCCACATGGGCATAACCTACAAATCGTTGGGCGGCGTCTTTCAGATCGAAATCGAATTTAGCATTTATCTGTCCCTCTCCCATCAATTTAGTAGACGCATTCATAGTCAGAAAACCGTTTCTTGAAATCGCCAAAGAATCATTGGTAATATTACTTACCGAAGATTCTAGTTCTGTAAATAGGAGCCGCCCGCTTTTTACTCCATTTCTGGCCAGTTGTCGGTGTTCTATGTATCCTTTATTTAGACGTAAAGAATCCACGTTAATTTTAATTTTAGAACTAGTTAAGTTCAAAGTAGGAATGGGCATAAACCTAGAAATCATACGGTAGTTTTTGTTTTTAAAGTTTCTAACCCCCAAGCTATCAACTTTCACCATCCCAACTTTCAAGGTGTTGTTGTATAGAAACTCTTTTACTCTAAATTGCTCAAAATCAATTTTTGACAGATACAGTTCAAGTCGACTTTTTTCCCAATTAGCAACTTTTGAAAATTCAAATATCCCGTATCTTGGTATAAGTTGAGTGCCCAGTAAACTCATTCTTTCTGTATTCGAATTCATGTAAAAACTATCGATTTGTAAGTCGTAATACTTCTGCATTACGTCGTGCCTAAAATCACCAAAACTCATTTCTATTTCTCCAAATTTTGGTAGTTCATTTTTATTTTCCGAATTTATTTTAACGTCAGTTCCCTTTATCCCGAAATGATTAAATTTAAAACCAGACGTCTCTTCCCCTTCAAACTCCCAAGTAATATTTCCATTAAATAGCTCCAGCTCATTCAACACCAATTTTTTGATTGCTGTTTTATCCTTGTTGCTTTTATCCACATCTAACTCTCGACTAACAAAATCAGTGTTTTTATGAAACTGTGTAATTTCTATTTCAGGATTTTTTAAATGAAGTCGACTTAGATTTAAAATCTTGTTATCCTTGAGTTCGAAGGGTTTTAATCCTTCCATTTCTACAAGTGGTATTGTGCCATCGACATATATCTGCCTTGAGCCATCATTTGTCCGATAAATCATGTACTTAAGGTTCGCTTTTTCTAGTTTAAGATACTGGTTTTCAGTTTTATAAGTAAGATGATCAATTTTTACATTTTGTAAACTATCCGGAAATATTTGCTCTAAATTATAAGCATCTAGTTCGTACGATTTAGCATAAAAAAAATGTTCATCGGTATTTACTTGTGTACTGTCTAGCCTAAACTCTCTTGCTAAAATATTATATTGAGGAATTGATAAATGCCAAATTTTCGGTCGATTGCTTTCGCTTTCAAAAACAATATCCACGAGGCCATTTTCAATATTAAATGCCCCGTACTTTACTAAGTTGATTCCTGTTACATCAACTAGCCATTTATGGACTTCCAGAAAAGAACGTTTAACTTTCGGTTTTTTATCCTCAGTTAAAATAGTGCTCATTCTAAACTCGGGGCTGCATATATTTAATTTCTCACCTACAATTTCACTTTGAATGTTGTTTGAGTTTAGCGCTACTCCACTCAAGCTAATGTACTCAGCATGAGAGCGTATTAATGTTTTCGAGCTTTTATTTCGTTGATCAATTACCGGCGTAATATTTATGTCAACAACATTAAATGTCGAATCAAAAGAAGAAAAGGCAAGGTTTTTAAAATCAATATAATGTTTGTTATTGTCTATTGAAAATTGTCCCTTCTCTCCTTTAAAATCAAGATTTACTAATCCTAAATTTTTATTACCAAGTGTATCTGTTGTAAAATTAATATCACCTGCATGAATAAATACTTTTTCAATTCTTTGTTTAATCGTGTCTTTTCTCGAATGAATGAATTCTATGTCATTCAAAGCAACACTATCGATGTGAAAGTTAGATTTGACTTTTGTATTATTATTACTTTTACCGAATTCAATAAAGTCGATTTTCCCCTTATTTGCTTCAACCAAAACCAAATTATACTCTTTATTTTTAACCAATTCCTTTGGAGAAAAATTATACATGGAAACTGACTTGAAATGAGCGTTAATTTTTGAGTTTTGGTCAATTCCTTTGTATTTGAGTTGGTGGAATTTTATTTTATTTCGTGCTGAAGAATAATCCATAGCGCGCCAAGAAATGTTTTTTTCCAATCCTGGTATATTCACAAAAGAAGTAGACGTAGTAATTCCAGAAGATTCCAGCAAGTCATAAACATCAAAAGAATTATTAGTTAAAGAATAAAGGTTTATCTTATTAACATAAAAATTTACTTTTTCAAAACGACCGAATTCCACGGCAGGATTGTCGGCATTTTGAATTTTTATAAGGGCATTTTCTAATTTAAAATTTCTCGTAATAAATGTATCCAAAAAGCTTCCTAACAAATAAGTCTCAGTCCCATTAACCCGCATTGTGTCCTCTACATACGCAGTATCATATAAAAAGGTGATTTCAGGCCCCGAAACTCTACTAGAGGTTAAATTCAATATTCTTTCATCGCTTATTTCGTTTATATTAAAGTTCGACAAATGAATTCCGTTAGTTTTCAGCTTTTGAAGCTGTATTTTTTTATTGTGTTTGTGCAAGTTCTTTTGAATTTTATCGGCATTGGGTATTATTAGAAACTCATCAATATCTAAGACTTTGGTAAGACTAGAATAATTTAAATTTCCCACTTTTGCCAAAAGTCCTTCATCAATAATCTCATGCTTTATTTCTTTTACATTAAATTTATAATGAGATTGTAAGTTTCCAAAAACAAAATTGGCAAAAGCAGAACTATCAATTTTTAGTTTTGAACCTTGGTAATTTAATCCCTTTACCAAAAAATCTCGCTGTCTATCATTCTGCGTAAGTTCCAATAAAACGGAAGAGTGAGAGAGAATTAACTGTTCAACAACTAGGGTGCTTATGATATCCAAAATATTAGATTTAGCAAATCTTTCAGAAATTGAAAGGGAATCGGTATCCAAATTATTTACTGTTAATTGTAGGTTTACTTTTGGCCTTTCTATTAATAATTTTCTAATATTTATCTCGTTTTCGTAGTATGCTTTTTCAAAATCAACGTTTATTAATTTAACTGTTGGCACAAACACCTCTACCCTGTCACTTTCATTATCCCCTTTAGCATGAAGTGGAGTAATTCGGAGGTTATAAATTTCAACAAACTCTTTTTCCAGAGAAATTCCGAATCGATCATACGAAACCTTATGTAACCCATCCGGCATTACAAACTCCTGATAACCAGAATTTATCTCGAATTCATCGGTAAACAAAAGATGCCCGTTCTTCGTTTTGTCTTTTTGTCTATTCAACTTAAAGTTTTGTAATTTAAAAGAAAATGAGTTGAATTTATATTCTTTTTTGAAACTTTTGGTGTGAAGTTGGTAATCCAATTTAGCCTCTTTTACCACTAAATTTTTCAACTCAAAAACCTGAAGGTATTCGGTAATTCCCCGATAGAGATCACCCGATATTTTAGTTAATGATACGTTGTTTTTTTGAATCCTATTATTAATAACAGTGATATTTGGCTGGTTTACCACCACAACATTTATTTCTAGTTTATCGTTGAAGAAAAAATCGAATTGATCTTTTAACCTAATTTCTAAATTCTGAATTTCAATGAGATAATACACTTGATTTTCACTCTCTTTAGAATCAAACTTAAGCTGGCTTTTGTCTTTTAAAAAAAAGCGGAAATTGGCAAGCTTAATTTGTTGCTTAAATACATTATAACGCAGATCATCAAACTCAAAACTATACTGGCCCGCCGTTTTTTCATCCACCAATTTGGTGACCTTATCTTGCAACAATTCGCTTGTATAATTACGAAACGCTTTTTGAACAGGAAAAAACAATAGGGCAGCCGAAACAATAATGATTGCTACAACGATTTTCCAATATTTTTTAAATTTGTGTTTCAAAAAAGTAACCTTCTGGTATTTACCCAAATTTAGTTTTTGTGCTTCAAGTACTTGCTCTGAAAAAAATATTTTTCTACACCCATTTTCTTAATAATATTGAACAGTGCAAGAATACCTCAAAGCATCTTCCATTTGCCTAACAAAAGGCACAACTCCTTCTCATGTAAATGTTAATTTACCGGCAAGCAAAAGCATTTCGAATAGACTGCTGATATTGAGGTCTTTGTCGAAAAAAAAACTCAATATTCGAAACTTAAGTTTAGCCAATGATTCCATCCTTTTGCAAGATATTTTATTCAAAAATGAAGGAGAAATAAACGTTCAAGATGCTGGCACAACAGCACGTTTTTCGCTGGCTTGGGCATGCACTAAAAATACATCTCGTAAAATTTCCGGAAGCCAAAGGTTGAGCGAACGCCCAATGTCAGAATTAATAACTGCATTGCGACAGCTAGGTTTTAATATAAAATGCTTGGAAAAGGAAGGTTTTTTTCCTGTAAAAATATCGCCAATTAATTTTTCAGAGCTCCAAAACAAAGTGACAATTAGTGCTTCTAGAAGCAGTCAATTTATTTCTGCCCTTTGTCTTATCGCTCCTTTTTTACCTCAGGGACTTTTTATTACTTTAGAGGGTGAGGCGAGCTCAAAACCATATATAGAAATGACCTTAAGTTTATTGAAAGAGCTTGGTGTTTCTTGTTTTTGGAATGGTAACACCATTGAAATAAACCCAAATGTAAATTTGGCAGGAAACATTGAAGTAGAAGCGGATTGGAGTGCGGCGGCATTTTGGTATGAAGCGGTTTCTGTTAATCCAAATATAACCGTATTCTTATCTGGCCTAAAAAAAGAATCTATTCAAGGAGACCGTGAAGTAGTTGAACTCTACAGCAAGGTTTCGGTAAATTCTGTCTTTAAAAATAATGGAGTTGAAATATGGAACAACAATCAACAAATTTGTCTCACTAAGGTTAACTTTAGCAATACCCCTGATTTAGCTCAAGCTTTTATTGTAACCTGTGCTTTAAAGAGCATTCCGATAATCATAACTGGTATTCAAACTCTTAAAAACAAAGAAACCGATCGTATAAAAGCTTTGCAAAATGAATTAGAACATTTAGGCACAAAACTGATTGAACAAGGAAATGAGTATCATTTAAGATGTGGAATAGCTCCCATTAAAGAAGAGTTTAATTTTAAAAGCTATTCAGACCACAGAATGGCAATGGCACTAGCACCTGTTATCTTTTTGTCAAAAAAAGTAGTAATAAATGATCCAAAAGTAGTAACAAAATCTTATCCTAATTTTTGGGATGAATTAGAAAAATTTGGAATATTAAAATCATAATGAAAGTTCTCATAATTGATAATTACGATTCGTTTACTTATAACCTTGTACATTACATTGAACAATTTGCGAGTGAAGTCCTTGTAATTCAAAACAATGAAGAATATAAAGAACATGTAAAATGGGCGGATAAACTAATACTATCTCCCGGCCCAGGTCTACCAGAAGAATCGGGAAGTTTAATGGAAATAATAAGTTTTGCGGTGGGGAAGCTGCCCATTTTAGGTGTTTGTTTAGGCCATCAAGCTTTAGGAATTTATTTTGGTGGCAAGTTGGTTAACCTCCAACAAGTTCACCACGGAAAACAATCTAACCTTCATGTCATCGATCCTCAAAACTTAATATTTAAGGGAATAAAGACGGCATGTAAAATCGGGCATTATCATTCTTGGGTAATTGAAAAAGGCAGCTTGTCCAGTAGTTTAGAAGTGACAGCCACAAGTTTAAATGGTGAAATAATGAGTATAAAACATAAGGACCTTCCAATCTGGGGAGTACAATTTCATCCAGAATCTGTGCTTACTGAGAATGGTCTTTTAATGATGAAGAATTGGACGTTGGGTTAATAACAAAGTGTTTTAACTTTTTCTTAAAACATTTAACACCACTCCGGTTATTACCAAACCTATTCCCACAAACATCATCCAATTATACTCAATACCGAAGAGGAAAAAATCGAATGCCAGTGCATAAAAAATTCCCGTGTACTTTATGGGGGTTACAATATTTACTTTCTCAACATGTAGAGCTTTAGTCATATAAATCTGGCCAATTTGAGTAAAAACTCCCATTAATACAATAAACGTCCAGTCAATTCCTTCCGGCCAAACCCAATTAGAATAACTCAAAATAGTCATAATTGGAATTGCCACTAAGGGGAAATAAAGAACGATAACTACTGGCTTATCTGTGTTTCTTAAAATACGTATACAGTTATACGCCAACCCCGCAAAGATTGCTGAAAGCAACCCGGCACTTAAGTAAATGTAACTTAGCTCAGGGTTAAACTTCTTCACTACCAAAACCCCTGCAATAGAAACCATAAAAAACACCCAACGTATTGGTTTCATTGGTTCTTTTAAAAGCCAAATGCCAAAAAGTGCCGTAAATATTGGGGACAAATATTGTAGAACGGCTGCCGTAGAAATGGGTAGGTTTTGAAGCGTGTAGAAATAAAGACTTAGAGCAATTGTACCAAACAATCCGCGAAAAAAGAGCACTTTTTTATTGTTGCCAAAAGGCGAAAGTCCTTCACGCCAAATCATGGCTCCGCTTAAAATAACGGAAACAAATGATCGAAACAAAACGAGTTCCGTTGTCGGTAAATGCTTTAAAAATTTCACACACAATTGCATAAAAGCAAAGCCAGCAACCGAAATAAGCATAAAACGAACACCTTTACTCATTTTGCAAAGGTGTTCGTTTTGCCAAGAAGTTTATTGAAAAAAGAAAGGTTTACTTAAAAGCAGACAAGCCCGTAACATCCATTCCTGTTATCAGTAAATGAATGTCATGAGTTCCTTCATAAGTTATAACGGACTCTAAATTAGCCATGTGGCGCATGCAGGAAAATTCATTGGTAATTCCCATTGCACCATGAATTTGTCTAGCTTCTCTAGCAATATTTATTGCCATATCCACATTATTTCTTTTTGCCATGGAAATCTGTGCAGTTGTCGCGCGACCTTCATTTCGCAAAACACCTAAACGCCAGGTTAATAGTTGCGCTTTGGTAATTTCGGTAATCATTTCGGCTAACTTTTTCTGAGTAAGCTGAAACCCGCCAATTGGTCTGTCAAATTGTATTCTTTCTTTTGAGTATCGTAAGGCAGAATCATAACAATCTAATGCCGCTCCAATTGCTCCCCAAGCAATTCCATATCGTGCGGAATCTAAACAACCAAGTGGCGCTCCTAATCCAGATTTATTTGGAAGCAAGTTTGCTTTAGGAACTTTTACGTTGTCAAATATTAATTCTCCAGTTGAGGAGGCCCTCAACGAATGTTTACCGTGCATTTCAGGGGTTGAAAAACCGTCCATACCACGCTCGACAATAAGTCCGTGAATTATTCCACTTTCATCTTTTGCCCATACCACTGCCACTTGTGCAAATGGAGCGTTCGATATCCACATTTTGGCACCATTGAGTAAGAAATGGTCACCTTTATCTTTAAAATTGGTAATCATTCCTCCAGGATTGGAGCCAAAATCTGGTTCGGTTAATCCAAAACAGCCCATCCATTCGCCAGACGCCAATTTAGGTAAATATTTTTTTCTTTGCTCTTCGTTTCCGTATTTCCAAATGGGATACATAACCAGAGAACTTTGTACCGATGCGGTAGATCTAACTCCAGAATCAACTCTTTCCAGTTCTTGCATTAACACTCCATAAGAAATTTGATCGAGACCTGCTCCACCATATTCTTCAGGTATATATGGACCAAAAGAACCTGTTGCGGCTAAACCAGGCAAAATCTGATTCGGAAACTCTCCTCTCTCATAATATTCTTCAATTATGGGAGAAACTTCAGCTTTTAACCACTCACGAGCCGATTGACGAATTAATTTTTGTTCTTCTGTTAACAGTTCATCGATTAAATAATAATCATGTGCTTCGTATTTATCCATTTTTTAAAATTAACGATTATATTTGAAACGCAAATTTATGATTCTTAGTTTCCACTTAACATCTAAGACACCTAATAAAAATGAAAATAATTAAACATGTTTTTTGGCTAATACCATTCGTCCTCATTATTGTTTTTTCTTGTAAAAAAGAGGTGTTTGACACTACCCCAGATACAATTGACCCCGCATGCGATACAATTACATATGTAAAACACATACAGGCAATCTTTGTTCAAAAATGTATCAGCTGCCATATTGCCGGCGGCACAGGGCCGGGAGATTATACAAAATCGGAGAACATTAAAAACCAAAAAGACAGAATAAAAGTACGGGCAGTAATTGACGGAACAATGCCAGAAGGTGGGTCAATGACTAAGCAAGAAAGGGAGCTTCTAGGAAAGTGGATTGATTGTGGAACAAAAGGGATCTAAACCTATAATGGGTCTGTTTTTACAAATGATGTCGATTCCGTTTTTACTAAACATCGGGAGGTTCTGACTCAGGTGATTTCAGTGATTACGAAACCGTTAAAACTGCAAGAGAAAGCGGCACCCTTACTATAAACGAAAGAGTTAAATTAAAAGAATGGCTTACTGCTAGTTACCGTAAAAATAAACATGAAAAAAACTATCTTAATATTCGCCATAGCTTTAATTATTCCAGCTAGTTCGTTTTCACAAGTTTACAAATCCGAATCTGGCTACATTCGTTTTTACTCAGAAACGCCCTTAGAAAACATTGAAGGAATTAGTGAAAAGGCAACAGGTGCACTCAGAATTTCAGATAATGTTTTAGTTGTTTCCATTCCTATAAAATCTTTTGCTTTCGAAAAGGCATTAATGCAAGAACACTTTAATGAAACTTATTTGGAAAGTGATAAATATAAAAGGGGGACATTTAAAGGCAAAGTAAACGAGAAAATAAATTGGAAAAAAGACGGCGTGTACGGTGCTACTGCAACGGGGATAATGCACATACACGGTATTGATCAGGAAATTACCATTAAAGGTAAAGTAGTAATTAAAGAAGGGAAAATAAATTTTGAAACCAGTTTTAATGTTCATCTTGAGGAATATGAAATTGAAATCCCCAAAATTGTTCTTCTTAATATTGCAGAAGTGGTAGAGGTTACTATGAAAATGACTTTTGCACCACCTTTAAAATAATCAGATTCATCCAAATTAATTATGAGAATATTTTTTTCCATTATCCTAGTCCTATTTTCAATTAGTTGTTTTGCGCAAGATGATCTTCTAGATATGCTTAAAGAAGAATCTATTGCGAATAATAATTCAATAATTTTTGCAACTTGGAAAACCATGAAACTAGTTAATATTCATTCGACTGAAATCGTTAAAAGAAATGCTCTTGATTTTAGAGTAACACACCGTTTTGGAAATATAGGTGCCGAAAGTGGTGGTGGAGTTCATACTTTTTATGGTTTAGATAACTCTTCCGATATTAGAATTTCGTTTGACTATGGTTTAACTGAAAAATGGCAAATAGGAATAGGAAGAAGTAAATACAAAGAGATAGTTGACCTGTCAACTAAATACAAATTATTAGTTCAAAAAGAAAAAAAAGCACCCCTTACTATTGTGGCTTTTGGCGCAGTATCCTTAACCCCACAAAG
Source organism: uncultured Flavobacteriales bacterium (assembly GCA_963925495.1). Taxonomy (GTDB): domain Bacteria; phylum Bacteroidota; class Bacteroidia; order Flavobacteriales_G; family Salibacteraceae; genus UBA2108. The sequence continues at coordinate 19,712 of CAWUST010000014.1, read as the reverse complement.
AGATCCAGATTCTCGATACAACGACTGGCAAAATCGATTAACCTATTTTACTCAGGTTCTTTTTGCAAGGAAATTCGGACAACGCCTATCTATCGAGCTTGCCCCTGGAGTTATACATAGAAACATGGTAACTAAAGTACTTGATGGCAACGGAAAGACCTTAACCGATGAAAACACAAATTTCACTTTGAGTGCTGGGGCAAGATATATGATCACCAAACGGGTAGGAATTATTGTGGATTATGTCCACACTTTTTCAGGGTTTAGAAGTAATTTCGGACCTCAAAATTATTATGATCCCTTTGGTGTTGGAGTAGAAATTGAAACAGGTGGTCATGTTTTTCACTTAACACTGACTAATGCGCCGGCCATTATTGAAAATGCCTACATGCCAGAAACTGCGGATTCATGGGCGAAAGGCGGAATTAAGCTTGGCTTCAATATATCTAGAGTTTTTCAACTTGGAAAACATTAAAACTGGAGATTATTCGTTAAAATAGGAATAACATCAAAGAGTACTATTGTAGTTCAGTGATTTTACAAGAACTCATAGTGCTTTTTAAACGAATTTTCGTGTTGTTATTCGATTATTCTCCTTTTCAATTCAATTTGAGCGGTTTTTATGGGTCTCTATTTTCAACAGATGGTAAAGAGCAAATTCTTTTTGGTAAAGCACCTTTTTCACCTGATTGGTTAATAATTTTCCTTTTCCTTCAAGTTATTTTGATCGCTTGGTTGCGCCTTTATTATCCTAACAGATTAAAATTATTGACCAATTCATATTTCAACAACCGCTTTATTGATCAACTAACAAGAGAAGAAAAGTCGGCTGGAATCTATAATTGGGTGGTAGAATTTCTTTATTTTTTAACTTTTTCCACCTTTCTTTTTATTAGTAATAAAACATTTTCATTCTTTAATTTTAAACTAGAATGGAGTGCGTTAGATTATCTAGTCATTTCGCTAGGCTTATTACTGTTTATTTTGGTAAAGTCTTTAGTAATGAGCTTTATGGCTTGGCTTTTTGATATGGAAACTCGTTTCGAAGACATTCATTTTTATCGTTTTCTAAATCATTCCATCCTTTCTTTTAGTTTATTTCCGTTATTAATTCTCAGTACGTATTTAGTGCCAAACAGTAACTTCTGGCTATACTTAGCTTGGCTTTTCGTTGGCCTATTCTATTTGTACAGACTAGTTCGTTCCGTTCTAAGATTTTCTTCCTATAACACGTTCTCATTTAAGTATATTATTTTATACATTTGCACGGTGGAAATCCTGCCATTGGCACTCTTTGTTAAAGCCTCATTTAAAAGTTTAGAAGTTAGTGGAATGTAGGGGGTTTGTTTAACGATTGTGAGGATAAAATATTGGAAGATCTGAAAGTAAAGACCATATTGGTGTCACAACCAAAACCCGAAAACGAAAAATCGCCTTATTTTGATTTAGCATCAAAGAATAAATTAGAGATTGATTTTCAGTCATTTATTCATGTTGAGGGAATAGATGCAATGGAGTTTCGGTTACAAAAAATAAATTTATTGGATTTTGGAAGTGTTATATTCACAAGCCGAAATGCTGTAGACCATTACTTTAGAATGGCAGAGGAAATGCGAGTTCAAATTCCGGATTCGATGAAATATTTCTGTACCTCTGAATCAACAGCCTATTACCTTCAGAAATATGTCGTTTTTAGAAAACGGAAAATTTTCCACGGAAAGCTTCGCTTTGCAGAGATTATTCCGTTATTAAAAAAATACGGTGAAGGAAGATATATTTTACCCACTTCTGATCTATTAAAAGACCTGATTCCAGCTACTTTAGAAAAAAACAATATTGACTTCCAAAGAGCAACCTTATATCGTACTGTTTGCAGCGACCTGTCAAGTTTAGCTGATGTTAGCTACGATATTTTGGTGTTTTTTAGTCCGTCAGGAATAAAATCACTAAAACAAAACTTTCCCAGTTTTAAACAAAACGGGACTCGAATCGCATGTTTTGGCCCAACCACGGTTGAAGCTGCAGAAACGGAAGGGCTCAAAGTTGACATTTTAGCACCTTCTAAAATTGCTCCAAGTATGACTATGGCAATTGAGCAGTACGTAAAGGTAGTCAATAAAAAATAAGACAATAATTCATTTAATATTGAAAGGGTGTTAGTCGCCCTTTTTTTATGCTCGAAAAATTGAAAGAACAAGGTTTAAATAAAAACGAAAGATTAAAATCTAAAAAGAACACAGGTCTCCTTTTTAAAAATGGAGATTCCCTTTTTTCGTTTCCATTTAAATTAGTTTATAAATGGCTGGAAGAGGGGTCAGATAAAAACTCAGTACAACTCTTAGTTTCTGTTCCGAAAAGAAAATTTAAAAACGCCGTAGATCGAAATTTACTACGAAGAAGAATTAAGGAGGCCTTTAGAAAGAACAAAACGGAAATAGATATCACCAACGTCAACAAACCTCTTGCTATAGCGATTATATACACTCACCATGAAATAAGAGATTTTAACGACTTGCAAAAAAGATTAACTCTAATTTTACGCAAGCTCAATTTACAGTTACATTCTAACTCATAAGATATTTAATATGTTTAAAAAAGGGAAAGTTTTAGTTTTAGGGTTAGCTATTGCCACAGGAGTATTTTTTAGTAGTGCAACGAGTGATAACTTTTTTGAGATATCGAAAAATTTGGACATTTTCACTAATGTTTACAAACAACTAAACATTTATTATGTAGAAGATACTAAGCCTGGCGAACTAATGAAAACTAGTATTGATGCAATGCTTCGTTCATTAGACCCTTATACTGTTTACTATCCAGAATCGGATATTGAAGATTACCGATTTTTAACAACAGGAGAATATGGCGGAATTGGTTCACTGATTCGCAAAAAGGGAGACTACATAATAATAGCCGAGCCTTATGAGGGTTTTCCTGCTTTTAATGCTGGATTAAACGCAGGCGATATTATCTTAAAGGTTGACGGGAAAGACGCAGTTCGTAAAACCACAAGTGAAATAAGCCATTTGCTAAAAGGCCAAGCAAAAACAAGTTTGACTCTTTCTATTGATCGAAACGGGGAACTACTCGAAAAAGTATTAACTAGAGAGAATATTAAAATTAAAGATGTGCCGTATTATGGAGAAATATCTCCTGGTATCGGCTATATAAAATTAGTTGGTTTTACTGAAACCGCCAGCAAAGAACTTTCCGCCGCATACAAAATTTTAAAAGAAAATAAAAAAGTGGACAAGCTCATTTTAGACCTTCGAGGTAATGGCGGTGGCTTGCTTAATGAGGCTGTAAATATCGTAAACTTTTTTGTAGAAAGAGGACAAGAAGTTGTTCATACTAAAGGAAAACTAAAAGAATGGGATAGAAGCCATAAAGCATTGAACGCTCCTTTGGATTTAGAAATCCCAATGGTTGTGTTGATTGATGGAGGTTCGGCGTCAGCAAGTGAAATTGTAAGTGGTGCGTTGCAAGATGTGGATAGAGCGGTTATTGTTGGTGAAAGATCGTTTGGTAAAGGTTTGGTTCAACAAACAAAACCACTTTCTTATAATTCTCAACTAAAAGTTACTGTAGCCAAATATTACATTCCAAGTGGTAGATGCATTCAAGAGTTAGACTACGGAAACAAAAAAAACGGAAAAGCCCAAGTAGTAGATGATTCACTTTTAATACCATTTTACACTAAAAATAAACGACCCGTATTAGAAGGCCAAGGAATTAAACCAGACGTAAAAGTTGATTTACCTGAAGGAGCACATGTTACGGCAAGTTTAATCCGAAACTACCATATTTTTGATTACGCCACGCGCTATTTTTATTCCAACGACAGCATTAAAGCTGCAAAAGAGTTTAGGCTGTCTGACTCAGATTATGAGGAGTTTATTGCCTACTTAGAAGGAAAGGCTTATGAGTATGAAACCGACAGCGAAATCTTGTTGAAACGACTGAAAGAGGTGTCGAAAAATGAAAAGTACTTTAATAAATTAGAAAATTCATTTACTGCGATGGAAAGTGAGCTTTCGAACAACAAACGAAATGACCTGGACTTACACAAAGAAGAGATAAAAACTATTTTAGAAAATGAGATAGTCTCTCGCTACTATTATCAGTCTGGGAGGGCGGAAAGTGGTTTGGCAAATGACACCCGACTTTTAAAGGCGGTTGAACTTTTAAACAACCCCTCTATTTGTGATTCTATTCTGACGTTTGTGCCAAAATAAAAATAGTTGTCTTTTTGTTCAATATTTTTGATTTTCATACGTTATGAAAACGAATTTTAGAATGCTAGCAAAATATTTAACGTATAGAAACCTTTATCTTTTAGGTTTTTCATCACTGTTTTTCAGTTTATCAGTTTCCCTATTTGTAATCAGCTTATCGCAAATTTTTTTAGGCCTAATTTGGTTAACTGAACGAAATTATAAAAGCAAACTAAACAGGGTAAGTCGAAACAAATTCTTTTGGTTAATTGTATCCATTTTCCTGTTTCATTTACTCGGGCTATTATATACTACAGAATTTAATTATGCTTTCAACGATCTAAGAATAAAGCTTCCAATTTTACTTATTCCATTCTTTTTCGCCTCCATTGCTCCATTAAAAAAAGCTGAAACTAGAACTATATTTTTCTTTTTTATCGCTGGTTTAATCGTTTCAACCTCGTTCTCTTACTGCGATTTTTTGTCGGCAAGCGGTGCGCAGGGCTTCGATGTAAGAAACGCATCCCATTTTATCAGTCACATTAGGCTTTCGCTAATGATGGCGCTTGCAATTATCTTTCTAATATTTGAACTAGTTAAAAATAAAGTCAATCCCTTTTTTCGTGTTTTACTGGGATTAACATCGATTTCCTTTTTGATTTATATGCTTCAATTGCAAATGCTATCGGGTGTTTTTGCTCTAGGAATCGCGGGGTTCGTAGTTGTAGAAGTAAAGCTTTTTAAACTAAAAAACACCTTATATAAAAAAAGCGCATTTATATTGTCTTTGATATTAGTTATAACAATTGGGGCTTACGTTTTCTCAGCGGTTGAAAGTTTTGTTTTTCCAAATACTAATTCTGCCCTGTGCAAAGTTTCGAAGAAAACCGCAAACGGAAATGACTTTATTTTTAATGCTAAAAACAAACAACTTGAAAACGGAAACCTTGTATGGGATCAAGTTTGTGAATATGAATTGGAAAAAGAATGGAACAAAATGTCGGAAATTAGCTATTATAATAATGGCAATACTGGACAAGCCGTTCGATTCTCATTGATACGTTACTTAACTTCAAAAAAATTACCGAAGGACTCCGCTGGAATACGACAACTTTCTTCACAAGAAGTAAACGACATAGAAAACGGAGCTACGAATTTTAAATTCATCCAAAATAAGGGGTTGTCAAAAAGAATTTATGAAACAGCTTGGGAATTACACAATTACATTGTGAACAAGGGTAATCCTTCGGGTAATTCTGTAGCCCAAAGAATTGAGTTCTGGCGAGCGGCTAAATATGTTATAAAACACAATTTACTTTTTGGTGTAGGAACCGGTGACATTGTTGTAGAATTAAACAAGGCTTATGTTGAAATCAACACAGTTTTAAGTCCAGAGTATAGATACAAGCCACACAACCAGTATATTACAATTTTTGTTACATTTGGTTTTATTGGTTTAGTATGGTTTTTGGCAGTATTATTAATTTGTTTTATTCATCTTAAAAACAATTACTTAGGCTTTGCATTTCTAATAATCGTATTCCTATCCATGCTCATGGAAGACACCATTGAAACCCAAGTAGGGGTTACGTTTTTTGCCGGTTTTATATCTTTATTTGCTATTGGTATGGTAAAACAAACAGATTAAAATTAAGCATCTTTCAAGATTTCTACGTACAAGTTTAAGTAAGCTTTAATCGAGTTTTCCCAGCTAAATTGATCACCGTGTTTTTGAGACTTTTGCTTAAATAATTTATCGTTTTTACTTACCTGTTCCATTCCATTTAATATTGTTTTGATCATTTTCTTGCTTTCAAAACTGTCAAAATAAAATGCGTGTTCACCACCAATCTCCGGCAAGCTTCCTCCCTTGCTCAAAAAAACAGGCTTCCCATACTGCATTGCCTCTATTACCGGCAGCCCAAACCCCTCAGCCATAGAAGGAAATAACAGTGCTTCACAGTTATCATACAACCAATTCTTATCCGACTCTGATATTATTCCCGGTAATATAATTTTACTCTCTAGCCCTTTTATCTTTATTTCGTTTTTTATTTTTCTTCCGTATTCCGTGTTATTGTTTCCCGCAATGATCAGTTGTGTACCTTCCAAGTCTTTTACTGTTTCTAGGAGCTCATGGAAATTCTTTTTTCGATTAAAAATTCCAATTGAAAAGAAAAATTTTGTGCCGGTAACATAATTTGGTTTTTCTAAAATTGAATCTCTATTTATAGAAACGCCGTTGTAAATTGTTGTGACTTTTTTTCCCTTTAAATCAATGTGTTTCTCAATTTCCTTTGCCGTATAGTTCGATATGGAAGTAATAAAATTGGCCCTGTCCACATTATTTTGTAGTTTTTTTAAATAGGATTGATTTTTAGATTCAGACTTTTCTTTTAAAAAATTTAAATCATGGATAGTTAATATCTGAATGCTCTTTGAATTTGGAAAATGGGCGGGAAATTGGTGTAGACTGTGCCATAAATCGTACTTTGTGTTATTTTGAAAAAAGCGATTTAATAGATTGCTGGAAATTTCATTAAACCTTTTGTCCAGTAAGTTTTGTGCTGAATTTGGCGCTAAACTATTCAGCGTTAAATTTTCAGACGCAAATTTCGCTAGATGATTTGCGAAATTCAATGAAAACTGACCCAAACCGGAGTTCAAGTTTTTAATTTTATAGAGATCTACTAGAATAGATTTCATAAAGTTATACCTTGTTTAATCTACTTAAAAATTTGTATTTATTGTGAGTGGCTCCAGCTGATATCCATGCAATTATAAAACTCGTTTTCCCATCGAATATTCCAAAACTAATAAAATACATATTTATAAATTTTGCAAAACTGCTGAGGTAGGGCTTCATTGGTCCACGCTTTTTATTTTCGAAATTCATTTTTTTGGCGTGAAGCTCAGAATATTTAGCCGTTCGGTTTTTATGTTCTGCGTATGAATAATATGAATAATGATTTAGATCTCCATTTACCCTTTTGGTTTGGCAGTTATTTGGTGATTCTAATAATTCATGTATAAATTCACCTTTCCAATTTGAGTCTTGCTTAGGGATAAGTCTTGTTTTTACATCAGGATACCAACCGCCATATCTTACCCATGATCCGGAATAATTAGTTAGCCTATTGAAGGAAAACGCACCTGATAATTCTGTTTTTTCTTCTTTAAGAATTGAACTAATTAGTTCATTCCCAATTTCTTCATCAGCATCTAAACTTAAAATGTATTCATAAGATGTCATGGAGTTTACTTTATTCTTTTGAGCACTGAACCCCGCCCGTTTCTGTTGAATTACTGTACAGTTTAATTCTTTGGCAATTTCAACCGTTTTGTCAGTTGAAAAAGAATCTAAAATTATTACCTCATCAGAAACCTTTTGAGCAGCAAGAACACATCTTTTTATGTTCCGCTCTTCATTTAGGGTGATTATTACCGCTGAAATTTTAGTCATTACTCCAATTAATGAACAAATATGATGAAATAAGCTGAAATAAGGGGTTGTCTTTCGTAAAGTTTAATGCCAAAAAACACAAGAAAATTGTAACTTTGCCTCCTATTTCTGAAAACGTTTCATGGATAAATTTTCTTACCTAGGTAACAGCGACGTAAACGCTGTTGAAAGCCTTTACGAGCAATACCGTCAAAACCCCGAAAGTGTAGATTTTGGTTGGAAAAAATTCTTTGAAGGTTTTGATTTTTTCCGCGCTAATTATGAAGATGCTGTTGGAACCGATCAAAACTTTCAAAAGGAATTTAAAGTTATTAATTTAATTAATGATTACCGTTCTAGAGGGCATTTGTTTACCAAAACCAACCCGGTTAGAACTAGAAGGACCTATTCCCCTTCTTTGGAAATTGAAAATTATGGTCTTGAAAAAAGAGACCTTGAAGTTGAGTTTAATGCCGGTTCTGAAATTGGAATGGGTAAAACCAAACTTAAGAATATCATAGAGCATTTAGATCAAACTTATTGCAAGTCAATTGGTTTAGAATACATGTATATCCGTCAACCAGAAGTAATTGATTGGATTAAAAACAAAATAGAGCCTACTCGAAATACTCCAGTTTTCACAAAAGATGAAAAGATAGAAATCTTGAATAAGCTGAATCAGGCGGTAGGTTTTGAAAGCTTTTTGCATAAAAAGTTTGTTGGACAAAAAAGGTTCTCGTTGGAAGGAGGCGAAGCTTTAATTCCTGCATTAAATGCGCTGGTTGAACATGGTGCTGAAAACGGGATCCAAGAATTTGTACTTGGAATGTCACACCGTGGTCGTTTGAATGTGCTTGCAAATATTTTTAATAAATCTTATTCTGCAATTTTTACAGAATTTGAAGGAAAAGAATACGAAGACAATCTTTTTGATGGCGATGTAAAATACCACCTCGGATATACTTGTGATCTTACTACCGATAGAGGAAAAAAAGTTCACATGACTTTAGCGCCAAACCCATCTCACTTAGAGGCTGTTGACCCTGTTGTAGGTGGAATTGCAAGAGCAAAGATTGACGATTATTTAAAAGACGAATCAAAAATTTGCCCAATACTAATTCATGGTGACGCATCCATTGCGGGTCAGGGAATAGTTTATGAAATTGTTCAAATGGCGGGTTTAGATGCTTACCGAACAGGTGGAACTATTCATATCGTGGTCAATAATCAAATCGGGTTTACAACAAATTATATTGACGGACGCTCAAGTACTTATTGTACCGATGTTGGAAAAGTGACCTTAAGCCCAGTGTTTCATGTAAATGGAGATGATGTTGAGGCGGTAGTGCACACCATTAAGCTGGCACTAGAATACCGTCAAAAATATAAAAAAGATGTATTCATTGACTTGTTATGTTATCGTAAATATGGTCATAATGAGGGAGATGAGCCAAGGTTTACTCAACCATTACTTTACAATGCAATTGCCAAGCACGCTAATCCAAGAGACATTTATCTCAAAAAACTAATTGAAGAAAAAATTGTAGGTACAGAGGAGCAAGTAAAGCTTGAAGATGACTATAAGGCAATGCTTGAAGATGACTTAAGTAAGTCTCGCCAAAATAAATTAGCTGTTATTACTTCCTTTTTAGAAGAATCTTGGGTTGGGCTAAAAGAAGCTGACTTAGATGACTTTAAAACATCACCAGATACCTCCGTTTCTAAGAAAAAATTTCTTGAGCTAGGAAATAAAATTACTGAGCTTCCTGAAGGAAAATGCTTTTTACGAAAAGTTGAGCGATTAATTGGTAATCGTAAGAAAATGTTGGATGAGGGCACTTCTCTCGACTGGGCAATGGGTGAGCTTATGGCTTATGCAACATTACTCGACGAAGGGTTTAGTGTTCGAGTTAGTGGTCAAGATGTAGAAAGAGGAACTTTTTCTCATCGTCATGCTGTCTTAAAAGTTGAAGACTCAGAAGAGGAGTATGTTTCACTTAGAAGTGTAGAAAAGAAAGATGCAAAATTCGACATTTACAACAGCTTGTTGTCTGAATATGGTGTTTTAGGATTTGAATATGGCTATGCTATGGCTATGCCTAACACGCTTCCAATATGGGAGGCTCAATTTGGGGATTTCTTTAACGGTGCTCAAATTATTATTGACCAATTTATTACTCCGGCAGAAGATAAGTGGAAAGTAATGAACGGGCTTGTTATGTTACTTCCTCATGGGTATGAAGGACAGGGAGCAGAACATTCATCAGCAAGAATTGAACGCTTTTTACAAGCGGCAGCCGAGAACAACATTCAGGTAACTAACTGTACAAATCCTGCGAACTTCTTTCATTTGTTAAGAAGACAGTTGCATCGCCCAATTAGAAAACCACTTATTGTTTTTACTCCAAAAAGCTTGTTGCGTCATCCAAAATGTATTTCTTCCATAAAGGATTTTACAACCGGTGGATTTCAAGAAGTTTACGACGATCTTTTTGTTGCACCAAGTAAAGTGGAAAAGGTAATGTTCTGTTCTGGTAAAATTTATTACGATTTATTGGATGAAAGAGAAAAACGTGGAGTGGAGAATATTGCATTTATTAGAATGGAACAATTGTATCCTGTTCCTTATGATGCCCTTGACGTTGTTTTAGAGAAATACAAGAAAGTAAAAAAATCCTATTGGGTTCAAGAAGAACCTGAGAATATGGGCCCATGGTCTTTTATTCTTAGACGTTTCCCAAAAGTGACATTAGAGTTAATAAGTAGAAAAAGTTCTGCAGCTGCGGCTACTGGTTCAAGTAAAAGGCATGCTAAAAGGTATGCTGCTTTAATGGACGAGGTATTTAGTTAAAAATAGAATTAGAAAATTACAATGGTAAAAGAAATGAAAATCCCGAGTCCGGGAGAATCAATTACTGAAGTAGAAATTGCCTCTTGGATGGTCGAGAATGGCGAATATGTTGATGTGGATCAGCCTATTGCCGAAATAGATTCAGATAAGGCTACCCTTGAATTAGTAGCAGAATTTGCTGGAGCAATAACATTGATTGCTGAAGAAGGAGATGCTATTGAGGTTGGAAGCGTAGTTTGCTCTATTGATACTAGCGTAAAAGGGACTTCTAAAGCTAAAACGGAAACCAAACCAGTTGAGAAGGAAGAAGAGGTCGCTAAAAAAACAAAAGAAGAAGCACCAAAGGCAGAAGCGAAAATAGATGCGAAAGCAACTCCAGTTGCTCGTGAAATGATAAAAGAAAGTGGTGTAAAAGCTTCTTCAATTAAAGGGTCTGGTGCCAATGGTAGAATTACCAAAGGTGATGTTGAGGCTTATGTTTCTGGTGGAATTGACGCTGCTTTTGCAATGCAAGGATGGGGCGGAACCCGTGACGAGAGCAAGAAAAAAATGTCTATGCTCCGCCGAAAAGTAGCGCAGCGTTTAGTTGCTGTGAAACAAGAGACTGCCATGTTGACTACGTTCAACGAAATTGATATGAGTTTTGTGATGGACCTTCGCAAAAAACATAAAGAAGCTTTTAGAGAAAAACACGGTGTGAACTTAGGCTTTATGTCTTTTTTCACAAAAGCATGTACCGAAGCTTTACGTTTATTTCCTTCCGTAAATGGAATGATTGATGGTGATCAAGTTATTACTTATGAATACGCGGACATAGGAATAGCCGTAAGCTCTCCAAAAGGTTTAATGGTTCCTGTTGTTCGTAATGCAGAACAAATGAGTTTGGCAGAAATTGAAGCCGAAATCAAAAGACTTGCCATTAAAGCAAGAGATGGTAAATTAGCCATTGATGAAATGACCGGAGGAACATTTACCATAACAAATGGTGGTGTATTTGGGTCCATGATGAGTACTCCTATAATTAATCCACCTCAATCTGCAATTTTAGGTATGCACAATATTGTGGAACGTCCAATTGCTGTCAATGGAGAAGTTGTAATTCGTCCTATCATGTATATAGCTTTATCTTATGATCATAGAATTATTGATGGGAAGGAGTCTGTTTCTTTCTTGTACAAGGTAAAGGAAATGATAGAAAATCCATTAAAACTAATGTTTGGCTCAAAGTCGCCAGAGGAAGTTTTATTAGGACTTTAAAAAATTCTAAATGTTGAAATTTAAAAAGTCGGCTTTAAGGCGAATATATTTTCTACTCCACTTTTTCCACTCTCAAACCAACATCTGCAATGCCTTTAAGTTCCTTCCTTCTCATGCCTTGTTCCATTATAAAAATGTACTTGCCAGACATGGGAAACCTAAAATTCATTTTAAATAAGATTTGATTATTTATCAATTCTCCTGACCCCTTTCCCCGCCATTTGCCTGAAGGGTCGGCTAAAATAAAATGAAGTGTATCTAGATCGCTAGCACCATTAGGGAGCCTGCTTTTGTAATACACATATAAGTTTGAGAAATCATAACTTTTTTGGTTGCGCAAATTGAAATACATGTTGTGTTTACTCAGGGTATCTTCAATGTTAACTTCAAAAGTTATGGTTGAATCCGAATTCCATACAAAGTCATTCATGGCCCTGTTTTCCTCAAAAACTACGTTAGTGTCACACGCTGTCAGTGCGACAAGAATACTTAAAAAAACCACCACCCTTTTCATAATTAGCTGCTTTCCCCGCCTTTAGGACTCGGGGGTTTATTCCCGTCTACTTTTTGAGGATTACTTACTTTAGGTTTAGCATTTTGATTCTGAGGATTCCGTTTATTCTGTTGTCCTTTGTTTAGGTTATTTTCACCCTGCTTGTTTTGATTTTGAGGTTTGTTCCCGTTCGTATTCTGTTTATTCTGAGGGTTATTTCCTCTTTGAGGTTTTCGTTTTTTCTTTTTATTTCGACTGTGCTGGTTTTTATTTCTGTCAAATCTTTCTAAATCGTCTTGCCCCACCACATTTTCGTAATCGAGTACTTTTTCAACTGAAACGGGTTCTAGATTAAAATCTTTCAAGTCATCAGGCTTCACTTTATCATTATTCATGGCTATTATTTCATTTACTCTTTCCAATGAAAGAGGATGAAAAACAGCTGGCTCATCAAAATAACTAAACCAAAGCATTCTTTTAAAAATATCAGTTTTCTGCAAAAAAGCCCTTCCTTTCTTGGTGTCCAATTTGACATCACTTTTAGGGAAACCAATCAGTGCATCTACATAAGAATCAAGCTCATAATTGAGGCAGCATTTTAGTTTACCACATTGGCCGGCTAACTTTATTGGGTTTATTGCCAATTGTTGGTACCTTGCTGCTGAAGTAGAAACACTCCTGAAATCACTTAGCCAAGTAGAGCAACACAATTCACGTCCGCAGACTCCAATTCCTCCAACTCTCCCAGCTTCTTGACGAGTGCCTATTTGCTTCATTTCTACCCGAATTTTAAACTTTCCGGCTAGCACTTTTACTAATTCTCTAAAATCTACACGTCCATCTGATGTGTAATAAAACGTCGCTTTTGTACCATCACCTTGGTACTCGACATCCGATATTTTCATTTCCAAACCCAAGTCGCGTGCAACTTTTCTGGCTTGAACCATGCTATCGTTTTCTTTTTCTTGTGCAGTTTTCCATAAGTCCAATTCGGCCTGAGTAGCAAGTGTTTTCACTCTCAATAATTGACTTTTTTGGCTAATGTTTTTTCTTTTCATTTGCACGGCTACCAATTCTCCTGTAAGAGAAACCGCACCAATATCAAAACCATGAGCAGATTCTACGACTACGCTATCCCCAATAATTGGAGAAAAATCTGTTCCGAATCTGAAAAATTCTTTACGAGTACTTTTAAACCGAACCTCAACTATTCGTTCTTGTTGAACAGAAGATAATTCCATTCCTGCAAGCCAATCAAAGACTTCCAATTTGTTACAACCACCTGTTTGACAGTTGCCATTACTTTGACAACCAGCAGGTGTTGAATTAGTTCCGCACGCCCCAGAGGAGCAATTTCCACAGCCCATTTATTAAATATATATGATAAGTTCAAACGAAAATAAATTCGAGTGAATCGAAAGTTCTACAATGTCACAAATGTAGTTGAAACAAGCTTGGGTTTTAATCCAAGGGTTCCAATTTTAAAAGCATTGATGTCGTTCAATTATTTTTCCAACTTGCAGATAAACACTTTGCATTTACAAATCCCTACAGCGTCATAAAACTAGTCAAGGGTTAACGGATTTTCGACTAATTCACCTTTTTCAAATGACACCAAAATATGTTTTTTTCTTGATTCGCTAATATCAGATATGACACAAACATTTAATGAATCGTAATATATTTCTGAAACCTTACTAATCAAAATACGACTCGATGAATCAACAAGTTCATTCACAATCATAAATCCAGAGCTTAAATCTAATTTATCTTCCACAAGATAAGTTTTGCCAAAAAGATGGATATGGTTTTCAACTGAATTGGACTCAAAACAACCACATGAGGAAGTTAAACCAATTGTGATGAATGCAATAAATACTTTTCTAAATGTTTTCATTTTACTCTTTTTATGAGAACGATTTCCAGAAAAAAGAAACTACATCCACTGGAATTACAATAAAAAACTAAACCATTCTGAAAACATTAAAGAAGTTGGCTCGTTAATCTTATCGCCCATATAATAACTTAAATTATAAAATCCCAAGCCAACTGAATAAATAAACCCAATCAAAATACTAAGATTGATAAATTTAAAATAGAAGTTAAGCTTTTGCTTATATCTTCTTGAAATAACAAACGAAAGAACTCCTATTAAAACAAAAGGCAAATAATATATCACTTCCATCTACTCTTCCAAAACCGGCTTTACTTTTATCAGTTTCATAACCTGAATACTTAAATCGAACAACAATATTTTAGAATTTGCATTTCTTCCTGTGTGCACTATTGCCTCCTCAAATTCATTTACCATTCTAATGCAATTGGCCTGGTTTATAAATGGCGCAAATTTTATTGCAAACTCTTTTTCAGAACCCTCTAATCGCAGCAAACCAGGGTCAGAGTAATTTAAAATCAAACTTTCGCGAAACATGTGAAGTGCATATTCAAAAAACAGCTTCAAATTCTCGCGTTTCTGCTTTGCCATATTAGCCGACCACTTCATCAAACTATTTACGTCTTTTGTAAAACAAAGGCGCATCCAAGAGACAAATTCATTTCTATTAAACTCACCTATTTTATTTTCTTTAGTCAGCTTAATTGCTCGCTGATAACTCCCCGAAGCCAAGTGCGCTATTCCGCTTGCTTGATTCGTGGGTATTTTAAATTGAGTCATCAAACCATTTGCTACTTCCTGATCTGTTAAAGGGGCTAGCTTAACGATTTGAGTCCGTGAAATAATTGTTGGTAATAATTGGTCCGTGTCTTCTGATACCAATAAAAATAGAGTGTTTTTAGGTGGCTCTTCCAGAATTTTTAAAATTTTATTCGCTGCTTGATCATTCATTAATTCGGGCATCCAAATAATAATGACCTTAAATTTACTTTCGAATGGCTTTAGGCTCAGTTTTTTTAGCAAAATGACGATTTCCGGAACACCTATTTTTCCCTGGCTATTTCCAATTCCAATAAAATTATACCAGTCGTTTAAGCTTTGATATGGGTTTTTTATAATTGCTTTTCTGAACAAATGAATAAAATCATCACTTACCGGGTCTTTCGGTTTTATAGTATCCGTTTTATTTACCGGAAAGACAAAATGAATATCCGGATGAACTATCTTTTGTGATTTTATAAGAGCACTTTCATCAGGTTTTTCCGTCCAATCACCAGTTGAAAAATTTGCAACTATTAATTGAGCATAAGCCAAAGCAAGAGGCAATCCACCTGATCCTTTTTTCCCAGTAAAAAGTTGGGCGTGAGCAATTCGTCCATTTTTTATAGCCTCAATTAGGTGACTCTTAATCCCTTCTTGCCCAATTACCCTGTCCATTTTCATTCATTTCAAAAGTAAAAAAATAAGCGCTTAAGTTTTCCTTCATTTTAGATTGAAAAACTATATTTGAATTCATTAAAATAAAGGCATGAAAACGATTAAAGATTTTGACATAAGCGGGAAACGGGTTTTGGTAAGGGTAGATTTTAATGTGCCCATAAACAGCGACTTACAGATAACTGACGATACAAGAATTCAGGCTGCATTGCCCACTATAAATCACATTCTAAATAATGGTGGATCTGTTGTTTTGATGTCCCATCTCGGAAGGCCAAAGTTGGGCCCAGAATCAAGGTTTTCGCTCTCTTTGTTAGTTAATCATCTTACTCTTTGTTTAGGTTTGGATGTAAAATTTGCAAATGACTGTCTTGGAAAGGTTTCCTTAGAAATGTCAAGAAGTCTTCAAGCTGGTGAGGTATTGTTATTAGAAAACGTTCGGTTTTATGCGGGTGAAAAAGAAGGTAGCGAGTCATTTGCCGGCCAGTTAGCTAAACATGGAGATTTCTATGTAAACGATGCGTTTGGAACAGCTCATCGAGCTCATGCGAGCACATCTGTTATTGCCAGGTTCTATGAAGGGAGAAAATCATTTGGGTTTCTTATGGCTCGTGAATTAAATAACTTACAAAAAGTAATTCAAGACCCTAAAAAGCCTTTCACCGCTGTAATTGGTGGAGCAAAAGTTTCTTCCAAAATTTCAATTATAGAAAAATTTCTTCCAAAAATAACTTCGCTTATTATTGGTGGAGGAATGTCCTACACTTTTATAAAAGCCATGGGCGGGTCTGTTGGAAATTCATTAGTTGAAAATGATTACCTAGAAACCGCCTTATCTGTCTTAAAAAAAGCAGAAGAAGCAGGTGTTCGTGTTTTTTTGCCAGAAGATTCAGTAATAGCAGATTCGTTTGACAATAATGCCAACAGAAAATCTGCATTATCTGACGAGATTCCTGAAGGTTGGATGGCGCTTGATATCGGCCCTGAGGCAACTGGCCATTACATAACCTGTTTAAAAGAAAGCCGAACAATTCTATGGAACGGTCCTATGGGAGTTTTTGAAATGAGTAATTTCGAAACAGGAACTCATGAAGTAGCAAATGCCATTGTCGAATCTACCGAACGTGGAGCGTTTTCGTTAGTTGGTGGAGGTGATTCTGTTGCTGCAGTTAATAAGTATCATCTAAAAGATCACGTTTCTTATTTAAGCACGGGCGGTGGTGCCATGTTAGAATATATTGAAGGGAAAACGCTTCCGGGTGTTGCAGCTATTTTAAATTAAGGCTTAATATCTTCTAGGTCAATGTTTTTTAATTCATTACTTATATCATCAAAATACCATTCCGTATTTTTCATAGAGGGAATGACTGTTGGAATAAAAGAAGATATTGGTTTATACAATTTTGATTCCTCCTTTGTATTTTTCGTAATAAACTCAAAATGCTGATCAACAGATTCCACAATTACAACCAGAACACTTACAATCACAGCAAACTTCAACATTCCAAATGCAGCGCCAAAAACTTTATTTATTAGTTTTAAGGCAACCAAATTAGCCGCCTTTTCTAGGGTTTTTCCAATTAGGTGAATCCCCACAACTATTACAATAAAAGTGGTAATAAAAGCGGCAAACTGCAGTACCGAAGCGGCTAAATCAAAATATTGCTTTATAAAATTAGCGGCATAATCTGAAAAATACACACCACAATAAATCCCTAAAACTAGCCCAACGATTGAGGCAATTTCTATAATTAGTCCACGCGTAAATCCTTTAAATGCTCCAAAAAGAAGTGGAATGAGAATTATAATATCGAGAATGTTCACGGCACCAAAGCTAATGGTGCGCATCTATCAAATTGAAATTGAAATTCATAATTATTAATACGCTAACGTTAAAACACAAGCCGATTGATTCTAATATTGCAAAATGGAAAACTTGGAAATTAACTGGAACGAAGCACTTAAAAAGCTTGAGCCGGTATTTGGAGGGGATATTGACTTGCAAGGAGCGCTTTTTATTATTGGTATTCAGGAACTTGGCAAAGGGCCTCGAAAATTCAACAAACGTCAAAAACTAGAAGTAATGCACATTGCAGTTTGCCGCTTGTTAAGCGATTATGGTTTCTATGAGTTTAAAGGATATGACGAAGATAGCTGGCCTCATTACGAAAGAACAACTCGCCTCCCTAAATTAGAAGGTAAAAATCAAGAAAAATTAATGAAAGAGGCGATAATCAATTACCTAAACAAACAAGTTATTTAGAATCGAAATTACATTTAGTTACAACTAAACGCTGTTCTATTATTTCGTTTGTTTCTAAAGTAATAAAACCTTCAGTACATAGGGTGTCGCCAATTCTAATTGTTCGATTGTTTGGAAATATCCCCGTATCTTTTTCAATAATATCAGCTTTCCAAACGTACATTTTTAATACAGCTGGGTTTTCAAATTCAAAACTTGCTTTTCCAACATCATCTGTCATTTGTGTGTCAGAAATAACACATTCGCGAGTTTCTTCAGGGCGTTGAACGCAAAACAAAACAACCCTAGCCTTATCAATTGCTTTTCCCGTACTGTCAACAACGGTGATTTCAGCACGTGGTGGCTTGTCTTTTTTACAACTTGTTGTTCCCAGGGACATCGCCATAACAACAAATAAACCCAACATCACATTCTCAAAAATCTTCTTCACTTGTTTTGTCATTGTAGCTAAATTTGCGCTTACAAATATAGTATTTATAAACTGTATCAATAAACATCTGTTTCACAAACGATTAATCTAAGTTCTCAAATGCGTCTTTTTCTTTTTTCAATAAGCCTTATTCTTTTTTTTTCATGCAGTTTAGTATCTAAGAAAAGCCTAAGCAAAAAACAAGTAGTTTTAGTCTCCACTAACGTGGGTAGCTTTAAGTTAAAGCTTTATGATGATACCCCTATTCACAAAGCCAATTTTTTAGCTTTGGTCGATTCTGGGTTTTACGATAGCCTGTTGTTTCATAGAGTTATTCGCGAGTTTATGGTTCAAGGCGGAGACCCTAGCTCTAAAAATGCACCAACAAGCAAAATGTTAGGAGAAGGAGGGCCGGGGTATCAAATAAAGGCAGAAATACTCCCTAATCACATTCACAAAAAAGGTGTAATTGCCGCTGCTAGGCAAGGCGATTCTGGCAACCCACAAAGAAAGAGTTCTGGTTCTCAGTTTTACATTGTAACAGGAAGAGTTTATTCTAAATCCAATTTGGCGGAAATGGAAAAAAGTATTGATCATGGAAAAAAGGTTGGACACCTGCAACGCCTTATGCAAACTGAAGATTATAGAGAAGCTAATAAGTGGTTACAATATTGCCGAAGTGCTCGATTAGATTATAAATACGATAGTATCATTCATTCTTTTGATCCCGTATTAGATGCTTATCTTGATTCTGTTGGTCATTTTAAATTTACAGACCATCAAATTACTGCTTATTCATCCGTAGGCGGAACACCACATTTGGATGGCGCTTATTCTGTTTTTGGCGAAATTACTGCCGGAATGGACGTAGTTTCAACCATAGAAAACATGGGGTGTGACTATAACAACAGACCTAAAGTAGGTGTGATAATTATTGGAATGAAACGAGTAAAAGAATAAGTGACTAATATGATTTGGCCATATTCTCTGGTACGACCAAAATAAAATCTCCTTGGTTTTTCCATTCGGAATTAAATTCCAGGGTTCCAGATTCTACACTTGAAATTACAAGTACTTTTTTCTTCTTATCGTAGTTTTTTAGATACCAAACAATTCCCCCAAAATCGTTGGAATGAAAAGCTCCATTAAAATGCAAAAAGCGTTGTTCTTCGGATAAGTTCTGAGTTATAAAATAGGCCATTGTAGCATCCTTAATCGCCTGCGCTTGTACCATTCGTTTGGGCCTTAACCCGTGTTCTGCTCCAAAGTTAGATTCAATTAATTCTTTGTATCCGGGCGCTTTAAAATCAAGCGGCATAGGCATGGGAGCCATTAATTGGCGTACGCTGTCATTTAATGTAGTATAAAACGAGTCTAGTCCCATTCGGGCAACAGAACGAGCAAACGTTCTAGGTATATTAGTCGCAACAAATTCCACGTTGTTATCCTTTG
>CAWUST010000013.1:0-18271 GCA_963925495.1 uncultured Flavobacteriales bacterium | reverse complement strand
CCTTTTTTCGTTCATCCGCAAGCATTTGAGCATACTTAGCTTTGTAGCTCTTCACTCTAGTATTTCGCTTAAGCTCGCGATAAAAAGTACTCTCAGATATATTCATAGACTGCCATATAAGCCTCTTCGCGGTCTTTAATTTGCGCATGGCCTCTATGCTGTACCTTTGCTCAAAATTTAATTGTTTGTATGTCATAAACACAAATTTTAGATTTTTTTTAATACTCCCTCTGTTTTTAAAACCAGAGGGAGTATTGATTTCTAAAACTTGCACTAGCAATTGAATCTAGGGAATATTGAAATTATTGAGCATCTATTTGTTATTGATTTACTGAAGGCAGACAAAGAAAAAGAAGAATGTTTTGGGGTAATCGCACTTCACCTTTCCACAAAAAAAACAGTAAAGATTTATGCACAGCATACAGTTCTTGCTTCGGGTGGAATTGGTCAATTTTACGAACATACTACTACCCACTTCCGGCAACCGGTGATGGAATTGCTCTGGCTTTTAGAGCCTTAATTTCGGATAATGAGATACATCCAGTTTCATCCAACCTCACTCAAAGGAAATGACAATCCATCCTTTCTCATTTCTGAAGCCGTTAGAGATTTCGGAGCTCACCTCCTAAATGATAATCACGAACGATTTATGGCCAATTACGATTCAAGAATGGAATTAGCTACAAGGGCATCGTATCAAATGCAATTGCCAATGAAATGTTACATTCGAAAAATGATAACATTTATATTTATTGTAGGCATTTAGAGTCAACAAATTTTAAAAATGAATTCCCTACTATTATTAAAAAATGTGTTTCAAAAGGCGTAAACCCTTTTAAAGATCTAATTCCTATTACACCGGCAGCGCATTACTTATGTGGTGGAATTACAGTTGATATGGTGGGAAAAACTAGTTTGAAAAATCTTTTTGCTTTTGGGGAATGTGCACGAACTGGCTTACATGGAGCTAACCGATTAGCCTCTAATTCCTTATTAGAGGCATTAGTATTTGCTGATCTTATTGCCAAAGAAATTTCAACTCAGAAAATAAAAAATTTAAATTTCGAAGAAATAGATAGTAAGACATATTCAACTCAAAGACATAAATCAACTAGACAACAATTAAAGAAAATTATGAGTGAGAATGTTGGCATCAAAAAAAGTGAATCGACACTCCAAATTGCCGTAGAACAAATCAATAAATTAAAAAGTTCCTTCTTAACTGAATGTGAGTCAAGCTCCTATTATGTAAATTTTTTTGAAAGAAAAAACATGCTTACTGTCGCCGACTTAATTGCAAACGATTCAAATAATCATAACAAGGGACCTACTTCTTAAAAGACTCAAGTGTTTTTTCGTAAGCAGCAACATCTCCACCTTCTTTTTTTACCATTTCTAGCGCTTTTTCTCCTGCAGCAATGGCTTCGTTTTTTCTACCTAACTTATTAAGCAAATTGGCATAAGTATCTTGAACTGCAGAATGTTCTTGTAATTCTAATGAACGCTTTGCCCAAGCTAAAGCTATTTCCAATTCTTTATTTTTGTCCGACCATTCAAAAACATTCCAAGCGAAACGGTTTAACAGGCCAGCATCTTCATTAAAATATTCACCGGCATCATCGGTAACAACTTCGCAATACTCTTTGTACTTTTTTGTTTTTTGAAGGTGAGCTAAATCTCCCAACAAAATAATTTTTTGCCAATATGGAATTTGTTTCTTTTTAATGTCAATCATGGTTAATTCCATTTCTTTCATACTGAAATCACGTGTATTAACCTTTGAATATATGTAAGTCAAGTAATTTTGATACAGTTTTTTCTCTACTTTTTCTTGGCCATACAAAGCAATGTAAGCGTCTTTTTTCGCCAAAAGATTTACCATTCCTTTAGAGTCAACACTTTTATCGTACCTACTAATTATATTCCAAGTGCCTTCATCCATTAATTGTTCTTCATTCAAATTGGCATAGAATGCACTCACAACATCTTTTGACACAACCCTAGCAGTTCCTAACTTATTGAGGTAAGTTTTTACAAAACCTACACTTCTATCTCCTTCTTCCCAAACCTTATTATAAGCTGCCAAATTTTCATAAGGATTTAATGCTATAAGTCCCAAGTCTGTATAGTCCTTATTTTTCCTTGAAGCTCCAACTTTTCTATGTACTAAATTACCTTCAGCGTCCAAAAACAGTAAAGTTGGATACGCTCTCACGTTATAGCTTTTAGCCATCTCCTTTCCATCACCCTTTTCCATATCCATTTTTAGGGAAATGAAATTTTTATTATAAAATTCTGCAATAGTATCATTGGTGAATTTATTAGCTGCCATCCATTTACAGGGTCCACACCAAGTAGTGTATGCATCTACAAAAATCAATTTTCCACTTTTTTTCGCAGCTTCTTTAGCTTTTGCAAAATCATTATCTATAAACTCAATAGAATTATCTTGAGCCATTGTAAAAATGGATATTAGTAATGTGAATAAGAAACTTGATAATACTTTCATTTGAATATTTTTTGTTAGCCTCAAAGATTGTAATTTTTATTGAATTAGCAAATTAATAGAGCCGCGTACAAAAATCCTTTGTGAAACAAGCTAATTAATATATTTCATCGCCCGAAAATCCAATCTTAATCAAGGAATTTTCATCATCTCTTTTTTTGCAAAAAATTATGCGAAATTGAGCCGATCACAATTATTATTTCCTACTCATCAATAAACTCTTCTTTAAAATTAATTAAGAAAAGTTTGTCCGTTGCCCTTGTTATGGCTGTATACATCCAACGCATGTACTCAGTTCCCAATATTTTCTCACTCACATATCCTTGATCTACAAATACATTTTCCCATTGTCCACCTTGAGCCTTATGGCAAGTAATTGCGTAGGCAAATTTTACTTGAAGTGCGTTAAAAAAAGGATCTTCTTTTATTTTTTGAAATAGCATTTTCCTATTCGTAATATCCGGATAATCCATCATTACAGCTGAATATAATTTATCATTCTCTTCCCGAGTAAGTGCCGGAGCTTCTGAATAAACCGTGTTTATATTTAAATGAACTTCAAAGGTTTCTTGATGAGGATAATCTAACATTCTAACATCACACTTAGCAAAACGAAAGCCCCATTTCTCCACAATACTGCCTAAAGAAAGCACTTCTATAACATCACCATTTGCCACAAATCCAGCAGTACTTTTTGCATCCAACCAGAAATAATTATTTTTGACAACCATCATTAAATCACCCACTTCCAATTCCGTTTCTCGAAACAAAATTCTATTCCTAACCTGTTGATTGTAAATGTTTGCGGCCTTATTGGATCTTGTAATTATTATACTTTCTTCAATTCCATTTCCGGTATAGGCCGTTTGCAATTCATCTTCCAAATTATAACCATCCAAATTAATTACATCTTGGTTATTTGGTTTTAAAAGAGGTTGCTTCTCTTGTTCAATCAATCGTGTTCTTTGCAAAGTTGCATTTGCCAAAATTCCCGATTCTTTTTGCTGTCGCAATACTTCTTTTAATTCAGAAAAAACCGCATTTCTGTAGTAACCCGACTTTAACATTTTTGGACTTAAACTAGGACTAACCTTTTCATTTACAGGTGGTAATTGTGCTACATCACCAAGGAACAACAATTTACAGTTTTCACCATTTTCCACGTATTCCAATAAATCTTCTAGCAAATTGGACCCAGCGTACATAGCTCCATCGTTTTGTGTAGACCCACTTATCATAGATGCCTCATCCACAACAAAAAGGGTGTTTTTACTTTGGTTACTTGCCCGAGTAAACGAAAAATCTCGACCATCTTTTGTTTCTTGAGAATATATTCTTCTGTGAATCGTACTTGCTGGATGATTAGAATAACGTGAAAGTACTTTTGCAGCTCTCCCAGTTGGTGCAAGCAACACCGATTTTAAGCCAAGTTTAGATAGCGATTGAGTAATGGTTTTCACCAAAGTAGTTTTGCCAGTACCTGCATAACCCCTTAGAATAAAAATATTTTCATCGTATTCATCATTTAGAAAACTAGCCATTTTTTTTATAAACCGAAATTGATCTTGAGTTGGATTCAAGTTCAAGTTCTTCAGCAACAATTCTTTTATTTCGGTAGTTTTCACAAGTTCAAAAGTAGTATCAATCCTCTATTCCGGAGAAGTAAATTAAACTCAAATAAGAATTTTATACACTCTTATAGTTGCTTCAATAAGCTCAAATTATATGAGGTATAATTTATGTCAAGACCGTTGCTTCAAAGTATATGTTTGAAAGCATTGTCATTTGAAAAAAATTGTAAGTTTGTCCACCCTCAAAAAGGCGTTAATACTAGTTGATTCTATGGAAGTTTTAAAAAAAATATACATTTCTCTTATCATTACTGTTATTGGATTGTTCCTTTTAATTTGGGGCTTTATCAACGATCAATTACCTTTATTTAATCTAGCCGCAGCTATAATTTCAGTTGTTGGAATTATAGCTACATTAAGTTCCATTGATGTTTTTTCAAAAAAAAATCGTTCAGCAATCTTATTCGGTCTGATTGGTATTTCGCTTGTTCTAACCTACCTAAACTATAAAGCCATTAAAGATCCTCTAGATTTTCAAGAGGAAAAAAACAGAAGGTATCAATACGTTATCCAAAATCTAAAGGATTTAAGACAAGCCGAATTGGCTTATAAAAGTCAGTATGGAAAGTATATCGGTGACATTGATTCGCTTATCGAATTTATAAAAACGGATTCTCTTTTAGTTATTAAACAAAACGGAACTGTCCCAGATGGTATGACTCTAATCCAAGCAGTTGATTCTGGTCATGTTTTTATTGACACAACGAAAGTTCCTGCTGCTATAAACATTTTTGATGAAAAATACCTTTTGGAACGTAAAGTTCCTTTTAGTTTAGATTCATTAAATTATGTTCCTTTTACTTATTCCAAATTTTTGGTAGAAGCTACAATCATTGAAAGAGGAAAAGTAAAAGTTCCTGTTTTTTTAATTACAGATACTCAACCTTTTTCAGAACTTGAAGTTTTAATGGTTGGTTCTTTAGTTGACCCTACCACTTCTGGAAATTGGGGCGAATAATAAAATTATAAATAACATGTCAACTGAATCGGAGTATCTCTGGGTAAGCGAAAGCTTCGATTCCAATCTCTGTCAAAATTATTTTTTTTACGGGATTCTCGAAGCCAACAGGATAACAGTTTGTGTGGTTGATGAAAGCCAAGCTGAGCTGAAAGCTTTACAAGAAATTGAAGGAAGGGATTTCTTAAATTCTTCGGCAAACGTAGAAGCTGCATTAAACAAAATTAAATTTATTAATAACGATTACAGGCAGTTGAAAATGGCAATTCATTCTGAAAGAAATTGTCTGTTACCAACTTCCTTGCCTACCAAACTAGAGAAACTAGCGAGTATCGAAATTACCCCACCTACTGATTCAGAATCGTGGCTAAACGAAAATGTAATTTCAGGGAAATTCAATTTACTAGGAATTATAAATAAAAATGTTGAATTGGTTTTGGAACAAACAATGCCAAATTTGAAAACCAACAATTTGGCAAGTACGTTTTTAGAAGAAGAACAGAAGCTCACTCGTTTTCATAAAAAAGGAAGCTGCCGTTGGCTTATTTCCAAAAACGCATCCTACATCTGCATTTTTAAAGAAAGAAAATTAATGTTCTTTAATTATTTCAATATATCTAATACCGAAGATTTAATTTACTACACTTTGAATGTATTTGAACAGTTGGAAATAGAAGCCAATGACATAGATATAGCAATTAGTGGACAATTGAAATTTATTGATTTTAATGAAAAATTAGCCATGGAATATTTACCAAATACGAATGTATTTAGAGAGTTGCAAGGACTCAAAACGGAATACTTGAATGATGCAGCCATTTCTAGAAATTTCACACTTTTAAATATGTTTTTGTGCGAATAATCGGAGGCAGGTTAAAGGGACATAAAATTATTGCACCCAAAAGCTTACCAGTTCGTCCTACCACAGATTTCGCAAAAGAAGCTTTGTTCAACATTTTAAACAATAGAATAGATTTTCCTCAAGTTTCTTTGCTCGATTTATTCTCTGGAACTGGAAATATTAGCTACGAGTTTGGTTCAAGAGAATGTCTCGAAATTTTGGCAGTTGAGCAGAATTTCCAATGTTTGAAATACATAAATAAAACGGCTTCTGATTTTGATTTACCGATTCATACATTCAAAGCAGATGTGTTTAAATTTCTGGTCAAAAAAAACCATAAATCTTACTCCGTTATTTTTGCTGACCCACCTTATCAGAACAAAAACTTAATTGATATTCCAGATTTAGTTTTTAATAATGAATGGCTTGCTCCCAACGGCCTATTAATAATGGAACATGGACCATACACTAGTTTTTCTGATCATAAAAACTTTGTCGAACTTCGTAAATACGGTAATGTAAATTTTAGTTTTTTCGAATAATACCAATAACGAATATACCGGGTGGTGTGGTTCGTAATTGGATAGACCAAAAGCCTACATATTCCTTCTATATTGTCCACCTACATTAAACAAGGCACTTGTAATTTGACCAAGAGAACACCACTTAGAAGCTTCCATTAAAACCTCAAAAATATTTTCATTTTGAACCGCTGCATTTTGAATTTTATCCAGCCACACATTATTATTTTCTTCATTTTTAGTATGTAGCTCTCCCAACATGTTTATCTGATATTCCTTTTCCTGCGAAGTGGCTCTAATTACTTCTTTTGGAGTAACAGTAGGAGATCCTTCTGAACTTAAAAAAGTATTTACACCTATTATTGGGAATTCACCATTGTGTTTTAAAGTTTCGTAGTAAAGAGATTCTTCTTGAATTTTTGAACGCTGGTACATAGTTTCCATAGCACCTAAAACTCCACCTCTTTCAGTTATCCTATCAAACTCCATAAGTACAGCTTCTTCAACTAAATCGGTTAGATCATCAATGATAAATGCACCTTGTAATGGGTTTTCATTTTTCGTTAAACCCAATTCCTTATTAATAATTAGCTGAATTGCCATCGCTCTTCTCACCGATGCTTCGGTAGGTGTTGTTATAGCCTCGTCATAAGCATTCGTGTGTAAGCTATTACAATTATCATAAATGGCATAAAGAGCTTGTAAGGTTGTACGGATATCATTGAAATCAATTTCTTGAGCATGCAACGAACGTCCAGATGTTTGAATGTGATATTTCAGCATCTGTGACCTTGGGTTTGCCTTGTATTTATACCTCATGGCTTTGGCCCATATTCTACGGGCAACTCTACCAATTACAGCATATTCAGGATCTATTCCATTGCTAAAAAAGAAGGATAGATTTGGTCCAAACTTGTTTATGTCCATTCCCCTACTCAAGTAATACTCAACATAAGTAAACCCATTTGCAAGTGTGAAAGCCAGTTGAGAAATTGGGTTTGCCCCGGCTTCTGCAATGTGGTAACCAGAAATGGAAACAGAATAAAAATTACGTACGTTTTTTTCTATGAAATATTCTTGAACATCGCCCATTAGTCGGAGAGCAAACTCGGTAGAAAATATACAGGTATTCTGAGCTTGATCTTCCTTCAAAATATCAGCTTGTACTGTTCCACGCACCGAATTCAGAGTTCTATATTTTATATCCTGATACACTTTCGCATCCAAAACTTGGTCACCGGTCACACCAATTAACAGCAATCCCAAACCATCGTTTCCTTCTGGTAAGCCACCTTGATAGGACGGTCTCTTTGTTCCTTTTTGTGCGTATATTTTTTCAATCTTTATTTCTACTTCTTTTTCAAGTCCATTTTTATGAATATATAATTCACATTGTTGATCAATTGCGGCATTCATAAAAAAGCCAAGCATCATAGGCGCAGGACCATTTATAGTCATGGATACAGAAGTCATGGAATCAGCCAAATTAAATCCTGAGTACAACTTTTTCGCATCGTCTAAACAACAAATTGAAACACCTGCATTTCCAATTTTCCCATAAATATCTGGCCTTAAATCCGGATCATTTCCATATAGAGTAACTGAATCAAAAGCTGTTGAAAGCCTTTTTGCAGGCATACCTAAACTTACATAATGAAATCGTTTATTGGTTCTTTCTGGTCCACCCTCGCCAGCAAACATTCTAGTCGGATCTTCACCTTCACGTTTAAACGGAAATAGACCTGCAGCATAAGGAAACTCTCCAGGAACATTCTCACTTAAAAGCCATTTTAATAAATCTCCCCAGGCTTTGTATTTTGGAAGTGATACTTTGGGGATTTGGGAATGAGAAAGTGATTCACTGTGTGTTTGAATGCTCAATTCTTTGTCACGAACTTTAAATTTAAAAACTGGGTCGGTGTATTTTTTTTTTCACCAAACTCCATTCTTCAATCAGTTTCCAATTGTGAGGGTCTAGGTCTAATTTTATTTTTTCAAAATTTTCCTGTAACCCTTTAATTATTATGTCTTTATCATCAATATCTGAGTTTTTTAAAGAGTCTATCGATTCATTTAAGGCATATAGTTTTTGGGCAATTTCACCTTGAGATTCTACCCATGAGTCATAAGTTCTATTGTTTTCACTTATCTCAGAAAGGTACCTAGTTCTTTTAGGCGGAATAATAAATATCTTTTCACTCATCTCATTGGTTATTACCAAATTGCTAACAAGACTAGAGTTACATTTTACCGATATTTCATCCATCAATACCTTGTAAAGATCATTGGTTCCTGGATCGTTAAACTGAGAAGCAATAGTTCCTATAACGGGTATGTCCTCTGGAGGCACGTCAAATTTATTGTGATTTCGTTGGTATTGTTTTTTTACATCACGAAGCGCATCTAACCCACCTCTTTTGTCAAATTTATTGATAGCAATTACATCAGCAAAATCGAGCATATCGATTTTTTCTAATTGAGTAGCCGCCCCATATTCTGGAGTCATTACATAAAGAGAAACATCCGAAAAATCGAGAATTTCTGTATCGCTTTGCCCTATTCCTGAAGTTTCTAAAATAATTAGGTCATAATTGGCAACTTTTATAATATTTAAAGCATCTTCTACATGACGTGAAAGTGCCAAATTACTTTGTCTTGTTGCCAAAGAACGCATATAAACTCGACTATTTTTTATCGAGTTCATCCGAATTCTATCGCCCAACAAAGCACCACCTGTTTTCTTTTTAGATGGATCAACTGAAACTACGGCAATAGTTTTATCCTCAAAATCCACTAAAAAACGTCTAACCAACTCATCAACCAGGGAAGATTTTCCAGAACCACCAGTTCCAGTAATTCCCAATACTGGTGTTTTTATAGATTTGGCTTTTTTAGTTATTTCATCTAGATCCGCTTTAGATTCAACTGGAAAGTTTTCCGCTGCTGAAATTAATCTGGCAATTGCTGAAACGTTTTTATTTGGTAATTTTTTAATTTCCCCATCTATGTTTTTCCCTAATGGATAATCACTTTGTTTGATCAAGTCATTGATCATTCCTTGAAGTCCCTGTTTGCGACCATCATCCGGACTATATATTTTAGTAATTCCATATTGGTGAAGTTCTTCTATTTCAGTCGGAAGAATCACTCCTCCACCTCCACCGAAAATTTTAATATGCTCTGCTCCCCTTTCTTTTAAAAGATCGAACATATACTTAAAGTATTCATTATGCCCTCCTTGGTATGAAGTTAATGCAATGGAATTTGCATCTTCTTGAATTGCGCAATCAACAACCTCTTCTACACTTCTATCGTGTCCAAGGTGAATAACTTCAACTCCCGTTGCTTGAATAATTCTGCGCATAATATTTATGGCTGCATCGTGTCCATCAAACAACGAAGCCGCAGTAACGATTCTAACTTTATTTTGTGGGATGTAAGGTAATACTTGTTCCATAATATCTTTTTATTGTCTATATAACAATGGCAGCAAATTTACTAGAACGATGCAAAATATAGGTATAAACCAAAATTCGAATAAGAGTTTTTTAAAGAATTGATTTAGAATTGACTAGGTACAAAATAAAACAATCTTCTAATTTCCAACAAATGCTAAAAGGGGGATCTCAGCATTATTTTCAAATAAGTAATAGCTCTTAAGAATGAAGGAATGGTTTTAAATATTAGACCGAACTTGCTACAATTTCTTCCTCTATTTCAAGCAATTGCGGAAGGTATTTTCAAAATTATAGCTTTTTGTGCTAGACATTAAAACTTACTTTTACCAAATGCCTCACAACTTTCAAAAAAGCTTGGCTTACGAAAATTCGAAAGCCACACTTGCCGACTCCTATTATTTTAATCAACTTCATATAGAAAAAATTATCCGATTTAATTCTGGATCGGGGAATGACATGGTTTTTCAAAGGCGTGATATTGACCTCCAACTTTATGGCTGGAACAAACACACCAATGTTTCTGAAAAATTTAGAGATTTCGATTTTAACGATCTCTATTTAGAATTGTACAGCATGTATCCTGAAGTAAAAGGCTGGATGCACAAATCAGAAGCGAATTATTTGGCTTATTTTTTTCCAAAAAGAATGATTTGGATAGATAAAAAAGACCTAATAAGTATCTTCAAAAAATACATTGAGCCGAATATTATCTATTCTGATCTACATGTATGGCTAGCGAACAATAAAAATAAAAGCGGTAAATACAAAACTGAAATTGAAGTCTTAGAAACCAATTACCCAGTTTTGGTTATTAATGCTTTCAATAAAACAGCAAATAAAGATTGGAATACCGTAGGTGTATCTGTCCCTTTTAACTTACTAAAAACATGTGGATTAGTCTGGAGGGAATATCAATACAAAGATGAAAATCGAATCTAAAATTTCAAATTATAGTTAGAGAACCAACAAAACATTACAACAAGAAAGTGGAATATTTAAAGCAATTCCCCAACCTCTACCGCGGCAAGTCTTTCTTTGGTAATTTCAATGTATTCTTCACTCAATTCAAAACCGATAAAATCTCTGTTCAATTTTTTACTTGCCACAGCAGTAGTTCCAGATCCCATAAACGGATCGAGAACCAAATCCCCAGGATTAGAGCTTATCTCAAGATAAGGCACACAAACTTTAAGTGGCTTTTGGGTTTTGTGTTTGCTTCGCTCCTTGCCCATACAAATTGGTGTTTGTATAAAATTGTGCATTTCATTTACATGTTTGTGGTTCCAAGTATTGGGAGATCCTTTACTAAAATGAACAATAAGTTCCACACTATTGGCAAACATTTTTCGGGTATATATAGCGGGAAACGGATTGGTTTTGTGCCAGTGAATTACTTTTCTAAAATTGAACCCGACTTTTTCTACAATTCGGTTTATGTAAGAAACAAAATCATCTCCACAAAAAAGGTAACCAGAGCTACCATCTTTCATTGTTCTAAAACATTCTACAAGTACGTCTTCCAGAAACTGTAAATATTCTTCTTCCGATTTATATCCATCGAATCTAAACTCTGTAACTACATCTTTATGGTTTTTAAGCGACTTTACATTTTTAGCTCTAAATTGGTAGTATGGTGGGTCGGTGAAAAGTAAATCTACAGAATTGTCTTTTACTTTTTTTAGTCCACTTAGGCACGATTCGTTGTAGATTATATTTTTTTTCATTGCTAGCAAATATAAAATTTGACTCAAGTGAGAAATCCAGTTTAAAAAAAAGTTTTACTTTTTGTTTTCATTTTTTTACCACAAAACCACCTTGTATTGGAATAGTATCCCAATTTCCATTCGGCTTAACAGTACGGTAAATACCCGACCATTTTCATCTTCCAGTATCTTTTGGAGTTGTCTACAATTGACTAAATCCATTAACTTTTTCACCATTCCAACCAACTGAATCTGTAGAAGTTTCCATTGCTTTAATGTAAAAAGATTTCATCTTTTCTAGATCATTAGCCATTTTCCTAATTAAGAACATTAAATGAATGATCGGTTTTTCTTTAAAATCCTTAAGAATTATTTCCTTTACTTCCTTTTCATACTCATTAAAAGAATCAGTTGAACTATTACAAGATAGAAGAAGGAGAAGAAAAAAGGAACAACAATGTTTTTCATAGCTATAGAATAGACTAAGTAGAAATTATTGCTAGAAAATAAGAGGAAATATTAATTTATTCTCTAAAAACACTATTTCAATTTAAGTTGCACTCTCGATAAAATGCGCCAAATCAATAAAAGAAATAATAATGCAGCTTAATTAGCTCAATCCTTCACTCTAGTATACCACATGGCCTTTAACATCCAATCCGGTAATGGTTTCTTCGGGTCTCTATTCTTTAAGTTTTTGTACCAACCCCATTTTTTCATGATGGGTAGTTTATGGGTTTCAACAAATTCAATAAGAGAACCATCCGGATCTTCTATGTACGAAAACCTACCTGCAGCTTCACCCATATCAAAACTATTGGCACTATCCACAGTAAAAGGGAATCCTTTACTTTC
Organism: uncultured Flavobacteriales bacterium; assembly: GCA_963925495.1. Taxonomy (GTDB): domain Bacteria; phylum Bacteroidota; class Bacteroidia; order Flavobacteriales_G; family Salibacteraceae; genus UBA2108. The sequence goes on along the minus strand of CAWUST010000013.1, from coordinate 5,798 downwards.
ACATAGAGCCTTAAGTTCATCCATTCCATTAATATCAAAACACAAATGGATATAGCCTCTATCTCCCCAATCTCTTCCTTCAAAGATCTTTCTGGGAGTTTTATTCAATACTTGAATTAATTCAATTTCAGAAGGCCCCATCATTCTACTAAATGAACCACTTCTAGGTTTTTTATGACCAAGTAAAACTCTTCTAAATTCTTCTTCTCCACCACAAACACCAGAAAAATCTGCAAATTTCTCAGTCTTGTCATAAATTACGGTGTCGTAACCTAAAATTTCGGTATAGAGTTTTCTTGCTTTTTCAATATCAGTAACACCAATAGAACAGCCCATTGGTCCTGCTGTAGAACTTCCCGTATTTTTGAATTTATAATCACTTTCAACCATTTGAAATACATTTCCAAAAGGGTCTTCCAAAAAGAAAGTGGGCTTTCCTTCAGGATCCTTACTTAAATCCCCCAATATCTTAACTCCTTTTTCTTTAAAATCAGAAAAGACTTCATTCACATTGTAGGTTCTAATTTTACACGCATTCAATCCTGTATCACCAAAAGCAATATCGAAATTTGGAAGTTGTGGTGTTCGTGTTGTGTATTGCCATATTTCGAAACCACCCCCACTTTGAAGATTTAAAGCCAAAATTGCATGACGACTTCTAACTTCGTTTTGAGTGTAGGGTAACATAAGAGCAGCATCTGCAGCTTCTTCAAACACTTTTATGTTCATCCCGAAGTGTTTTCGATACCAATCGAATGCCTTGTGAACGTCAGGAATCCCTATACCAATCTGTTGAATTCCGCTAATAACAATACTCATGTTAGGTGTGTTTTATTTTGGCAACAATTTTATAAAATAATGAGGGAAAAAAACGTCGAATATGAACCAGTTTTATTTCCTTGCCACCAATTAGTATTTCTCGTTTGCCAAGAAGTAATTTTTTCGCAATTTGTCTAGCAGCATCTTCTACAGGAACCCCATCTTCTTGTCCTGCATCCATTTTACCGTGTTCACTACCATCGGCTTCTAAAGCATGTAGGCTAATGTTCGTCTTTACCCTTCCAGGAATAATAATGGAAATTTTTAGTCCTTCTTTTTCCACTTCAGTTCTTAATGACTCAAAAAAACCTTGCACCGCATGTTTTGAAGCAGAGTATGCTGTACGTTGTGGAAAGCCAAACTTACCAACTACGCTACTGGTCACAGACAAGTTACCATTTCTCTGCTTTAACATCATAGGAAGAACTCTTTTTGTAAGATTAACGGCGCCAAAAAAATTGACTTCCATTACTCTTCTATCTACTTCAAAATCGGTTTCAAAAGCCAAACCACGCTGACTAATTCCTCCATTGTTCACTAAAAAATCAATTTTAGAGTGTTTAGATATGAATTTTTGAAAAGCATTTTCAATGGATTCCGGCTTAGAAAGGTCAATTGGAATAGTCTCACAACTTTCTGCTCCTTTTAATACACAACTTTCTTTTACTTTTTCTAAAGCACTTTCATTACGTGCAGAAAGAATAACGGTTGCACCTTGCTCAGCCATTATATAACACAAAGCCTCGCCAATTCCTGACGAGGCTCCTGTAACCCAACAGATCTTATTTTTAAATGTCATTAACGAATCTCTAGTTTATTTGGAGGCTCTTTATTAATCTAACCCTCTTTAATAAATACAAAAGTATCTACATGCAAAATTGAAGCAGCATTTCCATGACTACTTCCGGCAGAACTTTGGAGTTGATATCCTTCTTTTGCCAATCTATTAAATACTTCTACAATTTTATTAGCATTATTTTCACGGTGGTCGGAATCTAATTTCTCAATCGGAATGCTTTCTAATTTGCCATTTCCATAAGAAATAATAATCTCACCGCTTTGTGTAATCGGCTCATATACTCTGACCAACACATAGTAATCTTGAGCTATTGCAGAGGTTGAAATTAAAGTAACGAGTAAAAAGGAACCTATAAACAATAATTTTTGAATAGCTTTCATAGTTTTAATTTTTAAAGGAAAGAAATCAAATATATAGAATCTTAATCATGTCACAATAAACTGTAAATAAAAAGCTGATATTCCTTGGTTTCCCAGCCAATTCAAAACATTACTTTTGCCGCCAATTCTACTGAATGTTTAACGATAAGTTTAAAAGGACATTAGCCGTAATTACCCTGTTTTGTCTGGGCTTAGTTACAATTGGAGCTCTGACCGTATTACCCAAGGTTGGTTTCGATTATAAATTCGAAAAATTTTTCCCCCCAAGCGATCAAGATCTGCAGTTCTACTACAATCACGTAGATAAGTTTGAGTCCGATAACGATTTTTTATTAGTAGGGATTTCGAATGAAGGAAGTATTTTTGATCAGGAATTTTTAACAAAAGTCGATAGTCTTACCAAGATTTATGAAAGGTACGACAACATCAAAAAAGTAATAAGTCCAACTAACATTAGCAATCCTATAATAGGACCAATTGGCGTTGTAAAAGCCTCATACATTCATTTAGATAATCCAGATTTATACTCCAGTGATTCAAATCGAATATTTACTGCAGACGGATTGGTAGGATCAATTTTTTCTCCAGATGGAAAAAAAGTCACTATTTTCCTAAGTATTAAACCATCGAAGGATAAGAAAGTTAATGATAAGACAGTAGCAGATATAGAAGAAATAGGCGAAAAATTTGAATTCACAGAATTCCATGTAGCAGGTAAAATAAAGGGTGCATTTTATTTCATTAAAAAAATGGAATTTGAATTAATCCTTTTTATGTCATTGTCATTTTTACTGTTAATATTATTTCTATACATTTCATTTCGCACTCTATGGGGAGTATGGGTACCCATTAGTATAGTTGGAGTAACATTAATTTGGATGATATCATTTATGACTGTCATTGGACGACCTATTAATTTTATGACTACCCTACTACCTACAATTTTATTTGTTGTTTGTATTTCTAATGTTATTCATATTGTAGAAAAATACCTCGATGAACTAAGAAAAGGCCATAGCAAATACGTTGCTATGTTTACTGCATTTAAAGAAATTGGATTAGCTACTTTCTTCACAGCATTTACTACAGCTGTAGGATTTTTATCTCTCTATACTTCCATGATTATTCCTATTAAGGAATTTGGTTGGATTACGGCGTTAGGAGTTTATGTTGCTTTCTTTTTGTCTTTTACATTATTGCCTGCATTACTTATATTACTTCCCAAACCTATAGTAAAAGGAAAACATGCCGATGATTCATTTTGGACATTAAAATTACACAGACTTTTCCTTTGGCTAGTTCCAAACAGAATGAAAATATTTGGTGCAGTGTTGCTACTCATGTTAGTTTCCTTTGTAGGTCTTTGGAATTTAGAATTTAATAATAAGTTTTTAGAAGACTTCGCAAGTGACGATAACATGCGGGCTGATTATGAGTTTTTTGAAGATAACTTCAGTGGTTTTCGGCCTTTTGAGTTATCCTTATGGATAACCGATTCAAATAAAAATTTCTTTGATTACGATGTTGTTTTGGAAATTGAAAAAATTGAAAAAGGTCTTGAACAAGTATATGGGGCTGGGTTTATTATTTCAACAAATACTTTCATTAAAGGAACAAGAAGGGCTTTAAAAGGAGGCAAGAACTCAGAATACAAATTACCTGAAAACGAAAAAGAGCTTAAGAAAGTAAAACGAAGTATTAGGCGACTTCCACGAGTAAACCTTAGGAGTTATCTTACCGACGATAAAAAATTTGCGAGAATAAATGCTAAAGTCAAAGATGTTGGTGGCAAACAAATGCGGGTATTGAATGAAGAATTCAGTAAGTACATGGAAGCTAATGTAGATACAGATTTAGTTGGATATCGAGTTACAGGAATGCCATTTTTAGTGGATAAAACAAATGAGTTTTTGGCCAATAATATTGTGCTGAGTTTACTCATTGCCTTTTTTGTTATTTCTCTGATTATGGGCATGTTGTTCCAATCATTTCGTATGATTATTATTGCCGTATTACCCAACCTATTACCTCTTCTTGTTATAGCAGGTTTAATGGGTATTTTGGGTATAAGCATTAAAATATCAACTTCCATAATTTTTGCCATTGCATTTGGAATAGCAGTGGATGACACCATTCATTTTATGAGTAAATTAAGGATAGAACTCAATAAAGGAAAATCTATAATTTATGCATTAAAACGAACTTATTTATCTACCGGAAAGGCAATTATTGTAACGAGTTTAATTCTTTGTTCTGGGTTTTTAATATTAGTAGCTTCTGACCTTTCTAGTACATATTATATTGGTCTTTTAGTTTCAACGACGTTATTATTTGCAGTGCTAAGCGATTTGTTTTTCTTGCCTGTATTAGTTCTTATATTTTATCAAAACCCTGGTAAAAAAAGTAAAAAATATTTAAAAAAAGAATTGCTAAAATTGAGAGAAGAACCAAAGGTGGTTAATAAACAATAGTTTGGCACATCGATTGCATTTAATCAGAACAAAATATTATATTCGTAATCTATTAAACGCCTTTATAAATTAAAACAAGGCAACTTAAAATTAAAAAAATGAAAAAATTACTCACCTATTCAGCAATACTTTTTGCAGCATTTTCGCTTAGCTTAACAGGCTGTAAAAACAAAAAAACCACTCCTAAAAAAGAAGGCGAAGTTGAATTAAAACAATATTGTTCTGGACCAGATTTTTTCTCGAACAGCAAATATTTTCGTGCAAATTCAGTTGGAGAAAGTATTGACCAAATGACTGCAAGAAAAAAGGCCTTGTCAAACGCAAAATCTAGACTTGCTGGTGATATTAATACTACCATGAAAGTTGTAAGTGATCAATATGTTAAATCTTCTGAGTATAATAATAAAGAAGAAGTATTGGAACGTTTTGAAGAAAACGCTAGAACAGTTGTAAACCAAAGTTTAACTGGTATAAAAACTATTTGTGAGAAGTACACTAAAACTACAGAAGGCAAATTCAAATGTTATATAGCAATTGAATTGTCGGGAACAGATATCGTAAGTAAATACAACGAGGGATTGTCGAAAAACGAAAGCCTTAAAGTAGATTATAATTACGAAAAATTTAAAGAAACTTTTGATGCTGAAATGGGAAAATTGGAAAATCAAAACTAATAATCTTTAAAACTCATTGAAATTTAAAGCCGCTTCTTCCGAAGCGGCTTTTTTTTTGCCTTTTTCGAACTTACCGAATTTTGGGATATATCTTTGGCAAAACGAACAATTTGACTCAAATCCCATAATTAATAAAGGCTCACGTGTCTTATGCTAACCCACATAAAATTACACAGGCACTTGGAGTTATTCTTGAACAAAGTGGTAAAACAAGATTAACAGCCTCCTCTAAATGGCAAAAAGTAAAAATAATTTCTGAAATCAACTATCCCAAGATAGAGATAAATCAAAAACTGAATCATTTTTAAGCTCTCAAACTGCTGGAATAGCAAATGATAAAGCATTTTTTAAGAGTAAATTTTTTGGATTAAAAAAGATAAATGAATCTAGTTCAGAAGAGCTGTTTCAGTGGGCAGCTCATTCCTATTTAGCTTCATTAGTTTGGAAGCCTTGGATATTCATATCTGAGCACGTTATACTTAAACCAATTGACGATTTTACAGTTACTATTTCTTTAGCCCTTTCCCCCAAATATAGTTGGTGAGTTCAGTTTTACCGAAGAAGCAATAATTTCGCATTTTAAGGCCAATTAATATAAATTTGAAAATAATAATTTCCAAATTCAGCCATGGAAGGTGGATTACAGCAAGTACAA
>CAWUST010000012.1:0-145556 GCA_963925495.1 uncultured Flavobacteriales bacterium | reverse complement strand
AGTGACGGAACGTATTCAGTAAATCTTGGTGGAGACCAGTTGCTTAAACTAAACGACAAAACCAAAACGTTTTTGGTGAACAACGATCAATCTGTTGAGTTTAATGAAGGAACTACGACCGATATTAAAGTCAGTAAAACTGGATTAGATTTCAAATACGACAAGTATAAAGCTTCCTTTAGCACTTCTAAATCTTTAAGTTTTACAGATGGAACTAGAAGTTTTGCTTTTGCAGGAAATAAAGTTGAGTTAAAGGAAAACACTAAAATACTTACCTTAATTACTGATGCCACCAATCCTTCCATTGAATTGAGTGATGGTTCTAATAAACTCAAAATGAGTAAAACAAATGCGGAACTAATTTATGGGTCAAATAGTCTGAAAATAGACAAAGATGCTAAACTTGGCATAGTTTACAATGGACATAATATTAATGTTGATAGCGAAAAAGCTAGCTACTCAAAAGGTTCTTTGAAAGCTACTGTAGGAGGGGGAAACATTGTATCCGTTAGTGAAGGAAACCGCAGTTTGACTCTTACAAAAAAAGCAGATATTGAATTGGTAGATGGTAAATACAAAGCTGCTCTTAATTATTCATCTAAATCACTTTCATTAACCGATGGAACTCATACAGTTAAAGCTGGAGGAAAAGATTTGCTTTCGTACTCTCAAGCTAAGTATGAAATAGCATTTTTCAAAGGTGCAAGCAGCCAATATGGTCTCCGAGGTAAATACGATGGAACTGAATTAGCCGTGGAAGGTGGAAAAGGAAAAAAAGTAAAAGTAATTGCTAAAAATTCTTCCATTGGTACATTAGCCGTTTCTTCTAACATTAAAAAGGACATCATATTTGATTACGCAAAAGGAAGTGACGATCTTAAAATAGAAACTGGAAGCAAAGATTTCAAAGCTACTGGTTCACTCGCTAGTAAATTAGGAATTCCAGGCGGATCATCAGCCAACCTTCCTAAAAAAGGACCTGCTCAAAAAGGTCCTAAATATTTAAAAACTAAGATTACATCAGGTTCAGCTGCAGTAGTAGGAAAAGTGAAAATGCACTACGATAGTGGAAAAGATTACCTCTTACTAACAGGCGCCATGTCCGGTCAAAAACCGGTGTGCATAAGTGGTAGCTTAGTTATAGAATCAAAAAAAGGAAATTGGGATGTAAAAATAGGATCGGAGAAAAAAAAGATTGAAATTTATCCTACTTGTACTGGATTTGGTGGAGGCGGTTACTTAGCTATGAATAAAACTTCCACTGAAATAGTAGTTTTCGGTGGGTTTAAAGCAGGCGGCTGCGTAGACATAGGAATCGCTGATATTTGTGCCAATGCAAGTCTAGAAATAACTGCAGGAGTTAAATTTACTTACAGCCCCTCTTTTAAGTTTAACTATGCTATGGTAGCGGCAGATTTCAAAGCAAGTATTACTGTGGATCCTCCGGTTCTTTCGAAATTCACAATAGGTGCGGTTAGGTTATACGGTAAATTAAAAGCTGATTTCGACAAAGATTTAATATCAGGTGAATTAAAAGGAAGGGCAACTATTTTAGGGTGCTCTAAAAGTTTTGACATGGGTTTCAAAATGGGAATATAAAAAGGATGAAGCAAATTAAACATATAGTCTTACTTTTATTACTCGTTTTTTTGGCTTCAGTGGGAAATGCCCAAGAAGACATAAAACCCAATCATTTGTTGGCTAAAAACCAACAAGATGGTACTGTTTTCTTAAAGTGGGTTTGTGCTAAAGTCTATTACGAAGAAGGATTCAACGTTTACAGAAAAACAAATTCTGGGAATTGGGAAAAGCTCAACCCTACTCCACTTTTATGGAATGACAAAGCTATTGGCGAAGTTGCCAAAGCATTTCCAGACGTCTCTATGTTCGTTGGTGTTTTTAGTAAAATTTCGATTGAGGAATTTCAAGGCAATGTAGCTTCAGTGTTTGCCCTTCAAAAAGCAATGCAAAACAATGACTTTGCACTAGCTATGGCAATTGGCTTCATAGACCAAAATACCATATTAGGCACAACGTATACTTATAAGGTAACTGCTTTAGAAAATGGAATTGAAATAGACATAGACCAATTGACCTTTACGGTGGAAGATTACCAACCCGTTAGCCCACCTCAACAAATTAAATTGGAAAGAAAAAAACGTAAAATAAACTTCAATTTTACGCCAGAACCACTCCGATATTTCGGAATACGCATAGAAAAGACCAGCTCTGATGGGACCTTCGATGTATTAACCGGCAAAGAGACTTACCCTATTCAAAAAGATCATTCAGAAAACGGGAAATTGGAACCCTGGCCGAAATTTCTTTATGTAGATCAAAAAATTAATAAAGACCTGAATTATACCTATGAATTTTTTGCTATCGATTATTTTGGTGAAACAAGTGCTTCGTCTGGAGAAATAAAATCGGATGCCATTGATTTTGACCCACCTTTTGAGGCATTTGGATTAAATGGTAAGGTGGATACCATGCGAATTACTCTTTCTTGGATAATGGTTGATGACGAAGATAGAGTAGGAATTAATGTGTATCGATATACCGACCTCGATGAAGATTCCATAAAGTTAAATAAACTAGAATTAAACAAAGAGACCGAATCCTTTACAGACCAAGTTCCTCAATTTGGGACCTATTTTTATAAGGTGGGAGTTTATGATTTAGCAGGAAACGAAATACTTTCTAGCCCTACAATGGTTCAGGCAAAAGATGTATTACCTCCATTGCCCCCTATTGGATTAAAAACATCGACTGACACTGGAAAAGTTAACCTTGTTTGGAAAAAGAATTCAGAACCGGATTTAAAAGGATATGTTATTTTTAAAGTAATTGATGATGGAAAAAACAATAATTCAGAATACACGATGGTAAACGCTAAACCAATTACTGAAACAATTTATACCGAAAATATGTCGAAGAATGTGAAAAATACTTTTCATTACGTCGTTGTTGCAGTCGATACTTCTTGGAATTACAGTGAAAAATCAGAATTAAGTATTGCTGGAATGCCTGATTATGTTGCTCCTGTTCAGCCCTTTATTAAAATGGTTTCAGAAAACGAGAATAAAATAACGGTAGAATGGGTTTTGAACAAGGATGAAGATTTATTGGGCTATAAACTTTACCGATTGGTTAAAAAGGATACCGCCCAAAAAACAGAAGAGCTAAATAGAAAACCGATAAATGCATCTTCAGCTATTTATGAAGACAACCTTTATGTCCCTGGAATCACATATACTTATTTTCTTACTGCATTAGATAGTAGCGGTAATGAATCGGAAAAGAGTGCCGGATTTGAAATTCACACATCAGGAAACTCAAAAGACAAAGAAGTAAAATTAAAAAGTTTTGCGATTAAGAAAAAAAGAAAGGGAAAGCTGATTTCTATAAAGTGGATAGCAACACCAATTACTGAGATTGAAGGGTTTATTATTTACAGAAAAGAATCAAATTCAAATCGCTTTGAACCATATACAGGCCAACTTCAAGAAACTATTTATATTGATCGTGCCGTAAAAGAAGGGAAAACTTACAATTATCAATTGCGAGTTTATACAAAAAGTGGAGGCATAATTCGGTCGGAAGTAAAAAAAGTAGAAATACCTCAGAAAAAGTAAAGCATGACTGCAAAAAATACATATGGCTTTTTAATTCTAACTCTTTTTATTATGTTGTTTTCGGGCATAGCATCTGCTCAAATACATATGTATAATGGTGGAGTTAAAATAAAAATCACTGATAACGAAAAAGTTTACATCAAAAACGGAAAATATATTCATAATGGCACAGATGCAATTAATCACAGAATTCAATTAACAGGCGAATTTAAAACAGATAGTGGCATAACATTAAATGCCAGTCATGGGTTGTTTAACCATATAAACTCTGGTCCAAGTTTCGGTAAAGTTATTATTAATGGAGGAAAGTTAGATGGGTCCTTGGGGGGGAAATTTATTTTTTCAAACTTGCATTTAAACTCCTCTTCTGAAATAGTCTTAGGAGCAAATATTGACGTATACAAAGAGCTGAAATTTCTTTCCGGTAACCTGGATTTAAAAGGACAAACTGCAAATATCTACTACTCACCATCTTCGAAGGTTACTGACAATGGGGAAATTAGTGGTGAATCTGAAAGCACTTATATTAAAGATTCTGATTCGAGTGGCTCAGTGCGAACATTTTATAGATTTCCATTTCCAAACGATTCAAACTTAGGAAATGTTGGATTGAAAATAAATACCACAGGAAGCACTGGTATGAATATTACAATTGACAGAAAATATGGAACACAACAACCGTACAAGAGTTTTAAGAATTACTATGTGCTAAACCCGGGTTCAGCAATTCCATTTTCAAGTGTAACTCTTTCTTACCTTAATGGAAACAGACAGGCTGGGAGTAATTCTTCCCAATTTAAAATATTCAAAGCGCCTACAGATACAAATTCGAACTACAATCCGCGATTTTCAATAATAGACTCGTCTGTAAAAACTGTGAATACAGATAGCGCCGATTTGAAAGGAAATGCTTCAAGGTTGGTTATTGGAGAATGCCTAGTTTCTCCCCAAGTTACGCTTGCGGATTATTACTCAATTTGTGAAAACAACAAACCATTAGAAATAGATGCTCGACATCCTACACATGGGGCAAACTATATGTACCAATGGTACAAAAACGGCGTACCTATTGTTCCAAACGGAGATTCAAGCACAATACAGATTGACAAAAATGCTCCAGCAAGCGGCAGTACAATAAATTTTGCAGTATTAGTAACTGATCCTGTGGGGGGTTGTTTTACGTATCGAGAATTTCCCATAACCATAAACCCAAATCCTAACACTAACTTTAATTTAGTAGATGAAAAATGTGAAGATCGTCTATTGACTTTCAATAATACTACTCCAAATTTACCATCTGGAAAATTTGCAAACTCCTTTTGGGATTTTAATCTAGTAAATCCTGGAACTATGACACAAACCGATACAACCAAAATTAATGGAACAGTAACTTATGCAGACAGTGGCATATTTAAGGTTCGATTAATAATGGAAACTGATTCTGGTTGTAAAGACACTTCTATTCAAACTTTTAATATTCGTAAAAACCCTGTTGCGAATGTTACGGCTAAAGATTTTGAATTGTGCGCCAACGAAACATTTAAATTTAACAATGCATCGACTTTAGCTGGACCTGATAAAATTTATGAAAGTAATTGGTACGTTGACGGATTAATTATTCAAACAAAATCAAGTGTCTCTGCATTGGACAGCGTCTTCTTTAACCGTATTACACCTATTGGACCCGCGAATCGGACGGAAACTTTAATGTTAATTACCAAATCAAACTTTAACTGTTTAGACACTATTACTAAAACCATACAAGTGAGGCCACTGCCTGTTACCAATGCTTCAGCCACTATTTCACCGATCCGTAGTCCACTAAATTTTTGTATTGACTCGACACTTTCTTTCCAAGCTAGTACTGGGAAAAATGTAGTAAGCTTTAGATGGGATTTTGGACAAACACAAACAAACACAAATAATAGTGGTAAAATTACTCAACAAAACCCAACCGGAATAACCTACGCAACTGCTGGCAACTACACCCCGAAAGTTCATGTAGCCAGCAACCTTGGCTGTAAAGATTCATTTAATACAGTTTCCATTGTGGTGCATCCACTTCCAATTCCTGATTTTTCTATTAAAGAAGATACAGTTTGCTATGGTACCGCAATTAAACTTACTAATACTAAAGAAAGCAATGTTACTTATAATTGGGAATTTGGAGATAGTAAAACATCTAGTTCTCAAAATGCAAGTGTTTCACACTCCTATACTTCCTCTAATGTATTCAACATAAAATTAAAAGCCACTTCACAATACGGTTGTAAAAATGACTCTTCGAAAATTGTTCGTATTAAACCAATGCCTCAAGTTTCGTTTTTGGTCAGTGATAAATGTGAAGATACTCTGGTTTCATTTACACCAACGGTTATTTCAACCCCTATCGGTGCACCCGCTCTTAATAACCCTAAATACTATTGGGATTTTGGTGAACTCAATGCAAATGCCTTAAATACTCCTGCTAGAAATACATTAAACCCTAGTATCAAATTCACCAAACATTCGGCAAGTTTACCTTTTAGCCCTAAATTTTATACCGTTTCTGAAAAATGTACTAGTATTACTGCAACCAACTCATTAACTATTTTTCCAAATCCGATTGCTAAATTTGATGGAGGAAATAACTGTAGCGGAGATGCAATATCATTTACTAATTTATCTACTATAGATTCTCCCGGAAACAACACTTTCAACTGGGATATGGGAGATGGAAACATCTCAAGAACCGATACGGGTAGTTTTAATTACACCTACACCAATAAAACTTCGAAAAACTATAATTTGGTACTACGAGCAACTAGTAATAAAGGATGTATTGATGACACTACCATGATAGTTAGAAACTATGCATTACCAACGGCTATATTCGATACTATTTTAGCTACTCAATGCCAAAATATTAATTCGGTATTTAAAAATCAATCTACCATGTCCGATGGTTCTTCTATGTTGTACAAGTGGTATTTTGGAAATGGAGATTCATCAGCTACCAAAGACCCAACTTTGTTGTATGATACCTTAGGGTTGTATAATGTGAGATTAGTAGCTCGTGCTTCGGATTTGGGTAATCCATGTAGCAGCCAAGTCGTTAAACAAGTACCAATTCATCCGATTCCTGATACTAAATTTTCTTTTAGTAATAACTGCGACGATGATAGCATAAGATTTACCAATAACACTAGTATCCCTGACGCAAGTGCCATGACTTATCGATGGAATTTTAATGATGCAAAGGGAGTTCAAATAATTCCAAATGTTTCTTTTAAATACAATTTTGATTCTCCAGCTACTAGAAATGTTAATTTAGAAGTGATTTCAAATAAAAACTGTACAATTCAAATTACTAAAGCCGTAAGGTTTTATGCTTTGGCCTTTGCAAAATTTGATACTAGTTTGGCAAGTGTATGTATCTATAAAACTTCAGCTTTTGCCAATAACTCAAGTATGAGCAATGGTGGTAATTTATTTTATAATTGGAGTTTTGGCGACGGAGACACATCAGTAATTAAGGATCCTAGCCACCGCTACAACCCTTCAACCCCTGGATTTGGTATTGATCAACCGTTTACAGTAAAACTTAAAGTTCGACCAACTGACTTAACCAATGTCTGTAGAGATAGCATTAGTAAAATAATTTACATGCACCCCCTGCCTGATTCGTCATATAACCTTACTCTTAAAACATTTTGTTTAGGAATAAAAAATAGTTTTGTAAAAAATACAGCTCAAAATAAATATACTTACAATTGGGATTTCGGAAACTCTAACGGGGCAAATAACACCACCTTTACTCAATACGTTTATCCAAGTCCAGGAAATTATATTACTAAACTTACAAGCATATCAGAATACAACTGTTTAAGCACAGATACTCAACATATTAAAGTACTTTCAATGCCTAGTACTAATTTTACAATACTAGAGGATACTGTATGTTACTTAGATACTATTAAATTCACAAACACATCAGACACTGTGGGCAATATTTATGTTTGGAACTATGGCGACGGAAGCGCCAATGACACAAGCTACCTTCAAACATATCATCCGAAAAGAGTTTATGCCAAAGCTAACACCTATACTGTTTCTCTATCTGCAACAAAAGGGAAGTGTTATAAACTAGTGAATAAAAAAATAACTATTGAACCTCAACCTGCTGTTCAGTTTTCATTTAAAAGAGATAACATAGAAGGAAAGAAAATACAATTTACCAATACTTCTTACTTGAAAAGTGGTAGAAATGGGTCATTGTTTTTCGATTGGAAATTTGGCGATGGTAAAATGGACACAACTGCTAAATCATTTTTCAGTCATTTATATCCTGGCATTGGAAAATACTCAGTAACTCTATTAGCGACATCTAACTTTGGTTGTAAGGATAGCATTTCAGATTCTATTTCTACGGCTACTATACCAGTTTCATTATTCGGAATTTCGAGTAGTTCGGTTTGCAAAGGATCAAATGTTATGTTTAGTAACGTATCACAAAATTCTCAAACCTACTTTTGGAATTTTGGAGATGGTACTACAAGTACAACTAAATCGCCAAATCATACATTTAGTCGATCTGGAAAATTTTTGGTTCAACTTATTGCAAAAGATACAAATAACTACTCTGACACTAGTTCTGAGTTAATATCAATTAACCCCATTCCTATTGTAAACTTTGGCAGTAATACCAATGTTTGTGCTGGAAAAAAAGTAGTTTTTACAAATAACTCAGTAATTCAATCAAAAGAAGGATTAAACTATGTTTGGAAATATGGCGATGGAGATACGAGCATTCTTCAAAACCCAGATCATGCATACAAATCTGGAAGTAACTTCAACGTAACCCTTAAAGTAACTTCAGATTCAGGTTGTGTATATTCTTTAATAAAAGCTGTAAACGTATACCCACTGCCTATCCTAAATTTCGATACAGCTAATGCGCGTACTTGTGCCGGCACGATAAGTTCCATTTCAAACCAAAGTACCATTGCTAGCGGAAGCATTAGCAGCTATTTATGGCGATTTGAAAACGACCCTAGTGTTTCATCAACTTTAAATACATCAAAATTATATCCAAAAGCAGGCCAATATAAAATTGAATTGGTTGCTATATCTAATCAAGGGTGTCGAGATTCTATAACTAAACAAGTTGTGATTGATTCACTACCAGTATTAAATTTTGGGGGAACTCAAAGGACTTGCGGCTCTTCATTAACCTTAGATGCGAAAAACCCAGGAGCTACTTATAAATGGAGTACTTCAGATACTACTAAAACTATAACCGCCAGCTCTTCAGGGAAATATATTGTAACAGTAACCTTGGCTGGTCCAAATTATTGTAATGCTGTTGATAGCTTACAAGTTACTTTAGGGTCTCAAGTTGACCCTAATTTAGGAACTAACTTTTCCTCTTGTGGAGTTACCATTCTCGATGCAAAGTATCCAGGTTCTACTTATAAATGGTCTAGGTCTAGTATTGACACAAACAGAACCTTAAAACTGACATCAACAGGAACTTTTAAAGTGACTGTAACGGATCAAAACAATTGTGTAGGTATTGATTCGATTACTGTAACCATAAAATCACCTCCCGTTGTAAACCTTGGAAGCGATGTAAGTGTTTGTAATGGAATTCCTGTTACATTAAATGCGGCAAATTCAGGAAATAAATTTCTTTGGTCGAACGGAGATAGCACTCAAACTCTTACAAATCCAAGTGCTGGATTTTATGTTGTTAAAGTTACCGATACAAGCACCAACTGTTCTACAAATGATAGCGTTAAAGTTACATACAAAGCTTCTCCGTCATTTTATTTAGGAAGCGATAGAGTTTTGTGCGGTACTAATAGTGTATTACTAAATGCTGGCACTTTTACAAATGGAACTTATTTATGGACTAACAACTCAACAATACAAACCTTTGCCATTAATACCTCTGGGACTTATTGGGCTAAAATTACGGATACAATAAATTCATGTTATGGAACAGATACAGTAGTAGTAAAAATAAGTGCGCTTCCTAAAATCTCTTTAGCCAAAAACCAAAGTGGATGTTCCGGTACTTCCTTTACACTTGACCCAGGAGGTTCCAACGGTTTCAACTATTTATGGAATAACAATGACACGAATAGAATTCAAACCCCTACTTCTTCGGGACTATTTTCTGTAACTGTAACGGACACAAATAATTGCAGCAATAACACAAGTAGTAATATTACTGTTTACCCTTCACCAACGGTAAATTTAGGAAAAGACACTAATCTATGTGATGGTCGTTCTCTATTACTTTCGGTAGGAAATCCTTCTTATACTGTGCTTTGGTCCAACAATAGTACTTCACCAGCAATTTCCGCAAAATCGAGCGGCAGTTATTCTGTATCTGCCACACAAAGCGGATGCACCTCTAAAGATACTGTTCAGGTTACTTTCAATGCTATTCCGGTAGTGAATCTGGGTTCAAAAAGCTCAATTTGCTCCAACGATACTTTAACGTTAGATGCAGGAAATATTGGAAGTAAATTCAAATGGAGTGTTGGAGACACCACGCAAAAATTATCTATTTCAAAAACAGGGTTTTATTTAGTAACCGTAACCGACACCAATAAATGTGTTGGAAAAGCAAATCTTAATGTTCAGGCATATTCAGCACCTAAAGCCAATTTAGGGGGAAATGTAACGTCTTGCCAAGGAATAAATGTTTTGTTAAATGCTAAAAACCCAGGAGCAACTTATGTTTGGAGTAATTCTGCTACTAAGCAAGCCATTCAAGTTACAAATTCTGGTACATACAAAGTAACGGTAACAGATCAAAATAAATGTACAGCAAGCGATAGTTCTGTTATTAATTTCACAAGCAAGCCAGTTGTTAATATTGGTGGAAATAGGCAAATTTGCTCAGGTAAATCATTGGTTTTAAATGCAAATAACATCGGGCTTAAGTTCAAATGGAACACAAATGATACTACCCAAATATTAACTGCTTCAAAAGGCGGAATTTATCAAGTTACAGTAGCAAATGGAACTTGCGTAACTCAAGATCAAATGGTCCTTTCTATTCTTCCAATACCTGCTGTAAACCTTGGGTTAAATAAAACGGGTTGTACTGGAGATTCTATTTCACTCACATCCTTAAATAATTATCCTTCTGGGAATACTTACAATTGGTCTTCAGGTGTTACAACACGAAGTACTAAAATTGGAATTACAGATACCTTAATACTTACAGTGACCGACACAAAAGGTTGTTCTAACCAAGATACGGTACAAGTTTCTATTCTTAACCGGCCTACTGTAAATTTAGGTCCTAATATAACTGCTTGTGGCGATACTCTTTTGGACGCCGGAAATACTGGCGCGAGCTTTTTATGGAATAATAATGCGAAAACACAAACAATAAAAGCCAATCAAAATGGAAGTTATATTGTGAACGTATCCGTAAGTAAATGTGTATCGAAAGATACAATAGTTGTTTCCATTAACCCCTTACCCGTTGTAAACTTAGGAGGTGATCTTACTACTTGCGCGAACAATCCACCCGTATTGAACGCTAAACATAGTGGTAAAAAATACTTGTGGTCGAATGGAGACACCACTCAAACCACTGCTCCATCCATTGCTGGTAAATTTTGGGTAAAAGTGACTGATACTATGGGTTGTGCTGGAGTCGATACTGTTTTAGTTAATTTTACTGCAGGCGCTCAGGTTAATTTGGGAAACAACTTAGATACTTGTCATTATCAAGATATTACTTTGGATGCCAAAAATACGGGAAGCCGTTATTTATGGTCGAATGGTAATCGGACACAAACAATATCTGTTTCTAAAAGTGGAGCATATTCCGTAACGGTAACAGACGCTAAAAACTGCAGCGACAAAAGCGCAATAAACGTTACTCTAAACCCATTACCAATTTTAGATTTAGGTGCTGACCGAAAAGCTTGTGATAGCTTAGTTCTTGATGGCCAAAACACAGGGAGTAGTTACTTATGGAACAATGCTTCAACGGCCCAAAAACTAACTGCTAAAACAGCTGGAACTTATTGGGTTAAAGTAACAACTTCAAAAACATGTAACAAAACAGATTCAGTGACAATCACTGTTAATCCTGCACCTAAAGTTGATTTAGGTAAGGATACTAGCATTTGCACTGGAAGCACGTTAACGCTAAATGCC
This sequence comes from uncultured Flavobacteriales bacterium, assembly GCA_963925495.1. GTDB lineage: Bacteria > Bacteroidota > Bacteroidia > Flavobacteriales_G > Salibacteraceae > UBA2108. Next base: position 133,752 of record CAWUST010000012.1, on the reverse strand, counting down.
AACAATGTTGGAAATACAGTATTGTGGTCAAACAAATCAAAAGGTCAAACTATTTCGATAGGTAATTTTGGCACACATTGGGTAAAAGTTACAGACGCGATTGGATGCAGTAAATCCGATACAATAAAAATTACTTTGGCTTCTTCGCCAACCATAAAATTGGGTCCAGATATTAGTTTCTGTATCAACCAGGAAATAGAACTCGATGCCAAAAACGTGGGTGCAAGTTACACTTGGGGAGGATCAAATAATTTGAGCGATACAAGCCAAAAAGTAATTGTAAAAGATGCCGGAAAGTATTATGTAAAATTAACAACCGCCGCTGGTTGTGTTGGATCTGACACCATTACACTAAAAGCAAATACCGACACAGTTTTGGTTTATTTCCTATCTACAAGTAGAGTATCTATTGGTGATTCTGTTCAGTTTGTTGACCTTTCTTACCCAAATATAAAAACTTGGAATTACAATTTCGGTGACTTAACGTCTTCGACTCTTCAAAATCCGGAACATATATATTATGTTGAAGGTAAATACAATGTAAAACTAACGGTAAGTAATGGAACTTGTAGTGATTCACATAGTAAAGAAATTACAGTTTCTAAAAGAAAGAAAGTTGGAAAGAAAGTTGGAAGTTCAGCTGGTTCAGTTCAATTTTTAACACAAATGGAGCCTTCCTTATTCATTAAGGCTAAGTTGTATCCCAACCCCAATGTTGGTTCATTTAGATTAATTTTAGAGTTAAACCAAGAAGATAATGTGGCGCTCTATTTCTTTGATATGCGAGGTGTAATTATACATCAGGAGTTTGTTGAAGGAATTGAATCCTACGTAAAAAATTACAGATTCGAAAATCTTGCTCCTGGAGTTTATTTTATGAAAGCCATTGTGGGACGAGAGAGTAAAACTTTTAGAGTAATAATAAGTAGATAATTTAGAAAGATGAGAAAACTATATTTCATTTCGCTGATTGTTTTTTCGACTATGATGTTCGGAAAAACAAGCTACGCTTTTCCCATTTCAGTGGGTGGCGCAGTAAAAACTGCAGCAACAAATAATTTAGACTCAGCTTGTACTGGGATTAATTCTGGAACACTTAGTTTAAGCGGTCACCTTGGAGATATTATTAGGTGGGAATCTTCTACAACTGGTGGAAATCCTTGGAGTACAATTGCACACACAAGTACAACTTTTGCATATTCAAATTTGGTGCAAACAACGTATTTCAGGGCCATCGTAAAAGTTGGTTCGGACCCAGAAGCTGCTTCTTCCAGCGTAAAAATAAGAGTTGATAAAACTACGCGTGCAGGAACACTTACTGGAGATAATACAGTTTGTACTAACAGCAATACTGAAGATATAAATTTAAATAGCGCAATTGGTTTAGTTTCTAGTTGGCAAACCTCTTTTGATGACGGAACAACTTGGAATGATAACTCTGGAATAACTACTAAAAAGCTTACATACATCAATTTAACAACTACAACCTGGTATAGGACTGTTGCCAAAAATGGTGCTTGTTCTAAAGATACTTCTAACATCGTAAAAGTTATTGTGAATAGCGCAACCTTGGGGGGAAAAGTACTAGGAAAAAATGGACTAAACTCTATTTCTACTTGTTACGGTATTGATGAAGACACACTTTCTTTATCCAGTAATTCAGGAAATGTTATTGGTTGGGAAAAAGCTAATTCTTCGGGTGGGCCTTGGTCTTTTATTTTTAATAATGGGTCCAAACAAGTTTATAAAAACCTTACCACTACTTCTTATTATCGTGCTATTGTGGCAAAAACTGGCTGCGACACGGTTCGTTCAGCTGTCACAAGAGTTCTAGTGGACCCTGCCAGTAAATCTGGAACTCTAAGCGGCGTAAATGAATTATGTACCGGAACAAATAGCTCGGTAATTTCAGTATCTAGTTCTATTGGTTCTGTACAAAATTGGCTGCAATCAACAAATAACGTTGCTTGGACAGTTATTGCAAATCCTTTAACTAGCTATAATATTAGCAATTTAGCACAAACGACTTGGTATAAAACATTTACTAAAAGTGGCGTTTGTGCAAACGATACTTCTGCTGCTTACAAAGTAACTGTAAATGCTCCCACAGTTGGAGGCAGTGTTAGCGGTACTGCAAATATATGTTTCGGAATAAACTCAGGAACACTTTCTTTAACTGGAAATACGGGTTCTGTTCTTCGCTGGCAAAGTAGCGAAACAGGAAATAACCCATGGGCAGATATGGTTAATACTTCAACTTCTGTTGCCTACAGCAAACTTCAATCAACTACATCTTACCGAGCAGTGGTTCAAAATGAAGGATGTAATATTCAGTTTTCATCAGCTTCAAAACTTACTATTGACCCAACTACCAATAGTGGTAACTTAGGTGGGTTTATACCAGTTTGTATATCAGGAAACTCAGGTAAAGTATTCATTCAAAATAAAACGGGAGGTGTTACTGATTGGATAAAATCTACAAATAGTGGATCTACATGGACATCAATGGGATTAACTAATGATAGCGTAGCTTATACTAATGTAAATGCCGAAACATGGTACAGAAGTATTGTTAAATCGGGAGTTTGCGTTGCAGATACTTCGGCTATTGGCAAGCAAACAATTTCTCCGGCAACTGTTGGAGGATCGTTAAGTGATTCCGCTACAGTATGTGCGGCTTCCAATGGTGCTACAATTAAATTAAGTGGTCACACAGGTAAGGTATTGCGTTGGGAAACTTCTGCTAGTAGTGTAGGACCTTGGGCTAGCAAAAATAACTCAACCGACAGTTTGGTGTTTTCCAATTTATTATCTACAATTTATTATCGAAGTATTTTAAAATCGGAAGGCTGTTCAGAAACATCCTCTTCAAGTGTAAAAATTACAGTAGTTCCAATTACTGCTGGCGGTAATTTAGTTGGGAGTACAAGCGTTTGCCAAGGAAACAATTCTGGTACAATTACCCTTAGAAACCAAAGTGGAAAGATTGATAAATGGCAAGTTTCAAATGATACCATGAAAACATGGACTGATGTAATAAACACTTCTACGTTAACTAATTACACTAATTTAAATGTAAGTGCACATTACAGAACACAAATAAGTGGAGGTGCTTGTGGAACAAAATTCAGTGACACTGCAGTTGTTTGGGTTAACTCTACTCCTATTGCAAATTTTTCAGTAACTCGTGTTTGTCAAAAGTCGCCATCTGTATTTACCAATCAAACCATAAAAGGAAATGGAAACACCTATTTCTGGGCTTTTGGAAACGGGAAATCGAGTAGTAGTAATGACCCAAAACATATTTATAACCAAGCAGGGACATACTCAGTTCAAATGATAGCTACATCGGTAAACAACTGTAAATCTTCGATAATTAAAACTGCTATTATAGATACTACACCAATAGTAAACTTCAGTGCAGCAAGTATATGCCAAGGTAAAACCACTCCTTTTGTTAATGCCTCTACTCCTAGTTCTGGAACGTCCATTTGGGCCTTTGGAAATGGAGCTTCCGCCAATACAAATTCAGTAAATTACACCTACCCTGCGAATGGAAGTTATTCAGTAAAATTAACTTATACGTCTGGTAATAATTGTTTTGACTCTATTATCAAAACGGTTATTGTAAACGCACAACCGAAGTCTATATGGTTTGCCCAAAAAGCTGCTGAAGGCAAAGCGCTTTCGCTCACCAACAATTCCACAATATCGACAGGAGGAATGAGCTCTTTATGGAAATTTGGCGATGGAAATACTTCTGTTGTTCAAAACCCGACACACACTTATTCCGATACTGGAGACTATGCGGTTGAACTTATTTCTTTTACCGGAAAATGTAGCGATACCTTGAAAAAAATAGTAGTTGTAAACCCTGTTCCACAAGCAAATTATTCGGTTAATAAAGTTTGTGTTTACGATTCAGCCAACTTCGTTAATAACACATTTGTTAAAAAAGGTGGAATGACTTACAAATGGGATTTTGGAGATGGGACTTTTTCTACGGATCAAAATCCCAAACACTTGTATGCTGGCTCAGGTGCATATAAAGTTTCTATGGAAGCCATAACTGATTCTGGTTACGTTGATTCTAAATTGGCAACTCTAATAATTTATGAGAAACCGGTGGCAAATTTCACAATTGTAAGTGCTTGCCTTGGTGATTCGGTTGAATTTATAGATGCTTCTTTTCTAAATACCGGTACGATTAACTACAATTGGAATTTTGGCGTAATTGGTGGAGTCTCCATTGCTAAAAATCCTAAGTATAGCTACACCACTACAGGTCCCTATAGTGCGAAACTTATTGTGAGTTCTAATAGAGGCTGCGTTGATTCGGTTAGCAAACCAGTAACGGTACACGCATTACCTTCAGTAAATTTTATTAGTGATACTGTTTGCGATGGAAGTTCCACCAAGTTTTCGGACAGCACTACTGTAACTAATGCTTTGGTTTCTTCTTATAGTTGGGATTTTGGAAATAATAACGGGTCAAACATTCAAAACCCATTGTTCAAATACAATAAATATGGAACTTACACAGTAAAATTAAAAGTTACTACAAACCGGGGGTGCCTTGATTCGAATTCAAAAAACGTAATCGTAAATGCGCTTCCCGTGCCGGCTTATACTGTTACTAATTTATGTGTTAATGACTCCAACCAATACACCAATTCATCTACCTACCCTTTCACAGGTGTTATCCTTACATACAATTGGAACTTTGGGAATTCAACAACAAGTACAACTACAAACCCTAGAAATTCCTACTCAAATGATGGTTCTTATAATGTAAAGCTAGTAGTTACAGAAACCGCTTCAGGGTGTAAAGATTCCATTACGCAAAATGTAATTTCTTATCCTCGTTCAACCTCTAATTTCTCTTCTGTAAATGTTTGTCTTGGGAAATCGATGGTATTCCAAAATTCTTCTGTTGTTAAATTAGGAAATTTAACCTCGAATTGGAACTTTGGAGATTTAGCGACATCAACTATGCCGAACCCTAAACATACTTATCAAAATGCTGGAAAATACACAGTTCAATTGGTTACAAACTCCATTCACAATTGCAGTGACACAGTCTTTAAAACGGTTTGGGTAAATCCACAACCAAAAACTAATTTCTCACTTACCAATGTTTGTTTTGAAGATTCGGCTTATTTATTTGATAACAGTCAGTATAGTAATGGCTCTAATATACCTGATACAGCAGTATCTTTTGCTTGGGATTTTGGAGATGGAAGTAATTCAAATAATAAAAACCCATCACATTACTACAGCGGACCGGGCAATTATAAAATTACGCTTACCCAAAATACAGATTCTGGTTGTGTAGATTTAATGACTAAAAACATTACCATTTATGCAAATCCTGTTTCAGATTATGGATTTACAAGTGTTTGTTTTGGCGACACTACTCCATTCATAAATCGTTCAATTAGTGTTCAAGGGTCTCTAAAATATTATTGGGATTTTGCGGATACTAAAACCGATACCCTAATAAATACAAGTCATGTTTTTTCAAAAAACGGGAAGTACGATGTAATTATGGTGGCCATATCCGAATTTGGATGTACTGACACCATAAATAAAACTGTGATATCTCATGAAGCTCCTTCAGTAAATTATGTGTTTACTTCAGTATGCGACGGATTTCAATTGCCTTTTACAGACAGCACAAAAATGAGCAATGGATCGGTAGTTACTTATGCTTGGGATTTTGGGGATGGCACTGGAAGCAGTGTAAAATCGCCCATTCATTTATTTCTTAATAATGGAAAATATGACGTATCTCTTGAGGCAACTTCAGACAAAGGTTGTCGAGAAAAACTAACACAATCTGTAGAAATATATGAAGTTCCTATTGCTAATTTCACCCTTACCAATACTTGCCTTAATGCAGACTATCAAGTGAATAATACTTCTGCAATTTCAGCTAACGGATTAAGTTATTCTTGGGACTTTGGTGACGGCGGAACGGCGATTATTCCAGAACCCATTTATGCACCCGAAAAACCCGGAAAATACAAAGTAAAATTGGTTGCAATTTCGACTCAGCTCTGTAAAGATTCTATTACTAGGGATGCTGAAGTTTATGAACCGCCAAATATTACTTTAGGAAAAGACACATCAGTAAGTAAAGGAATTGAAATGAAGCTTCAAGCAGAAGGCGGAATTAGATACGAATGGTTTCCTCAAAACGGACTAGACAATTCCACAATCAAAAATCCTGTTTTCGATGCCGTGGAAAGCACTGCATATAGCGTTACTGGCTATGATAGAAATGGATGTTCGAACGTTGCTTTGCAAACTATTGAAGTTTCTACAGATTACAATTTAATCCCCACAAATGTTATTACACCTGATGGAAATGGGCAAAATGATTTTTGGATAATCACCAATATAGAAAACTACATAGAATGTCAAATAAGTATATTCAATAGATGGGGTAGCGAGGTTTTAAAGACTACAGGGTACCAAAACGACTGGGACGGTCGAAATGAAAACGGTGATATTTTACCAGACGGTACATATTATTACACGTTATCCTTCCCCAATTCAGACAAAACCTATAAAGGTGCAGTTTCAATAATAAGAAATAACAAATAGGAATTATGAGATATTTACTAATTACAATTATTTCAATTTTAGGCTTTAACCGTGTTATTGCCCAACAAACTCCTATTTATAGTCAAAATTACCTTAATTTTTATTTGATAAACCCAGCGGCAATTGGCTCAAGTAACGAAACAAGGTTTATGCTTAATCATCGTCAGCAATGGGTTGGGCTTCAAGATGCACCAAGAACATCTGGGATTACATTCGAAACACCTATAAAAGAGAATAAGTACGCTATTGGATTAAAATTAAACACTGATCAAGTACATCTTTTTAATACTACTAGCGGAGAATTTTCTTTGCGTTATAAACTTCCCATCACGGAAGATCATTTATTATCTTTTGGTTTGGCCGGTATATTTATTCAGAAAAAAATAGATTTTTCAAAAATTAGAGTAGAGGACCAAAGTGAAGCTAGCTTGCTGGACTATAACTCATCTCAAATGTCTTTTGATGCGGATTTCGGATTGTTTTATCAGTGGAAAAAATTAAAAGCTGGGCTATCTGTAAATCAATTACTAAATAGTGGTTTTAAGTATGAAAACGATATTGACCAAAAATCTGCAACGTATAAAAACATAAGACATTTTAATCTTTTTGTCTCTTACGATTTCCACATAAATAAAAAGCCAATTGACATTACCCCAACATTTTTTGCTCGTCATGTTCAAGGAGCGGGAGTCTCTATGGAAATAAATACTGTTGTAAAATGGAAAGAAAAATTTTGGGGTGGTTTAGGTTATCGTCAAAATTCCGGGATTATTTTTCTTGCCGGAGCACAAGTTTTAGATCGATTAATTGTAGGCTATTCTTATGATTTGTCTCCCAGGGGAATGAGAACCTACAATAAAGGGTCGCATGAAATAGCAATGGGATATCGTATAAGCAGCGTTACTAAAAGCTCAAAAAGCAATGCACAAATATCTAGAGCAATACGCAATCAAGAAGAAGATATAAGTGATTTAAAGAAAGAAAATGAAGAATTGAATAAACAGCTTAAGGAGCAAAAAAAAGAAATTCAAAACCAGAAAAAAGAAGTAAACACGCTAAAGAAAACCTACGAAACAGAAAAGCCTGAAATGGATAAAGTAATAGAGAATAACCAGGTTAATTCACCTAATTCTAAAGATGACCCTAAGCGGGATTTATCTCTTTCTGAAGCAGACAATACCAAAATTAATGAATTAGAAAAACAAATTGAAGAGTTGAAAAAACTAATAGAAGAGGATTCTAAAAATAATTCGAGCGCAACTTCTAATGATTTAGACGAAATTCGAAAAGAGATTGATCTACTTAAAAAAGATCAAGATTTAACCTCACCAAATTCCAAAGAATCGAAAGAAACAGACCAAAAAAGCACAAAAGAATACGTTCAATTTTATACCGTTGCGGGGGCTTACTTTAAAATAGAAGATGCCAAAGCCTACCAACGTATGTTGAAAAGAGAATCTGGTATCGAGACTAAAGTTGTGAGTAGAGAAGACAGAAAGTTTTTCTTTGTTTATACTAAATCTTTCGATAACTTGAAGGCTGCTCGTCAAGAAATCGAGAAACTGAAAACTGGAACTTTAAAAGATACAATCAATGGTAATTTTTGGGTTTACTCTAAGAAATAGGAATTGATGATGGTTTTATTTCTCATGGACAAAACCAGTGATTTACTTTATGGCAGTCTTGATAGTTATTTGAGTTAGACTTCTTCAATAAACTACTTACTTTACTTAAAAAGTAACAAAAACCTGCTATACGATTTTAATTTTTTCGAATTGAACTTGAGCCATTGTATTTATTACTATTAGGTTTAAAGGTAAATCGTAATCGACATTTGTCTTCTCCTTAATAACCAAACTGTTCTCCGCCTATTCATTTATAGATACCAATAAATAGGAGGTTATATGAAAAAGTTGGAGATATGTTCAAGGAATACCTAACACGCCTTATCTTTTGCAAGAATCTGCTCAACTTGCAGTTTATAAAATTAATCTATCCGGGATTCTAGATTATAGTCGAATAAATGAAAATACATTATCCGAATTTCATCAATTGGATATAAGAGTCGATAAAACATAGGATTTTAAGAAATGAGATCTCAATATTTATTTAGACATTCAAAATTTATATGGATTTAAGGCAGAAGAAAGGGCGCTTTTAATTCCTAAGGAATATGCTTCATCAAAATCAAATAGTAGTGAATGCTTTAGCTTCCTACGACCAGAAATATTACGATATGGAAGAGGTTCAAAACAGCAGTGGAACAATTTTAACAACTATTGGAAGAATCATTGATTTTTAAAGTTAACGCCAATTAAACTCATGGTCATTTTGCTGTTATTTTTGGCACGTGAAAACTGGAGTGTTTTTTTGTTTTTTGTTAATTGGATTTGGTTGCTTTTCTCAGCAAAATATCCTTGAGTTCGATAAGCCCAACAAACGTTTTCATTCGTATGAATTAAATTTATCTAGCAACCGAACATCTCAAATGTCAATGCATCCTGCACATTGGATGGATTATCCAGATTCGCTAAAGAATAAAAGGGTTTTTGGTGTTACTGCTGGCGCTGCAGTAATTACCGTCTCTACTCTAATGGTACTGAATGAAGCCTGGTACAAGAATTTTCCAAAAAGTGAGTTTCACACCTTCAATGATTGGGGAGAATGGGAAGGTATTGATAAATTCGGGCATGCCTTCAGCTCTTACTACATAGGTGTTTTGGGTTACAATTCACTGAAATGGTCTGGTGTAAATGAAAGTAGTTCATTGGCCTTCGGTGCGACTTGGGGGTTCGTGTATCAAACCATCTTTGAGATAATGGACGGTTACAATGCCCAATGGGGTTTTTCATGGGGAGATATGGCAGCAAACACCCTTGGGACAGCCTTGTTTATTGGGCAGCAAATAGCTTGGAGAGAACAAAGAATAACACCTAAATTTTCATTCCATGCTACCCAATATCCACAACATAGACCTAAACTTTTGGGAGAGAATTTTGGACAACAAATCTTGAAAGATTATAACGGACAGACCTACTGGTTATCGACAAATATTCATTCTTTTTTAAATAAGGGAAGTAAATTTCCAAAATGGATAAGTGTCTCTTTGGGATACGGAGCCGATGGAATGATTGGAGGAGAATCTAATCCAAGTATCAACGAAAACGGACAACCTCTTCCCTCTTTTGAGCGCTATTCTCAATTTTATTTTTCCTTGGACGTTGATCTTCATAGAATAAAAACAAAAAGTTGTTTTGTTAATACATTTCTAGCTTCTTTTGGTTTGATTAAATTCCCTTTTCCAACTTTAGAATTCAACAAAAATGGGATGGTTTTTCATCCTATTTATTTTTAGATTTAATCAACAGTCCATTTATCCTGATTTTATTAATTCCTATTCTATTTTAAAGTGCTTGTTCGTTTACAAACAAGTTGAAGTTATTGCACTTTCAATACTAGTTGTATCAATAATGAATATTTAATTAATGAGAATTTACCCTACATTTTCTTTTCCCCGAAAGCTTTCGAAGAGAAAAAGAAAAAGGAAGCAAAAGAAAAATTGCCCGACTCAATTCTTCCGGGCTTATTTTGTCCATAACGAATTGATAACTAAATAACCCAGCTGCTTGCAAGGTGAAAATGCCGCAGAGCAAAAAATCAAGGTTTTAGATTTTGAGACCTTAAGGCTCAAGTCCCTTGATTTTTGGTAGCGAGGGTCTCTTTTTGGCTACTCTTCGGAGATATGGAACAGTTTACTTGCAGAGTTCACCTTTTTCAAGACTGGTAAATCGAATTATTTCTCATGCACCAAGTATTGGTAGTCGTAGTAAAGGTGAGGGTTCTGTTTTAGATGGTATTGTTAGAATGATTGGTGGGGATTGGAGTTTTAAAAACCATTTTACTCTTCCTATTTTCCCTTTCTTTGGACGCTAAATAACAATCACAATTCATGCTCAAATTTTTCAAACGTTTTATGATAATTCTCTTTTCTTTGATAGGGCTTTTAGTTCTTGGCATTGCCATTTTCATATACACTGCGCCCCAATTTGGGCAAACCCCAGAGGGAGATGATTTAAATAGAATTCAAGAATCGGAACATTACAAAGAAGGAGTTTTTGATAATTTGATTGAAACCAAAATGGATATACCCATGTCCAAAATACCTGGAATGATGGCCGGATTTCTTTTTCCAAGCAAAGGAAAGCACCCGACTGATTCTCTTCCAGCTAAGTTTGATTTTGAACACCCCAATCTTCAAGATTCTGTTACTCAGGTTACTTGGTTTGGTCACTCTGCAGTGATGCTCGAAATAGATAAAAAGGTTATTTTGATAGATCCTATGCTCGGACCAGCTGCTTCACCGGTGAGCTTTATGACAAATCGTTTCAATTACAAACAACCCATTAGAATCGAAGACCTTCCACATATCGATGCCATTATAATTTCTCACGATCATTATGACCATTTAGATTATCCATCCATCTTGGAATTAAAAGACAAGACCGATCATTTTTTCACAGCGCTTGGAGTTGGTTCACATCTTAAAAAATGGGGTATAGAAGCCGATAGAATTACTGAGCTAGATTGGTGGGAATACGCCTATTTTAAAGGTTTAACTTTTACGGCAGCACCCGCCCGACATTTTTCTGGAAGAGGAATTACCGATAGAAACAAAACCCAATGGGCTAGTTGGGCTATAAAAGGGCACAACCAAAACATATATTTTAGTGGAGATGGTGGATATGGACCACACTTCAAGGAAATTGGAGAAAAACTTGGTCCTTTTGATTTTGCCATGATGGAATGTGGACAATACAATGATATGTGGGCAGCCATTCACATGATGCCAGAACAAACTGTACAAGCTGGAATGGACGTTAAAGGCAAGGTTTTAATGCCAATACATTGGGGAGCGTTTGATTTATCGCTGCACACTTGGAACGATCCAGTGGAACGGTTCAGTGCAGCAGCAATAACAAACAATGTAGATTATGTATGTCCTACAATTGGGCAGCACATTTTAGTGGGTAAAAGGGTTATTAACGAAGTTTGGTGGAAATAATTAATGGATAAATCTATGAACAGCTTAATAAGCATTGTCATGATAGGTCGCGTTTTTTAAAGAAGCTGAAAATGGGTTTTTATCCATATAGTTGCAATATATTTCACACAACCATACACTTGCATTCCATCAAATTTTTTGAAAAAACTTCCATCAATAGCTGATGCAATTTCGTTTTCAGAGTGAGTCTCAAATTTGGGTCTCCCAAAAGTAACTTTTGCTTATTTCAATAATTCCGGAAAATTCTTAATTGCTTTCTCGTATCTTGGAATAGATACACTTCTTACATAACCTTGGTTCGGATTTAATTTTACGTAGTTTTGGTGGTATTTTTCAGCAATATAAAATTTACTTGCAGGGAGGACTTCAACCGCAATTTTCTTATTGTATTTTCCTGAATTTTCAAGCATTTTTATATAATTATCAATCTGTTGTTTTTGTTCTGCATTGTTATAAAATAGTATAGATCGATATTGTGTTCCTCTATCATTTCCTTGTCCATTTACTTGCGTAATATCACCTGCATTGAAATACACTTTTAGTAACTCTTCATAAGATATTTTATCTGGATTGTAGCTGATTTCAATTGCTTCTGCATGGGAAGTGCTTCCACTTCCAACTTGTTTGTATGAAGGGTTTTCTTCAGTTCCGCCTGCATATCCAGAAACAACATTATCTACTCCATTTAAGACTTCAAATATTTCTTCAACACACCAAAAACATCCTTGGGCAAAAACAACCCTTTCAGAATTATTTTCCCCGACAAATTTCAGTGATTCGCCATTCATACAATATCGAAGACCAGTAGGTTTAGGTCCATCGCTAAAAACATGCCCTAGGTGACCATCGCATCGAGCGCACACAACTTCGTCTCTAGACATGCCAAGAGAATTATCAGCACCAATTAAGACACTTTTTCCAAAATAAGGATCCCAAAAGCTTGGCCACCCTGTTCCAGAATTAAACTTTGTACTGGAGGTAAACAAAGGATTATCACAACCAGCACATAAATAAAGACCAGCTTTTTTATTAGAGTTGTATACGTGATTAAAGGGAGCTTCTGTGTCTTTTTCACGCAAAATAGAATATTGAGTTTTTGTAAGTTTTTTTTTCCAATAAGAATTTGGTTTTATGATTTTATCTTGCCAAGATGTATCTATTTCCAGGAGTTCTATTCTTTCATTTTCGAATGTAACATTATTTTGATACGGGCTTGAACATGCTAGAAAACTAAAAAGAAGTATGTTTAATAATAAAATATGAAATTTCATAAGTGGGTAGATTTATTTCTTTGTTCTTGCAATTTTAAGTATAAAAAAAATAGAAATTTTGAATAGAAGAGAACCAAAGGCTCATTTTTTGAATAATTAACTATACTAAGAAAGCTTCTCAAAGTTAAGTTTCTTTCTTATTAAATGAAACCTGCATCTCACGCACAAAAACACGTAACTCATTTCATTTATAAAGGTTTTAACTATAAATAATGCAACTTTGGGTGTGGCTCATTTGCAAAGAATCAATCCGAAAAATAGATAAAGAAAGAACTCATTAAAAATCTCAGGTTGGAAGGCCCTGTTTCTTTTTGGTGAAATGGGGCTTTTTTTTCTAATCCATTATGCAAAAAACCAGAAGTCTTTAACCCGTTTTTTATGCCAAATCTCTAACTGTTTTGTTATTTCTACTTTACCATCCGGAGAAGCCACAACAATAATTATTTGGGGCTTGTTAATCTTCAATACATCACCGAAATGCTGAAGGTTCACACCATAAATATCTCTCCCGATTTTATTGGCATTATCACACACCCAATGAAATTTATCGTCATAAGACAAAATGAGCTTAGCCATATCTTTTCCGTTTCTACCGGCACCCCAAAGTACAAGTGGTCTCGAATAATCTCTATCTAACTTATAAAAAAATCGCAATTTCATTTCAAAATATCGGTTGTCTTTGTATTCCTCCCAAGTTCTCGAAATTCTATCGGATCTATCTCGCCAGTAGTGCAAAACTTTATCAATTCCTACAATGTTTAACCCTTTGCTATACATCCTAAAACACAAATCGTAGTCCTCTGGATATATAACTGGATTAAAAGCATCGATTGCGTCAAAATCATCTTTATGCATTATCCAACAATGAGATGGAATTACACATTCCTTATAAATCTCTTGGTAATGGGTACTTATTCTAGCCACTTCATTTAGCCACTTTTCGTAATTCAAAAACCCGCCACCTACTTCACCTTCATCTACAAAATGTTCTGTTCCGCCGGCTATTACAGTCCCTTTACCGTATTTCAGCCATTCCTCCACCAATACTTGTAGTTTATAGTCTGGCATTTTATCATCTGAATCCATGCGGTTTATCAACTCACCCTTCACTTTAGAATATGCCACCTGAAGTGTAGGGATTAATCTTGGTTTATCGCTATTAAAAACACGAATTCTGGAATCCTTTGCCGCATATTCCTGTAGAATTTCAGGCGTTTCATCCGTTGAATGATCATTAACAGCAATGAGTTCCCAATTTTGGTAAGATTGAGCAAGAATAGAATCCAAACATTCGGGAAGATAAATGGCAGTATCTTTTACAGCCATAACAATAGATACTAGAGGAAGATAGTCATTCAGAAATTCGGAAATTATTTTCATATTTATTCCGCAAACGTAAAACAAAGGGGAATAGAATAAAAAAGCCCTTCAAAAATCTTGAAAGGACTTTTCTAGTTGCAGGAGCCCACGAAAGCTTTCGTGGCGAACCTATGACCTATTTTAATTCAGTAACTTTCACTCTGAATAAATAGACCCAAGCCATGTTCTTAAATGAAAAAGGCCCTTTCAGAATTCTGAAAGGGCCTTCTAGTAGCGGGAGCAGGACTCGAACCTACGACCTTCGGGTTATGAGCCCGACGAGCTACCAACTGCTCCATCCCGCGATATGTCTTTTGGCGTTGATTTCGCGCTGCAAACATACTCTTTTCTTTACTTTTGCACTTTCAATTCATAAAAAAATTTAATGAAACATCACGCAGGCTTTGCAAGCATCATTGGAAACCCAAATGTGGGCAAATCAACCCTTATGAATCAATTAGTTGGAGAGAAATTATCCATCATTACTTCAAAAGCACAGACCACCCGACACCGTATTCAAGGCATTGTTTCTGGTGAAGACTTTCAAATTGTCTACTCTGACACCCCAGGAATTCTGAACCCAGCATACAAAATGCATGAAGGAATGATGCAATTTGTTCAAAACAGTTTAAGTGATGCCGATGTCCTTTTACTGGTAATAGAAATTGGTGAGCAAGCGATAAAAGATGAAAATATTTTTGAAAGAATTAAAAGTCTTGAAGTACCAATTATCTTGGTATTAAATAAAATTGACCTCTCAAATCAAGAAGAAGTTGAAGAAAAAGTAGAGTATTGGCAAGAAATTCTTCCCAAAGCTCAAATAATTCCAATAAGTGCCTTACATGGTGCTAACGTGGACGCTGTCTTAGATTGTATCAAATCTAATTTACCAGAATCTCCAGAGTATTTCCCTAAAGAAGAAATGACTGACAAGCCAATGCGCTTTTTTATGTCTGAAATTATACGAGAAAAAATATTTTTCCATTATAAAAAAGAAATTCCTTATTCCTGTGAAGTAGAAATTACTGAGTTCGAAGAAGCTGAAGATATTACTCGAATAAGAGCCGAAATTTATGTAGAACGAGAAAGTCAAAAAGGAATTCTTATTGGGCATAAAGGATTGGGTTTAAAGCGAGTTGGAACCGAAGCAAGAAAAGACATGGAATCGTTTTTGGATAAAAAAGTATTTCTAAAGTTATATATAAAAGTGAGTAAAGATTGGAGGAATAAACCAAACACGTTGAAGCGGTTTGGGTATTTGAACTAAAGAAAATTCGATCTTAAATTTTCCTCGTAATTGTATAAAAAATCGAAGATCTTAAACATTATATTCTAAAATTAAAAATCGCACCTTCTACCTTGGTATTTCACCTTTCTTTGCAACCCTAAAATCTTTAGGAAAATTTCAATAAAATAAAATTTCGAATGAGTGTTGTTGTCGCAATAGTAGGCCGTCCTAATGTAGGTAAATCTACTTTTTTTAATCGTTTGGTTGGCTCCAGAGACGCCATTGTAGATGAGTATAGCGGGGTTACTCGTGATCGACATTACGGGAAAACGGAATGGAACGCTACTGAATTTAACTTAATTGACACCGGAGGTTATATTGGTAACTCCGAAGAATTGTTTGATGTTGAAATCCGAAAACAAGTTGAAATTGCTATTGAAGAAGCACACGCTATTGTTTTTGTTGTGGATGTTACTACAGGGATAATTGATCTTGATAATGATGTAGCCAACATGCTAAGAAGAACCAACAAACCTGTTTTTTTAGTTGTAAATAAGGTAGATAACAATGAAAGAATAGCTGATGCCGTAGAGTTTTATTCACTTGGCTTAGGAGAGTATTTCTGCGTTTCCTCTATTAATGGTTCTGGCACTGGCGAAATATTAGATGCTTTAGTTGCTGGATTACCAGAAGAAGAATTTATAGATGAACTAGAAGGACTTCCTCGATTTGCTGTTGTTGGACGACCAAATGCTGGAAAATCATCTTTTATTAATACACTTATTGGCGAAGAAAGAAATATTGTAACTCCAATTGCAGGAACCACGAGGGATACGAATGATATTAGATTCAATTCTTTTGGTTTTGATTTCGCCTTGGTAGATACAGCTGGTATTAGAAAGAAAAAGAAAGTTCACGAAGATTTAGAATTTTATTCTGTTCTGAGAGCTATTAGAGCCATTGAAAAATGTGATGTTTGTTATATAATGATTGATGCTAAAGAAGGAATTGGATCCCAAGACCTTAACATTATTCATCTTGCTCACAAGAACAATAAAGGAATAATTATCCTTATTAATAAATGGGATTTAATTGATGAAAAAGCCACAAACTTGGCAAGGGACATTGAGCGCCACGTAAAAGAAAAAATGGAACCTTTTACTGATGTAGATATTTTGTTTATTTCGGTCAAAGACAAACAAAGGATTCACAAAGCCTTGGAAGTAGGAGTGGATGTTTTTAAAAGAAGAACACAAAAAATAAAAACAAGTGCACTAAACGATTTCTTTTTACCGATTATGGAGTTTCAACCTCCACCTGCGATCAAAGGAAAATATATAAAAGTAAAATACGTAACACAATTGCCAACCCACTATCCAACTTTTGCTTTTTATTGCAACTTACCTCAATACATTAAAGAGCCTTACAAACGGTTTTTAGAAAATAAGTTGAGAGAAACTTATAATTTTACTGGAGTTCCGGTTACCATTTATTTTAGAAAGAAATAGATTAATAGAAAATTTTTACCGATGGTAAAAATTAACGCCCTGACCGCCAGTTTTCTCCAAAAAAATCAAATTTTCATCTTAGACAAACCTTTTAAAGGTTGTGATACTCTAAGCAACATCCTCATTCACAAATTGCTAAACAAGCTCAAATCTCTCGGAAAAACTATCATACTCTCTTCTCATATCTTTTCACCGATGGGCAAAAACTGTGATTATATTCACCTTTTAGATAAGGGTGGAATTACTAAATCTGGAGGTAAAGGTGAATTTCAAGAAATTGAATAACTGAAATAAAAAAATGGAGGCTAAAAAAACTTTACGAAGAAAGATGTTGCTGATTCGAAATGGACTTTCATTGACGTATCGAAACGAAGAGTCACAAAAGATTTGCAAAGAACTAATTGATCTAATATCAAAAACGGAAAACAAATACCTCACTGTACATTGTTTTCTTCACATGCTCAGCGAAGTGAATATAAATTTGCTCATTGAATGGCTTTTACAAAATAAAATAAAAGTCATTGCACCCAAAACATTGTCTAAAAGAAAACTTGAAAACAGAATTTTAACCTCTTTGAATGAAGTTGAAAATGGGGTTTTTGGCACTACACATCCCACAAGCAATAAAGAATATACTGGCCCAATAGACCTTTGCATCGTTCCAGGAGCAGCTTTTGATAAATCTCTGAGTAGACTGGGATATGGAGGTGGTTATTACGATACGTTTTTAGCAAACTACCCCAACGCAGAAAAAGTAGCGGTTTGTTTTAAAGAGCAATTTGTAGAATCAGTCCCGACTGAAAGTCATGATGTGAAAATGAATAAGGTCGTTTGTTGATTTTCCCTTTCTAAATTTGCTTAAATAGTTGGAGAGATTTAAGAATAGGAATTACAAAAAAACAAGTTTCTGTAAATTCACTTCCCCTTCGCTTCTTCCCAAATAGCATCCATTTCACTCAATGTCATATCATGAATATCTCTTCCTTGTTCTTTGGCCTTTACTTCTAAATATTGAAAACGCTTAATGAATTTTTTATTCGTTCTTTCCAATGCACTTTCAGGGTCAATATCAATAAAACGAGCATAGTTTATAACTGAAAATAGAACATCGCCTAGTTCGTCCTCTATTCTTTCCATAGAGGCCTCTCCCTCCACTTCAACTTTCAATTCTTCAAGCTCTTCGTGTACTTTTTCCCAAACTTGATCTTTATTGTCCCAATCGAAACCCACTCCCCTAGCCTTTTCTTGAATACGATTGGCCTTTACCATGGCAGGCAATGATTTTGGCACCCCTTCTAACACGCTTTTTCTACCTTCTTTGAGTTTGAGTTTCTCCCAATTTCTTTTTACTTCTTCTTCCCCACTAACTTCAATATCAGAATAAATATGTGGGTGTCTGAAAATTAATTTTTCACATATAGAATTTAGTACATCGGCCATGTCAAATTCATTTTGTTCACTTCCAATTTTCGCATAAAAAACGAGATGTAACATTAAATCGCCTATCTCCTTTTTTATTTCTTCTGAATCCTTTTCTAAAATCGCATCTGCCAATTCATAAGTTTCTTCTATAGTAAGTTTTCTTAGAGTTTCCATGGTTTGCTTTTGATCCCATGGGCATTTTTCACGAAGGTCGTCCATTATGTTTAAAAGCCTTTCAAAAGCAACTAATCTAGAGTCCATAACCGTATTTAATTTGGGTGTAAAATGAATACATTTGAGTCCGAATTTTTTATCTCAAACTCTTGCAAAAATACTGGATTTACCTAGCCTTCGTTCTGTTTTTTGGTACCCTTACCTGTTTGGGAAACAAAGTGGACCCAAACACCTCCAAACCATTAGGACTTAACATAAAAGCATCTTATAATTTAGGGTTTATGTTGGCACACAGAACCAAAATGCAGCACATTCCTAAACAGCTAGTCCAGGGTTTTGAAATGAGTATAGAAAGACAAAGCAACAACGAAAAGGATTGGGGGAAAATTTACAATAATCCCAAAGTCGGTATTTCATTTTTAGCAACTGGAACCGGAAATTACGACATTATGGGAACAGGATTTGGGCTCAATTGCTACTTGCTTTTCCCATTGGTAAATACGGAAAAATTCAAGCTCAAAACATCTTGGGGATGGGGTTTGGGTTGGATTACTAAAAAATTTGAACCACAAAACAATTACGAAAACAATACGATTGGTTCCCATATAAATTTGTTTGCAGCAATTAAACTAATGGGTGAATATTACTTTTCTCCAAAACTGGCAATGACTTTCGGGGTTAGCTTTCATCATTGGAGTAATTCTGCTTTTAAATACCCAAACCTTGGCCTCAATCTACCTTCGGCAAACCTTGGTTTTATTTATAAATTCAGAGATGAAATACCATTTAATAAACTAAGTAAAGTGGATAAAAAGAAACTTAAACCTCGTGAGAAAAATGAGCTAACTTTAATTTCAAACCTAGGTTTTAAAGCATATAGCGTAGATGACAACAGCACCTACTCCGCTTATTCTTTAGAACTAAATTATGCCAGACTTTGGAGCTCAAAGTGGAAATTAAGTGGCGGCGTCGATCTTATTTACAACACCGCTTATGCTCGTGAAATTGAAATATCGGTTGACCCCAGCAAAAGAAACAATTCTGCATTTCAAAGTGGACTAAATCTAACCTACCATCAAACCATTGGCTCAATCTCCATTCTCTTGGGAATGGGAGCTTATGTGATAGATAATACACTACAAAACGAAGTGTTTTATCACAAATTTGGATCTCGGTTTTTAATTAAAGACCGTATTATTATTAGTACCGTTCTCTTCACTCATTGGGCCCGCGCTGATCACATGCGCTGGGGAATTGGATACAAGTTTAAAAAATGAAAAGACTAAAAACATGTTCTATTGGTATTGGGTTTTTAATCTTTTGCATGTGCTTTATTAGTTGTAGTAAATGCGCCAAAAAAGTAGGCAACGTAAGCGAAAAAAAAATACAACTCAATAGTTTTCATAGCATTAGAATAACTGGTGATTTTAAAATTAAACTGATTCAAGATTCTTCATATACTTTGAAAATAAGCGGAGGTAAAGGAATAATAGAAAATGTAGTTCATGAAATAGTGAGCGATACATTGAGAATTGAAAACCAGAATAAATGCAATTTTTTAAGTAATTATAATAAGAATATAACCCTGGAAATTGGCGTTGGCTCACTCCAGAAAATTGCTCTAATCAATCCTGGAAGTTTAGATAATTCAGGCAAATTAGTCTCAGATAACCTTTTGGTTGAAATTAGAGAATGTGGAGTAAAACTAAATTTAATTGGAGAATTTAAAAATCTAACTCTTAAGGCATATACTGGGACTCCAACTATAAATTTAAGTGGAACGTGTAATGTTTTTAGCATTGATGAAAGTTCGTTTGGACATATTTATGCTTTTGATTTTATTTCCAAAAATACAAACGTAAACTCAAGAGGAACTGGGTTTATAAACGTAAACGTCACCGATGAATTTAAGGTAAACCAGCAAGGAAGTGGAATTATTCGCTACCGAGGAAATCCAGCAATTGTAGAAATTAAAATTAAGGAAAACTCAAGTGCCCAAGTAATACAGGATTAGGTGGATCTATTCGATTTAAGAACAATTTAAGACTAAAACACCAGCATCCAATTCAACCAATTAACGTTAATTCGTACCAGTTAAGTAGATATGAATTCAAATGGAATACGAAGAAAAAAGTAAAAGTGCTGGGCGCTTAGAAAAATGGATATCCAAAAGCAAAATTTCAAGTAATCAACCCTAATAATTATTTAGATTTTATCACTTAATTAACCAACTGAATACCGGTAAAATTCCAGGGTGTAATCGCCTTTAATTCCGTTTTAATTTGATCCGATACATCTAATCCATCAATGAAATTCTGAATAGATTCACCTGTAATTTTTTCGTTATTACGAGTCAACTCTTTTAGCGCTTCGTATGGCTTAGGAAAAGACTCTCTGCGCAAGACTGTCTGAATTGCTTCAGCCACAACTGCCCAGTTATTTTCTAAATCGGCACGAAACGCCGATTCGTTTAACAGCAATTTACTAAGCCCTATTTCAAGCGATTTATACGCAATTAAACTGTTCCCGAAAGGAACCCCTGCATTTCTTAGAACTGTACTGTCAGTTAAATCACGCTGCAATCGACTAATGGGAAGTTTAGCACTTAAATGCTCAAAAACGGCATTTGCTATTCCTAGATTTCCTTCCGCATTTTCAAAATCAATAGGGTTTACTTTATGCGGCATCGCCGATGAACCAATTTCTCCCTTTTTAATTTTTTGTTTGAAATAGTCGTTAGAAACATAGGTCCATATATCTCGACTTAGGTCAATGAAAATTGTATTTATTCGCTTAAACAAATCACACAGGGCGGAAAAATGATCGTAATGTTCAATTTGAGTCGTTGTTTGAGAACGATCTAATCCCAAATAATCCTCCAAGAAATGATTTCCAAATTCAACCCAGTCTATGTTTGGGTATGCCACAAAGTGAGCATTAAAATTTCCAGTTGCACCGCCAAATTTAGCGGCTACAGGAATGTTTTCAAAATATTGTAATTGTTGATCAATACGCTCACAAAAAACATAGATCTCTTTACCTAATCTTGTTGGAGAAGCCGGTTGTCCGTGAGTTCTAGCAAGCATTGCAATATCCTTCCAATCGTGAGCATAAGCTCCTAAAATAGCTCGAACTCGTCTAATTTCTGGCAGAATAACAGTATCAATTGCATCGCGAATCAACATTGGGTTTGCTGTGTTATTTATATCTTGTGATGTAAGTCCAAAATGGATAAACTCTTTAGATTCTCCAATTCTAAGCTCATCAAATTTATCTTTTAAAAAATACTCTACCGCTTTTACATCGTGGTTTGTTACTTTTTCAATTTCTTTAATCGCAATTGCATCTTCGGGAATGAAATCAATATAGATTTTTCTCAATTCATCGAACCTACTTTTATCAAAACTCGCAAGTTGTGGTAATGGCATTTCACAAAGCGCTATAAAGTATTCTACCTCAACTTGGGTGCGGTATTTAAACAAAGCATATTCTGAAAAATATTCTTGTAAATCTTTTGTTTTGGAAGAATATCTACCATCAATAGGCGAAATAGCTTTAATCGAATTCATAGTATTTTTTTTGATAGCGCGAAGATAGGTTGGTTGTGAGTATTTTGGTTGTTCCAAAGGTGTGAATTTGAATTGCACTATATATTTACAACCTCAAAATAAATGCCAATTTCAATGAAAAAGCTTGCTCTTTCGCTTTGAAAATTATTGTTGGGTTTCTGTTATCTTTTTTACTTTTAAAACTAAATTTGGAAACGACTTTAAAAACAAATAAAGCATCTTATCAAAAACTCAAAACTATATCGTCTTTTTGCCGGCTATTTCAGCGGTATAGCCAAATTCCCTAGGGCATTGGGGTTTATGTTTAAACATCGGTTAATCTGGTTTTTTGTATTTCCAATTCTACTCAACTTAATATTATGGGTTGGCGGCTTCAACTTGGTAGGGCAATTTTCTGACTATCTATTAAACTACACCAATGAAGTGCTCAAGAATATGGATTGGGGCATGGATAAAGATGGATGGGTCTTTACTGTTGTTTATGCAATAGTTTGGCTTTCCTTGAGGGTTTTATACTTCCTTCTTTTCGCCTATTTAGGTGGTTATTTAATTCTAATTTTCATGTCGCCTGTTCTTACTTTATTATCTCAAAAAACAGAAGAAAAACTAAATGGGGCTTCTTACCCTTTTTCTATGCTCCAATTTTTGAACGATATAATGCGCAGTGTTGCTGTAACTTTAAGAAATTTTTCGTTGGAGTTCGTTTTAATTATTATCCTTTTGGGATTTAGTTTAATTCCTCCTTTGGGATTGATTTTACCCTTTGTTTTGTTTTTTATCTCCACCTATTTTTACGGGTTTTCGATGGTAGATTATACTTTAGAAAGAAGGGGAATTGGTATTTCTAAAAGCATAAAATTCATTAGAAATCACAGTGGTTCGGCTATGTCTCTTGGTACGCCTTTGGCGCTTGTATTGTTAATTCCTTTTTTGGGTTCCATGTTGGCAGGTTTTATTGCTATAGTATCTGTTGTAGCTGCAACTTTAGAAAGTGTTGAGTTATTAAATCAAAACAAACTTGAAAAAAACTGAAGCAAGTATTTGAGCTTATCTTCTTTTAATAAATAATGTAATAGCAAACCCGGATATATCGAAAAACAGGCCAGATATAAAAGGTAAAATTTTACCTCGTTTTTCTTATAAAAAAGCAAAAATAAAGGCAAGATAAACAATGCAGGAAACAAGGGGTAATAATCCAAAAGGTTGAATTTACCATCAATAAAAATCGGCCCTTTTGTTCTTCGAATAATTCTATACCCTTCAAATTCTTGTAACATCATAGTATATTCAAAACTCAAAGAATCACCTTTCCCTAAAGCTAGAAAAGCAGCCTCGTTAACATCTTCGTCTGTTCCATCGCTAAAAAAGACAGTCTTTTTATCAAATAATTCATAGAATACTTTGTGTTCTACTTTTTTCATATTGCCCTGCAAGGGCAGCCAAAAATCTATTAAAACAAAAGCTCCAAACAGAACAAAACAAAATGACAAAACTCGAACAGCTAGCCAAGGCATTTTACTTGTGAGCATATCAAACACATCTTGTTCAACTTGTTTCGCCTCTTTATGAGCTACTTTAGAAAACTCACGAGCCCGTTTTGCCATTTCGGCACGCTTTTCTTCAGGAGATAACTCTGAAGTTCCAGCATCTCCTTTTTTAGTTTGTTTTGCTTGATTGTATTGGCTGTACATTCCATCCAATTGCTTGCTTTCATCGCTTAGGTATTCATAAGCTTTTTGAATAAGTCGAAATTGCGCCTCAGCGTTTGGTGAATCGTTTACGTCCGGATGAAGTTGTAGTACAAGCTCACGGTATCTTTTTTTTATTTCCACATCGGTTGCTCCATGAGTAAGACCAAATAAATCGAGAAAAGAATTTCGCATTTCTAAGCTACTTTTTTGGGCAAAGTTCCGTTTCAGAAACAGTTACATTCGAGAAAATCCAATCGTAAGAGTTTTCCGAATCGAAATTCTCCAAGTGTACTTTTATTTTTTTCTTTTTATTGGCTTTTATGCAGTTCGTAATAGCACCGGATTCCGATTTTACAATAACATCCATATACTCAAGAATTTTAAAAGAAACGTTTTTTGAAGCCGAGTTCCCGTTTTTTATTTTGAGAATTAGAATACTTCCTTTTTCAATTTTAGAGAACATTCCTGGTGACTTTGTTTTCAAAACTACTATCAGGTTTTTAGCTGAAAAATCTTCTGTTTTGTTGACTTGAGCTATCGTATTCATTGTGAATAAGGCGATGCCGAAAGTTAATAACGTTTTAATCATAATTCTTCTACAGATACAAAGTTGAAAGGGATATTTATGATAATATCATAATCTTCTCCAGCTTCAAGCATGTCTTCATCATCTTCTTCGTAATACCAATTTACTGTTACAACTCCTTTGTTGGTTTTAGTTAAATATTCTACTTTTTTAAAATTTCAGACATGTCTATTACTATTGCCTTTAAGTTGAGTACAGAATGCCAAAGATAGGTGAATGTTTGTTTCGGTAACCATGGAATTTAAGAAGGAAATTCTAAAATTTTTCATAATTATAAAAGCAAAGCCTACCGCTCTTCCATTCTTATTTCCAATCCTCACCAAAGTCATTATTAAGAGTTTAATATTTATATATGTTTGTCAGTCCGTAATAAATAAGGGAAAATATAAAGTGAATTAAAATAAAAAGAATGATTAAGAAAATTACATTAGTATTATTAGCTGGTTGGCTTGCTTTTTCACCTATCGCAAAAGCAGACGAAGGCATGTGGTTGCCCATGTTCATCAAACGATTGAACTATGTTGACATGCAGAAAGCGGGATTAAAACTTACCCCTGAAGAAATTTACAGCGTAAACAATTCTAGTTTAAAAGATGCTATCTTAGGTCTTGGTTCACCCGGAAGAAACTTCTGTACCGGAGAAATCATTTCTAAAGAAGGTCTTTTCTTAACCAACCATCATTGTGGAGTTGGAGAAGTTAGAAAAAACTCTACAGAAGAGCACAACTACTTAAGAGATGGTTTTTGGGCAATGAAACGCAGTGAAGAAATTCCTGCCAATTTCAAAGTATCCATTCTAGATTACATGGAAGACGTTACCAAATTGGTATTATCAAATGTGACTGATGAAATGAGTTTGGAAGAAAGAGCAAAAGCAGTTCGTCCAATTATGGACAGCCTTAGAAAAGTAAATTCTGACAAAGACAAAAGCCTTTCTGCTGTTATTAAAAGCTTTTATAAAGGAAACGAATATTACATGTTTGTTTATAAAGTATATGGCGATATTCGATTAGTTGGAGCTCCCCCCTCATCTGTAGGTAAATTTGGTGGCGACACGGATAACTGGATGTGGCCTCGTCATACTGGAGATTTTACTATGTTTAGAATATACACGGATGAGAATAACAACCCTGCAAAATACTCTGCAGATAATGTTCCAATGAAACCTAAACATCACCTTCCAGTTAATTTAAAAGGAACCAAAAAAGGAGACTTTTCCATGATTATGGGTTTTCCCGGAAGCACGGAACGTTACCTTTCTTCGTATGGTATTGCTCACAAAATTGATGTAGAATACCCTACTCGAATTAAAGTAAGAAGAGCAAAACTAGATATGTATGAAGTTGGTATGGCAAAAAATGATGCTACTCAAATTAAATATTTCAGTAAACATGCTCAGGTAAGTAATTACTGGAAAAACTTTATTGGAATGAGTACTAGCCTTCGAGCTTTAGACGTTGCAGGAAAAAAACGAGGGGAAGAAACTGAGTTTAGTACCTGGGCCAATGCAGACGATGCTAGAAAGGGAAAATATGGAAATGTGCTATCCATGTATGAAGAAGCTTACAAAACATTACAAGGTACTCAAGTAAAAAGAGACTATTTGGTTGAAGGGGTTTTTGGAATGGAAATCCTTACTCAAGCCAGTACTTTCAAGGCTCTTCTTCCTTTATTGGAAAAAGAAGATGCAGACCCAAAACAATTAGATGCTGCAATTCAAAGAGTTAAAGCTGCCGGCACTGCCTTTTATAAAGACTATGATGCTGAAATTGATCAGAATGTAATGGCTTTGGTTTTATCTATGTATTCTAAAGATGTTCCTGAAGATCAACAACCACAGTTCTTTAAAGACATGGTGAAGAAAAACAAAGGGGATTTTGACAAATTAGCTGATGGAGTTTTTGAAAAAAGTAATTTTTCTTCTGAAGAAAAAATGATGGATTTCTTAGAAAAAGCATCTGTTAAAGGAATTAATAAAGATCCCGCTTATATGATGTTTAATGATTTTTATAGCGATTATATTGGCAACACTGCTCCTTTGAGAAAAGAAGCCGGAGTAAATATTTCTACCGCTGAAAGGCTTTACATAAACGGGATTCGTAAAATGAATCCAGACAAAGCTTATTACCCAGATGCTAACTCTACTTTGAGGTTGACTTATGGTAATGTTGGTGGATATATCCCAAAAGATGCTACTTACTTTAAATATTACACTACAGCTCAAGGTATTTTGGAAAAGTATGTACCAGGAGATTTAGAATTCGATATGCCAGAAAAATTAATTGAATTGCTAAAAGCTAAAGATTATGGACGTTACGGTAAAGATGGTGAACTAAGAGTTTGTTTCCTTTCTAGCAACGATATTACCGGTGGCAACTCAGGTAGCCCAGTAATAAATGCTGAAGGTCACCTTATCGGAACTGCATTTGACGGAAACTGGGAAGCTATGAGTGGCGATGTTTCTTTTGAAACAGAATTGCAACGCACTATTTCTGTTGATGTTAGATACACTTTATTCATCATTGATAAGTATGCCGGGGCGGGGCATCTAGTAGATGAAATGACCCTAATTGAGTAATTTTTATTTTTAAAGGTTTTTGCTGCGTTATTCTCATTCTGAAAAAAAAATTACCTACAAAAAGTAAGCTCCTTTTTCCATTATTTCGAATGCCTTGCAAAACTCCTTTATAAATAAAAATTCTGAAATTTAAAAACAGATTCTAATAAATAAAACGAATAAAACAATCGTTTTTGCTTCGTTATTCTCATTCTGAAAAAAAATCACCTACAAAAAGTAAGCTCCTTTTTCCATTATTTCGAATGCCTTGCAAAACTCCTTTATAAATAAAAATTCTGAAATTTAAAAACAGCCTCGAATAATTCGGACGAACAAAACCAACGGTTTTAATTTATTTTCCTCATACTCCAAAGATATTTTATTTTAGACAATTGTTTTTTCATTAAATTTTGAGTTAGAGTATAATAAATACCTTTGATTTTTATGGATAAAAAATGCGATTGGTTCGAAAACTGGTTTGACACCACCTGGTACCACACCTTATACAGCGATAGAGATTACACGGAAGGGAGCAGGTTTATCGAAAACCTCATCGGTTTTTTAAAACCAACTGAAAATGCAACCATTTTGGATTTAGCTTGTGGAAAAGGAAGGCATGCAAAACACATCAATAGATTAGGTTATCGGGTTTGGGGAGTAGATTTATCCTCTAGCAGCATAGCATCTGCTATTGAATCTGAAAACGAAAATTTGCGTTTTTCAGTTCATGATATGCGTATGGTTTATAAACCACATTACTTCAATTACATTTTCAATTTGTTTACTAGTTTCGGTTATTTTAACAACAGAGAAGATAACCTTAGAGTTATGGAATCGGTTTGTGAAGGGCTAAAACCAAACGGAATATTTGTACTCGATTTTTTAAATGCAAACAAGGTAAAAAACAACTTGGTGGCGCAGGAAAAAATAACCAAAGAAGGAATTGAGTTCTCTATAAAAAGAGAGGTCAAAAACAACATAATTCAAAAGAATATAGATTTTGAAGCCGATGGAAAAAAACTGCATTTTGAAGAACGTGTAACTGCATTTGAACTAGAAGATTTGATAGAACTATTTGCTCCATTTAAACTAAAAATTGAAAAGGTTTTTGGGAATTATAACTTAGAAGAATTTAATGCCGAAACAAGTAATCGATTGATTCTAGTTGCAAGAAAAGGAGGATAATATTATGATCCCAATTGAAAGATGCTTACTAAAAAACTTAGGATAAATGAACCCAAGGGTTATAAGTATTCATATAATCTTGTATGTAGACTTTCTCTTTTCCATTTTCTACTAAAGCACGAAAGCCTCCTTTAAATGTTTCAAAATCAAATAAGTATACAATCAAATACGATTAAGACATAATAGCGGGATAGATTTGTTATCTTAGCCACTTCTTGACCAGCAAATAAATATTTTCAAGAAACAAAGTATAATTGGAATGGAATACTCTGGACCACCACGAGTATTATATCTCCTCTACTGTAAATAGTGTAATTCAAAAGATTTTCACAAGAAATGAATACAAAAAACCCCATTCCTTCGAGCGGATTTAGTGGATTAAAAGAACATTGGCGCAGCGACCTTAAGGCCGCTTTGAGTGTGTCTCTAGTGGCCTTACCACTTGCATTGGGTATTGCCGTTGCTTCAGAAGTAGCACCAATGGCTGGGGTGCTTTCCGCAATTATCGGCGGAGTTGTGACTACATTTTTTCGTGGAGGGCACATAGCAATTAATGGCCCCGCGGCCGGATTAATTGCAGTGGTTCTTGGCGGTCTTGTTGCATTAGACGGAAACATCAATTACGTACTAGCAGCAATAGTTGTTGCTGGAGCCATTCAAATTTTATTTGGACTCCTTAAAATGGGGCGCTTTGGCAAGTTATTGCCTTCTTCGGTTCTACATGGTATTTTAGCCGCTATTGGCGTAATTATCTTTGCAAAACAAGCGCACTTTGCACTAGGAACAGATTCCAATGGTGACACCACTATTGAAACTTTAGTAGATATTTTCTATGAGCTTCCCGATGCCAATCCCTTTGTCTTTCTAATTGCACTGGTTGGTATTTTGGCTCTTGTTTTTCACAATAAAATTAAAAATAACTTCATCCAATCAATACCAGCACCCATGTGGGTTTTGCTATTGGCAATACCATTGGTATTCGCATTTGATTTTTTTACAGAGCATTATATTGAATTCTTGGGAAATTCCTATGCCGTAAGCCCTAAACTACTTATTGATATTCCTAAAAACCCATTGGATAGCATTATGCATCCAGATTTTGGAATGATAGGGACTTCGGCTTTTTGGCTAACCGTATTGTCCATTACCACAATCGCTACCATAGAAACACTGGCCATCGCACGTGCCGTTGATAAACTAGATCCTTATAAGCGAACCACTGACTTAGACAAAGACTTGGTGGGCGTTGGACTTAGTACAATGATATCCGGAGCGCTCGGCGGACTTCCGATTATAACAGTGATTGTTAGAAGTACTGTAAACGTAAATCACAATGCCAAGACTAAATGGTCCAACTTTTACCATGGAATCTTTTTAATTCTTTTTATCTTGATTTTGGCACCGCTCTTAAGAAGCGTCCCTTTGGCAGCCTTGGCAGCAATATTATTGCACACAGGCTATAAATTGGCATCACCTAAAGTATTTAAGCAGGCTTACGATCAAGGCGTAGAACAGTTGTTATTCCTTTCATCAACACTGATAATAACACTTTTTACAGACTTGTTGTATGGCATCCTAGGTGGGATTTTGGTTACACTAGTCTTGCACCTGTTGTTGGCAAAAGTCGGCTTCGTGCGTTTCTTTAAACTGATTTATAATTCTGGCTCCAAATTGATTCAATTAGATAATGGCACTTATGATGTCAAATTGAAAGGAATTGCCAATTTCTTATATGCCTTGCAGCTTGACAAATTGCTGAAAAAAATTCCATCTGGTGCTACAGTGCGTATTGATATGTCACAAACTCGACTGATAGATCTAACTATAATGGAAAATGTGATTGAATATAAGCGCATTCAAGAGAACAAAGGTGGAGATGTGAAACTCGTTGGATTGGACAATCATGTTGCTTCTACAAATCATAACCGAGCTTTAAAAATTATTACGGGTGGCCTGACCAAGCGGCTTACCAAACGTCAAATTCGTTTACAAAAATTAGCCATTGCAAATGGCTGGTCTTTCGATCGTGAGGTGGATTGGAATACTTCTTATTTGAGAAACTTTCGTTTCTTCGATTCGCGCCCAATTGAAATGAAGAGTAATTCTCTGCAAGGGAAAGATTTAGAAAATAATGCACAATGGGAAATAGCCGACATTGTGTTTGATGAAGGGGCAATGTTTGCTTTGGAGGTGTATCAAACTACAGTCCAAATTGTGAGACTCCCAACTCGAATTCCGCGATTTATTATTGACAAAGAAGGACTATTTGATAAAATATTTGAACGGGTGAAAGTATTTTCCCGATTAAACCGAGATATTGATTTTATAAAACACCCTGGTTTCTCTCATAAATTTCATTTAAGTGGAGAAGATGAAGGTGCCATCCGAAAATTCTTTACTGATGACCTCATTTGTTTTCTAGATGAAAATGAAATACACCACATTGAAAGTAACGGAGAGGCATTAATGATATTTACTTACGTACATATTGCCCGCACCGAAGAAGTGCAAAACATGCTTGCCTTTTCCTCCAATTTACTGAAAAACATGGGTTTGAATAGTGACCCTGTTAAAAAATGAAATTATTGTAATATCGACTTTTTATTTGTGAAAAGTGCAATGACACTGAAATGAGAAAACTTATACATTAATGAGAATTGAGGTAAAGAAAATAGCAGTACTTACAGGACATGGTGGCTCAGTTTACGGTTTAGATAAAGGAACGGATGAACACCTTATTTTCTCTGGTAGTGGAGATAAGATAATCGCACAATGGAATTTAAAAACATTTGTAGCTGACAAATTTGTAGCTCGATTTCCGGCCGTTTTATATTCTATTTGTCACATTCCTGAAAAAAAATTGTTACTGGCAGGAACCTCAGATGGCAATGTTCATATAGTAGATTTAGAAAAAAAAGAAGAAATAAAAATTCTAAAAAACCATACTTCTCAGGTTTTTAATATTAGGTATTCCTTAGAAACCAATTGTATTTATACAGCTGGTGGAGACGGCAGTTTTGCGATTTGTTCACTTGACACCTTGTCCTTAATCCAAATTAAAAAACTTTGTAATGAAAAAGTACGAAACATTGACTTCAATTACTTTACCTCTGAAATAGCCGTAGCTTCAGGCGATGGCAACATTCGCATCTTTGACCTAAATACATTGCAAGAAAAAAAGGTCTTTGTTGGGCATCGGCTTTCGTCAAATGTTGTGCGTTTCAGTCCTGATGGAAAAGTTCTTTTAACGGGTGGCAGAGATGCTCATTTGAACATCTGGCAAGTGGGAAAGTATGAAATAATAAAATCAATTCCAGCACATAATTGGGCTATTTACGACATTGCCTACAGCCCTAATTCTAAGTTATTTGCGACTGCCAGCCGTGACAAAACAATAAAAATTTGGGATTCGAATACATTTCAACTTTTAAAAGTGATTAATAAAGCAAAACAGGGTGGTCACCTAAATTCTGTAAATAAAATAATTTGGAGCACTTACAATAATTATTTGATTTCTTCAGGCGACGATAGAGCTATCCTTTTATGGGAAATAATTCAAAATAATACCTTATAAGCGAATTGGCATTTACAGAAAGGTAGCAAAATGAAAAGTCAATTTGGAGGCAATTAATTTTAGGAATATTATAAATACATTTGGAAAAATTAAAAACTTGCACTTCGTTGTTGAATCTACGAATTAATAAATACTCAATAGTTCTAAATTCCTAACTACATTTGTAATCTCTTAGTACAAAACTAAGTTGGCGTCCAATTCAACAAATAATTGAACCGGTCGCGTTTACTTGCTAGACACAATAAAATAAAACAAGTCACTTAAAAGCAAGCAAACTATGAGACTTTCAATAACCGTGCGCAGTTAGCGATACATTCTCCTTAAAATTTCAAATTAATTTTATTCTGCATTTGATTTAGCGCAATAATCAAATGCAACAAAAAAACATAGCAATAGGTATTCTATTGCATCAATAATAGTATGAGTAATTCATCATTTAATAAAAAAAGTAATAGTAGCAGTAACAGCAATAGCAAGCCTGCTTGGAAAAACAAAAAACGAAGACCAGGAAGCCCTGGGGACTCAAACCGTACCAATTCTTCCTCCAGAAACTCTGGTGGAGAAAAAGGCCGAAGACCGGAACATAAAGGTGGTGGTAGTGGAAGACAAAAACAAGGTCCATCTAAACTAGATCCGGAAAAATTAGTACATAAGGCAGTAGAATTAGAAATCAAAGATTTTAGAGCCGATAGACTTTTTGACGAAATGCCACTTAGTCCTCGTCTAAAAATTTGTTTGAAAGAAAAAGGCTACGAAAGACCTTCTGAAATTCAAGACAGAACCATAGAAATTCTTTTGGAAGATAAAGATTTGCTAGGGATAGCAAAAACAGGAACTGGTAAAACAGGTGCTTTTCTTATTCCAATTATTGAAAGACTAATAAACGTAAAAAGAAATTCTTTTGCCTTAATCGTAGTGCCTACTCGTGAACTTGCAATTCAAGTAGAAGACGAATTTAGGAGCATGACTAAAGGCTTAGGAATGAGCAGTGCAGTATTTATTGGTGGTACTAACATCAGAAAAGATATTTCTCAATTAAGAAGAGATCAGCAGGTAATAATTGGAACACCAGGAAGGCTTCTTGACCTTGTGGATAGGCGTATACTAGATATGAAAAAATTCAACACACTTGTGCTGGATGAGTTCGATCGCATGCTTGATATGGGTTTTGTGCATGATGTAAAACGTATTATCGCAGAAATGAAGAACCGGAATCACACAATGTTATTTTCGGCAACGTTGGACAAAAAACAACAGTCCCTTATTGATAATATCCTTACCGATCCTGCCATAGTAAAAGTGAGTACTGGTGCTATGACAAGCGATCACATAAACCAAGAAGTCATTCGTTTATCTCCAGATGTAAACAAACTTAATTACCTAATCGATATGTTGCAAGGAGAGGAATTTGAAAAAGTTTTAATCTTTGACGAAGCAAAACATCGGGTCAATCGTTTATGCGACAAACTTAAAAAAGCAAAGTTTAAAGCAGATTGTATTCATGGAAACAAAACGCAAAACGCAAGACAAAACGCATTAGAAAAGTTTAAAAAAGGTAATATTCAAATATTAGTTGCTACTGATGTAGCGGCCCGTGGTATTGACGTATCTGACGTAACTCACGTTATTAATTACGTTATTCCGATGACTTTTGACAGTTATATTCATAGAATTGGAAGAACTGGAAGAGCTGGAAAACTTGGGAAGGCTTTCACTTTTGTGGATTAAAAAATTCTAAAACAATGAGGCGTCATTTGCAATTAAAATGACGCCTCATTTCTTAATAATCTGTATCTAAATTTAACCTTTTCTTTAAGTCTTCCAATTTGGGATTAAGCTCTATCATACGCTCAAAACGTTCTTTATTGGTATAGTACTTTTTCTTTTGCTCATTTTCTCGAACTTCCGATTTTACATGAATCCCCCAATTTTGAAGAGATTCACGAAGAAAGCCAAGCAAATCTGTTTTATGATTATTGAATTCACTTTCTTGAACCTTATTATCGAAAATCATATTTAGAAGAAAGTTTTCTTCCATTACTGGGCGACAACTAGAAAGTGTGCTCATTAAACTTGCTCGCTTTTCTTTTTTAAGTTTTTTGATATATAAACTCCATTGTTCTTTAAACTCTTCTTCTGAAAATATAGTCCTTGGCCGATCTGAAAAATCTTCAATTTCCTCTTCCTTATGCTTTGGTTTAGCACCTTCAAGCATACCGTTAATAGAAACCAAACCAGATTTAAACCCCTTGTTTAGAAGCCCTTTATTAAGTTTTTTAAGAGGAACAGCTTTAATCTCACGTTGTGGAACATTTGGTGTTATCGACTCTACCTTTTTAGGTTCGGCTAAAACTGAAGAATTATTTGTTGGGACTTTATAATCTACTTTAGCAAGCTTATCTCCTCTAATAATAATTGGAAAATCTAAATCTTCATCAAACCAGCTTATTAACTGGATTTTTTTTTTTCAGACTCTTCCGTTATTGAACACAATTGCATGAGTGTAATTTCAACTAAAAGCCTTTGATTTTTACTTGCTTTATATTGAATATCACATTTTGAAGTAATCCGCAATGCCAATAACAAATCTTTGCCTGACAAAAGTGAAGTTTGCTTTTTATATTTTTCCTTTATGTTTTCCCCTACTAGCAAAAGTTCTAAAGTTTCAGGACTTTGACAAACTAAAAGATTTCGAAAATGCTCAGCTAGACCATTTATAAAATTATGTCCATCAAAACCTTTTTCTAAAACCTCATTAAATAGAAGTAGTGAATTAGGAATTTCATTTTTTTGAATGGAATCAGTAACTCTGAAGTAATAATCGTAATCTAAAACATTCAAATTATCGATAACATCTTGATAGGTAATATTATTACCACAAAAACTAACAATTTGATCAAATATGGAAAGTGCGTCGCGCATAGCTCCGTCCGCTTTTTGCGCAATTACATGCAGTGCATCGCGCTCTGCTTTAATTTTTTCTTTTTTTCCAATAAGTTCTAATTGCTCAATTATATCTGGTATTTCAATTCTTTTGAAATCAAATATTTGGCATCGAGATAATATTGTTGGTATTATTTTATGTTTTTCGGTTGTTGCCAAAATAAAAATAGCGTGTGGTGGTGGTTCTTCAAGCGTTTTCAGGAATGCATTAAATGCCTGAATCGAAAGCATGTGAACCTCATCAATAATATAGACTCTGTAGTTTCCAACCTGGGGAGGAATTCTAACTTGTTCCGTTAAATTTCGAATGCCATCAACACTATTATTAGAGGCGGCATCTAGCTCAAAAATATTGAAAGCAAAATCTTCTTCACCATCGTGTTTATCAGAAGAATTTATTTTTTTAGCCAAAATTCGAGCACAAGTAGTTTTACCAACTCCTCTTGGACCTGTAAACAGAAAAGCTTGAGCTAAATGATTACTAGAAATTGCATTGTCCAACGTTTTAGTAATAGAAGCTTGACCAACCACATCTTGAAAAGTTTGTGGGCGATACTTCCTAGCCGAAACAACAAAATTATCCATCAAGGGCAAATATAAATTCCTTGAATAAAACGAGGGGATTTTTAATCCTTCTATTTGTCAACAATTTATTCTGATTGAGTCAAAAATCAAAAATGTAGATTATAGTTTAGAAGAATGAGAAGCCAACGTCATTAGTAACTTGGTACTCTTAACTTTATATATTTATTGCCCAATAAAAAATACTCAATTTCAAATCTTGCACAAAAGCAAAAAAACCTTACTTTTGCAGCCCCATATTGGGGAAGATTTATAACATTAAATAAAAAGTTTAATAGTAATGGTTAATAGATACGAAACTGTTTTCATTTTAACTCCCGTTTTATCTGAAGATCAGGTAAAGGAAACAGTAAAAAAAGTTGAAGCCACTTTAAAGGAACAAAAGGCTAAAGTAATGCACCGCGAAAATTGGGGGCTTAAGAAATTGGCTTACCCAATTAAAAAGAAATCTACTGGGTTTTATAACCTATTGGAATTTGAAGGCGAAGGATCTTGTATAGAAAGATTAGAAATTGAAATGAAACGTGATGAGCGAATCATTCGATTTTTAACTGTAAAAATGGACAAGCACGCTATGTCCTATGCAGACCAAAGAAGAGCCAAGAATAAAAATGCAAAAAAAGTCGAAAAGACTGAAAACACGGAAGCTTAACCCTTAAATAAAAGAAAATATGGCTGCTAAAAACGATATTAGATACCTAACGCCGATTAACATAGAAATTAATACGGATAAATATTGCCGTTTTAAGAAAACTGGAATAAAATACATTGACTTCAAAGATCCTGAATTTTTAGTGAAATTTGTAAATGATCAAGGTAAAATGTTACCTCGAAGAATTACAGGTACTTCATTGAAATTTCAAAGAAAAATTAGTGTTGCAGTAAAACGTGCTCGTCATCTTGCAATTATGCCTTACGGTGGTGATCTTATTAAATAAGGAGGATATTTAGATGGAAGTAATTTTAAAAAAGAACGTTGACTCACTAGGTGAAATTGACGATTTGGTTTCAGTAAAAAACGGATTTGGCCGTAATTATATAATTCCTAAGGGAGTTGGAATATTGGCTACCGATTCTGCTAAAAAAGTGCGCGAAGAGAATTTAAGACAACGTGCTCATAAAATTCAGAAAGTAAAAGACGAAGCTGAAAAAACGGCTAAAAAACTTACGGACACTGTTCTTAAGGTTGGAGCTAAAGTTGGTGAAAACGGAAAGATATTTGGTTCTGTTACTAACTTACAATTGGCTGATGCTCTTCAAAAACTTGGATTTGAAGTAGAGCGTAAAAACATTCAAATTATGAATGAGCCAATTAAAGAAATTGGAACATTTGACGCTAAAGTGAAACTTTTCAAAGACATTGTAAGCGATATTAAATTTGAAGTTGTAGGAGAATAATACCTAACACTTTATAAAATATAGAAAGCCGTTTTGTCCCGATAACTATTTGGACGAAACGGCTTTTTTTTGAAAAAAAATCGAAACCCTAAAACCCAAATGTTAAAGATGCAAAAAGGGCTTCGAATGAAACCCTTTTTACATCAACCAACCAACCTTAAACTAAACTATAATGAATCAAGCGATTCATTATACTATTAACCATTAGCGTACCATCACATAAATAAATTATAAATAGCTGAACTGCTGAATCTTGTGTATTACTCCGAGGTGTGCCATCGCAAAACAATGTCCCATTTTGGGATGATTGTATTCATTTTGGGCTATTTACCCCTCAAGATATCGTTGTAAGGATCAAAAATAATGGATTCTATTTTATCCTTCTTAAAATCCAAGGACAGATCAATAGTTCGGCTATCCATATTCAAATTAACCAATTCTGTTTTATTGTTTTTATATCGAATCTCAAATTTGACGTTCACTGAAAAAAAATTCTCGCCCACTTGTTCTAAAAATATCCCTTTCTTTTGCGACCATGTGAAATTAAACTTAGGTAAGCCCTCCTGGTAAAGCCACCTAGTAAAGAATGGATATAGTTTTCTACCAGAAGCGAATTCCATCTCTTCCATAAACCCTTCACTTAAAGAATTTGAATACTTATAGTTATTGTAATAAGCTCGCACGCCTTTCCAAAAGGCTACATCCCCAATATAATTTCTTAGCGAATGTAGAAACCATGCCGCCTTCTGATAAGTACAAGGATTTAATAATCGATTTAAATTTGTGATAGAGGTATCAATGATTTTTGAGTTCGGAAATTTTTTAGTGTACAACAACACTTTTTTTCCTGCCCTTTCCATGCCCAATCTAAAAGCCGATTCCGATTGAGTCTCTTGCTTATAAACCTCTGTTAAATAGGTAGCAAAACCTTCACTAAGCCATACGTGATGCCAATCTGCTTCACTTGCAGAGTTCCCAAACCATTGGTGCGCTATTTCATGAGCAAATAGATCTTCAGAACCTCGTTTACCATCAATTGAATTTTCGTGATAAAAAATACAACCAGCATTTTCCATTCCTCCATATCTGGTTTTAGACTGCACATTTGCCAATTGATTATATGGATAAGGGGCAATTTTATTCTCAAACCATTCTAATATGTCTACTGCCATAGCATAATCATAAAAGCCGTTCTTTTTTTCCTGTGGATATACCCATGATGTAACAGGAATAGTTCCTAAAGAATCGCATCGTTGAACGGCAAAGTTTGCCGCACCAAATACCATTACCTTAGTAGGCAATGGCTGGTAAGAATAATAACTTGTTTGCCTTATATTTTTATCAATATCAATACTTTCTGTTAAAACTCCGTTTGAAATAACTTGATAATGATCTGGTGCTGTCACTGAAAATTGAGAAGTTGCTTTTTCATAAGGATGATCAATTACTGGCAAATAATTACTAGCCCTATTTGGCCAATTGTCGCAAAAGAAAGTTCGGTCTCCAAATTTATTCTTGGATATTATTAACCCATCTTTTGGAACTCCCTGATACCAAACGACAAGCTCACCTTCTCCTGTATCTCTTTTGAAACTAATATTCAGTTTCACCCCTTCGTGATTGTACTTTATGTCTTTGCCATTACTTTTAATAGCGGTTACCAACATTCCTTTACCTAAATTATTTACAGCATGTAAATCCAATGTTAGTTCAGAAATTGGCTCAATTATTTTTAATGAAATTGTGGCCTTCCCAAATAGGGAATCGTGGTTGTCGCTAATTTCTAATTCAAATTTATAATGAAGAATGTCAATTGAATTATTTCTAGGATACTTATCCTGAGCCTGTATAGAATTAAATAAGAAGAAAAATAAAAATAAAAGTGAAAACTTACCCATTCAATTTCCTTATTAATCTTTAATAAAACGACCGCTAAACTGACCTTCTTTACTTTCTACAATGTAAAAATACACTCCTGTTGAATATTCCTGTAAGTTGATTTTTATTGCTTCCTTCCAGTTTTCTTTTTTGAAACCCCGCATCTCCCTTCCCCAATAATCCAATATTAATATTGACACATCAGAAAGTTCTTCATTTACCCCTAACATTATTTCATTATTAGCAGGGTTAGGATAAGCTTTAATCTTTGTCTGTTTCCCTAAAAGACTTGGATTAGAAAGTAAACTTTTATTAATATTCGTATCTCTTTCAGCCAAAACATACTCTCCTAATTTCATCTTATTTATTATGACAGCACCTTGTTTGTCTGCAGGCGATCCCAGCACAATTTGATAATCGTCATAAATTTCCCATTCTTTTCCAACTTCCCTATGCAAAAGCACCAAACTATCTTCACTGTATTTAATGAGGCCGCTATCTATTTGATTATTTCTTCCATCATAAAAAGTTGAACCGTTCATTGAAATTGAACCACCGTTAAAACCATGTAGGTACCAATGTTTTGTATTGCTTACTCTTACTCCTAATCGAACCATGTTTTCAACGGAAATATGGGGAGCCGTCCAATGAGATTCCAATCTTAATTTTGAAGTATCGCTTATAGAGCTTACCGTTATATTAAAATCTGTGTTAGCAGTATTCATCGCTCTTGCGGAAAATAAAGTATCCCGACTAGAAGTTGTAGCGTAGCTAATTTCATAATTGGGGTTTAATTCTACATGAACAATATCCACAGGAAATTGAAAATCGTAATCAACCAAAATTCCATTAAACCTTATTTCTCTTTCCCAATAGTTTTGATTGGCATCATAAAACCTGATTTTCAAGGGCATATTGGTAAAATAAACATCAGCTCCAGCCAATTTTTGAAGTATCGAAACCTTTACGCTGTAAAGGCCCGTTGTTGGTTTCGAGCTCCAATTATAAAGTTGATAATCTGGCATTCCTCTACCAAAAACCCATTGATCGAAAAAATTATTAAGACTAACTCCGGATTCAGAACTCATTTTTGAACGAAATTCAAAGCTTCCTATATAATTAAATTTAAAACCTTCTAATGTTTTAGTAGCCGCCGAAAAAAACAAAGAATCTCCCAAATACCTACGCATGTTGTGAGCCACAATGGACCCTTTTCTATAGGTATGAATCCCATAAGTATGAATTCTAGGAACGCCCGAAAGAATTTGATAGCCGTCTTCTAAAAGATGTGCCCTTCTAACTACTTGATATAAATTCGATTCTTTTTCTTTATTCATGCTGGAAAGTCCATACAAATCCTCCAAGAAAAGATATTCGCAGAAAACACTCATCCCTTCATTGATCCACATGTCTCTATCCGACTCACAGGTAACTAAATTTCCCCACCAATGATGCGCTAATTCATGTGCCATAGTATTTTCATCATTCAAAGCATTTTCCGGAAACGCAATATTTGTCGCATGCTCCATTGCACCTAATGAATTGGGCGTTACCGAAAACCCTACTCTATCCCATCTGTAAGGGCCGAAACGTCGCTCAAAAGTCTTATAAGCAGAATCTAGATTTTTAAAACCCGATTTTATTCGCGCAACATCCTTTGCCTTCGCATAAAGTTCTACAGGCATTTTTCCATAAACCCCATTTATGGTATCCAAAATTTGAACATAATCTGCTATGGCAACACCATACAAATAAGTAGGAATTTCTTGTGCTAGAAACCATGTGGCAGTTGTATAAGCACCTAATGAAACTTCCTTTTCTAGGATTCCACTTCCAACACTTTTTAAATTACTGTCTGCTTTAATTGAAACTCTATAAGTCGCACGTTCAATAAAATTATCAAAACATGGATGCCAAACTTTTCCTAAATTATGTGGAATCGATTGAAAACCAACACCCAAATTAAAAGAATAGCCACTTCTTCTGTACCAACCACCCCAGGATTCATTGAATGGAGTGCCGTGATAAAATATTTTCAATTCGGTACTATCTCCTTTAGATAACATCTTAATAGGAATAGTTAAAATAGAATCGTTGTACGAAAAATTAATTGCTAATCCATTCACATCCTTTACACTATCAACTTTTAATCGCAGTAAGTCCAAATTAATAACCTCAACACTGTCCAATATTGCCTTAAAATCAATAGTGCAAGTAGCTTTCAATTCAGCTCCTGTCCAATCTAAAAAAACATTATAATGCTTTATATCAATAGTATCCGACTTAAATGTTTCAGCTACAGGCCAACGACTTCCGGAATGAGAAAAACCCAAAACAGAATAAAAAACGGCAAAAACAAATAAGAAACTCCTCATATAATTATTTTTTGTAAGGATACTATTCTTAGTTAAATTGTAAGGTTACTCGGCCAACAATTCAGTTAGTTTAGCATTCAACTCCTCACCACGCAAATTTTTAGCAATAATTTTCATATCGCCATCAATTAAAAAATTGGCTGGAATACCTCTAATATTGTATTGTAAAGCCGAAGGAGATTGCCAAAAAAGTAAATCACTTACTTGTGCCCAGGCCAGACCATCTAATTGAATTGCTTCCATCCAACTTTCTTTTTCCTTGTCCAAAGAAACACCGTAAATTTCAAAACCATTTTTATTGTGGTTTCTATAAGCAGCAACTACAGCAGGATTTTCAGCACGACAAGGTTTACACCAGGAGGCCCAAAAATCAACCAATGTATATTTTTCTCCTAATGAATTCGAAAGGCGTAAATCTTCACCTTTTTGGGTTTTTGAAACCATATCTGGGAATACAGAACCTGGCATTAGTTTTTTAGCTGTTTCCACTCTATTACTAAATTCTGAATATAATTCAGTATCCCCAATCTTTGGTTCTACACCAGCAAGTACTTTTTCGTAAAGCTCTAAATCCTTTTCAGGATCAAAACGTTGAATTGCCGAAAGACTAGCTAACTTATCAAGATTATCATTAATAAATACCCTGGTTTTTGCCATTGCAGCTTCATTAAGTAACGTTTGACCTTGATAAACCTCCTGTGCTTTTTGCATGTCCTGACCAGCTTGCGCATTTTTCATTTCCATTTGCAAAGAATCCATTTTACCAATAAACCCATTCATAAGTCCATTAAATTCTTGTAATTTATCAGACTCTACACTTCCAGTTACTTCATAAGCACTTTCTAAATCACTTGCATCAGCAACTACTTTTAATGTTTCAGCAGGTTGTGTTATAAAGTTGAAGAAGTTGTTGTTAGAAATAAATATTCGATAAAAACCAAGTTTTTCAATTTCAGGAGCAATTTCAAAATTGCCCTCTAAATCAGGCAAAATAGTATCGATAGTCACAATTTCTCTTGAAGACAATTTCTGCAATAATATTTTCTCGCCTCCAGTAACATTTTCTAGTATACCAGAAATGTAGTTTCCAGTTGGACTTGGTTTAATTTCTTCTTTACAGCTTGCGAAACTAATTGCTAAAGAAATTGTTCCAATTATTAAATAATATGATGTTTTCATTTTTATGTATTTCTAATTTATTATGTGTGTTTTTTTATCCTTCTAGTTCCTTTTTTAGCATTTGACTGGTAAGTTTAGGGTCTGCTTTTCCTTGTGACATTTTCATCACTTCACCCATAAATAACCCCAAAAGCCCTTTCTTTCCATTTTTATATTCAGATACTTTTTCTGGATATTTAGCTAAAGCTGCTATTATAAATTGACCCAAGGCATCTGAATCACTTTCCTGAATCCAGTTATTTTCTTGTGCAATCTTTAACGGTGATTTTTCCGGATTCTGTAACAGCAATTGATAGATTTTTTGACTTGCAACTGAGTTACTCACTTTATTATCATCGACTAAATCAATAAGTTCTGCAATTTTACTTGC
This sequence comes from uncultured Flavobacteriales bacterium, assembly GCA_963925495.1. Lineage (GTDB taxonomy): Bacteria > Bacteroidota > Bacteroidia > Flavobacteriales_G > Salibacteraceae > UBA2108. The sequence continues at coordinate 91,232 of CAWUST010000012.1, read as the reverse complement.
AGAAATAGAGAATTGAGAAATGGAAATTCCTAATTCATTTAAATGACCCTTAATAGCACCCATAAGCCAGTTTGCTGCTCCTTTGTAGTTTTTAGTTTGAGAAATTAATTCCTCAAAATAAAGAGCAATAGACTTTGAATCGGTAATTATTTTGGCATCGTATTCAGATAGCCCCAATTCTTCTGTGTATTTCTTAAATAACTCAGCTGGCAACTTCGGCATATTTTTTCTTACTTCTTCTATTTCATTTTTTCTAATAAAAATAGGCTGCATATCTGGTTCAGGAAAAAAGCGATAATCATTCGCATCTTCCTTGCTTCTCATACTAAATGTTTTCCCAGTTGCAGCTTCAAAACTTCTGGTTTCATGAAATATTTCCTCCTTATTCTCTGTACATTCAATTTGCCTTTCTATCTCATACTCAATAGCACGTTGAACATTACGAATGGAGTTCATGTTTTTAACTTCCACCTTAGTACCTAGCTCTTTATCGCCCCGTAATCGAATTGAAATATTTGCGTCGCAACGTAAACTTCCTTCTTCCATGTTGCCATCGCAAATGTCGAGATAACGCACTAGTTTTCGTACTTCAGAAAGATAAGAATAAGCTTCTTCCCCATTTTTCATTTCCGGTTCGCTCACAATTTCGAGTAACGGAACACCTGCTCTATTAAGATCTATAAGAGTATTGAACGGGTCTTGATCATGAATACTTTTCCCTGAATCTTCCTCCATGTGAATTCTTGTAAGATTCACTTTTTTGGGATTCCCCTCTTTATCCTCAATCATTATTCTACCACCATTACAAATAGGAGTAGTATCTTGGGTTATTTGATAGCCCTTAGGCAAATCACCATAGAAATAATTTTTTCTAGCAAATTGATTTTCTTCACGAATGTTACATTCACAAGCAATTCCCAATTTAATAGCAAAATCGAGCAACTGACGGTTGAAAACGGGAAGTGTTCCAGGGTGAGCCAAGGTGACAGGACTAACTAAAGTATTTGGCGTGGCTCCGTATTCGTTTTTATCGCTACTATATGCTTTACTTTTTGTAAGCATTTGGGCATGAACCTCAAGCCCAATTACAGCTTCATATTTTTTGTGCAATTCGTTCATTTTTCGTGTTGTGCAAATTTATGGATATTAAGAAGAAAATCTGTTTCTTAAAAACCTTATAGTTTCTCTAACATTCGTGTAATAATGTCAGTCATAATTGGCTCAGATTTAGAGGCCGCTGCTTGCACATCTTCATGAGTAACTTCCACGATTTTACCAGGCACACCCAAATCTGAAATTACGCTCATTGCAAAACAAGGAATATCCATGTGTCTTGCTGCAATAACCTCTGGAACTGTTGACATTCCTATGGCATCTGCCCCAATATTTCTTACGTATTGGTACTCTGCCGGGGTTTCCAAACATGGCCCACTTACACCAGCGTATATCCCTTTTTGCAAATTGTATCCTTTTTCTTTCCCAATATCAAAAGCCATTTTAATTAAGGAAAGAGAATAAGGCTCACTCATATCAGGAAATCGGGGACCTAAATCATCCAAATTGGGTCCCATTAATGGATTATCTCCAAATAAATTAATATGATCATTTTGAATCATAATATCTCCAATTTCAAATTCCGGATTTACACCACCACTTGCATTTGACAAAAACAAAGTTTCAATCCCTAAAAATTTCATAACACGAATAGGCAAAACCACTTGATTCATAGTATAACCTTCGTAATAATGAAACCTTCCAGCCATAGCAACTATGGTTTTCCCACCTAGCTTTCCAACTATAAGTTTTCCAGCGTGGCCCTCTACAGTCGAAAGTGGAAAATGAGGTATATCAAAATAATCTATAATACATTCAATTTCAATTTTATCAGCCAAGCCACCTAATCCAGAGCCCATGATAATACCAGCCTCAGGGCTGCTAGAAATTTTAGATTTAATATAGTTAGTTGCTTCTTGTATTTCTTTTAACATAAGTAAGGATATTTTCGTCAAAATTTTCTTTGTCCTTGCCGTGAAATTCAACTTTTACGGGAACATAATATATTGGAAATTCTTTTAATATTTCCTCAATTCCAGGAACATGCAAACGCATGGCATCTTTTTCTGTGGTAAGAATTATTTTACTTTCTTCTTTTAATTCAGTAAATGTTTTTACTACTTTATTTATATCCGATAAAGTAAAAACATGATGATCCGGAAAGTCCAAATGGCTAACATCATTTACTTTTTCATTAATAACAAAATACATGTTTTTTGCTCTAGCAATTCCAGTGACTAAAACTACGCTTAGTTTTGAATTTAACTTAGGTAAAGGACTATTTTCATTAGAGTACACTGGTTTTAATTCGCCATATTTATAATAGCTGAAAAATACTGTTTGATAATCTTTAATTTTTAATTTAGTACGGATTACTCGAGCATCAAGTGGCGAAAAAACAGAAGGACATTTTGTTACAACAATAAAATCTGCTCTTCTTGCACCAAATTCAGGCTCTCTTAAATAGCCCGTTGGTAACAGCAAGTCATTAATATATAATTTAGAATATTCGGTAAGTAAGATATTAAGTCCAGCAACCACCGAACGATGTTGAAACGCATCATCTAATATTATGCATTTATTATCGGGATGTAGCTCTTTAATTTTATTTATCCCCCTCATTCTATTACCATCTACTGTTATTGCAGCGACTGGATATTTTTTATAGAACATTAGAGGTTCATCCCCTACATCAAAAAAAGTGGAATTATTTGTTACTTCAATAAAACCGCTTGTTTTCCTGCCATATCCTCTACTTAATGTTGCAACTTCATATTTATTTTCAATCAGACGAATCAAATATTCCACATGAGGCGATTTACCGGTTCCACCAGCAGCAATGTTTCCGACACTAATTATTGGAAAAGAAAACTTTTTAGAAGGAAGGATACCAACATCATAAAAAATATTTCTAATCAAAACACCAGCACCATATAACAGAGCAAAAGGATAAAGAAAAAGTTTGAGTATTCGCATAGGGTAATCGCACAATTTGGTCGGCAAATTTAACCCTATTTATATAATAACAAACTCAAATAACTAATTGCATTCTTCCGGCTGTTTTTATGGCTCCACCGATTTCATTAATGGAAAACCTTTCATTAAATTTCAACTAAACACGAACCAATCAAGCCCTAACTTAAATACTTTTGAAATCGAATATGGCAACAATGAAAATATCGGAAGTAATAAATAAACTAGAATTGTGGGCCCCTCCCTCCCTTCAAGAGAACTACGACAATGCAGGATTGATTTGTGGCAATTCTCAACAAAATATTACTGGAGCTTTAACTTGCTTAGACTCTATAGAAGAGACAATTGACGAAGCAGTTCGGCTCAATTGCAACCTGGTAGTAGCTCACCACCCAATTGTATTTAAAGGATTAAAAAAAATTACTGGGAAAAGCTATGTAGAGCGCACTATAATAAAAGCCATTAAAAATGACATTTGCATTTATGCCATGCACACCAATTTGGATAGTATAACGACTGGAGTAAATTATAAAATAGGAAACTTACTTGGAATATCTAAACCAACTATTTTGGATCCGCAAAAAGGAACTTTAGAAAAACTAGTAACCTATTGCCCAGTAAAAAATTCTGAAAACTTAAGAAATAAACTTTTTGAAGGAGGAGCAGGGAAAATCGGGAATTATGATTCTTGTTCATTTAATACCGAAGGTTTAGGAACTTTTAGAGGTTTAGAAAACTCAAATGCCTTCGTTGGTGAAAAGCTTAAAATGCACCAAGAAAAGGAATACAAAATAGAAGTTATATATGACAAACATTTGCGTGAAAATTTAATAAATATTCTCAATAAATTCCATCCATACGAGGAAGTCGCCTATGAAATATATAATGTTGAGAACGAAAACAATTATATAGGAGCTGGAATGATAGGTGATTTAGACCAAGAAATGGAGCTCCATAATTTCTTCGATTTACTTAAAAAAATATTCCATTTAAAGGTGATAAAATACAGCGGGAAAACAAATAAAAAAGTAAAAAGAATTGCATGGTGTGGGGGATCAGGAAGCTTTTTACTTCAGAATTCAATAAAGAAAAAAGCCGATATTTTTATCACTGGAGACTTTAAGTATCATGAGTTTTTTGATCACGAAAACAAGGTGATTATAGCTGACATCGGACACTACGAAAGTGAGCAATTTACAATAGATTTAATTGCTGATTTTTTGAAAGAAAATTTTAATAAATTTGCCGTCCATTTATCGGTGGTTAATTCTAACCCTGTAAACTATTATTAATTAAGCACTATGGCTAAAAAGAACGTAAATTTATCAATAGAAGAGAAACTTAGATCACTTTATGATTTACAGTTAATCGATTCTCAAATTGATAAAATTAGATCTACACGTGGAGAACTTCCAAAAGAAGTTGAAAATTTGGAAGAAGAAATTAATGATTTAGACGCCAGAGCAAACAAACTAAAAACCGAAAAAGAAAATTTAGAAGCTCAAATAAGCGGAAAAAAGATTGCAATTCAAGATTCTGAAACTCAAATTGCTCGATTCAATGTTCAATTGAAAGAGGTGAAAAACAATAGAGAATACGAAGCTCTTTCTAAAGAAGTAGAGTACCAAACTTTGGAAATAGAATTAGCAAATAAAAGAATAGGCGAATATGGAGCTAAAATTGCTAATAAGGAAGAAATTTTAGTTATTGCAACTGAGAAACTAGAAGAACGTACTAACGATCTTAAAGTAAAGAATGACGAGTTAGGGAATATTGTAACAGCAAACGAAAAAGCTGAAGCAACATTAACTAAACTTTCTGAAAAATATGAAGTTGGAATTGAGGACCGATTGTTAGTGGCTTATAAGAGAATTAGAAAAAACGCGAAAAATGGTTTGGCAGTAGTTCCAGTAATTGATGGAGCTACTTATGGTTCATTTTTCACCGTGCCACCGCAACGAGAATTAGATTTAAGAGCTCGTAAAAAAATTATTGTAAGCGAACATTGTGGTCGAATTTTAGTTGACAATGAGATGGCTATTGAAGAACAAGAAAAAATGGGAGCTGTTTTTGCAGAAGCTTAATTTTAAAAAATATATTTATGGAAAGCCTCTCAGGAAACTGGGAGGCTTTTTTTTGGTTTTTTTTAGAAAAACAAGCGTATTTATTCGATCAAGGGATATTTATATAGACCTGTCTCTTTTTAAGTTTATGCGATAACTATTGCAGTTTATTAAACTTAAAACCAGCCGTTAGCACAAACTGATGGCTAAACAAATCAACCGTAGAAGGCTGCAATCGGATTCCTTCTGCAAAATGAATATTAGTTTCATAAGAACTGGAAACTAAATACGAATAGGCAATGTCAAATGTAGCGCGTTTTATCCTGTAGCCAATTCCTCCAGAAATAGAATAACGATTAAAATATTCTTTACCTTTTACAGGGTTTCCGTAAAGCGCTCCTCCCCCTCGAAAAAGAAATGACCCTAAGAGAAGCTCGCCTCCCAATCTTAAATTTAACGTAGGTCCAACACTGTTCCCTATACCGTTATTTACCCCACTAAAATCAACTGGGAAACCAGCTACTTTGTTAAACTTCATTCTTCCATAAGCCACCCATTCTGCATCCACATTCAGGCTACCTATATACTTATCTACCAAGCCATAAGAAATTGTAATGTTATATGGTGAAACATATTCGTATTCATTCACTCCTTCTGGGGAATTTGCAAAAGTTTGATCTTTATCTTTCCAATTAGCGACCATTGTTTTTTTATACCCTTCATTAATCATATACCTTGTTCCACTGTTGAATGAAAACCCAATTCGATTTTTTTCTTGTATCCAATAGATAACACCTAAACCAAGTTTAAGACCACGACCAGAAATGTTGAGAGTGGTTGATTCTGACCAACTGGTTAGAAACGTGTTTACATTAGATTCCTCCGGCGTTTCTGTATAAGTAGATTCTAAAGAATAGTTTATAGAGGAGATTCCAAGACTTGCTCCGAAATAGATTTTATCCTCGTAATTTGCTCCGAACCCAGCATAATAATCTCCGATTCCTCCTCGTATTTTGGTATGCAACTGCTGTTCTTCTCCGTAAGATTCAAGTTGATGATAGTACTTCCCGTCAACCGTATCAATCAATTCCGCACCCCAAGCCATACCAGCTCCAAACGGAAAAATCTCGTATAAATCTTCAATATATACTGGTTCTTCTAGGATATCATCTAGATACCTATCTAATTTAGAGCTTTCCGAATTTATTCCTCGAATAGTGTTTTGAGAGTCAAAATTATTTCTTCGGTTATAAGAAAACATGACGTTAAACCTCATCCAATCATTATCGTATAACTCATTACTAAAAACTAAAGCCAAATTGGTTAGTGTTCCAGAGGTTAAATATTCAGAAGTTGTACTTCCGTAATGTGTTGTATTTAAACCTTGTGAGGACATTCCTAATGAAGCAGAACCTGCCCCTTTTCGGTAAACTCCAATACTTGCTGCATTTAATGTTGTGGCTGATGAATTTCCTCCAAGAGCGCCAAATGAGCCGCTCATTGCAGTAAATCGAGCATTACCTATTCTATGATCTTGCCCGAAAAGAATTGCGTCGTTGAGCGTTTGACTTTTGCAAGAAAAGCTAAAAAGCAAAAACCATAATAATAAATGGCCTCTCACTATCTTCGTTGATACCCACTTACTTTACCAGAAGGAGCGGATCCTCCACCACTTCTAGAACTATTGTAAGGCGATTGATACCCCCCACTTTGACTGTTTGAAGTTCGAGTACGGTATTGCCTGTCTGAATTGTTGCTATCGTAACCTGGGTTCGAATTTATATACGGTTTTACCGTTCTATTGTTTTTTACCGGAGTTACTATTCTTGAATTAGCCCCTGACGTAAATCTATTTAAATTTGGTTCGTAATTTTTCGGAGCTGACACCTGATTTCTTTGATTTACATAAGAAGTATTGTAATAATTATTGCTTCGATAATAGCTTAGTTGGTATCCATTGTAATACGCGTTACAACCATAATATGCGCTTGCACCTACTCCAACACCAACACCGTTTATCCAATTGTTATTGCCATTATTACAGTTTGCTTGAGCATAATCGTATTCTTTTTCATTATCCTCCATATATTGTGTTGAAGTATCTGTTGACTCAAATTTATCGAGTTGTTTTGCATAAGAAGGTCGAATGGAATTCGCATAAGATTCATCGAAATATTCCCAAGTTGAATCAGGCATAGCAACATTATCGTTCATTAATAATGCTCTTTTATTAAGGCGGTGCTGAAAGTCGTTGGTGTAATAAATATCATCTTCTTCAAATTTTAAAGATTGGTTTAAATCTGTATAAGAAGCACAAGAGGATAGGCTTAAAATAATAATGGTCAAAAGGAAGTAATGATTTTTCATATTCTTTCACTTTTATCAAACATTGTACCTTTTTTTATTTAATGAGTTTGTTGTTGTTGTGTAATACGAGAAAAAGCGCGAAATGTTATCAAATTTTCAAGTATCCACGCCAAAATAATTCTGAAAATGCAATTTTAATAATCAATAATTTAAAACTACTGAATCCATCATTTCGTCTGTTATATCTAAATGGGTTACCAAACGAATTCTTTGTGGACTCAAAGTTAAGGCCTTTATTCCCTTTTTCTCCCAATTGTGCAATAATTTAACAGTATCCACATCGGAATTTACATCAAACATAACTATATTAGTATCAATGGGTTCTACGGAAGATACGTACGATTCCTTTTTTAATAAACCGCCTAAATATCTTGCGTTATCGTTGTCTTTTTTAAGTCGAGAAACGTTGTTTTCTAAGGCATAAATTCCAGCCGCAGCCAAATAACCTGCCTGTCGCATTCCTCCTCCAAATCGTTTGCGAACTCTACGCGCTTGATGAATAAATTCTTTAGTTCCCAATAAAACACTTCCCACTGGAGCACCTAATCCTTTGCTCAGACAAACACTTATTGAATCAAATTTATTCCCTAAATCCTCAGCAGTATATTGTCGCTCAACTACAGCATTAAAAACTCTAGCGCCATCTAAGTGAAAACCTAAATTATGTTCGACACATATAGATTTAATTTCCGAAATAGTATCCATTTCATAAATACTTCCTCCACCTTTATTAGCAGTATTTTCAAGTGCAACCAAACTCGTCCTGGGAAAATGTACGTTATCTACTTGTATTGCATCTTTTACCTGATCGGAAGTCACCAAACCCCTTTTTCCGGCTAATAAGGAAACCGAAGCACCTGAATTAGCCGCAATTCCACCACCTTCATAATAATGGATATGGGCCTGTTGATCACAAATGATGTCGTCGCCTGGTTTCGTGTGTATGTTTATAGCTATTTGGTTAGTTTGAGTACCGCTACTGCAAAACAAGCCAGCTTCCATCCCAAAAAGTGAAGATGCGAGGGCTTCTAATCTATTTATAGTAGGATCTTCTTCGAATACATCGTCACCAACTTCCGCTTGAAACATAACTTCAAGCATTTCTTTTGTTGGTTTTGTAAACGTATCGCTTCTAAAATCTAGAATCATTTTATTTTATCTAAAAAAAATTTGTACTTATTCTGATAAATTCATATTTGCAGGATTTACACTTGATCTTTCACCTGACATTCCCACAGGAGGGGCATCCATTGCCATAAATTGACCACCGAATCGGGTTTCAGAACTATTTCCATAAGATGTTTTCTTAATTCTAGCAATTTCAACACCGGCAGCTTTAGCTGATGTTTCTGACTTTAGTTTTGTTACCTGAGCATTTAATTCATCCAAACATTTTGAAAAGGATACATTGGATGATTTTATCGTGAGGCTAAAAACCACTTGATTTGACGCCACACTCACACTTGATTTTCCAGAAACTTCAGTAATTCCTTGTTTTTGTTTTGCAGCAGAAACAAAAGTTAAACTGCTTATTAATAAGGTAATTACAATATTCTTCATTTTTGTTTTTTAATATATTATTTCTTTCTTGCTATCATTAATCCATCTCGAAGAGGGAAAAGCACGTTTTGCACTCGATCATCGTTCTGAATTTTTAGGTTATACACCATCAGCATCCTGGTTTCTTCATCTTTAGGGTCTAATTCCTCAATCACTTTACCACTCCAAAGCACATTATCTGCTATTATATAACCCCCAGATGGAACTCTATCAATGACTAAATCAAAATAATTGGAATAATTTTCCTTATCGGCATCAATGTACACCAAATCAAAATTACCTTCAATTTGTGGAATTATATCCAAAGCATTACCAACATGTTGTTTGATACTGCTTCGGTATTCACTTTGTTCAAAAAAGCGAGATTGCATATCTTTTAATTCCTCGTTATTATCTATCGTATGAACTTCTCCTCCCTCTTGAAGTCCTTCTGCAAAACAAAGAGCAGAATAGCCTGTATAAGTTCCAATTTCCAATACGGATTTGGGGCTTATCATATGGCTAAGCATACTTAAAACACGCCCTTGATAATGTCCTGCAATCATTCTAGGAATAAGAATTTTTAGATGTGTTTCTCTATTTAATTCTTGCAATAATTCCGATTCTTTTTCAGAATGTTCAACTACGTATTCATCCAATTTGGGATCAAAAAAATTCATGTCAATATTCTACTTTTCTACTTTGATTATTACAGGTAAATGGTCTGAATATCCCCCATAATATTTAGGTCCACTATGAGTTCTCGAAGGCAACCATTTCCCCTTTTTATTTTGGTAACACATCCAGTTTTTCTTAAAAACATAAACGCTATCTACAAATGGCATAAATGAATTAGAAACTATAATTTGATCTAACATCCCCCACTTCCCTTTGTAATTATGACTACCTATGTTATCCTCTTTATGCAATTGCCAAGTGGTATTGTATAAAGCTCCAGAAGTTGTGGAATCAGCTTTCAAAACTGTCATAACACTCTCATTGTTGGGATAATCGTTTAAATCTCCCATTATAATTATGTGTTCGTTTGGGTTATCACTCCATTTTTTATCAATATTTTTCCTCAATGCTTGTGCAGCTGCAATTCTTTTTGGATTCGATTTTTCTTGACCACCCCAACGTGAAGGCCAATGGTTTATATAAAAAGTTATGTTTTCGCTTTTCAATTCTGCATCTACTCTTAAAATCTCTCTTGTGGTTTTTCCTTTTTCGGGTAAGTTTATATTGATCCATTCGCTACCTGTAATTTTCATTTTATTAGCATTGTACATGAAGGCAACATCAATTCCTCTAAAATCAGGACTCTCTTGATGTACAATTTGAAATCCTCTTTCTTTCATAAAACTATAGTTTATGAGATCTTGGAGCACCCTCAAATTTTCTATTTCCGCAACTCCAATTGCCAGCAATTCTCCAGAAGAATCAATGGAAGCAATAACTTGATTGAGATGTTCTAGTTTTTCCTTATACTTTTTTGAATTCCAATTCTTTTTCCCTTCAGGAGTGTACTCACCATCATTTTTTCCGGCTTCATTTATGGTATCAAAAAGGTTTTCTACGTTGTAAAATGCAATTTGAACCGACTCAACCTTAGAATTGGAAGTTTCTGTTTTTTCTTGTTTCGAAGTAGAATTTGAATCCACATTGCTTGCTGTACAACCCGATTTTGCAAGAACAAAAGCAAGTGAAAAATAAAGAAAAATTTTCATGTTACAAATGTGGTTAAAATTGAATAAAGAATCTCGCACCTATTCTTTTACAAATTGAAGTTTTTTTAATAGATCCAGTACTTTGAATATGAAGGTAAAGTACCCCTTTTTGAAAGCTTTCAATATTTATAATAAACAACTCATTATAATGCTCTCCTAATGACAGGAATTACCCTATACTACTATAGACGCTTAACTGGTAAGGCTGACCATTAAGATGAATTGAAACTGTAATCTCACTTTTGGCAGGATTGGGATAAATGTTATATTTATCAACCTTCTCAAATTTTCCGGGTTCTACCAAGGAAGAATCTATCTGCATTACTTGTGATGTTGTATCAGTTTCTCCACACTCGATTCCGTTCTTTTTATAATAAAGACATGAAAAATCTCTAAGCAAAAGAAATGTAAATATTTAGTGCTTCTAATTTGCGTTAAACCAAATTACCACCTAAATACTCAACCAATTTCCTAACAGCAATTCCCCTATGGCTAATTTTATTTTTTTGCTCCAAACTCATTTCAGCAAAACATTCTTGAAATCCATCGGGCTGAAAAACAGGATCGTATCCAAAGCCGTCATTACCTCTTCCTTCTTCCAGCATCTTTCCGCTTACTATCCCTTCAAACTGAGTTTCTTTCCCATCGATTATTAATGAAACAACTGTTTTGAAATGGGCTACTCTATTGCTTTTCGCTTTCAAATTAAAAAGAACTTTGTCGCAATTATCCTGAAAAGAACAATTTGGTCCTGCATAACGCGCAGAATAAACTCCGGGCTCTCCGTTTAAAGCTTCTATCTCTAATCCGGTGTCATCGGCAAAAACCGGCACATTGTACCTCTCGAAAATGTAATGCGATTTCTGTGAAGCATTTCCTTCAATAGTAGGTTGTGTTTCAGGGATTTCTTCTTTAAACCCAATATCGTTTAAAGAAAGTAATTCTATACTATCTCCAAGTAAAGACCTAACTTCATGGAGTTTGTGCGCATTATTTGTGGCGAAAATTATTTTCATATACCTATTTTTTGCTGTGCAAAGAAAATCAAAAGGAATGTGTGCTTTACCATAATTTTGAAATATGAATTACCCCGTTTACAGAAAGTACTTTAATGGTATGTCCTATTTTAAAATAATTTCTAAAATGGAGTTTGAGGAAAAACAAAAAATTGGATCTAAAATCCATAAACATCATGTAATTGCCAATCAATTTCCGGAAAAAATCAGAATTAAAGACATGGTGGAATGTTTCGATAATTTGTGGTCTGAAATAGAAAAGGAAGAATTTGATAATTTTATTTGAAAGGTATATTAAGATTCCAACTCCATCTTTATGTGTGGAATATCGTCTTCTAAATATTCGTTGCCTATTGTTTTAAATCCAAAACCAGAATAAAAATTTATAAGATATACTTGAGCCGACATAATAATCAAGTCCGGTTTAAGGTTTTCTTTTACATAGTCCAAACTGATTTTCATAAGTCGTTTTCCAAACCCTTCTACTCTTTTTTCTTTTTTTACTACAATTCTCCCCAAAGCCACTTGGTTATTCTGGATAGGAATAATTCTAGCAGTTCCAATCAAGTTTTCTTCTTCATACATCAATACATGAAAAGCCCTTTTATCCGCTCCATCACATTCCTGGTAAGGGCAATTTTGTTCCACTACAAAAACTTCCGTTCTCAGTTGTAGTAAATCATAAAGCTCAACCTTAGATAGGTCGTTCCAATGTTTTATTTCCGCCATCATAATACTTCTATTAATTTGGCATTCTCCGTATAAATTAAACGTGCCAATACAGGCTCTTTATAGACTTGTGAAATTACGTCCCTGTATTCCAAAATTTGGATTTTATGTTCCTCCAATTCTTTACCAGTTTTATAATCAATAACAATTCGTTGACCATTTAAAACCACTACTCTATCAGGACGAATTATTTTTCCTTTATCATTTATAAACTCAACCTCTGTTTTGACTTCATCTGCATCAAAAAAAGATGCGATTTTCGGATTCTGTAACATTCCTGAAATTGTACTTAGCAGCAAATCGCTGCTATATTGTTTTATCTGAAACTTGGTGACGGTTCTTTTAACGGCGGAATCTATATCTTTTAGCGAAATAATATTTGCCATAGAATAATGCAACCATTCGCCAAATCGTCGTGCGTTTATTTCTTTTTCTTGGGTTTCGTTTTTTTCTGGAAAAAGGTAATTAAAACGTTTCAACTCGGGATAGCTATGCATACTTGAAAGCTGTGTTTCCGAAATTTTATCGCTTTCATTGTCTTCCTTCTTCCGATATTGTTTCTTTCCATAAGAAAATGAAAGTTCACCTTTCCAGGAATCCATTTTTTCTAGTGTTGGTAAAAACAAGGCACTAAAATTTTTATTCCGCCCATTTTTACTCGTAATAATGTGTAATTGATCTACGGCTCTAGTACAAACCACATAAAATATATTGAGTTCGTCGAGCATGGAATTGGTATCTTCCATTTCCATTTGATTAGAAAATGAAGTGAGGGCCAAATCCCTATTCTTGTTGATTTTAAAACTTGGCAAACCTTCTATTTCCCCTTTAAAACTAACCCACATGGTTCGCTGAAAATTGTATTTATAATTGGAAAATGGAAAAATAACAACTGGAAATTCTAAGCCTTTAGCTTTATGAATAGTCAACAATTTTACTGCATTTATACCTTCCGGAAGGGCAAGATTAAACTTGTGATTATTTTCCTCGAAATAGCGTAAAAACCCAGATAAGGACACGCCATTTTTCAGAAAATATTCATGTGCAACGTTTAAATAGGCTAATAAATAATCATCAGCTCTTGCATTCATTTTCAATTCAACAATCCCTTGTTCCATTATTTCGTAAGCGTCAGTATATAAGGACTGATCTAAGGAAATTTCAAAACCCAAAGAACCTACAATTAGAATAAAGTTTTCCTTAGTGGTGTCCTTCATGATGGATTGAGCCAATGGAAATGGATCAACATCTATCTCGTGTACTCGTTTCAGTAAAAACAGGAACCTAAGTTGCTCGTGCCTATCGTTGGGGTTCAGTAATAATTTTAAATACGTATTGAGTAATCTAACTTTTGGCGATTTGTTTACCAATAAAACCTCAGAACTTACGATTGGGATTCCTTGAGACGAAAGTTCATCCGCTAAATACAAAAGACTAGGGTTTTTCCTTGTCAATATTGCAATGTCACCATAATTATAACCCTGTTTAATTGCGGATTCAATGGCAATTATCGTTTCCCTTAAATTAAATTCATCGAAACTTTCTCCGTTTTCATCTTTTTCATCTTTTACTTTCACCTCCACATATCCACCTTCATTTTGCGGTAAATATTTCTGGTTTATTTCTTTATAAATAGATTTTATTATATCCTCTTTTCCTTCTACAATATTAGAAAACAAGCGATTGTTAAACTCCACAATATTTTTTTTACTGCGATAATTGGTGCCCAATTTAAATTCTTTGACTGATAGCCTTATGTTTTCAATTCTCTCGCTCAATATCTTTGAGTTTTCCATGCCTCTTATGTATGGAAATTTCACAAACTGCTCTACTTCGCCTCCACGCCATCTATAAATAGCTTGCTTACCATCTCCAACAACCAAATTGCTGTTTCCTGTTGCTAAACTATTTTCAATTAAGGGCATTAAATTTTGCCATTGAAGCCGCGATGTATCTTGAAACTCATCAATAAGAAAATTATTGAAATGATTCCCAATTCGCTCATAGATATAAGGCGCTTCCTGCTTACTTACTATGCTACTAATCAGTTTGTTAAAATCAGAAACTGGTAAAACATTTCTTTCTACTTTTAATCTTTTAAATTCTCTATAAACCTCATTTATAAGTGATGTTGCATAAAAATTACTGAGTACACCCGTTTCTATAACATAAATGGGAAATTCATTTTGGATTAATTTTTTAGTCTTAGCGTAATAGCCTACTAATTCGTCCTTTATAGAGTCAATTTTTGCTGCAACATCAGGCATTGTTTTGGATGTATACCAAACATCTTCATCTATTGTTTTTAATACTCTAGCACCTTCTAGTTTTTTAAAATCTAATCGTATCAGTTTTTTAAAGTAGGAAGGCAAACCTCCAGTAGCTCCAAAATAAAAGTCTTTTATTTCAAGCCCAGAATCAGAAATTAGTTTTAAAGCATTTTCTGAGTCTTCAATTAATGAATTCTCAAATTTCGCCACACTTTTCAGCAGTTTCTTTTGAATAGCACTTAACTCGGTTAAGGATAATTCAGAAAGAGGTTTTAAATATTCTTCCGCATCTTCATTTAAAATAAATTGGCTAGAGTTAAATATTTCATCTTCTATTTTCCAACTCTTATCGTTCTCAATCCGATCGAGGGAAAAGCGAATAAGAAAATCAGTTAATTCCTTTTCTTTTCCAGCTCGTCCTATAAGGTTTTCAATTGCATCTAATAAAATTTCTTTTATTTCCAAAGTGACTTCAAAGTTCTGGGAAAGTCCTAATTCATTTGAAAAAGTTCGAATAACACTATGACTAAACCTATCGATAGTACTCACTGAAAAAGAAGAATATTGATGCAACAATTGGTGAAGTAATTTATTGGATCTAGAAATCAATTCTTCTTCGCTCAAATTTAAATATTTATCGGCAAGCAATATTCTATACATATCACTTTTCGAACGTAGCTTGTCATCGGTAAGCTCATTTAAATACTTAATAATGCGCGCTCTCATTTCAAGAGCAGCTTTATTTGTAAACGTAAGTGCCAATATTGATTTTAATCCGGAGGCATTTGCATTTTTAAGAGCTATTTTTAAATACTCTTTTACCAAAGTAAAAGTTTTACCAGACCCTGCTGATGATTTATAAACTGTTAAACTCAATCAATTGAATATAAAAAATTAATAAAAATTCGCGTTTAAAAATCCATTGTTCCAAACACTAAAACAAATGTAAAGCTTGAAGTCATTTATTTACTTTAGCGACCTCGCAAATGAATAGTTTTTTTAAACATATACTTTTAATGTTGCTTTTGGCTTTTACTCTAATCTGTAAGGGGCAAAAAAACCTGACCACATTTGGTTTTACCTATAAACCAATGATTGCTGGTAGTCTTATTAATGAAGGAGAGTCTATCGAAAAAGAAAACAATATTGAATACGAAGTAACCAAACTCTTCGGTTACAACGCAGGAATGGTCATTCGTCATAACTTCACTAAAATGTTTGCTTTGGAAACAGGGATTTCATTTACCAAACGAAATTTCAAAATGACTGTGAATGACCTAAGCAATAATTACTTTTTTGAACGAGAGTTTGCAACTACAGCCTATGAAATTCCCATTCAAGGGTTGGTTTACGTTCAGCTAAATAAAGAAATTTTTATGGATGTTTCATTTGGATTTGTTGCTGATATATTACCAAGTAATGTAGCGGTAATTAGTGGTGACAGGAAACTTTTTATGGAAGGTCAACGCAATAACTGGTTGCAAGGAGCCTTAACAGCAAATATTGGTTGGGAATGGCGAACTAAAAAACTTGGTGCATTTTATATTGGCGGTACATACCACAGAACGTTTGGAGATATGTATGGTTTTTTAGTTCAATATGAATACGATTCTACGGACCCAAAATCAAGTCCAACTCGCATTTTAAATATAACTAATGGGAATTACTTAACCCTTGATTTTCGATACTTTTTTCACTCCGATGCTGAAGAACAGGCAAAGGCTCGAAAGGAAAGAAGAAGTGGACGAGGAAAATAGTAAATTCTGAAATCTTGTATCTTAAATTGATAAAACACCAAACTAAAATCTAGCTCTTTTTCGTTTTTTGTTAAACGAGTGCCTTCCACCCGGTCTATGATTTTTTGATTTTAGCGAAGATAAATTATAAGTAACATTAACCATTACAGTCAGAAAATGATCTTTGTTTTTTGGGTTGCCTCTAGGCGCTCCAGCTGAAGAGTTCCCTGGTTTTGACCCATCAGTTTTATCTGCTAAATCGGCAGTAAAATCGCCTTTAGCTGCACGTAATTTATCGTTGTCATAATAAGTTGTACTGGCATCATCAATATAATCGGTAAGACTAAAGCGATAAGAAAAATCTAATCCGATTTTAATGTTTTGATAATAAACGTAATTAACAGCAAATCCGAACGGAAAGCTCACAGAAACAGGCGAATAGGGTTTTTCGCCACCTTCTAATCCTTGCCCTTCCGTTCCCAATTTGGCCAACTTCACTCCATCGGCCTTAGAATTAAAAAAAAAGCCTCCCACACCAACAAAAGCGATTACATCTAATGGTACCCCTTTCATTCCTTTCGCCCCTTTAATATGATATATATGCCCAGGTTTGGCTCTAAAAATATAATACTCGAACAATATCGAACCTTCATAGATGTTCGATTTGAAGGATAAATTTCTATATAATCGTTCCGGGTTACTCGTTAATTGATCGCTCCCAGCAACTTTTACCCAAGCAAAATTAAGTCTAGTTGCAAGCCGGTAACTCATGTTTAAACGGTAGCCCATATTCCATGAAAACTTCATTTGACTAAACTCCAAATCCAACAACCACGGTCGTCCCCCACCTGATCCACCACCGAGATCACCTAAATAGTTGCCAACTCCAATGCCAGTAACAAACTCATGTTTTGTTTTACGCCACGCGTTAGCCTTACTGTAGTATTGGCCAAAGGATTCGGCGGAAATAATACCTATAAAAAGAAATATAAAAGTTAAGTGTTTCACTCAAAAATAATTTGGTCTAAATTAAGTCATTACTTTCAATATAGTAAACACGAAGGTTTTTTTTAAATGTAGAATTAATTTACTAAAACCTCGCTCTTTTTCGTTTTTTATGTATACCGTGAGGCCTGATTATTGATGTATAAGTTAGTGTAATTCCTCCAAAAAAAACTATCGTTACTTTTTGATAATACCCATGCCATCTATTTGCCCTAAGAATGTGAAACTCGCCCAATACTGAAAATTCTGCAACTGTGGAATTAAAACCAAGGTTTATGTAACTCCTTTCTGGGTTTTTCTTAAGAAGGTCGCTACCGCATACTTTAATATAAAAAAAACTGTGGTCGAGCCGATACATAATCTTCTAACATTGTATCTATATTCCAACGAAAACCCAAATTTTGTTTGACTTATTTCCGTGTCTTTTGGTGAAAATTATTTTGCTTTTCCTTCATTTCCACCAAGCTCTCGGTTATAACCAGTAGCTCCCAGTGTAACCTCAACTTCATGCCTATAACTATCCCGTTTTTTTGAGAGTAGCGGCTTTTAAAGCTTTGCTTATGCTTCTTTTAGGCATTTAATTGCCAAATTAAAAAAAGCACAGTAGTGTGGAAATTAGTCTATCCAGTCAAGTGAGTTCAAAAGCAGATTGAAATGCAAATTAAATGAAATTCATCGGATTAAAATTAGATTGGATCTACATCAATCACCACCCTCAATGAACGAAATTGTGTTTGGTTGGAAAAATCTTTAATAACGGCGTTAATTTTAGCCTTCATTTCTTCGTTAGATCCTGATTTCGGAAGTTTTACAATTATGTTTTCTAAATATAAATTTCGAATTCTAGAAATTCCAGGAGTTTCAGGCCCCAATACCCTTGAGCCCAATATTTTCCGCAAGTCGAATACTAAATTTTGACTCGCACTTTGAACAGTTTGCTGAATTTTATGTTTTAGAGTTAATTTAATCATTCGGCTGTATGGCGGATAATCAAATTGTTTTCTGTGTATTAATTGATCTTTAACCATTCCTTCATAATCCCCTTCTACCAATTTACGAATAATAAAATGATTGGGCTCAAAAGCTTGAACAATTACGTGTCCTCGTTTGCTTTTTCTGCCGGATCGTCCTGCAACTTGAGTCATTAATTGATAGGATTTTTCAAATGCTCTAAAATCAGGATAGCTCAACATAGTGTCTGCACTTAAAATACCAACTAGACTAACTTTATCAAAATCTAAACCTTTAGAAATCATTTGCGTCCCAACTAAAACATCAATCTCACCGTCCTCAAAATCTTGAATAATACGCTGGTAGGAGTTTTTGTTTCGAGTGGTATCCAAATCCATCCTCATTATTTTGTGGTCAGGAAAAAATATTTCTAAATCTTCTTCTACTTTTTCTGTTCCAAACCCAGCTAAGCGAAGTTTCTCTGAACCACATTTACCGCAATTTTTCGGAACTGGAACAGCATAGCCACAATAATGGCAGCTCAATTGATTTTTAAATTTATGGTAAGTGAGTGTAATATCGCAACTTTTACATTCTGGCATCCAACCACAAGTTTCGCATCGCATAACTGGTGAAAAACCACGTCTATTTTGAAACAAAATAACTTGCTCTTTTCTTTCTAAAACCACTTTCATGGCCTCATACAATTCCGAACTAAGGTCGGCTTTCATCATATGATTCTTATGCGATTCTTTTAAATCTGCAACATGGATTTGAGGTAATTCTACATTGCCAAAACGTTGGGTCAATGAAACAAGTCCTATTTTTTCTTTTTTTGCATTATAATAAGATTCAATGCTCGGAGTAGCCGAACCTAACAGCACTTTAGCGTTTGTTTGTATTCCTAAAACAATGGCTGCGTCTTTTGCATGGTATCTGGGTTGTGGATCATTTTGTTTGTAAGAACTTTCATGTTCTTCATCCACTATTATTAGCCCTAAATTATCCAGCGGAACAAATAAGGTAGAACGAGCGCCAATTATTATGTCATAGCTATCGTTAAAAATCGCGTTGTTCCAAATTTCAACTCTTTCGTTTTGGCTGAATTTACTGTGATAAACGCCCAGCCTATCACCAAAGCGAACTTTTAATCGGTTTACCAATTGGGTGGTTAAACCAATTTCCGGAACGAGGTATATTACTTTTTTACCTTTTTTTATTTGCTCTTTCGCTAGTTGAATATAAAGCTCCGTTTTACCCGATGACGTAATTCCATGCAATAAAACTACTGGAAGCTTTTCAAATTGATCTTTTATGCTACTAAGCGCTTCAACTTGAAATTCGTTGAGCTCATTTTCTTTATCAATTTCTTTACTAAATGACGATAGCCGGCCTTCTTCTTTTTCGTAAATTTCTAAAAAACCTTTTTCAATTAAGGATTTTAACTGAGAAAGTGATGCTTCAGCTTCTTTATATAGTTGTGTTTTTTTTATTTCCTTAGGATCAAGGGAATGCCATGTGCTCAATTTTATATAGGTCATTAAAACCTCTAATTGTTTTGGCGCACGAGACAAAACATTAAATCCCTCTCTTAGATTCTCTTCAATTCTGTATTTTTGAGTAAACCGAACATACTCTACTATTTTAGGTTTATACCTCAGTTTTAAATCTTCTGCCGAAATGGCAACCCGCTTCTCAATTAAGTTTTTAATAATAGGCATAATGGTTTTTTGCCCTAAAATATCGCTAACCTCCTGCAAGGTAAGTTGGTCGTTGTTTTCGAGAGCCTCAGCTACCAAATACTCTTTGTCGTTTAAAATTTTATAATCCCCTTCAAAACTTGGGTGAATGTGGAGGATAGTTTCACTGCTCAATTTAAACCCTGATGGTAAGGCAACATTCAATACTTCGCCCAAAGAACACATGTAGTATTTAGCCAACCATTTCCAAAATTTGAGTTGAAAGGAAAGTACAATTGGCTTATCGTCAAGTACTTGCTCAATGTATTTAGCTTGGTAATTTTCAGGCGCTTTTTCATGAATATTGGCCACAAGCCCCGAATACATTTTAGATCGTCCAAATTGAACAACCACTCTCACCCTTTCTTGCACAGAATTGTTCAAGTTTTGAGGAACCCTGTATGTAAAAAGCTGAGGCAATGGCAAAGGGAGAATTACATCAACAAAGAGTGTTTTCATGTTTAGCAAATGTAGGTTGAAAAATGAAAGTGGGTTTCGGTTATTGCAGCCAAATACTCGAATATTTTATGATTCAATTCCACCATCTGCCACTTCACTTCCCATTCACAAAACCATTGCGCCATTTAAAAAAGTCTAGAAGTTACGGTCTATTTATTGCCTTGATTTTAAATTTTATTAATTGAATCTGTTAGACACCCCTATTATTATGAAAAACAATCTGCTTCTGTTCGCTTCAACTCTTACCTTTTCACATCCCATATCTGCATTTCTTTTGCCAGTGTAAAAGAATCGGATTCAATTGTTAAATCCAGCTTTGACATTTCTGATTTTAATGGAATTGACTTAAGCCATGCCATTTCAGCTCAGATAGTACAAGCAGTTGAGTACAAAGTGATTGTAAACCATAACGACAACCTCAAAGAGTTTTTGGTAATCGAAAAGTCGGGTTCCGTTTTAAAAATCGGATTAAAAAGTGGTAAGTCGTAGAAAAATTTAAAAATATCTGTAATAATTTACACTCCTAATATAGAAACCGTTAAAATTAGCGGTGCAGCTCAAGTCTTTAGCTCTTCCTTAACAACAGTTGATTTGAAGGTTTCTGCTTCTGGCGCTTCTAATTTTAAAGCAAAAGTAAAATGCAAAAACCTAAGATTACAAGGTTCTGGTGCCTCGTCTTTTAAATTAATGGGAGCAACCCAAAATATGGCTTGTGAATTAAGTGGTGCTTCAAATCTAAAGGGAAAAGCATTAACAGTTCAAACGCAATTGAAAGTTCAAGCTTCCGATATTTCAATACTTTGTAATGGAAAGATAACACCAAAATTAAGTGGCGCAAGCAGTATGCATTATTATGGTTCTGGAACTATAATCGATGAATCGGTTACGGGTGCACCAAGTGTTGCATCAAAAGAATTGTAATCATCTTAAACTGGACTACCGAAAAGTTAATTTCAATCTATTTTTATTCGAATAATTCTGATCTGTTTAGGTCAAAAAAGACTCTTAACTTATACCCAACGAAACCTTATTGAGTTTTGAAATTCCTTGTATCTTTGCGCGCTCAAAATTTTAGCGTTTAATTTTAAATAAAAAGATATGCCTAACGGAGTTTTTAATGTCCCTTTTCCAGAAAACGAACCGGTAAAAAGTTACGCCCCTGGTTCACCAGAAAAAGCAGAACTTGAAGCTGCTTACGACGAAATGCGTAATAGCATCACGGATGTGCCTATGTATATTGGTGGAAAAGAAATTACCACTGAAAACAAATTACCCTTAAGTTCTCCTCACGAACATGCCCACGTAATTGGTCATGGAAATATGGGTGACGCATCTCACGTACAGGCTGCAATTGATGCTGCATTAGCAGCAAAAGACCAATGGGCAAATTTGAGTTGGGAACATAGAGCTTCCATCTTTATAAAAGCTGCTGAATTATTAGCTGGACCATTCCGTGCTAGAATGAATGCCGCAACCATGTTAGGACAAAGTAAAAATGCCATGCAAGCAGAAATTGATGCTTCTTGCGAATTAATTGACTTTTTTAGATTCAACGTTGGTTTTATGCAACAGATATATACGGATCAACCGGAATCTGCTCCAGGTATTTGGAATAGATTAGAATACCGTCCCTTAGAAGGTTTTGTATTTGTGGTTTCACCATTTAATTTTACATCTATTGCTGCAAACTTATGTGCTGCGCCTGCAATGATGGGAAACACAGTTGTATGGAAACCAGCTGATTCGCAAATATATTCTGCCAAAGTGATTATGGAGTTGTTTGAAGCAGCTGGATTGCCTGCTGGAGTTATCAATATGGTTACTGTTGACGGACCTACTGCTGGCGATGTGGTATTTAAAAACAGAAATTTAGCTGGACTTCATTTCACAGGTTCAACTGGTGTATTCCGTCACTTATGGAAAGAGATTGGAAACAACATTGAAAATTTCAGAACCTATCCAAGAATAGTTGGAGAAACTGGTGGAAAAGATTTTATTATGGTTCATAAAAGTGCCAATGTAGAAGAAGTTGCTACTTCAATTTCTAGAGGTGCTTTTGAATTTCAAGGTCAAAAATGTTCTGCAGCTTCAAGAGCTTATTTACCTAAATCAACTGCACAAGCGGTAATTAATCGTGTCATAGAAGATGTAAATTCTTTTAAAATGGGGAGCCCAGCTGATTACGGAAACTTTATAAATGCAGTAATTGACGAAAGAGCTTTTGATAAAATTGCTGGATTCATTGATTTTACTAAAAATGCAAGTGATGCCAAAATTGTTGTTGGTGGAAACTACGATAAATCGAAAGGCTATTTTATTGAGCCTACTGTAATCGTTACTGATAACCCAAAATTCAAAACTATATGTGAAGAGATTTTTGGCCCTGTAATGACTATATTCACTTATGAAGACAATGAATTTGAAGCTACCTTAGAGTTATTAGACGAAACTTCAGAATATGCTCTTACTGGATCGATTATGAGTGGAGATAGATACGCAATTGATTTAGCCATGAAAAAATTGGAAAATGCTGCTGGCAACTTCTATATCAACGACAAACCTACAGGTGCTGTTGTTGGACAGCAACCTTTTGGTGGCGGTCGTGGTTCTGGTACAAATGACAAAGCTGGTTCTTTATTAAATATGGTTCGTTGGACTTCTCCAAGAACGATTAAAGAAACTTTTGTTCCTGCAAAGGAATATCGTTATCCTTTTTTAGGATAGTTTAAAAATTTATTAAATCTATAGGCGAAATAAGACCTGATTTTCAGGAAAGGTTGTTTTAGCGAGTCGTTGGCAATCATTAAAAAATTCAATTTGAAAAAGGTAAAACTCATAATAATCGTTTTGCTCTTGGCGAGTATATCATTGACTTATTCCCAAAGTCAAGGCGACTCTTTAAGAATAATTTGGGAAGATGAAACACAAACTGACTCTGTTAGATTTAGTGCGCTAGAAAATTATTTTTCCCTCAATCAACGCGTGCAGGCTGACTCGGCTTTACTAGCCTTAGAGTATTACTATGAATTGGCTAAAGAAAAGAATGCACTTCGCAAAATCTATGGAGTCCTTGTAAGTCAAGCAAACATTTACCGAGACAAAGGTCAGTTAGAAAAATCAAAAAAACTTTACATAGATGCTTCTGTCCTTGCAGAACAATTGAATAATCCAGTGCTGAAAGGAATTGTTACTGGTAACTTAGGAAATATTTTTTTAGAACAAGCAAAATTTCTGGAAGCAACGCGTTCTTATTATGATGCTCTTAAAATCTTTAAAGAGCATGAAGAAAGGTCTTTTGAAGCCGTGATGCTTTCGAGTTTAGGCAAAATTAACGAGCTAATTGGCAATTATGATTTAGCACTGGATTATTATCATAAATCTATCGAAGTCTACCAAACCATTGACGCTAATAGAACAGCGACACCAATCAATCAAATGAATATTGGTTCAATACACTTTAAACAGGAAGAGTATTTGGCGGCGAAAGCTTTTTTTAACCGAGCGCTTGAACTTCTGAAGCAAAAAGATGATAAGGTATTAAGGGCAGGGTGTTATGCCCTATTGGCTAAGATTCATCTGAAGTTAAACCAACTCAAGGTTGCAGAGGGATTTGCCAAAAAAAACTTAGCCCTCACTGCGGAACTTAAAAATGAAAATGAAATTTTAAATGCGCAAATAATTATAGCGCAACTAACTTTTGAATCCAACATAGATTTAGCAGCAATAAAAGCTGAGGCCATAGAGGCCGACCAGCTAAAAAGCGCATCGATAGAATCAAAGAACGAACTTTACGAGCTTCTTTATAAATGCTACAAATACCAAAACAAATTTAACCTGTCACTTAAAATGCTTGAGCTGCATACAGCATATCAAGACACTATTCAAATCAAAAAAAACAGTTATGCTGTTGCAAGAGAAACTGTTAAAAGCGATTATGAGCTAAGGCTAAATGAGAGCAAACTAAAAAGTGAAAAGGAAAAGGCGATGCTTATAGTCAGTCAACTTAAAAGAACATTTGGCATTGTTGCAATATCTGTACTATTAATTGCAAGTCTTCTCTTCTATTTTCTCTCGAATAATAAAAAGAACAAAAAAAGAAGACATCTATTGCTGGAGGAAATAAAGAACCTCAAGCTAAATACGAGTAAAGAATTGTTCGTAGATTCTAATAAATTTGAGTTATCTAGAAAGAAATTAGAAACGAAGCTGGATAAAAACTTAAATGAAACAGACTGGAAGGTATTACAAATTTTATTGGACGACCCCGTAAGTACGAATAAAGAAATAGCCGAAAAAGCTTTTATGAGTATCGATGGAATTGGGTCTTCCTTGAGAAGAATGTATGAATATTTCGAGATCAAAGAATCAAAATACAAAAAGATTTCATTGTTATTGGAAGCAATTAAAATTTCTAACAACTCTGCTTCTGTTGATTAAATTCCTCTTTTATAGATAAATTTTATGTTTTCACCTCTAGGCGTGAAGTGCTTTTTAAAGAACTGTGGCATATTCGCAGTCTGTTAAAATTAAACAATATGAAAAATTTTCTATTTACACTAGTTATTGCTTTCGGGCTAACTCAAACAACACAAGCACAAGTCGGTTGTGATATGATGAACTTAATTGTTAATGTATCTGATACTGGTTTGATTAAATTATATCATCCCGGACATTATTTAACTTTGCCAAGAACTGAAAATGTTATTGTATGGAAGATTGCATATGTGAATGGTTATATTGTTGCTGAAGATACTTTGGTGGATAACAGTGACTTTATGTTTAATCATAATATTCCAATTACCGATACTGTAAATGTTACTGCACTTTTAACCAATGATTCAGCTGGTGTTGCATGTTTAATAGAAGATCAATTATATTGGGAAATAAGAGAAGTAATACCAGGAACCTTTCTAGGAAGTTGGGCGTTTGTTCATGACAGTGTAGGTGTAAATGTTAGTAAGGGACAACCTACGTTAAGTATTGAAGAATTCGCACCTTTCAATGCAAGCGTATATCCAAACCCATCAAATGATGCAGTTAATATAAGCATAGGGGAAGGTCAACTTTCGAAAATAGAACTATTTAGTATGACAGGTAGGCTGATATTTGAAAAAGATTTAAATTCCAAAACATATACATTAAATATTGGTAATCAACCATCTGGCGCCTATCATATGAGAGTATTTAACCAAAATAATGACATCGTAAACACAACGATTTTAAAAAAATAACTAATGCCAACAAGGCCGTATAAGAGTGGAAAAAGCAAAAAAATAAATTTCTTACCATAGGGTAATTTTTGACTCAAACCTATCCTCTACTTTTGTTTAAAAAAACAAGATCATGATAAAAAAAATACTAATTGGTTTAGCAAGTGTTATTGTACTTGCCTTTATAACGGTACACTTTTTTTAGTAGACCAAAAGTAGAAGATGTCGGTTCGTATAGTGCTTCAAGTCTAGCGCTCTTAAAAGCAATAGCGGTTGGGGTTTAAACCCGAAGCGTTTTTGTGTTCAGTTAATTATCTTGTAATTCGAAAGGTGAAATTATTTAAATCCGCATGACAGTTAAATTTATCTTCTGGTTAATTATCTAACAGTATTTCTAAACTTTTCTTGTTTAGGTTTGTTTATTGGTCATTAAAAATTGTAAACTTATAAATAATATGAAAACTTCTTTTTTATTAGTCTGGTTAGTTTCTTTATTGACATTGTCTACTATTAGCTCCTTCGCAAGCCACGGGCCCCGTATACAGTTCATTCATAATGTAACAGCACTATCTGCTGAAACTGTTGATATTTGGTGTAAGTTGGCGAATTACCCTATATTGCAAAAGGTAACTACTGGACTGAGCTATAAAAAAGCTACCGCATTTTCGACTTTCCCATTAATCTATGGGGACTTAACCTTTTATGTAACTCCCACAGGCAGTATTGACACTTCGGGGTATTTCTTTAAAGATACATTTGGCCAGCCACAGATTACTTATGACTCAACCTATGTTATGGTTCTTTCAGGCGACGCCGCTAATAATTTTGACATGGTTTTAAATGGTGGTAGAGAAACAGCAAAAGTATTCTACCAAACCAGTGTTAGTATATTTCATGGAAGTATGGATGCCCCAGCCGTAAACATCTCAGAAATATCAATTCCTTTAGGTTCACTGGTTAATAACCTGAAGTATAAAGAATCTAATGGTTATGCTAATTTAAACCCACTGGACAATGTCTTGCGAGTGCAAAAAACGAATGGAACAAAATTAGCAGACTTTTTTGTTCCGTTAAGTATCTATCGAGGTAAGGCCCTTTTTATTGTAGCAACCGGATATCTAGACACAACGGGGATTACACCGAATATCCCGTTTAAGTTTTTAGTGGTCCAAACGGATGGTACTGTAATTGAATTAAATCCAATATTAAAAAATGGAACTGCTCCACGATTGCAAATCATTCATAATTCGGCATCCAAAGCAGCAGCCGAAGTGGATGTATGGGTTAGTAGTGTCTCCGGATCAACTAAATTATTGTCAAAATTTAGATATAAAGATGCGACGCCATTCATCAATACACCCGGCTTTTTCACGGTCTCCATTACTGCTGCGGGAAGTATAGATACCACCAATGCCGTTATGCATAAAAGTTTCTTCTTGAATCAGCAAGCGTCGTATGTTCTTGTGGCTGCGGGAGATCCCGGAACAAATTTTGACCTTTTTATTACAGATGGTTTAGAAATTGCAACAAAAGCTGGTAATACAGATGTAAAGGTGTTTCACGGCTCAGTTGGGGCGCCAATGGTTGATGTCGATGAAGTAAGCATTCCTGCGGGCACTATTGTCAATGACCTTTCATTTGGACAAGCCAAAGGTTTTCTTAATCTGGCTGCCTTAGATTATAATCTACAGATAAAAACGCAGCAGGGTATCGGTGCTGCAGAATTCATCGCACCTCTGAGTGCCTTCAAAGATAATGTTTTGTTTATTGCAGCATCTGGATACCTTGATACAACCGGCTCAACTCCAAACAACCCATTCCTATTGTTGGCCGTAACTCCATCAGGATCAGTAATTGAAATATATCCTGAAGTAAATCTTACTCCTGCAAGAATACAGGTGATTCATAACTGTGCAATTCCAGCTGCAGATTTTGTAGATGTTTATCTTGATGACCAGAAAATTCTAGATGATTTTGAATTTAGAACTTCCACCCCATTCATTGAAGTACCTGGTGCCGCTAAATTTACTGTGGATATTGATACCAAGTCAAGTATAGACAATAGTTTTCCAATTTATTCAGAATCATTGGTTTTAGAAAGTGGAAGGACATACATTCTGATGGCCTCGGGTGTAATTATTTTTGGGTCAGAAAATTACTTTCCTCCTAAAGCGTTTGACCTCATTCCGATTGCGGATGCCCGCGAAGCTTCAATGAATTCTAACAAAGTCGATGTAATGGTAATTCATGGAGCAACAGATGCACCTATGGTAGACATAAACGAACTTTCATTACCTATAAATGAATTGGTAAATGATCTAGAATATAGTATGAGCCAAGGTTACCTCGAATTAGACCCAGTTGAATATGAACTAGAAGTAGCTTTGGCTTCATCAGGAACTCCGATCAAAACTTACCCTGCAGATTTATCAGCGACGAGGGGACAGGCAGTTACAATTGTCGCTTCTGGCTTCTTGGACCCTGTCAAAAACAACAATGGGGCTGATTTTGGACTATGGATGTCACTTTCCAATGGTGGTAAGTTAATCGAATTGAAAAATAAGGTTACATCCTTTGACGAAAATCTTATAGATAATGCAACGACTTTGTTTTACCCAAACCCAGCGGCTGAACTCATTAATTTGAACTACAGTTTAACCGAGAATTCAGATGTCAATATTTATGTTTATGATTTAAATGGGATGGAGATCAAATCTGCTTCATTCAGCAACCTTCAGAGGTCAAATCATAAAACAACTTTAAATCTTAAAGACCTTAGTACTGGACTATACATTGTCAAAATAGAGGCAGGTCAAACTGTAATTACTAGAAAAATTCAAGTTAATAAATAATTAAATAGTACGATCAAATTCAAGAGGCGGCATCAATCAGGGCGGTAAAAAAAAAATAATTTTTGAACTTTCTTCAAGCACCGATTATGAAATCTACAACAGGAAAAGGATATTGATTACATCCGATCATGCACAAGTTAATTTGAGGGATTTTCGGAATAAATAGTACCTGTTTGCTCTAGGAGCAGTTGAGAATTTCAAAGGAGAAATTATAATCCTTGATAGAAAACCATTGATTTCTTCCGCACAAGACCAAGAATTGACTATTAGAAATTCCTTTAATCATAAAGCAACTTTATTGGTTTACACAACTGTTGACAAATAGGAGTCATTTAATATCCCCAACAATATATCAGCTTATTTAGATTTGAAAAACCACATTGAGAACGTAATTGACCGGAAAAAAGGAGACGCGGTAAACACAAACGAAAAACATATAAAATCAGGGCTTAACGGAATTATTAAGAACCAAAATATCTAAATTCTTGGATTTTACTTTAATAGTCATTACATTATATTCGCGCACCACACGACTAATATGTACTTGCATGTAAAACATCAGACAGCAAAATTGATGAACATATTGACGAGCTAATTCTGAGTCTAGGAATGACTCTGAAACTGTCTGATACGAACTAGCCTCTGGTATGAGTTTGAAGTAAAAGTCCAAGAATTCACATTCCAACTTTCTGTTCAGTCAAATTCATATTATTGCGAATCCAAAGATTTATAAGTAAGATTCTTTCTAAATTTAGTAATACTGGCGACCTTAAAGAATTTGAACTCATAACCTTTCTTATAATCCATTTTAATGATCTCGTGTCCTTCATTTAGGTTATCATTTAATTCTAAAATTGAATTATTATTTATTTATTTTAAAAATATTTAAGCAAATTAAGGATAATCTAAATGCCACTTGGAGGGTAGGAGACGTTATATAATCACTCTAGTTTTTATCTTTCCGAGTTCAACTCTTTTGCAGTAGGGTAGCAAGTTTTAACAGATGAATGTAACCACAAAACCTACTTCCTAAATCCATTTAAATGGGTTGTCAAGATTAGGAACTGGACATGAGTGGAAAGAAATAGATAAACAAATCACAAAACATTTGCTAAAGTGTGATGCTCAACGAACTAAAACCCTACATTTGCATCTAATTATAATTTATAAGACATGAGTAACGGAACAGTAAAATTTTTCAATAACACAAAAGGATTTGGGTTTATTACACCGGATGATGGTGGTAAAGATGTATTTGTACATCAAAGTGCATTAACTGACGATATAGCCGAAGGAGACAAAGTAAGTTATGACGTAGAGCAAGGCGACAAAGGACTTAATGCAGTGAATGTAAAAGTAGTATAATTAACTACAATACAGCATATTGAAATTAGAAAGCCTGTCATAAATGACAGGCTTTTTTTTTGCTTTTTTTAATACTACTATTATAATTGTCGCTTATTTGAGCTATTAATTATTTCAATAAATTAGAAAAACTAGAATTTAATCCGATTAAAATGAAAAGTCTACTTGTTTTCTCTTTGGGACTTCTTTTAATACTATTGCAATCCTGTGAAGGAAACACACAAAGAGAATGGACCGTTTTCAATGAAACAAACCAATCCATTACAATAATCAGTAATTCCAATTTTACGGATTTAGAAACCTTCAGCATTCCTGCAAAGTCTTCCAAAATTGTTGCAATAAATGATTTAAGAGGGGGCCAAAAAGAGCCAGGAGAAACAAATTTACATTTCGATAATTTAGACTTAATACGACCAAGTGATTCTACTTCTGTTGACCTTAAAAACAATTCAAAATGGGAGGTTCAATCTGTACAATTACACCGTGTTCCTTCAGAATACGAGCACAAGTTTTCACTTCACATCAATGACTCTTACTTGTAATTTCTAATTTAGATTTCGTTACATCCATAAAGTGATTTTCCTTATTGCCTTTTTCTGGTAGACAATAATTTCAATTTCTTGCTACAATCCATCCCATTCAAGTCTAAAAGTCACCAACTCCTATATTTATTGGGATGCCAAATTGCTTTTTGGTTTTAAAAAAAATACACATTTGATGAAAAATTATTTGACCTTGTTGGCAATTCAGCAATTGAAGTAACAGAAAAGCAATTATAAAAAACAACAAAAAAACGAATAATTGAAATCAGCGATTAATTAAAGGAACTTGATTTGTAATGAATGGATTGTTATGACAAAAACTCGTAATCTTTTAAGCTTGGCTAAAAAATAAATAAAAATGAAGCTGAGAGAGTTGACCTCCCTATTGCAGTAAGAAACTTGCTACTTGTGGTATTCCTAGCACTGGCGGGTATTCGAATTGGAATGGAGATTTTGTGAGGTTGTGAATAAGAGAGAAAATAAAGAGCACAACCAAGCTCTTTTTTAATCCAATATGTCTAAAACTTCTACTTTCCAGTTTTTGTAATTCTCCTAGTCGATTTACCCTCTTCACTAGTAACATCCAAAATGTAGGTTCCATTTTCCAAGGCAGACAAATCAATCTCCACTTGTTTTCCGTTCTCTACAAATTTTTCAATCATCAGCCTTCCTCCGAGATCAAACAACTTAAGTTGAATGTTGTTGTTTTCTTGTTCAAATTCAATTAAAAGATCTCCATCAGTTGGATTCGGAAATATTTTGAATTCATTCTTAACCACATTTCCAACACTATTTGGCATCAAACTGGTGCACGCCGAAGTATCCACACAACCTGCTTGTTTTACCTCAACAGCAAAAGTTCCTCCTTCCGGTTTTTTATAGATTTTATTATTAGCCTCAGAAATTAGATTCATATTATTGTCACAATCCAACCATTGGTAGCTAGCAGCAATTGCATCGGCCTCAAGAGTTCCACTTGTACTCGAAACTCCAACTACAACGGTATCCACTTGCACATTTACAAAAGAACTATCTGCGCAATTATCCGCGTTCCAGCCTGTAACTTTATACCTTGTAGTTTTTGACGCAGCCAATGGAACATTATTCGTTGCATTGTTGTCCCACTCATAAGTAGAAGCACCAGATCCATTTAAAGTATAAAACTCACCTCTACATACAAGAGTATCTGATGACGATGCAGAAACAGATGGCCTTGAATTACATTTTCTATATGAATAGTTTAATTTATAACTTTCGGTAGTATCATTAAAGCTTTCCGCAATTACTTTAAAATACACTTCGGTTCCTGATGGGAAATTTGGAATTGGGGTATCTGTTTTGTATGTATTAGCGCCTGCCAAACCCATTCGAATTTTAGTCCGCAAAGAAGCGGAATCTTTTGACCACATCAAATAAACTTGTTTCAATCTCCCTGAGTATTCAACCTTTGCCGTTACATGAATAGGTAAGTCTTCTTTTGGTTGATCATCGGTCGGTGCTTCGTTCATTTCAATAGAAGTAATCGAAGCATAGTTTTCTCTGTCTACAAGTTTTATCTCAAACATTCCTCTACCCCAAGTAACAGCCCTTAATGTGTTCGTTGCCAGCTGAATGTCTAATTCTCTTACAGAAACATTTGGTAATTTCTTGCTGTAAATAGTCCATTGAGTTCCGTCCATTGGCATGTAATAAACTCCTATTTCACCACCTACGTATATGTTTTTCTCTTTTGTATGACCAATTACTAAGGTTCGAAGCGGCATATTATTTAGGTTAAATGAAATATTATTCCACGTTTTACATAAATCATGACTCACATATATTCTTCTATTATTAGCTACATAACTATCATAAGTTACAATAACAGTACTATCATTATTTGGATCAAAAGCAAGATCTGAAATACTTCCATTATGAGGCAATGTAACGGCGGCAAAAATTAGTCCTCCGTTTGTAGACAAAGACATTTTTCCGTTACGAACCACAAGCATTATTTTTGAATTATTCTCAGCAACAGCGGCATGTTTTATCACACCAATATTGGGTTGTCCTAAAACCTGCCAGTTTTTCCCAAAGGTTTCACTCTTATAAACAACCGAACCAAATGAATAAATTCTCATTTGATGGTTTGGATCAAAAAACATGGGTGCAATCCAATCATTTCCTGTTGCATGTGCTGCGCCATGTCTTGTCAAACCACCATTTTTGGTTCTTTGCCTGTTACCATATTGCCAGCAACCTAACATCCAGTTTTCATTAATCGTATGCACAATTGCTTCCATTCCATCTCCACCATTCCATTCTATCCAATTGGTGTCTTTACGGATACTTGTCCCGTTATCTTGTGATCCTGCCATAGAAACCAAAGCTTTGGTTTGACTTAAACCGAAACGATAAAATTCGCGAACACCAGTACCATCACTTAACAGTTCCCATGAAATGCCGAAGTCTTTACTTTTAGCCATATAACCATCGGTACCAACGTAAAACACACCATTAACTGAAATGGCAGTTCTTAAATCTGCATGGATATAACTTGTGCCGGTATGATTTGAATTACCTGTACTCCACCAAGTTCTTTGCGTAAAATTATCTCCTCCATTAGCACTTGCAAATAAATCAACATAACCATAAATTACTTTTCCTGTATCGATATCTGAAACAGCAAATCCTTGAGCACCCGTATTTGGGTTACTTCTAAAAACATAATTTAGTCCTTCATCAGTCGACTTCCAAACACCATTATTAGATGCTATAAACAGACATGAAGAACAGGACTTACTGACTGACAACCTCATGTTTGTATTGTCGTTGTTTCCGGGAATCGTAGATGAAGTAACAAATGAACTTCCCATATTTGAGGAAACTAGAATCTTGCTTCTATTTGGGTTATTTCTATCGTAGACATAAAGTTTAAGCGGGTTGGTAGGATGAAATGCAATTGCCGTAAAATTTCCCGATTTCACATTTTGAAAAGTATTCAGGTTATCAATTGATCTATACAAACCTCTGTCTGTTCCAATAAATACAAGTTTAGAATTAAAAGGACTTATGGCAATTACATTTACCCTTCCTGTTTTCCCTAAACCACCCCAACCTAAGTTTTGAGGATTAAAGTTGGACAACTTCCAGGAAAGCCCACCATTGGTGCTAAAGTAAATTCCCTGAGAATATCCATTGTTAGCATTTCTAAGTCCGACAAGAACGCTGTCAGAATGTGTAACCGAAGCGGACAATGTATTCACTCCAGTTGCGGTCATAGTATCTGTTGAACAAACCCATGTTTTACCGCCGTTAATGGTTCTCCAAAATCCACCACTTCTTGACCCTAAATACATTTTATTGGAATCGTTTGGATCAACAAAAATGGTTTCTACTCTTCCTATTCCCTGAGAATAATGACTTGTAACATTGTTCGCATCATAAGGTCCAAGATCTACCCATTCATTTTGACTTGCTCTTGAAGCCCGCATTTGTTGGCTCTCTTTAATATTTTTCCATCCATTTTCAACAAACGAATGTGACACATTGTAACGATCACCAGAAGGATAGAATTTTCCTTCATTTTCAGCCTTCCATCTATGGTAACCTGTGAAACCAGAACCTTTTCCTTTATCGTGATTAATGAAGTAAGCATCTGCTTCTTTTACAACGTCATAAAAATTTACAGAATAATCATCCATCATACCCTTGTATTTCTGAGCATGCATTGAAGAAAAAGAAAAAACTACTAATGTCGCTATTGTAATATTAAATATTTTGTTCATGGTTATTTTTAATGCAAAGATAAAGCTTAGTGGTTAAATGTAATTTGTTATTAATCACTCAAGCAATGTAATTTTATAAGTATTATTAAAATTGAAAAAGTCGGACAAAAATAACGGACTATAAATACTCATCTAGCTCCATAATAAACAGGTAATTACAAGGTTATTCCTTACATAAAAAACAGTATGAGAAAGGATTTGTAACCTTATAAACAGCCATTTATGATCTAGAAAATATGGAATGTCATTTACGTTGGCTAAATAAAAAAAGGGAATACAGTTTTGAGAATTTTGAAGCAGAAAAACTTCAGCTGAACTTGAGCAAAATGTTTTTTGGGCGAAAATTGGAAATTTAACCTACCGAAATTTCAACAATAAACTTCGCTCCTTTCTCTTCTTCTGAAATTAATTTGTCTGACAATAATCGCTTTATCCATCTGTAACAACACTTATTTCCGCAATTATATTAAACATAGAGGATGCAGTTAGAGCTAAAAAAGCCCAAAGGGTCCATTTTCTAGTTGATTTATATCCCTAAAAAGAATGCTTTTACAAGTGTGATTTGGGTATAACGGCCCCATAAGGACGAATGGATGTTTTACTACATGTGCTAATACAATCACCCATACTAATCCATAACCAAACTGTGCTCCTGCCCCAGTCAGTAGATTGTATAAAATGGAATGCATGGGCGGCAGCAAAGGCATACAATAAACCTGCGCCAAGTTATTTTACCCTTAATTTACGAATATGATAAAAGAATTACTGGGTTTTAAATTTATTTAAGATGTCACATCTTAGCACCTCATGGGACAAAAACGAGCCTAATTGCCCTTACTTGTAGCAGCGAGCTCAAATTTAGGAATAGCCACTTCAAGAATCCCCGATTCATCTTCTTTTCTGAACAGGTAAGCCCCTTCCATCCATCCTAAATCTGACTTTAAATCACAATAAGATTGATACCTATATATTTCGCCGGGAAGTAAAATAGGTTGTTCACCAATTACGCCTTTACCTTTTATTTCCCGTTTTGGAGCTAAACTATCGTAAATTAACCATTGCCTAGTGAGCAGTTGAACAGAAAATGGATTTTGATTTTTTATGGTAACGTCATACCCATACATAAAATGCTGTTTTTCGGGTTCACTGTTTTGGTTTAAAAAACAACTGTAAACCTTGACTTCTATTCCAGACGTAGTTAAAGTTACCATTTATATTTAATATATCGAAAGTAGAAATTTTATTCCTTCTTACTCTTAATTAACGCTCAGAATTATTCAACGTTGGATAATCTTGTGTTTTAATTCCAATTAATTTGTCATAATCATCCATTAGACCTCGATAGTACACCAATATAGTATATTGATTTAGGGTTTCACTAAAAGAGCCTTCCATGGGCCGTAAGTCACCAACCATAAACCTTTCGTTTACAAAATGATAATGCCAATTATAAGTGCCTTGCTTCAAATAAACTCTTCGTTCGTATCTTTTCTTTTCGACATTGTATTTCATTTTAAAATTTGGATCATGTTCATTTAAAGAAAGTCCTCCAAAAATGTAATAATCACCATTTTTATCGTCGTAATCACTCAGTATATAGAAATAAACCATGGCATATTCCGCATCAATAGAACCATTATTTAATCCAGTATTTCCAATTACCATAGCTCCAAAAAAATTAGTGTTTCTATCAATTAACGAATGCTGAACCTTTGGTTTTACTTTGGTAGTGAATACATGTACAGTATCTGGTCGTTTTAAATTTCCTTCTACATTTTCAGACCGAGTTTCAAAATTTGATATATCTATAAACCGCTGCTCATTACCTCCCCAAAATGAATTATTGTCGTCGTAATTGTAGTTAAGTGAAGTGCCGGTTACAAATAAGGGTTTTAAATCTGTTATAGCATTGTCCCATCTCCAATTTTGCAGCAAGGCTACTTTTACATTTACATCGGGATTCGAAAGGAGAACTTTTTGGTGATCAATCGAAAAATCAATCTCTTGTTTTAAATATCGGTATGCAGGATCAAATGCCTTAGAAACTTCCATGTCAATAGACACTGAATTTTCAACGATATAAAATTTTTGAGTTAATAGGATATCGTTTGGGTTGTTGTTCTTGTATACTTTTATGATATAGTTGCCTGATACCTTTAATTGAATTTCTTGATTCGGGAAATTTAATGAATAAGTCAAGTATTGCTGATACATGGTTCTGCTGTAGCTGTAATCTGTAAGATAGCCCTCTTGAATACCATTGGCATATCTATAAAAATCTAGATCACTTTTTTTCCAATTAGCATCGCAATGAATAATGGTATAATTTATATCATTCAAATCACGATTAAAATCATCGAAGGATAGTTGTAAGCCACCTCTTGAGCCCAAATTCAAAACGGGAGGAGATTTTGGCATTCCCACTGGATGAAGAAGTGCCGTATGTATATCCTTGTTATATATTTTGTTTTTATAGGCAACAAGCGCAACAAAAATCTCGTCATCAAATGATTCGACTTGAGCACTGACGGATAACGAAAAGAAAAGAAAAATTAATAATACTATTCGCATGAAACAAATGTAATAACCTGAGTTTGATGAGTAGAAACAAAAAAAGCGCCACAAAAAAATGTGGCGCTTTTCGTAATATGTATTTTTTAGAAATTTAGTGTTTCGCTAAATAATCTGCAACTCCATCATGAGTATCTTTCATGGCATCTTCGCCTTTTACCCAGTTTGCAGGACAAACTTCTCCATACTCTTCAAAATGTTGAAGCGCATCAACCATTCTTAATGCTTCATCCACATTTCTTCCTAATGGAAAATTGTTTACAATTTGATGCTGAACCACTCCTGCTTTGTCAATTAAAAATAATCCACGGTAAGCGATCATAGGACCAGTAGCAATTAAATCACCTTCATCATTCACATCGTAATCTCCAGCTAATACACCGTAGTTAGTAGAAATTGTTTTGCTTGTATCGGCAACTATTGGATAAGTAATTCCTTGAATACCACCATGGTTTTTAGCCATTTGCAACCAACCCCAGTGTGATTCAGGAGTATCTGTAGAACATGCTACAACTTGAACACCTTTAGCTTCAAAATCGTTCAATCGAGATTGAAAAGCATGTAATTCTGAAGGGCAAACGAAAGTGAAATCTTTTGGGTAGAAAAAGAATAAAACGTGTTTTTTACCAATGTACTGATCCAATGAAAAGTTTTCTTGAACCTCGCCGCCATTTACGATAGCTGTTTCGCTAAATGAAGGGGCTTTTTTTGCAACTAATACTGACATAATGTATGTTTTAAATTGTTTTAATTTCGGGCAACAAAAGTATATTTATTCCAGTTTTGAGAAATAGCTTTTAGTTTAAATTTAGTTAAGGAGGTTTTTACAATACTTCGGTAACTCGAAAACCATTTTACTAATTTAGCCTCGCAACTCTACTTTTGTTGCTCCCACTCCATATTCTTTCATAAACCCATCGTTAAAAGAAAAACCGTAGGAGCGAATAATCTGGTGCAACTCGGCACGCAATACGCCTTTGCCAATTCCGTGAATAAAAATAAAGTTAGGTTCTCGTTTTTTAATAACCGCTTCTAAACAATGAACGGCATAATCAATCTGAAAATGGAGCATC
This sequence comes from uncultured Flavobacteriales bacterium, assembly GCA_963925495.1. Lineage (GTDB taxonomy): Bacteria > Bacteroidota > Bacteroidia > Flavobacteriales_G > Salibacteraceae > UBA2108. The sequence continues at coordinate 53,224 of CAWUST010000012.1, read as the reverse complement.
TCTCCAGATGTCATGTGGCTGGTTTTTGCCAATAAATCGTGAATATGTAAATCAAACTCCAATATTCCTTTTGAGTTCCGTTTTCCTCTTACCCTACCAAGTTCTTCAATAATTTCTTTTTTAGACAACGCTGCATTTACAGGCTTATCCGAAAATTTTGCCGGCATATTATTTGGTGAATGTCTTTTATATGCTTCCCTAATGTTATCATTCGATTCTTCAACAAGAAGTAAATTGGTTTGCGCATACGGGAAATCCATCCCTTCTATGTCTACCCAAAAAGTATTTCGTTCAATTTTTGATACCAGTCCCTGACAGGCCTCATCGATTACACGAACTTTATCTCCAATTTTCACTTTGCAAAAATAGACTTTGTTTTAATTTGCACCAGAAATAATGCTTTGTTTTGTGGTACATAAACTCTATGGCTGCTAAAATATTAAAACCTCTCCCAATTTATCCTTCCACTTGGAAAACCATAAATTCTAAAGAAGTCTATAAAACTCCTTGGATAAAGGTGAAAGATAACAGCGTAAATGACCCCGGTGGAAATAATGGTGTGTACGGCGTGGTAGAATTTCAAAATTTGGCAGTTGGTGTTATTCCTTTAGATGAAGAAAACAACACTTGGATTGTGGGACAATTTCGATATCCAATGAATGCATATTCATAAGAAATAACTTAAGGCGATGGCAATTTAAAATCTCCCGCTTTAGAATCTGCGAAAAGAGAACTTTTAGAAGAAACTGGAATTGTAGCAAAGGATTAGAAGTTAATCTTGGAAATGGATTTGAGTAACTCCGCATCGGTTGAGAAAGCATTTATTTATGTTGCAAAAGACCTATCCTTTCAAGAATCGAATCCGGATAAAAACGAAAATTTACAAATTCTTAAAGTTCCTTTTCAAGAGCTTTATGAAAGAGTTCTTTCTGGTGAAATTAGAGATAGTTTGACTGAAGCTGGTGTATTGAGGTTGAATTTGGAAATGTCATTAAAATAAGTCTCTTTAATTAAAACAAAAAACCGGAACAAACTTATGTTTTTCAGGGTTTACTCTTCCCAGGTTGATAGGGAATCGCTTGAATTAATTTATTGAGAAATTATTTTTAAATGCGGGTATTTTTCTTTCCAGAAATCGAGTGCTTTTAAGCTTGCCAGAGTAATAACTGTTCTTTTATCCAATCTTACTTTTATTCTTTTAATGGCAATTGTAATTGTATTTTCTGTGTCATTCATAATTTATGGATTTTAAATGTTTCGACTATCGTTATTTATAGACGGCTGAGAATTAATTTTGTTCCGTAATTGCTGTTAAAGAATCTAAATCACTTTATGTTATTTGTAATGTCTCCCGCCAAATCTTTGAATTTCGAAACCAAGTCTAATGCTCAGACATCCTCTGAGCCCCTTTTTTTATCTGACTCAGAAAAAATAATGTCGGTATTAAAAAAGAAAAGCGTGAACAAGTTAATGAAAATGCAGGATATCAGTAAAAATTTAGGGGAGCTGAATTTCCTTAGAAATCAAAACTGGAATACGGAAACAAAAAAGGCTTCTAACAAACAGGCCATTTCATCTTTTCATGGAGAAGTATATGTTGGACTAAATGAATCTGACTTTACAGAAGAAGATTACACATTCGCTCAAGATCACCTGCGGGTTTTATCTGGCCTTTATGGAATTCTTAAACCTCTAGATTTAATTCAGCCTTACCGACTAGAAATGGGAACTCAGTTAAAAACTACTCGCGGCAAAAATATCTATGAGTTTTGGAAAATGAGAATAACGGAGAGTTTGAACAATGAATTTGAGAAGGATGAAAAACCAGTATTAATAAATTTAGCTAGCGAAGAATATTTTAAAAGTATAAAACCAAAAAACCTAAAAGCCGATATTATTCAACCGGTTTTTATGGATAAAAAAAACGGGAAATTCAAAGTAATTTCTTTTTTCGCGAAAAAAGCAAGAGGATTAATGGCCAGGTTCGTTATTAAAAATAGAATAGACTCTCCAGAAGAGTTAAAAGCATTTGATTCGGAAGGCTATTTATATAGTGAAGAAATGAGCGCAGAAAATAAGTGGGTTTTTCTGAGAGATCTTGAATTTTGAATGCTTAATTTTTTATTTTAAAAAAAATGAATATAAAAAACTCGAAAATATTAGTTACCGGAGGTTCTTCGGGAATAGGAAAAGCAATAGCTAAACTTGCTATTGAAAAAGGAGCTGAAGTTTTGATAACAGGAAGAGACAAGGACAAATTGAAGTCAGTTGCCTATGAAATAGGCGCTAGCCATTTATTAGCCGACGTAGCTAAAGAAAAAGATATTGAAGCAACTTTCGATTGGATTAAGACTAATTGGAATAGAGAGTTAGATGTGCTTATAAATAATGCTGGTATTGGGTATCGCAAAACTTTAAACGAAGTTGAATGGCAGGATTTTGAAAATATTTTTCAGGTTAATGTTTTTGGTGCAGCTATAATGGCGAAACATGCGGCAAATATTTTTAAAACTAATGGTAAGGGTAATATTGTAAATATTGCCTCCACTGGAGGAGTAAAAGGTTACCCAACTGGAACCCCTTACTCTGCTTCTAAATTTGCTTTGAGAGGAATGACCCAATGTTGGCAATCTGAGCTTAGACCTCATAACATTAGAGTGTTCCTTGTAAACCCCAGTGAAGTTACAACGGCATTCGCTAACCCCGAAAGAGTTGAAAGAGTTGATGTCGATAATAAGCTTAGGCCCAAGGAAATTGCGCATGCTACTATCTCAGCATTGGAAATGGACGACAGAGGTTTTATTCCTGAGCTAACAGTTTGGGCATCTAACCCTTTCTAATCTAGTTTTTTATAAAAACGATAAGCGTTTTCTTACTGAATTTTAGAGTTTTGAATAAGAATATCTTTTTTCGTTTCTAAAACTATTTTAAGGACACAACTAAAATTACTTAAGCGCAAATAACCTTTGTATTAACTAAATGCTATGGTAATGTTACTCTTTTAATTAAATTTGTCTTGATAAATTAATGAGAATATATAATTCAAAAGACGCTAATGGTTTAACCTTGTGTTTTTAAAAAATAGGTTTGAATTTTACAACCTTAAACGTGTAAATTTCAAGACTTATTAATCGAGGAATTTTTTTGAGTAACACTAAACAAACTTCAATTTATACTAGCCGAAATTTCGGTTTAACAAAAGGTAGCTTTTGGGCCGTTGTTGGTTTGTCTGTGTGTGCAATTATCACATTTTCCACCTTGTATTTCTCGTACCAAAATCAAGAGAAGTATGCTTTAAATCAAATAAACCAACAGGAAAAACAAAGACTTCTTCTGGCAGAACAAAAAGCTGAGAATACAGATTCTATTGAAAACGAAAATTTATCGAATAATCCATCTCAATTATTATTTGTAAAATCAGAAGACAAACCAAAAACCAATTCTAATCCAACTTTTATTGTTGAATTAGCGCAGTCAAAAAGTAATATTGCAGATAAAATTATTCTTTCGGCTTCGATTCCAAACTTTGAAAAAGCATCAGTTAATGAAAATGGAAAAGAAGGGAATTCTAATTCATTAGTTAACCCCGCCAATATTATCTCAAATTCAAAAAACTTAACTTTTTTAAAATTATCTCTCCTTTCATTTGGATTCAATTCTAGTTTTAGCAATAACTTATTTCCTCATGAAACTAATACTGAATTCACAAAATCTAAATTTCGCGAATCTTTAAACTGGTTTACAGGCATTTCGGGGGGTAAAAACTATTACACAAACACTAAAAACTATTCAAATGTTGTGGAATCACAATTATCTGACCTCCATTACAATTTAGAAGATTCGAAATTAATTTCTACTCAGCACCAAGGAAACCAGAATTTCAACATTGGAGTATTTGGTGGAATTCAATTGTTTAAGCGTTTGGATATTGAAGGTGGCTTGGTTTACAATCAGTCAAACGTTAGGTTTACATGTATTTACCAGAATATACTTAAACAGGAGTTTACCTATGTCGAATGGGTTCCTACTGGAGAATCTGGAGGACCAAATGGTCAGCCAATTTATAAACCACAAAATGTGGTTGATAATTATCTAGTAACAAATCAAGATACAATAACAACACAGGCTAATAATTACCAAATAGAAATTCCTCTGTTATTTCGCTATCACTTCCGATTCAATAAACTATCTGTATTTGCCACTTTAGGGAGTTCCGCAATTGTTTACAGTGGTTACCGAGTAAGTACGGTTAATTCATCTAATGGAGAGTTATTTTCGGCCGTATCCAATGATCAATTTGGAGTGGTTCAATTGAACGCCATTTTTGGTGCCGGAGTTTCTTACCGCTTAATGGGTGGGCTTGAACTTAAACTTGAACCTGTGTTTAGACAAAAAATTAAATCTCAAGATGAATTTCTCCGCGATTTCAAATCAAATTCGGGTAGTCTAAACGTAGGATTGACGTATCGATTTTAGGTTAGAGTTTTACTTCTTTTTTTTCTTTTTTTTTCTCAAATTTATATTTATCATCTCTACTCCCATGGAGAAGAAAACGGCAAAATAAATATATCCTTTTGGCACGTTTTGCCCTACGGCATCTAATATTAGCATGAACCCAATAAGTATTAAAAAAGAAAGAGCCAATACTTCAAGTGTAGGATGAGCAGCAATAAATTTAGCTATTTTTCCAGCAAAGGACATCATAACAAACATAGAAATCAACACAGCACATATCATTATCCCAACCTCATTGGTTAGTCCAACTGCGGTCAATATTGAATCAAAAGAAAATATTATATCCATCGCTACTATTTGACTTAAAATAGCTCCAACACTTTTCACAACTTTATTTGATTCATGGTCTTCTTCTCCACCTTCTATTTTATGATGAATTTCGCTGGTACTTTTAGAAATAAGAAAAAGACCACCACCCAATAAAATTAAATCTCTAATACTTACCGCATGTTCGAAAATAGTAAACAAAGGTTCAGATGCACCAATTATCCATGTTATTCCCAAAAGTAATCCTACTCTGAAAAACATGGCCAAAAACAAACCTGTATTCCGAATTTTATCCCTTTTCTCTTCTGGCAGTTTGTTCGCCAATATGGAAATGAAAATTATATTATCCACTCCTAAAACTATTTCCAAAAAGGTAAGTGTGCCAAGAGCAATATATGTTTCTGCATGAAAAAAAACTTCAAACATTTAGCTGTCTATTATTTAAGTTTATAATTAGTGTTGTTCAATTTTGGACCAAAGTAATCCAAAACTTTTTATCTGAATTAATTTTACTCATACAAACCTAGTCTTTCGTTAAAAAAGAAATACCAAAAAAGAACCACTTATCCTAAAAATAAATTTTCTGATATTTGGCGGAAGCTTACGAGAAAAAAAGAAGACAAAGAAAAGGCTATGAAAAATCACAAACTAGCCCTTAAAAACAATCCTCCAAAAAATCAAATTTCGCGATTAGAAGGGTTGGGAAAATAAAACCATCCTTATTCCTAATTGCCTTTAAATGAGCAGAAAGCCAACTATCGAAATAGCGTTTTCACTTCGTTTAAAAGGTTAGAGATTATTAAAAATTACTTAAACATCCCACCCAATCCGCCTAATCCTGGAATATTTGGCAGGGCTTCTTTCGCTACCGCAGACATTTCTAGCTCATAAATTCCTCGAGCTTTATCTAAGGCTTCGTTAGTTGCAATTTGAATGTGTCTGCATAATTCAGCATGGCTAAATTCTTTAGCTTCATCGTTCAATATTATTTGCATTATTCTGCTGTTTGCAGAAGACACTACTTTTGCATAATCTCCTGAGGACCCTTCAACATATACAGAATCAAGACGAACTTTCGTTTCTTCCGCCTTTCTTTTAGCTTCTTCTAGCTTTTCTTTAATTGCTCCTACACCAAACATCTACTCTGAATATCCTTTTATTAGTATATCTAATATTTCCCCAGCGGCTTTTGGGATTTTGGTTCCAGGACCAAAAATACCTGCCACTCCACACTTAAAAAGATAATCGTAATCTTGAGCAGGAATAACCCCACCTGCAATTACCATAATATCTTCTCTTTTTAATTTCTTTAATTCTCCTAAAACTTGAGGTACAAGAGTTTTATGCCCTCCAGCAAGGGAAGAAACTCCCAGAATATGTACATCATTTTCTATGGCTTGTTGCGCTGCCTCGCCTGGCGTTTGAAATAAAGGGCCAATATCCACATCAAAACCAATATCTGCAAATGAAGTAGCTATAACTTTAGCCCCCCTATCGTGACCATCTTGGCCCATTTTAGCAATCATTATTCTAGGGCGCCTGCCATCAATCTTAGCAAAAACATCTGCCTTTTCTTCCGCCATTTTAAACTCTTTGTCTCCCATAACTTCTTTTGAATAAACCCCGCTAAAAGATTGGACATTTGCTTTGTAACGCCCAAAATATTTTTCCATAGCATCCGAAATCTCACCCAATGAAGCACGGTTTCTTGCACATTCAATTGCTATTTCAAGTAAATTACCATCACCAGAACTAGCTGCCTTTGACAATTTATCTAAAGAATTTTGAGTAGCCTCTTCTTTGCGTTCTGCCCTCAGCTTTTTCAATCGTTCTATTTGAGCCAACCGTACTTTGGTGTTCTCAACTTCTCGAATTTCTAAATCTTCATTACTTTCTGTTTGGTATCGATTTACCCCTACAATTATATCTTGATCAGAATCAATTCTAGCTTGTTTTTTAGCAGAAGCTTCTTCAATTCTCAGTTTAGGTAAACCCGTTTCAATAGCTTTAGACATTCCGCCCAGATCCTCTACTTCTTGAATTAATTCCCAAGCTCGATGAGCCAAATCGTGCGTTAATTTTTCTACATAATAAGAACCTGCCCAAGGATCAATTACTTTGGTAATATTAGTTTCTTCCTGAATATATATTTGGGTATTTCGAGCAATTCTTGCCGAAAAATCAGTAGGTAAAGCAATTGCCTCATCTAGCGCATTCGTATGTAAAGATTGGGTTCCACCTAGTGTTGCTCCCATTGCTTCAATACAAGTTCTAGCTACATTATTATATGGGTCTTGTTCTGTTAAACTCCATCCACTTGTTTGGCAATGTGTACGTAGAGCTAAACTTTTAGGGTTTTTTGGATTAAATTGTTTTACGATTTTAGCCCAAAGCATTCGTGCAGCACGCATTTTGGCTATTTCCATAAAATGGTTCATGCCCACTGCCCAAAAGAATGAAAGGCGCGGTGCAAAACTGTCGATATCCAAACCGGCATTTAAACCAGCCCTTAAATAATCTAAACCATCTGCCAGGGTATAAGCCAATTCAATATCATTACTTGCACCAGCTTCTTGCATATGATATCCAGAAATACTGATGGAATTGTATTTTGGCATGTGCTGAGATGTATATTTAAAAATGTCGGAAATAATGCGCATGGAAGGTAAAGGTGGATAAATATAAGTGTTGCGAACCATAAACTCTTTAAGAATATCATTTTGGATAGTTCCCGAAAGCTGATCTTGTTTTACACCCTGTTCTTCAGCTGCTACGATATAAAAAGCCAAAATTGGAATTACGGCACCATTCATAGTCATACTTACCGACATTTTATCCAATGGAATTTGATCAAAAAGAATTTCCATATCTAATATGGAATCGATAGCTACTCCGGCCATGCCAACATCACCCACCACTCGAGGATGATCTGAATCGTAACCTCGATGCGTAGCTAAATCAAAAGCTACGGATAGCCCTTTTTGACCTGCCGCAAGATTTTTTCGGTAAAATGCATTTGAATCTTCCGCTGTACTAAAACCTGCATACTGTCTAATGGTCCAAGGTCTTGAAGCATACATACTACTATAAGGCCCACGTAAATAAGGTGCTTGCCCTGCTCCAAAACTCAAATGCTCTAGATCTTCAATGTCCTTTTTTGAATACAGGTTTGAAATTTCAATTTGTTCTGGTGAATCCCATTTTTCACCTCCAAATTTCTCTTTCCATTCTTCAACATTTTCCACTGAATCGGATACTTGAAACGGAATATTTGAAAAGTCTATTCTCATGAGTTTGCCTCCTCTAATTCTTTTTGTAATCGAATTTCTTCCTCTTTACCAACTAATCGAATAAGCTCAATTGGCGCAAATTTATTTTCTATTTGGCTAGTTTCTATTGTTATATCATTCAATTCATCTAGCATATTTTCTTCCATGTTCGGAAAAATACTTACACCTAATATTTTGGTGGCCCCAGAATTAAACAAGTCCAATTGAACTTGAGCATCTTCTTTTAGTTCTCTATTCAGATTTCCAGAATTCATTAAACCAATAAAGCCACCTTTCTTTTCTATTTTTCTGAATTTTTTCCATGCCTTTTGAGCAAGCTTGTCAGTCAAGTTTTCAACATAGTAGGATCCGCCTGCTGGGTCAATTACTTCATCAAAATAGGTTTCTTCTTTAAGCAATAACTGAACGTTTCTTGCAATTCTTTTAGAAAAATAATCTCCGTTTTTCCATGCTGTGTTATATGGCAAAACACGAAGAATATCACATCCCCCCAAAACAGCAGACATGGCTTGAGTAGTTGCTCTGAGCATATTTACTTTTGAGTCGTAAACGGTACTTAAAAACTGGGAAGTATGAGAATGAATAATTGCGGTTTTACTATAAGAGTGAACCGGATTGTATAAATCAATCAACTTCGCCCAAATCATCCTAAATGCGCGAATTTTTGCTATTTCTAAAAAATAATCGCCACCTGATGCTAGGTCAATTTTTATTTGAGCAGAAGCTTCACCTATTGAAAAGCCATTTTCTAGTAAGTAAACCAAATATTCGTATGCATGGGCTAAGGTAAACGCAAGTTCAGAAATTGCATTTCCACCTGAATTATGATAATTCTGACCGTTTACAGTAAAAACTTTTGCGCCCGAATTTGAATTACAAATCTTTGCAGCATCAAAACCTGTTCGAAGGTTTTCGTTTTTATTCCAAACTCCGCTTAAACATGCATTTCCTATTGGGTCATAATTCAGATACAAGGGAAAATCACTTTTATTTTCGAAAGCAGTACTTATTTCTGAAATGGTTTCACTTAAACTTGAATACCCTTCAAAACCAAGTTTGATATACTGAGGTTGAATCCCTTTTAAAATACCTGCCTTTATTTTGCCGGATATGGTTAATGCCGTTAATCCTGAGTTTAACAAAGTCTGAATTTTCAAATTATCCGTTATTGTATTGCCTGAAGCCTCAAAAACTTCATCGATTGCCCAATCGTTAGAATTCGTTTTAGAGCCTCTGCGGTAACTTCCACTTTCCGGTGAATCATCTTTAATATCTATATCTTCAGGAGTATAAACTGGTTCAATAGAGATACCCGAACTGTTAGTCGTACAAAGGCTTTCATAAGTTCTCCCCTTTAAGTCCGCTTCAATTTTTTGTTTCCACTCGGTTTTAGAAAACCCTTGAAAATCTCCAAATAATTGATCTTTTAACATAGCGCAAAAGTATGAAAATGGTTTCAGGGATAAATCACTCTAACGGTTGCATTATAGTTATAACCTATTTTAATGATTGGTATTTTAAATCTTTTACTTTTGACACCAAAGGAAAAATGATTAAATGATATTCGTAAAAGACAACACACCACGTTGGATAATTGTAACTATTGACACAGGCATTTGCCTATTTTCTTTGTTAGTTGCATATTTATTGCGCTTCAACTTTACCATACCTGCCGAATACTTTGATACTTTTTATTATTTATTCCCCTTAGTTTTAGGACTACGAATATTGTCTTTTTTCATTTTCGGAACTTACAGAGGCATAATAAGATACACTTCTACCATTGACACTCAGCGAATTTTTTTGGTTGTAACTTCCGTTACGACCATTCTTATTTTACTCAACAGCATTAGGTACTTTTTTATTGACGATTTTTTTATTATTCCGTTTTCGGTAGTTGTTATAGAATTTATGACCACCATAGTTTTAATGATTAGCTTTCGAATCACGGTAAAACTCATTTATTTTGAATTTAAGACTGCTTCAAAAGAAAAAATAAAAGTTGTAATCTTTGGAGCTGGGGAAGCAGGAATTATCACAAAAAGAACTTTAAGTCGTGACCAAGAAACTCGATATCAAGTAATAGCGTTTATTGACCATAAAAAAGCAATACAAGGTAAAAAAGTTGAAGGGGTGGAAATTTATGCTCCAGAAAAACTTCAGAAAATTTTAGAGAAAAATGAAATTGACCAAGTTATTCTATCTGTACAAAATATACCAAAAGCAATAAAACAAGAAATAGTTGAAACGAGCTTACCTTTTAAAGTAAGAGTATTGCACTTACCTCCAGTAAAATCTTGGGTAAAAGGAGAATTAAGCCTTTCTCAGTTGCAACAAGTAAGAATTGAAGATTTACTTGGTCGCGAGCCAATTCATTTGGATACGGTAAACATCAAAAATCAGATAGCACAGAAAAGAGTTTTAATAACTGGTGCTGCCGGAAGCATTGGAAGTGAAATTGTCCGTCAGGTAAGTGATTATTTCCCTTCTAACCTTATTTTGCTTGACCAAGCCGAATCTCCACTTTACGAAATTGATTTAGAAACCAAAGACAAATTTGGCGAAAATTATTGTGAAGCTGCAATTGCAGATGTTTCGAATTATGCCAGAATGAAAAAGGTTTTCGAAACCTTTAAACCACAGGTAGTTTATCATGCCGCTGCCTACAAACATGTTCCATTAATGGAAGATAATCCGTCTGAGGCCATAATGACTAATATAGGGGGTAGTAAAAATTTAATTGACTTATCGCATGACTATAAGGTTGAATCATTTGTTATGATTTCAACTGATAAAGCAGTAAACCCAACGAATGTAATGGGTGCATCTAAAAGAGTTGCAGAAATTTATGCTCAAAGTAAAAACTCTATTTCCAAGACGAATTATATAACCACGCGTTTTGGAAACGTTTTAGGAAGTAATGGTTCTGTAATCCCTTTGTTTAGAAAACAAATTCAAAATGGCGGACCAATAAAAGTTACTCATCCTGAAATCACTCGATTTTTCATGACTATACCCGAGGCTTGTCAATTAGTATTAGAAGCAGGTGCGATGGGAAAAGGTGGTGAAATCTTCATTTTCGATATGGGAAAACCGGTTAAAATCATTGATCTCGCAAGAAAAATGATCAAGCTTTCGGGATTGGAATTGGGAAAAGATATAGACATAAAAATTTCGGGTCTAAGAGCTGGAGAAAAACTGTACGAAGAGTTGCTTAATAACAAGGAGAATACCTTGCCTACTCATCATCCTCAAATAATGATTGCCAAAATAGAACCTGCCAACCTAGAAGATATTATTGATCCAATTAACAATTTAATTAAATCTCCTAGCGCCTCCGATAATTTTGATTTAGTTAAAGATATTAAAATATTAGTGCCTGAATACATAAGCCAAAACTCGGTTTTCACTAAATTAGATGCTTGAGTATTGATGTTTTATTTTCAATTGCTTCATAAATCATGATAAAAATAATTGCTCACAGAGGCGCATCAGGACTTGCACCTGAAAATACACTTGGAGCATTTAAAATTGCTATTGAGCTTGGCGCGGACATGATTGAATTGGACATTCGACCAACAAAGGATCAAAAGGCAATTGTATTCCACGATAAAAAATTAAGCAGGACTACCCCGGTAAGTGGTGTTGTTCAAAACCGTTATCTCAACGAATTAAAAAGAATTAATGCCGGAAGTTGGTTTAATGATATAGAGCACAAAAGTGAAACTATTCCAACGTTAGATGAAACAATTGATTTTCTGAAAGATCACTGTGAACTGTTAGTAGAAATAAAAAGTGAAAGAAGACAAATTGAGAACGAGTTCCTTCATAACCTCATTAAGCTAATTAACAGACATGACGTGAGGGACAAAGTAATCATACAGTCTTTCGACAGTAAAATCTTAAAACGATTTTATACTATTTATCCTAATTACAGATTTCAGAAACTAATAGTGTGGAAAGTGCCTTTTATTAAAGTTCAATTTGATCAGAGGCTTATGTTAGAAAACATACTTAAAAATCCACATTATGAATCCATCAACGTTGATCATAGATATGCCACACCAAATTTGATAAGAAAAATTCACAGGCACAATAAAAAAATCTACTGCTGGACAGTTAACCAAGAACTTAGAATGTTTAGATTAATGAACATGGAAGTTGACGGAATAATTACCAATTACCCAAACAAATTAAAAAACTTAATACAAAAGCAACACGTCTCCTAGCTCGCACCGTATTAACCAAAGAAAACGATAACTTTGCCGCCCGAAAATTCTGTTGTTGCAGAATTGAAATTAATCCTATAAAATTGAATAAAACAATCATAGTTTGGAATGTGCTTTTAACGGCAATAATTGCTTATTTACTTTTAGGTAAACTTTCCTCCCCAGAATCTACTCCAGTTGACAACAACCTTACTACTGAATTAATTGATAGCACGAGTATTGAAATTCCAAATGATTTGGCTAAAGTCGTTTTTATAAATAATGACTCTCTTTTTGAGCATTTTGAAATGTATAAAGACCTGCAAGATGAACTTCTTGCTGAAAAAATAAAGCTAGAAGGCAGGTATAAAAGAGAACTCGAAAAACTGGAAAAAGAATATTTAGAATTAAGAGAAATAGCCTTTTCATTGACACAAGCTCAAGGAGAGGCTGCACAAACCGAATTAATGCAAAAGCAACAAGGGCTTGTAAAAATGGAACAAGACTTAACCATTAAATTTAGCAGAAAGGAAAACGAATTGGTGACTAAAATTAAATGGGCTATTGAAGAATACCTAACTCGAATGCAAGAAGAATATGGTTATGATTTTGTTTTAGGGAAAAGCAATATGGGAGGAATTCATTTCGCAAATCAAGGTCGTGACATTACCCCAATGGTGCTTGCAGGACTTAATCGTGAATACCTAGCTAATAAAAAAACTGAAGGTAACATCAAAGCAAAATAAAGTGATTGTAGCTCAGCAAAAAAAGAAAGAAAACGTGATAGAATACATCATCTACATGTGGAATGTTGAAGATTTATTACGATCACTTAATTTGGAAATCAATTCAGTGGATAGCAGAATAATTAAAGAATATCAGGTTGAAGAAGATCAAAAAACTGAAATTCGAAATTGGTACGTCAATTTGATTCAAGAGATGAAGACTTATGGTTTACTTCAAAAAGGACATCTTCCCGAAATTAATGAAATTATTGCCGAGTTAGCTATGCTTCACGATAGTTTATTGCACTTATACCAAGATCCGAGATACATTGATTTAGAAAGGCATGCCAGCGATAATTTGAATGAACTCATTAAAAAATCAGGAACCAAAAACATTTCACCTATTGAAGCTGGCTTAAATGGATTGTACGGGATTTTATTGCTAAGAATGAAGAAAAAAATGATAAGCAAAGAAACCCAAGATGGTATAAGTACTATTTCAGATATGTTCGCTTATCTGGCAGTTAAATTTAAAGACATGAAAAATGGAACCTTAACGTTTCCCAAGGAACGTAAAAATTAAATTTAGCTCCAAAAACTAGAAGTATTCTTAAGGGATTCAACTTATATTTTTCCGCCTTTCACCTTAAAAAAACATTTAATCCCCTGTTTTACTATTAATTAGTTACTATTGTCTAGAAGAATATATTATACATTTAGTAAAACAATTATCATGAAAAAAGTATTATCAATAGTTGCAGTAGGAGCTTTTATCTTTTCTATGACTTCTTGTAAAAAAACCTATACCTGCGAGTGTAAAGATGCGCAAGGACAAATTATAAATTCTAGTGTTCAAATTTCGAAAAATAAAGATGCAGAAACTTGGTGTGAAAAGAATTCTACTGATGGATCTTCATTAGGTTATACTTGTGAATTGAAATAATTAACATGCAAAATTCAAAAAAAGCATTAAAAAAGGGTTGTTTAGAAATAAACAACCCTTTTTTAAATTGGGGTGGAAGATCGGTCTCGAACCGACGACCCTCGGTACCACAAACCGATGCTCTAACCAACTGAGCTACAACCACCACTTATTCTGCTATTGCAGAAAGCCGTAAAAAACTCAACTTTTAGGCATCCTTTTTAACGGGCGGCAAACTTATAATTATTATTAGGAAAACAGCATTAAATACACACAATAAATTTGGTTTGTTTAGGTTTGTCAACTTACTTTTTTAAATGATTAAAAAGCTGAACATTCTCACTCTGTCAAGTTGGTACCCAAACGAACATGACATTCAACAAGGAGTGTTTATTCAACAACAATTAGAGGCCATTCAAAAAGTACACAACGTCACCTTAGTTATTTTAAAAGCAAACGAAGAACGTAGCTTTGAAAAGACTAAAACAGGAAATCTAACCACAATAAAAATACATTATCCATCCAAAAACAAAACATTAAACCTAATAAATTGGTTGATGGCTTGGAGGCTTGCATTTCCATTGTTAGAAAAAGAAAAATTCGACCTACTTCATCTTCATGTCATTTTTCCACACGGATTAATTGCATTGTGGTTTAAAAGTAAATTTCAAATCCCACTCGTTGTTACTGAACATTGGTCTGGTTATAAAAGTAAAAAGAGCTATTCCGGTTTTTTAAGAAAAAAAATAACCAGGACCATTTTAAAAAAAGCAAAAGCCGTTATTGTTCAATCCGAATTTTTAAAAAACACAATGGAAAATATTGGCCTAAAAAGTCAGTATTATATTGTTCCTAATTTGGTAAGGTTTCAACCCAAGACTTCACCTACTAGAGTTTCATCAAATCGAATTAGAATTTTGAACGTTGCAGATCATATTGATTCTACTAAGAACATTAGTGGTTTTATTGAGGCTAGTAAAACATGTTTGATCAAAAACCCAAACCTTCAATTTGTCCAAATTGGCGGTGGTAAAGATTCCGAAATGCTTCATGATATGGCTAAAAACCTCAAATTAAACTCCAGTTTTGAGTGGAAAGGCCGATTGAATAACAAGGAGGTACTTTTAGAAATGCAGAATTGTGATTTTGGTGTTATTAATAGCAACGTTGAAACTTTTTCCATTGTAGCGTTTGAATTTTTAGCCGCGGGCAAGCCAATTGTTATTACAAATTGTGGCGGACCTGAAGAATATTTACCGGATGGGTTTGGAATATTCACTGAATTATCTAACAGCGACAAATTGGCCAAATCCATATTAAAAATGGCGGATACTTACTTATACTATCCAAATGAAAAATTTAGTAGTTTAATTCGAGAAAAGTTTTCAGAAGAGCAATTTATAAATCGTATAAATCTTGTTTATCAAGCAACAATAGAATGATAAAACAAATATTAGGTACTGCTTTTTCTAGGACTTTGATCACTATCATTGGAGTTATCATACTTTCATTGAACACCCGATATTTGGGTACGGAAAAATTAGGGGAGTTAAGTCTTTTGCTTATAGCCTTACATTTAATACTTCAATTTTCAGAATTAGTGGGTGGCGCAGCACTGGTTTACCTTCAAAATAAACACAAAACCAATAAATTGCTCAGTATTTCTTATTTATGGGCTTTTGTGGTTTCTGCTTTTGCATATCTGTTTATTAAATTATTTTTCATTGAAATCAATCTCGTTTTCACAATAACGCTTTGTGCATTTATCCAGTCGCTCAATCATTCTCATTTGCACTTGTTAGTTGGAAAAGAAAAAATAAAATATTATAACCTATCAACAGTAATTCAAATAGGTATTGTTTTTATTCTAATCCTGTTTTTTTATCTTTTTAAGGGTGAAGCAACTATTCTTGTTTACTTGAACATATATTTAGTAGGACAACTTATCACTCTTTTTTTTACTACTTATTATTTATCTGGCTCAATAAAAATTGGGGGATCGCCAATCTTTGACAAAGAACTTGTTATGGACATGTACCGATATGGTTTCATAATCCAATTGGCAAATATTTTTCAATTTGGTGTGTACCGAATAAACTACATAATACTCGAAGCATTTACTTCCTTGTCCACTTTAGGGATTTATACTTTAGGAAACCAATTGAGTGAAAAAGCACTCATACCAGGCAAGGCTATTAGTATGGTACAATATGCTAAAATTTCAAATATTAATGACAAAAATGAGGCTTCTCAATTGACCATAAAACTATTGACAGTTTCAGTAATTATTGGCTTTTTTGCGGCTATTGCTTTAATTGTTATCCCTGAGAAATTGATAAGATTGTTGTTTGGCGAAGATTTTGGAGAGGCAAAAAGCATCTTAGTGTATCTTGCTCCTGGAGTTGTTTTTATGTCTATTTCAACCATTTATAGCCATTATTTTGCAGGGCTAGGAAAATACAAGTTCAACACAATGATTAGCTTCATTGGACTTTTGGCTATAGCAGCATTAAGCTATTCTTTAATTCCAATTTATGGAATGAAAGGAGCGGCACTAGCGACATCAATTGTTTATTTAATTCAGGCTTTTGTTCAAGTTCAAATTTTCAAAAAAGTTTCAAATTTAAGTTGGGCTCAAATCATGGATTTTCACCAACAAAGTCTGAAAAATATCAGCTTCAAAAGAAATAAATAATTGGATTAACCGGTAGGCTTAATTAACAGAACTAATTAGAATTATCTGCTTGTTGTGCCCTCGATAATTTAATTTGTCTGATATTTTCAAATACCTATTTTTGACAATCATTAAAAAAGATAATTATGAAAAAAGTACTACCTATCTCTACCCTCTTAGTTTTCTGTACTATTCTTGGGTTTTCCCAAACTCAAGGACAAAAAATGGATGCCTCTGAAGTCATGCGACTAGACAAATATGGCGCAGATGGTTCGGAAGGGACAACTAGCAAAAGTGTAATTACTAATTCTAAAAATAATTTTGGTTCGCGGGCGTCAGGAAGCAAAAACGGTATAGTTGTAGGTACAAGTTTTTATGACCTCCAGACAAATAGTAGTATTGACGATAGAATAATTTTGAATAGTGATGGAACTTATAGTTCAGTTTTCACTATGGCGCAAGTCGCTGCTTATGGAGATAGAGGTTCTGGATATCTTTACTACGATGGAGCGAATTGGACTATAAATAACCCAACAACTAGAATTGAGCCGGAAAGAATAGGCTGGCCATCTATTGGAGTTACCAAATCAGGAAAAGAAATTGTTATAAGTCATTCTACTGCAACCAATCAGTTAATATTAATGCACAGAGCGAAGAAAGGAAATGGGGCATGGACAACTATCCGTGATCCAAACGGAGCCAAAGCAGCATTAGTAGGTGGTTCAGGGTACACTCTTTGGCCAAGAATGGCAATTGGTGGCAAAAACGGAGAATCTGTTCATCTTATTGCTCTTTCAGAACCATCAGGCGGAACATTTGCAGGAAGTCGATACAAAGGGCTTGATGGGGCAATATGTTACAGCAGATCTATAGATGGTGGCGTTACTTGGGATCAAAAAAGTGTTGTACTTAATGGACTTGACAGTTCTGTTTATGATGGTTTCAACGCCGATTCTTATGCTATATATTCTAAAGACGATTATGTTGCAATTGCAGTGTTTCACAGATTTAACCATACAACCATACTAAAATCAGCAGACAACGGAGATACTTGGAAAGTAATGCACGCTGTGAAATTCCCTACCGATGGTTATGTTCTTGGAGACTACCCTATCACTGATACTATTACCACAAGTGATAACACAGGTGATGTTATTATTGACAATAAAGGTGAGGTTCATGTAATGTTTGGAACTTGGGTTTGGAACGATGCGGATACTTCTGATCGTGGGACAGACGGCGGTCAGCAATACATTACTTACCAATTAAGAAACGGACTCAATTACTGGAAAGAATCATTTGGTGAAGGAAATAATAGAAGGGTTGTAGATTTGATCGATCAAGATGGCAATCCTAATAATTTTAATATTCAAGGAGGCCTTGCCGGTCTTACCAATTATGGTTCTAAATCTATTAATGGATTTCCATCTATTGGTGTTGATGCAAATGATGCAATTTATTGCACGTTTATGGGGCTAATGGAAATTAGTAATGGTAAACAATACAACGATGGATCGCTTCATTATAGACATCAATTTGCAATTACTAGTTTTGATGGAGGCTGTACTTGGGGCTCACCGATGGATTTAACGGATGATGGATCTGGATTTGAAGAATGTGTTTATGGAGCTATGCCTCCTGCGGTTGACGATAGCGTTCGAGTAATTTACATGGAAGATTTGAGTCCAGGAACAGCAGTTGGACCAGTTGGTCATGCTGCAGGAAAAAATGAAATAGTTTATCTTTCCATTCCAAAAACGGCATTACCGAATGATACAAATACATGTTTAGTTGTAATAGCAGGAGGTCGAGAAATTTGCCCGGGAGATTCCGTTTGGCTAGATGCTTCTCCTTCTTGTGGCTTATCCTACAAATGGAACACGGGTGCCACAAGTTCTGGTGTTTGGGTAAAAACTACCGGTAAATTTTATTGTGAAGTAATAACTTTATGCGGAGTTAAAACAGATACTGCAGAGGTAAAAGTTCCGGTAAATGGTCAAGGACCTAAAATTAGTCTATCCTCAGATTTAAAAGAACTTTGTCCTGGTGGAAGTAATACTACGCTTAGAGTAAAATCAAGCTCAACTGGAACTACGGGATTCTACAAATGGAATTCTGGCGCGCAAACAAGCTCTGACACTTTTCTAATAACTCAACCAGGTACTTACACTGTTGAAGTTACAAATTGTACTGGAAAATCTACTGCTTCAATTACCATTGGGGCATTTTCCAAGGCGGTAGCTAAAATTACTGGAGCCAAGTTTCTTTGCCCTGGAGATTCAACCATACTTAATGTATCTGAAAACCCTGGTGGAATTTACACTTGGACAAAATCTGGTTCAAGTACACCAATAAGTAACAAAAAAACAGTTACCATTAAAAGTACAGGTACTTATATAATAGATGTTCTTGCATGCGGTGGCCAGTTTTCGACAAAGGATTCAATTAAAGTAGATGTAGAACCTCAGCCTACTGCATTGATAAGTGCTATAGGTCTTACAACAATTTGTAAAGGTTCTGGAGCTTTGACTCTATCCGCTTCAGGGCAAGTTGGCGCTACTTATAAATGGTACAATAACTCAAATGGGTCTACCTTTAGAGTAAATACAGATTCAGTTCATACTTTCGATTATTTCGCATACTCTTTCAATGCTTGTGATGATTCAATAATCTCCAATAAAATTAATGTGATTGTAAATGATATTCCTGTTAAACCTACAATTTCTCATAATTCAGGTGTTTATACTGCAAGTACAAACACTGCTATTTGGTATTTCAAGAGTAAAGGAAGTTCACTTTGGACTAGCGCAGGAGCTACTGGAAAAATTTATGCCCCAACTAATTTGTCTGTTGGCGATAGTGTAAGTGCTAGAGAAACAGCAAATGATTGTTTTAGCCCTTATTCCAATTCACTTGTATTTGGAAATGTTGGTATAAATAATTTCAATAATCCAAATGCAGAATTTGGCGTTTATCCAAATCCAAATAATGGATTATTTAGTATTTCATTTAAAAGAATAAACTCAATGAATGTGGAAATAAGCATTAGAAATGTAGTTGGCCAAGAAATATTGTCAAATTCGTTAAATCTAAATGGGGATCATATAGAAAAGATTAATTTGAATTCAGTTGAAACTGGTATTTATTTACTGACTATCTCTAACGGAGAAGAAAAGTCCTCCCAACGAATTATGGTTCAATAATAAACGGAACAATTATCCAAAAAGAAGGCTCACAATTGCGAGCCTTCTTTTTGGATAATATTTAACTTTATACCAAATCAAACATATTATTTACACCGATTGAACGTTCCACAGTGAACCCTTCACCATACTCTGAGCCAATCAATCTACCGTAATCTCGTGCCCTTCCCTCCACTGTCATAAGAAATTCTTTACCAGAAATTGGTGATTCTGGCTCATCTGAATTTGGATTATAAAATTGAGAAGAATAAGCGAGAATAGATTCCATTTTCTTTTCCCAATAATCGCTTACATCAACTATAAAATCCGGGTTAATATATTGGTCTTGAATAAAATGATAAACAACTTTGGGCCTCCACGGCTCTTGTTTTACCCCATCGAAACTAGTTTCTACCTTTACCAATCCCGACAGAAAACAGGCACGAGAAATTAAATAAGATCCCCTTCCATGATCTGGATGGCGATCTTTAATTGCATTGCACCACACCATTTCTGGTTTAAACCTTCTTATTTGCTCTATTACTTTTATAAGTGACTCTTCGTTTTCCTCAAAAAAACCATCAGCCATTTTAAGGTTTTCTCGAACGGAAACGCCAAGAATAACACGGGCATTTTCCGACTCTTGTTTCCTCAACGCTCCACTTCCTCTAGTTCCAAGTTCACCTTGAGTTAGGTCAACTATTCCAACTGACTTGCCCAATTCTATATGTTTTAAAATACTTCCTGAAGCTGCTAGTTCTACATCATCGGGATGGGAACCAATGGCTAAAATATCTAATTTCATTTTTTTATTGTTAAGTGGTATATACTCAAATAGTCAAGTATATCTTTGCAAGATTAATTATTTAGATTCAATCCATTGAATTTACTGGAAGTAAAAGCACTTATATTTAAAGAATTCTTATACGAATGGAAGCAAAAAAATGCTTTTGTTGGGGTTCTGATTTATGTAATATCAACGGTTTTCTTAACCTACTTTTCTTTTAAACGCCTTATTTCTACTGAAACTTACAACGCTCTTTTTTGGATTATAATTTTATTTACTGGAGTAAATACTATTTCAAGAAGCTTTATGCAGGAGAATGAAGAACGGCAATTCTATTATTATCAACTTGCCAGCCCACAAGGAATAATACTAAGCAAAATGCTATATAATAGCCTTGTGATGTTGGTCCTCACATTTTTAGCCTTGGGTGTTTATATTACTTTTTTAGGAAACCCAATTGTAAATATCAGTCTCTTTCTTGTAACAGTTTTGCTAGGAAGTACTGGCATCGCTGTAATCCTTTCCATGGTGTCGGCTATAGCCTCAAAAACCGGAAATAATCCAACAATAATGGCCATTCTAAGTTTCCCAATTATCCTTCCATTTTTAGATACATTAATAGGTTTGTCTCTTCATGCAATCAATGGAATTGACAGCCCTGAGAACGTGAAATATATTATCGTTTTGGGTGGCATGAATGCCATTGTTGCTGCATTGGGCTACCTATTATTTCCATACCTTTGGCGCGATTAATTTGGGTATTGAATTTATGAAAGGAATGTGGTGGAAATTGTTAGGAATTGTGTTAGTGTTATACGCAATTATTGGCGGCTTTTTAATGCCCGTTCCAGCTATGCCTATTTTAAACGAAACCATTAGAAATACTTTCTTTCACATACCTATGTGGTTTGCCATGATGATTTTAATGACGATTTCATTAGTCTCTAGCATTCAATATTTAAGTTCTGGAAATCTGCAAAAAGACGCAGCAGCATCAGAAGCAATAAACGTGTCCCTTTTAATGGGATTTTTAGGATTGTTTACTGGAATGTTATGGGCAAACTTTACTTGGGGCACTCCTTGGACAAATGATGTTAAGCTAAATGGAACGGCAGTTGCTATTTTAATTTATGTGGCCTATATAATTTTAAGAGGATCACTTCAAGATGAACATCGTAGAGCAAAAGTATCAGCCGTTTACAATATCTTCGCTTATGTAATGATGATGTTATTCATAAATGTTATTCCAAGATTGTCAGGGACAGATTCATTGCATCCCGGAAATGGTGGAAATCCAGCATTTGGAACATACGACATGGACAATACTATGCGAATGGTTTTTTACCCTGCAATTATAGGCTGGACATTAATTGGAACATGGGTACTTAACCTAAAAATGAGAATAAACAAAATTGAAAATAAACTACTTTATGATTAAAAAGTCAATTCTAATTTTATTTTCCTCGTTTTTTATTGCTTTCAGAGCAATTGCGCAAGAAGTAGAAATGGCATCAGGGCTGCGTTCTGAAGGGAAAATTTATGTTGTAGTTGGTGTATTGAGTATCATTTTTATTGGAATCGTGGTCTACTTGATTTCCATAGATAAAAAGGTAACGAAGCTCGAAAAAAAGATAAACAAATGAAAAAAACACACATCGTTGGTATTGCAATAATTGCCCTTGCCATTGCTGCTATAATTGGAACTTTGAGTGATTCTAGTACCTATGAAAATTTTGATGTGGCTTTCGAGAACCCGAACCATGAGTTTCATGTGGTTGGAACCTTAAACAAAGAAAAGCCAACTATTTACGATCCTAAAAACAATCCAAACGAGTTTATTTTTTACATGCTGGATAAAAAAAATGTAGAGAAAAAAGTAATTTTACATAAAACGAAACCACAAGATTTTGAGCGTTCTGAACAAATTGTAATAATTGGGAAAGCCTCAGGCGAAGATTTTCATGCGGAACAAATTCTTATGAAATGCCCATCGAAATATAACGATGGTTCAGGAGAATTCAAAACTCCCGAAGAACACAATGAGCAAAACCTTAGCTCTTAAATTTTTTTATAAATGGAATTTGTAGGTGAACACCTCCTTGCAGGAAAAGTAGGAAACTTCTTCGTTATTTTTTCTTTTTGCTCGGCACTTTTAGCAGCAATAAGTTATTTTTTTGCCACGCAAAAAAATGACGCCGACTGGAAAACTTTAGGCCGGATTTCTTTTTTAGCTCATGGAGTTGGTATTTTAGGGATAATTTCTACATTATTCTTTATGATTCTGAATCAGTACTTTGAGTATTACTACGTTTGGCAACATTCCAGCACCGAACTTCCACTTCGATATATCTTCTCTTGTTTTTGGGAAGGTCAAGAAGGTAGTTTTTTGTTATGGGCATTTTGGCACATGGTTATTGGAGTAGTATTCTTATTTATTAGAAACAAATGGGAAGCCCCTGTACTATCCATCTTTGGTTTGGTACAGGCGTTTTTAATGTCTATGTTACTTGGGGTTTACTTCTTTGAATACAGATTGGGGTCCAATCCGTTTACTGCATTGCTTCGAGAACACCCTGATTTTAGCGACATTCCATTATTTACAAATCCAAATTACTTAGAAAACCTAGATGGAAGAGGTCTGAATCCTCTCCTTCAAAATTATTGGATGACAATTCATCCTCCTACTCTATTTTTAGGATTTGCCAGCACCCTACTCCCCTTTGCATTAGCCATTTCAGGACTTTGGACTAAACAATACAAAGAATGGTTAAAAACGGCAATACCATGGACTTTTTTCAGCATTTTCATATTAGCCATTGGTATTTTAATGGGTGGAGCTTGGGCTTATGAAGCTTTAAGTTTTGGCGGATTTTGGGCTTGGGATCCAGTTGAAAACGCATCTTTAGTTCCATGGCTAACTCTTGTAGGAGCCGGGCACCTTATGATTGTTGAACAACGACGAGGCGGAGTTATGAAATCTCTTTTATTCCTGACATTTCTAACTTTTATTTTAGTTCTATATTCCTCTTTTCTTACACGAAGTGGAGTTTTAGGAGATGCTTCTGTCCACGCATTTACTGACTTAGGAATGTCTGGCCAACTTTTATTATATCTCCTAACATTTGTTGCAATTTCAATTTTCATATTTGTATTGCGCTACAAACATCTACCTTCCTCTGAAAAAGAAGAGGAGCTTTGGAGTCGCGAATTTTGGATGTTCATTGGAGCCTTGGTGTTATTTATTTCAAGTTTTCAAATAACTATTAGTACTAGTATTCCTGTTATCAATAAAATTTTCGGCAGCGACCTAGCGCCACCAGTAGACGCTATTGAACATTACAATAGCTGGCAAGTTCCATTTGTTATTGTCATTTTACTTTTAATGGGGTTCTCACAATTTTTTAATTACAAAAAAACTGAATTTAAAAAGTTTTTCGGGAAAATATTTATAGCCCTACTAATTTCCGCTGGACTTGCAGTAGCAATTGGATTGAGTATGCAAATGTTTAATCCATTTCATCTTTTTATGCTTTTTTCAGCCTTGTTTGCAGCAGTTGCCAATTTAGATTATTTGATACGGGTAATGAAAGGGAAAATTCGTTTTTCAGGTGCTTCTATTTCACATGCTGGTTTTGGAATTATGATGTTAGGAGCTTTACTTTCTATGGGTAAGCAAGAAATAATAAGCAACAATACTAGCTCTTATGATGTGACTATGCTTGGCGAAAACTACGACAACCAAGAAAGTATTTTGCTTATGAAGGACGACACTTTGCAAATGGGCGACTATTTGGTTTCCTATGTTGGCAAAGAAAAAGAAGGAGTAAACATTAAATATAACATCAACTATTATACTAAAAACGATAAAGGAGAATTAACAAAGGAATTTACTTTAAAACCCCAAGTTCAGCTTAATGATAGAATGGGAAATGTTCCTGAACCGGACACACGACATTTTTTGTTTAAAGATATATATACCCATGTTACTTGGGCTGTTTTAGAAGAGAAAAAAGACGACGAAGTAGAGAAGGCTGAAACACAAAACCTACATATTGGTGATACTGTATTTCTAAAAAGAGCTATTTTAATAGTAGACAGTCTTAAGCAAGCCAGTCCAATCAAACACGAAGAATTAATGCCCGACGATATTGCAGTAGAAGTAGCTTTAACTTTATGGGATTTTGATACAAAAGCTCACAAAATGTCCCCTGTTTTTGTCTTGCGAGACTCTTCTAAAGTTTTCTCTATTCCTTCCATCAATGAGGACTTAGGCATAAGCATTTCTTTTGACAGGATTTACCCAAATAATGGTTCTATTGACTTAACTTTTATAGAAAAGAAATCAGAACAAAAAGAGTTTATTGTCATGCAAGCTGTTTTATTTCCTTATATAAATTTACTGTGGCTGGGATGTTTAATAATGTCAATTGGCATTATTATTTCCATTCGAAATAGCATTCGAATCTTTAAAAAATGATAAAATCAATAGGGTTTATTGGTTCTGGTAATGTTGCTGGCAATATATCAGTAAAACTTTTAAAGCAAAGATTTGATATTAAGTTCGTTTATTCTAAAACCAAAAAAAACCAAAAACGTTTAGCCACAAAACTCAATTGCCTAACGCTAGATTCTTTAGATGATATTCCGTTGGTTGACCTAATTTTTATTTGTGTTAATGACGATCAAATAGAAAGCGTTTCAAATAAACTAGCCATTCAAAACAATACAATGGTTATTCATTGTTCTGGAAGTGTAAATCGAGAAATTTTGAAAAAAAATAAAAATAATGGCGTTTTTTATCCATTTCAATCTTTTAATAAAAACGAAGAAGTAAACTGGGGAAATGTTCCAATATTAGTTGAAGCTAGTAATGAAGAAAACGAAAAAAAACTTACTCAATTGGCACAAAGACTTTCGTCGAAAGTAGAAATTGCCGACTCTAACCAAAGAAGAGTATTACATTTAAGTGGTGTACTTATTAATAACTTCACTAATCATTTAGCGGTTTTGAGCAAAGAAATTTTAGTTCAAAACAATTTAAACCCCAATCTTCTCAATTCACTTACTCGGCAAACCGCAGACAATATATTATCTGGGAATCCGGAACTTTTTCAGACTGGACCTGCAGTTCGATTGGATTTAAATACAATTAATTCCCATCTTGAATTATTAAAAGAAAATGAAAATCTAAAAATAATTTATCGGCAATTAACCCAAAGTATTCAACTTTGGAATGCAAAAAAAGACCTTTAAAGCAGCAGTTATTAAGTGAATTTTATTGCTGAAAATCAATTTCATTATTAAACTCCAATAATTATCTTCGCAACGATGGCTCTTAATTATTTAGATATACTTCCTAATATTAAAACATTTGTTTTTGATGTGGATGGAGTGCTTACCGATGGCTCCGTTTTGTTGCAAGAAGATGGTGGCCAAACAAGAGCCATGAATGCCAAAGATGGGTTTGCCGTCCAATTAGCAATTAAAAAGGGATATGAGATAATAATAATTACTGGAGGCAGTTCTAATGCTGTGAAAGACAGATTAGCTCATTTAGGGGTTGAACATATTTATTTAAGAGCTTCCGACAAAAGGTATGTTTTAGATGAACATTTTTTAACCTACGAAACCGATTCTAAATCAACATTATATATGGGTGATGACATTCCCGATTATGAAGTAATGCAAGATGTTGCATTGGCTTGTTGTCCACAGGATGCCGCTCCAGAAATAAAAAATATAAGCTCCTTTATTTCAACCAAAAATGGTGGTGAAGGTTGTGTCCGCGATATTATAGAACAAACCTTAAAAATTCAGGACAATTGGTTTTCCCCAGAAAAAGAATTCAAATCGTTTACTTGGTAACATGAATCCAGTTATAGCAATACTAAAAGCAACTCGCTGGCAAAATTTAGTTCTAATTGCCCTTACCATGTATTTGGTCCGAATTAGCGTAATCCAATCTTTTTTTAAAATATTAGTCGCCGATAGTGAAATTGAATTCATGCGCGGAATGAAGAATTTAGATTTTGGCTTATTGGTATTTTCATCTTTACTTATTGCAGCTGCCGGTAACCTGATTAATGACTACTTCGATATTAAAATAGATAGAATAAACAAACCGGATAAAATCATAGTAGGCCGCTTTATAAAACGAAGAGTTGCGATGATACTTCACGTAATTTTTAATGGCTTAGCTCTAGTTATTTCTGCCTATTTAGCGTATAAAGCAGGGAAAATAGAATTGATATTTATCCAAATAATTTTAATAACTACTTTGTGGTTTTATTCTACAGACCTCAAAAGAAGACTTGTATTTGGAAATATTTCCATTGCTTTTTGCGTTGCCCTTATACCAATGGTAGTTTGGGTTTACGAAGTTCTTACTCTTATTACATTGAATAAAAATTTATTTGAAGAACAAATTGCAAAAAGCATTTTTAAAGAATTCAGTTTAGTAACCTTGTCTTGGGCTGTTGGACTTAGCATATTTTCCTTCCTACTCACTTTGGCACGTGAAATAACTAAAGACATTGAAGATATAAAAGGTGATTTGGCATTTCGTTGTAAAAGCATCCCTATTGTATTTGGAATTCAAAAAAGCAAAATAATTATTGTCCTGTTATACCTTTTTATTATAGGATTTATAGTCTATGTATATCAAGTTTATTTACCTGATAAAAAAACACTTATGTACATATTCTTTGTTTTAGTTCCATTACTACTGGTTACCATTTTTTTCATTATAAAAGCAAAACAACCTATACAATTCAAACGCTCTTCAGACCTCAATAAACTGTCCTCTTTAGCCGGAGTTTTGTATTTGGTACTTGTTTATTTTATACTCAACCCACTTTAGGCATGTTGGATAATTTAAAAAACAAAAACATTATTTTAGGTTCGGGCTCACCAAGACGTGCTGATCTCTTGAGGGAAATGGGATTAGAATTTGACATAGAAATCAAACAAACCGATGAAAGCTTCTCTGAAAAACTAACACCGAAAGAATTAGCTGAATACCTAGCTCATAAAAAAGGGGAGGCATTTAAAAAGGATTTAAAAGAAGGCGATATTGTAATAACCGCAGATACTATTGTTAGTTTAAAGGGTCAAATATTAAACAAACCAACGGATAAAAATGAAGCACAAACAATGCTCCGAATATTATCTAACAAACTGCATGAAGTTATAACTGGAGTGAGTATCCTTTCGAACAATAAACAAACAATTTTTCATGCAGTAACCAATGTTACCTTTTCAAGGTTTAGCGAAAAAGAAATAGATTATTACATAGATAAATTTAAACCATTCGACAAAGCTGGAGCTTACGGAATTCAAGAATGGATTGGTCTAGTCGGAGTTAAGAAGATAGAAGGGTCTTATTATAACGTAGTTGGTTTACCAACTCATGCATTGTATCATCACCTTTCCACACTCTAAGATCTTATACACCGGAATTTCAATAAAATTGATATAATATTTTTTCCATCCTTTATCCGTTTTGTTTATTGTTTACGTTCTGCAATTGGCGTCAATGTTTCTAAATACCAAAAATATATAAATTCAAAAGCGACAACCTTAACTGTAATACCGGGAATAAGAAACGACCTTTCTGACTATCTTAAAAACCCAAGAAATATTGATGAAATTGATAAACATAATGGTTTGTTGATTTCCAAAATAAAGCAGTTAAAACTAGCTTACCAGAAAATGATTGGCTCGTTATTAGTGATTCTTTAACAGAGTTCAACTACAAGACTCCAAAACGACTAATTCTGTAAAAATAAAACCAATTGATTTAGAAAAATTTAAGATTAAACTCGGCTCTATTTGTAATCAATTCAACTTAATTCTAAAAAACAATTTTCACTTCTTTCTGTCTAGGTTTTATTAATAAACCTAGAAAGTACAAACCCACTTATGAGTGCGACAAATAACCAAATAAAACCCAATTGGTAATCCGCAAAAATGATATATCCAACACCAAACAAAATGGAATAAGTCATGAGAATCGATGAAAACCAAGATATAAATAGAGGAGCAAGTTTATCTGCTTTTGCATTTTTAGAGAAACTAGACCAAGCCCCGGGTGGTGTAACTCTATTATAAAATTTCACAAGTGTTTCCTTAGATTCTGGTTTAGTGATGAACGTAACCAAAATCCAAATTATAGTAGTAAACGTAACGGTAAAAAGAAAATTAATCGGAAACTCCCAGTGAAAATAATAATTTGAAATTGCAAAACCTAGCATGGGTGCAAGCGATGCGCTTATTTCGCTCCAAGCATTAATTCTCCACCAATACCATCTCAGAATCAAAACCATTCCTAACCCAGCTCCAGCTTGAATTAAAAATTTGGCCGCAGAATCAATAGTGTTGATTTGAGTGGTTACAAAAAATGCAATTACCATTATTATTACGGTAAATATTCTGGCCATTTTCACATAATGCAATTGAGCTTTCTCGGTACTTTCAAATTTGTTTTCCGGTTTAAGAAATCGTTTATAAAGATCATTAGTAAGAAAACTTGCTCCCCAATTTAGCTGCGTAGAAATTGTGCTCATATAAGCCGAAAGAAACGCAACTAAAAGAAGCCCTTTAAGTCCTGCAGGCAAATAATCCCGCATAATAAACACAAACCCCTGCCCTGCCTTTTCAGACGGCAAATCGGGATATAAAACCAATGCACAAAGCCCAACTATAATCCAGGGCCAAGGACGTAAACAATAATGTGCAACTTGAAAAAATAAGGTCGCTTTTAATGAGTCTTTTTCATTTTTAGTACTCATCATACGTTGGGCAACATAACCTCCACCTCCTGGTTCAGCTCCAGGGTACCAACTTGCCCACCATTGAACTAAGCCAAAAGTTAAGAATGCCCCAACAGTAATACTATAAGTTCCAATAGTTTCTATTACTCCTCCGCTTGTATCTAAGTGAGGGAAAAAATCGAATCGCCAAGCAGGGAGTTTAGCTTTCAATCCCGCTATCCCTCCTATTTCCGGAGTATCTAAAACATACCAAGCCATAACTATACAGCCAATCATGGCAATAAAAAACTGCATGGTATCGGTAATTGCTACTCCTTTGAGGCCCGATAAAGAAGAGTAAAAAGCGACTAAAACCATAGCCCCACCTATGTACCATAAAACTTGATTTTCGTAAAATGGAATTGTATGGTCATACCCTGGAATATCAAAAAACACCACTAATATTGTCATTAAAGCAAAGTTGACCCAGCCAATAATTATAACATTAAGAAACAGTCCCATGTAGACTGATTTAAAGCCTCTTAAAAATTTAGCTGGAGCTCCTCCATAACGCAATTCTATAAATTCTAATTCAGTTAAAATATTTGCCCGTCTCCACAATTTAGAAAAGAAAAAAGTAGTGAGCATTCCCCCAATAAGCATATTCCACCAAAGCCAGTTTCCACTTATTCCGTGTTGAGCAATAACTTCAGTAACCCATAATGGTGTGTCGGCTGCAAAAGTGGTAGCCACCATAGAAATACCTGCAACATACCACGGCATATTTCTTCCACCTAAAAAGAAATCAGTAAGGCTTTTGCCTGCTTGTTCCTTAAAGTAATAACCTATATATACCGATATAGCTAAGTAAACAACTATAATAATCCAGTCAATGTTTTCGAGCATAGGAGCATTTTTGCTTACGACCAATGTAATTTTAATCTCTACAATACATCTTTACAACTAATAATATTATTAAACACCTTTAGGTTAATGGCAATTTCAATTTTTTAATTTTGATCCAATGAACGAAAAGCTCCTCCATCGTCTCCATTTTATTTTAGTTACCATTGTTGCGTGGGTTATCGGCATGAAAAAACTGATTGAACCCGATATGTGGTGGTACATTAAAACGGGCGAATGGATTACTCAAAACGGCAATGCACCTAAAGAAGACATTTTTTCCTACACTTTTTCGGGAGAAGAATGGATCAATGTAAAATGGCTTTATGAATTGGCTGTATATTGGTTTTCAAAATTTGGCGGCCCCGAATTCACCTCCATTTTCCAGTCTTTAATAAATGTACTTATTGTTTTTGTGCTCTACAAAATCTTTTTGCTTATATCCGAAAACAAAAACTTAGAAATTTGGGCTATAATAACCATAACAACTTTATTAATATGCTCTTACCGAATGACGGCTCGACCAGAAACCATAAGTCATTTATTTTCTTTATTGGTGTTTTATATTTTTTTAAAAGCCAAAAAATCTAACATTAAGCTTATTTATTTTTGGGTTCTATTGCAACTTTTTTGGGTGAATTTCCACGAAGCTTATGCTACTGGTATTATCATTATGGGTGCTTTTATTTTTGGTGATATCATACATAAAAAGCTCAGCAAAAAACCACTCTTTAACTGGCATTTACTTTTGGCATTTGGTGCAAGTATTTTAGCTTTAGCTTTAAATCCTCGTGGGTTTTCCATGATTTTACACCCTATTGAAATCTTCAGGCAATTGAAAGATAATAAATTTACATCCGAATTATTTTCTTGGGAAACAGCTTACTATTGGACACAATGGGAATCGTGGGCATTTGTTATAATTCTATTTCTAGGTATTATCACTTTATTTATTGGAAAAAACAAAAACATTATTTCCAACCTAAAACCAAATGTTTTTTCTTTTGGACTAGGTTACTTTTTCGTATTGATTCTCTTTGGATATTTAGGTTTTACGGCATACCGAAATATTCCGTTTTTAGTGTTAATGATTAGCCCATTGCTTGCCATTAGTTTTATGAAACTAGGAGAAAATATTAGAACAAAATCTGCGGTAGCCTACATTAGTTGTGCCTTTTCGATTTTCGCTTGGTTTGCAATAGTGTCGAATACTTTCTATGAAAACACGGGCTCTAGAAATAAATTCGGCCTTGAAGTTGATCCAGCTTTCAGTCCAATTGGTATGACCGAAAAACTCTCAAGTTTAGATTTCAATCAACCTCATTTTTCAGATTACTTATCCTCTTCTTATGCCCTTTGGAAAATCCAAGATTATCAGTCTTTCATCGATTTAAGGGATTTAGATATTTTCCCAAAAAGCTTTTTTGAAGAAGTAATTTCTGCCACTCAAAGTTTTGAGGTTTTTGAAGAAATGGACAAGCTCAATCAATTTAAATACGCCTTTGTAAAAAGGAGCGATTTCCCTATCTTAATTACTGGCCTTCAGCAGTCAGCAACTTGGAAAATAGAATATGCAGATCCTATTGCTATCCTTTTTTCCAAAAACCCAGACGAAAAACATGTAGATATTTTTGGGGATTTTAAAAGTCTGGAAACAAGCTCTATATCCAATGTCATTAACCTGATTTTTTATCCATTTTACTCGAAAATAGAACCGGATGTAAACTTGGATTTTATGGCCGCCAGCTTTTATCAATCCACAGGCGATTATACGTTAGCACTAAACAGAATTAATAAGGTAATTGAAAACCCAGACTTTAAATACGATGCTCTTTGCTTGCGAGCAAAAGTGTACGATAATATGGCAACGCTTTCTGGTGATGATTCTTTAATAACCTTAGAATGGAATGATTTGTCTCAGGCTAAAAAACTGGAACGAAAAAACGGAAAAGCTTATTTTCTAATGGGCCTTGCCTTGTATCAAAGAGGACGAACAGGTGATGCTGTAAGTGAATTCAAACTAAGCTTGAAATACGACAATCAAAATTCTGAAGCATGGAGTTATCTTGCCGATTGCCAAAACTCGTTGAGTCAAACCGACCCAAATAATGCGGTTAAATACACAAATAATTGGTTCGAGTACATGGGAAAAGCACTTGCCTTAGACCCGAGTAACAGTTTGCTTGCATACCGATTGGGCGTTTCGTACTGCGAAAGAAATGAATGCGATAAAGCACAACCAATTTTAGAGAAACTTGGACCTCTTCCCTACTTGAGAGATGAAGATAATGTGACATTAATGAGATGTAAAAAGAAATGTAATGCAAATTAACACCTACCAAAGTCATGCATTACTGGTTTCTTTTTCACTTCTCTTCCGGAACATAACTCCCTCCGAAATAATAAATTACATAACCAATTGTAATCCCTAAAATTGCTCCCCCAATAATATCTGAAGGATAATGAACTCCCAAGTAGATACGACTGTAAGAAATTAATGCCGCCCACAACCAAAGTGCTAAAAGAGCATTTTTATTTCTAAGTAACTTTCCAACGGTGGTAGCAATTACAAATGAATTTGCAGCATGAGAAGATACAAATCCATACATTCCACCACGGTACTCATTTACAATATGTACCATGTCTTTTATTTCTAAATTGTGAGAAGGGCGATAACGCATAAATACGTTTTTGAATAAGTTAACCGAAGCCTGATCGGCAAGTGCAACTGCTATTACAACCATAACAGAAGCGAACAAAACTCCCTTAAAACCAAATTCTTTGTATAAAAAATAAAGAAGAAGTAAGTAAAAAGGAGTCCAAATTTTGGAATCAGAAACCCAAAACATTATAAAATCAAGAGTAGAGTTATTGAGTCCGTTTAAAAAGAGAAATAATGCTCTGTCATATTCTACAAGTATGTCATTCATAGTAAGAGTATTTGCTTTTCTATTCTCTAATAATGGATTAATAAAAATAGTGAAGAGAAAAAATACGAATTTCTATCCAAGCTAATAAAATATAAAGATCAGCCAATATTTTTCCAAATGGCGTCTTTTAACTCAGTAATTCCAGTTTGAGCCACAGACGAAATAAACATCCATTCGCAATCTAAATTCATTTCTTTTTTAATATCATCCATCAGTTCTAAATCAAGCATATCTGACTTAGTTACAGCCAGCATTCTTTTTTTGTCTAACAATTCAGGATTGTATTTTTCTAATTCGCCAATCAATATTTCATATTCTTTATTGATATTATCTGAATCAGCCGGAATCATAAATAAAAGCGCAGAATTCCTTTCTATGTGTCTTAAAAACCGAACTCCCAAACCTTTTCCTTCAGCAGCTCCTTCAATTATACCCGGAATATCTGCCATTACAAAGGACTGATAATCGCGGTAGGCAACAATGCCTAAATTTGGAACTAAAGTGGTAAAAGCATAATTCGCAATCTCTGGTTTAGCTGCAGAAATAGCTGCAAGTAATGTTGATTTACCTGCATTTGGGAATCCAACTAAACCGACATCGGCAAGTACTTTCATTTCCAAAATTCGCCAATGTTCTTCTCCTTCTTCTCCGTCCTGAGCGTGACGTGGAGTTTGGTTTGTAGAGGTTTTGAAGTGCCAGTTTCCTCGGCCACCTCTTCCTCCTTGCTGCAAAATCATTTCTTGCCCATCGCTTATTATTTCACCTAAAGCATCTCCAGTTTCGGCGTCTTTTACCAAAGTACCAAGTGGAACATCCAAATACACATCGGGGCCATCTTTTCCACTAGCTCGTTGTTTCATACCATTTAAGCCATCTTTCGCAAAAACGTGCTTTCGGTATTTTAATGGAAGCAAAGTCCACATTTGTTTATTGCCACGTAAAATAACATGGCCGCCTCTTCCGCCATCACCACCATCAGGCCCTCCTTTTGGAACGTATTTTTCACGGCGTAAATGAGCAGAACCGGCCCCGCCATGACCACTACGGCAAAATAATTTTACGTAGTCAACAAAATTTGACGAAACTACTTTTCGGTTAAATGACACAAGTTTTATTTAGGCATTAATAGCAACACAAAGTCGCTTAAATATTTCTTCAATCGACCCAACACCATTAATTTCTTTCAGTTTTCCTTGCGCTTTATAAAACGCTGAAACTGGTGCTGTTGAACTATTGTAAGTATCTATTCTATTTTGAATTATTGCTGGATCAGCGTCATCTGCTCTGCCCGAAACTTGGGCACGGGCAATTAGCCTTTTTCTTAATTCTTCTTCTGGCACAGCTAAAGACAACATCATAGTGACAGTTGCTTCTTTTTCCTCTAAAAACAAATCAAGAGCTTTAGCCTGATCAGTTGTTCTAGGAAATCCGTCATAAATAACTCCTTTAATATTGGTGTGTTTCTGAACTTCCGATTCTAGTATTTTAATTGTAATTTCATCAGGAACCAAATTCCCTTTATCTGCATAGCTTTTAGCCAATTTAGCCAAATCAGATTCTGAATCTAATGCTCTAAATACATCACCAGTTGAAATATGAACCAACTCAAATTTATCTTTTAGCAAGTCGGATTGTGTTCCTTTTCCTGCCCCTGGAGGGCCAAATAATACAAAATTCAACATATAAAACTCTATTCTACTATCTTGTAAATTCCATTTATATTTCGTCCCAATCCATCATAATCTAACCCATAACCAACAATAAAATCATTTGGTATTTCTATTCCAACATAGTCGATCGGAAAATATTTTTTATACGCTTTAGGTTTAAATAAAAGGGTTGCCAGTTTAACAGACTTAGGGTTGAACTGCTCCATTTCACTGAATATTTTGACTAATGTATTTCCTGTATCCACAATATCCTCTAACACTATTACATGTCTCCCTTCCATAGGTTCGTTAAAACCAATCAGTTGAGTGACATCGCCAGAGCTTTCTGTTTTATGATAAGAAGCCATTTTAATAAATGAAACTTCACATTCCAAATCAATGGTATTCATAAGTTCAGCTACAAATCTAAAAGCGCCGTTAAGTACACCAACAAACAAAACAGATTCTCCTTTATAATCTTCGTTGATTTGTCTGCCCATTTTTTCAATCGCTACAGCCAATTCTTGTGTAGAAATGAATGGAGCAAATGTTTTATCAAATAATGTTATTGTAGCCATATAAGAATCAGCAAATTTAAAAATTTGTAGCGTGTGGCTTCCATTATTTCTATCAATATACAGAGAAGCATTAACAACCTTATACACTTATTGACAATGAAATATATAAAACTGCATAAAAACATTAAAATAGTACTTCGTTTTCAATCTGTATGTTCTGGTGCAGAAAGGATAAAACTTAAGAATGGGCGAGAATGATTCTAAAAAAAATGATTTTAATAGTTGATGACAACGAAATAGATATTCTAGTTGCTGCAAAAAACTTAGAAATGTCAGGTCGGTTTTCATCAATTACTGTTGCTAAAAACGAGCAAGAGCCAACCGAAATATTTAACGATGTGTCATCGGAAATCCTAGATTATACCTTACTTGACATTAATACGCCCGTAATGGATGGTTAGAGGTTTTTGAGCGGAAGTTGTGTTAATTGATATTAAAGAAGGTTTTGTCTTGCTTGTAAAAAAACCGAAATTTTTATGGTCTCATCTAGTATTGATACTATTGATAGAGAAAGAGCGCGATCAAGCTCTACCATTAAACAATTTATTTCTAAGACTTTTAATGCTCAAAAGGCAGAATTGTTGTTGGTTAGTTAGTTTCGGTCATTTTTATTCCAAATACACACAAATTCGCTTATTTCTTCTTTTCTATATTAGTCTGCTTTTTTAAAATATAATGCGTGTGTTGAATTGCCTTAGATTAAATATGGTGCTTTATTAAAAAAAATAGAAATAAAAAACAAATTACTCACATCTATTTCGCACACAACACAACTTCCCTGCCCAAAAGCCCAGTTCCGACAAATTGACTAAAATTAAGATGGCAGTATCACTTCAGAGCTTAATTTCGCAACATGAATATTGGAATTGTACTATACCCAACTTTTGGAGGAAGCGGAATTGTAGCCACCGAACTTGGAAAAGCCTTAGCATCTAAAGGCCACAAAGTTCATTTTATTACTTACAACCTACCAGCCCGTTTGAGCCACCTTGGAGAGAATATGTTTTATCACGAAGTAATGGTCTCTAACTATCCTCTATTTGATTATACACCTTATGAACTGGTATTAACTTCCAAATTAGTAGATGTTGTGGAGCATGAAAAACTTGATCTTTTACATGTTCATTATGCTATTCCCCATGCTTCAGCCGCATTTAATGCGAGAGAAATATTAAAAAGCAAAGGAATTTACATTCCTTTTATCACCACCTTACATGGAACTGATATTACTTTAGTAGGCAAAGACCCTTCTTTTGAACCAGTAATTACTTTTTCTATAAATCAAAGCGACGCCGTAACTTCGGTTTCAAAAGACTTAAAAAAAGACACTTACAAACATTTTAATATAACTCGAGAAATTGAAGTTATCCCGAATTTCATCTGTCCACAACGACATACACCACAATCCGTTAACGAACAGTTACGCGCGTATTATGCTCCCAACGGAGAGAGAATAATCATGCATATTTCTAATTTCAGACCAGTAAAAAGGGTGACTGATGTTGTCGAAGTTTTTGCTCGGATTTTAAATAAAATGCCTGCTAAAATGCTTTTTGTTGGGGACGGACCAGATAGGTATGCTGCTGAACAACTTTGTCGAAAATTAGGAACATGCAAACACACTTCATTTTTAGGAAAAGTAAAAGATGTGGAAGAAATTTTAATCCTTGCTGATTTATTTATTCTTCCTTCTGAAACTGAAAGTTTTGGACTTTCTGCATTGGAAGCTATGATTTCAAAAGTTCCTGTAATATCTACCAATACCGGAGGTTTACCGGAAGTGAATGAAAATGGAAAATCTGGTTTTATGAGCAATGTTGGAGATGTAGACGATATGTCAAAAAATGCCATTCAAATTTTAGAAAACGACGAAACATTAAATCGTTTTAAAGAAGGAGCTTTTCAACGAGCTTTAGAATTTGATATTGATAAAATCCTACCTTTATACGAAGATTTATATAGCAGAACTTTAGCTTCTATAAAAGTGGAATAAAAGTTGCTTTGCAATTAAAAAAAATATTATGAATTATCAATCTCTCTTTTTAGCTCTAATTATTGGTGGGTTTTTTTCTTTCATTTCTTGTTCAAAATGCCATGAATGTAAAGTGCCAATTGAAGTAAGAACTCCAGACACAACGTATACTGAATACCAAAGTCAAGAATTATGTACTGCAGACAATAAGGAGTTAGCGGCTAAGGAAGCTGAAGGTTATATTTGCAATTAGTTTTCTTTCTTATTCCAATAAAAACAGGAGATAAGTTTAAATACTTATCCGCCCACACGTTTGGTTTTATAATTTAATTCGTCTAATATTTCAAGCACTTTTGGTCTCACATCTCCTTGAATAATTATCTCGCCATTTTTAGCAGAACCGCCAACTCCGCATCTGGTTTTTAATAATTTACCGAGGTGTTTTAATTCTTCTTCATTGCCAAGAAATCCTTTTATTAAAACGGCAGTTTTCCCGCCTCTACCTTTTTTTTCGAGATGTACAGTTAGCAATTGATCTTCTGGCTTCACTGATTCTAATTCATCGTCATTATCTTCGAGTCCGAAATTTGGATTGGTAGAATAGACAATATCTACTCTTTTATTATTGTTTCGTTTACTCATAAATTTCAATTCTTTGGTACAATAATATTTATTGAATTTGGAATTACTTTTATTTTCACAGGAAAATGAGCCTCAATAGATTCACCATCTATTTGAGCATTACAAACCCCACCCTTTCCTAGATGTTCAATTTCAATTTCTTCAATTTGTTCCCCTATAAAATAACTAGATTGTTGAATATTTTGCATGAACATGCTTATCCCTAAATGAAAGCCGAGCAATTTTGGGAATTTTTTGAGTACACATAAATCCAGCAAACTATCCGAAATACTTGCATCTTTTGCAATTACAGCATCGTTTCCATATTGCGAGGCATTGGCAACTGAAATAGAAAAAGCTTCGTGCTCTATAGTTTTACCCTTATTTGTAATTCGGTACTTTTTTGATTTATACATGGGGTAAAGAATCATGGATTCTTTTACGTAACCAGCTAATCCTCTCAAGTTTCCTTTCGAAAAACTATAAGAAACTTCAGCATCAAATCCAATTCCACAAGTCACAAAAAAGTGTTTTCCATTTAGTGTTCCAGCATCCATTTTTACAGACTTGCCATTCAAAAGCTCTAGAAGAGCGGCTTCCGTGTCCATGGGTATTTTAAGATGTCGAGCTAAGCCATTTCCAGATCCCTGAGGAATTATTCCCAACGAAGATTCACTTCCTAATAAACTCTGAGCAACTTCGTTCAACGATCCGTCACCTCCAACTGCTACAATTACACAATTTGGGGTGTTACAAATATTTTTAGCGATTTCGGACGCATGTCCAGCATATTCAGTGAGCTTAATTTCGTATTTTATATTTCGATCACTCAATACTTTATCAATTAAGTCAATGGTTTTTTGTTTTTGACCATTTCCCGAAATAGGATTAATTATAAAGAAGTAAGTTTTCACTTGGATGTCAGTTTATTATTTATCAAGCGCTCGTTGTATGATTGAATTACTGCTTTCAAATCGGTGTCCATTTTTTTATCTAAACTTTTGTTTTGGCCCATCAAATTGGTTTCCAGAAGCACATCATTATTGGTATTATACATTCCTAAAGAAGTTTCCAAATTACTTTGGTAAAGCATGTCGTTTTTCATTATTTGGTAGGTATTATTTAAAAACTGAATGGCATACCCTTCCTGACTTTGATATATACTTTTCCCAAAACCAAAAACAGGCTCTGAGTAGTTTAACCGGTCTAAAAGGGAAGGTAAAATATCAATTTGTTGGCATACCCTGGAATTTACAAAAGACGTATCCGCGGAAGGCTCGTAAATAAAAAGTGGAATGTGATACATCCCTAACCTTCGTTGGTATTCTATTGTTTCAGAATTGGGTGTGTGGTCAGCAGTAATAACAAAAATGGTGTTATTGAACCAAGCCTCTTTTTCAGCAGAAATAAAAAACTGTTCTAAGCTGTAATCTACATATTGTATAGTGGTTTCTAAAGGATTTTCACCATCTGTAAATTTCCCTTTAAATTGTTCTGGAATTGCATAAGGGTGGTGGGACGAAAGGGAAAACACACTTGAAAAAAAGGGCTCCTTTAATGTTGAAAGTGATTTTGAAAAGTATTGCAAGTATGGTTCATCAAAAATTCCCCAAGTACCATCGTAGTCATTCTGATTTGGATATTCATCTTTACCATAATAAGCATCGAAGCTGGCAGCAGAAATGTATCCATCAAAGTTCATTGTTCCATTTTTACCGCCATGAAAAAACGAAGTGTGATACCCTTTTGGCTTTAAGTAAGTAGCGAAACTTTCAATTCTATTTACCCCGTAGGATGAAGAAACAAATGGATCGTTCATCCAAGTTGGAATTCCACTCATAATTGCTGGCAGCGCCTCAATGGACTTCTTTCCATTTGCAAAACAACAATCATAAAACTCGCTTTTTTGTTTCAGCTTTTGTAAGAATGGCGTAAGCTTTTTTCCTTTTTCATTATCGCTTACATACTCCATAGAAAAGCTCTCCAGAATAATAATAACTACATTTTTTTTTTGAAAAGATTTGTCTTTTGTAAATTTTGAAATAGGATTAAACAGGGTATTCAATTCATCTTTTGAATAAAACTGCTTGGCTTTTATCCCTTCTTTTCCAATGGTCCGTATTATGCTAAAAGGAGTATTTAATAATAATGGAACATTTTGAGGCGAAGTAAATTTTCCCGCATCTACTATTCCAAGTGGAATCAACTGTAATCCTCCACGGCCTCCAATAATAAAAAAAGCTGCTAAAAAAAGCGTAATCATTCCTTTCCCTATCCAGTCTCTTGTCTTATCCGGGACTTTAAAATTGGCATTTTCAATTTTTTTATGGACGAAATAAATTGCGGATGTAAATGCTATAAATAAAATTACCAAATACCAAAAATCCGATAAAAACTGAGGTATTAAAGTGTACATATCTGCTCCTTCATTCATAAAAGAAAAAATATCGTAAGTGCTTCGTTTTAAGGTGAATTTGTAATATTCAACATCAATTAAATTGAATAAAACAGAAACAATTAACCCCAACAGAAATAGGAGGTTTCGGAATTTATTTACCTGTTTCGGCAAGTCGATCAGCAGGTTGATTAATGACAGCGCCAAATAAGGTAACAACATCCAAAAAAGGGCAGAAAAATCAAATCTTGTACCGGTAATAAAAACTCCACTATTTGCCGTTTGAAAGTGGCCGTAGTTGAAATAATAAAACACACCTCTACACAAGCTCATTACGAACAATGCCCATGTAAAATGAGCAAAAAGAATTCGGAGTTTTAAATCGAAAGATTTCACTGGTGGCAAATGTACTGAAATGAAAAAAGGAGGCTCACAAGCCTCCTTCCTATTTTTTGTTTTATAACTTTTTAAGACTCAACATTAGCTTCATACCTGGCCTCATGGTCATCTAATAAATGCTTTCAAATCTTTCACTTGCCTGTTTTACTTACTTAAATCCAGCAATTTTAATTTCATCAAATGATAATTTGCTTTGTTATGGTCATTTACCTAACAATAAAATAGTGCACAATTGTATCGTGCAGCTCCAGTAACCTTATCATTTACTCTAGCCTTTTTGTTTGTCAAATCCGATTCTTTTAAAACACCTTCCCATAAATCCAATGCTTTTTTTATAGCAACTTTCGCGTTTTCGTTTTCAACGTAATAAAGCATAGCCCCTTCAAAAATGAGCTCATAAGCCTTTATGTATTCGCTATAATCCATTTTTTTATCACTAACAACCACCCTTTCACTTTTTTGGTTTGATCCGAAACCCCAAATTGATTCGTGATTTCTCGCTGAGCTACCTTTATGTTATAATCTGTAATTCTCCTTTCTAAAGGCCGTAAAACATTGTGTTTGCTATTTGCCCAATAAGCATCAAGAGTACTACGACTTAAAAAACTTTTAGTAGATGAAGTTTTTTTTTACCGCTATTAGGAACATTAAATTCGTGAATTATATTTCCAGTATTATCAGTCAAAGAAACACTCATTTCATGTTTGGCTTTTATAGAATTTATAGAACAATGGTAATACTTTACAACCGATTTTGTTGTTGTCACTTCTAATTTAGTATAGTTGAATCCGTTGAAATTTATCTGCATTTGAACATTAGGTCTTTCTGACCTAGACAATTCATTTAAAGTAAACTTTTGAAGCATATTACTTTCGGTATAAACTATTGGTAAATATGGTTTTTCTACAACTCGTGCTTTGGTAGAATTCTCACCAATAGCATTAATTATTTTTACTGCTTGATGTTCTCTATCCACTTCATCTTGCGCGACCTCTTTATCCTTTACATAACTATTTTCGGCAGCATTTACCTCCTCTTCGTGTGCGTTCTTATACTCAACGTCATAGCCAATGTGCCATTTGGAACAGGAACTAATGGCAAATGAGTAAATTTAATTTCAATTGTTTCCGAACCAATTTTTTGAGCAAGACTTGCACTTTGGAAAAACAAAATACTTGTACAAAGTAAAAGGAACTGTTTCATTATTAAGTATTTATAATTTTGGCAGATTTAGCCTATTCTCTTCCATTCCTTACATTACATTTGAATCTTACATAGTACCATGAAATTCGAAAGAAAAGACCTTTCAAACAAGGACCTCCTGCATTTTTATAAATCCGTTCTTAAACCTCGAATGATAGAGGAAAAGATGATGATTCAGCTTCGAGCTGGTAACATTTCAAAATGGTTTAGTGGATGGGGACAAGAAGCTATTTCTGTAGGCGCAACTTTAGCACTTGAAAAGGATGAAGTTATTTTGCCTATGCATAGGAACTTGGGTGTTTTCACTACCCGAGAAATTCCATTGAACAGATTGTTTTCTCAATTTCAGGGAAAAAATAATGGCTTTACAAAAGGGCGTGATCGTTCCTTTCATTTTGGCAGTATGGAACACCATATTGTTGGAATGATTTCTCATTTAGGACCTCAACTCGGCATTGCAGACGGTATTGCTCTTGCCTGTAAATTAAAAGGTGAGAAAAAAGCAACTCTTGTAGTTTCAGGTGATGGTGGAGCAAGTGAAGGTGATTTTCATGAAGCATTAAACGTAGCAGCAGTTTGGGATTTACCAGTTATTTTTCTTGTAGAAAACAACCATTGGGGATTAAGTACTCCTAGCTCAGAACAATATAAATTCAAACAATTTACTGACAAAGGCATTGGCTATGGAATGGAAACCAAACAATGCAATGGAAATGATTTATTAGAAGTTTACCATACCATTAAAGAAGCTGCAGTAGAAATTAGAGAAAATTCAAAACCAATTTTGGTTGAATGTATGTCATTTAGAATTAGAGGACACGAAGAAGCTTCTGGCACCAAATACTACCCCGAAGGAATTATTGACCAATGGGAAAAACAAGATCCAGTCATTAATTTTGAGCAATACCTTTTGGATGAAAAAGTAATTACCAGTGTCGATATTGAACAATTAAAATTAGGTTTTAAATTAGAGATAAACAAAGCTTTTGACGAAGCTTCCAAAGAAGATAAAATTACTTTTTGTGCAAAAGACGAAGTGAAAGACCTTTTTGCCAAATCGGAATTTAAATTAACTGTCCCTTCTGAGTTAAAGAAGGAAATGCGCCTTGTCGATTCTATATCCGACGGACTAAAAGAAGCGATGAAAAAGCATGATAATTTGGTGCTTATGGGACAAGACATTGGCGATTATGGTGGAGTATTTAAAGTAACCGAAGGTTTTGTTGAAGAATTTGGAAGAGACCGAGTTAGAAACACCCCTTTGTGCGAATCTGCCATAGTAGGAGCTTCTTTGGGATTATCTATAAAAGGCCAAAAAGCAATGATGGAAATGCAATTTTCCGATTTTGCCACCTGCGGTTTTAATCAAATAGTAAACAACCTAGCAAAAATTCACTGGCGTTGGGGACAAAATGCTGATGTAGTTGTAAGAATGCCAACTGGTGCAGGAGTATCGGCTGGCCCTTTCCATTCGCAAAGTATTGAGGCTTGGTTTACGCATGTACCCGGTTTAAAAGTGGTTTACCCTGCTTTTCCTCATGAAGCCAAAGGGCTTTTATTGGCTGCATTTGAAGACCCGAATCCAGTATTGTATTTCGAACACAAAGCACTTTACAGAAGTATTTCGGAAGATGTATCTGAAGGATATTTTACCGAAGAAATAGGAAAAGCAAGTTTACTAAAAGAAGGTAACGACCTAAGTATTATTACCTATGGAATGGGAGTTCACTGGGCAATTGACTTAATAGATCAAGAAAAAATAAGCGCAGATTTAATAAACTTAAAAACCCTCTCTCCTATTGATTACGAAACTATTTATACCTCGGTTCAAAAAACTGGTAAAGCACTTATACTGCACGAAGACGTTCTTATTGGTGGAATAGGTGGCGAAATTTCGGCTAACATCACAGAACATTGTTTTGAATATTTGGATGCTCCAGTAAAACGAGTTGCCAGTTTGGATACTCCGGTTCCTTTTGCAGCCGATTTAGAAAATGGGTTTTTGGCGAATTCGAAGCTAAAAGAAAAGGTTCTAGAGCTGCTTAATTTTTAATTTATCTAATTTTTTCAGAAGTTGTAACAATTGTTACCAATACCACCCTAGACTGCTCCCTACTTTTGTGACCTAATTAAACAAACAAACTTTTATGGGATTTTTTAGTGATTTATTGGGCTTTGGTCCAAAAGTAGATTATGCCGAGCTTATTGTAAACGGTGCTAAAGTTATTGATGTACGTTCAGCAGGCGAATTCAAAACTGGACACCCAAACGGTGCAATTAATATTCCTCTGGAAACCGTAAGTAATAACCTTAATAAATTAAAGAAATACGGCGTGCCGATAATAATGGTTTGCAAATCGGGAATGCGAAGTGGCCAGGCGGTTAAAATTTTGA
Source organism: uncultured Flavobacteriales bacterium (assembly GCA_963925495.1). Taxonomy (GTDB): domain Bacteria; phylum Bacteroidota; class Bacteroidia; order Flavobacteriales_G; family Salibacteraceae; genus UBA2108. Next base: position 8,860 of record CAWUST010000012.1, on the reverse strand, counting down.
AGTCGAATGATATTGAAGCTTTTAATGCTGGTGCCTGGTCAAACCTAACGTAATTTATTTTAAATATCCTGAAAAATAGATGAGAAAAATCAGCAATAAATAATTTTTTACGCTAAAGTACTATTACTTTTTCCGGAAAGTGGCGGCGTTTATTATGTAGGAGAGGAGTTCCGTTTTAACTAAGCTGCGTTTTAATTCTGTTTAGGTTTTGTTACGCACATTACTCTGTTTTGATAAATTTAATTGATTCATTACCTATTCTAATAATGTAAACATTTGGAGGTAACGATGAAATATCAATAGTTTCAATTTGCTCATTTAACTTCCCATAGCTTATTTTCTCTCCTAAAAGATTAACAATACAGAATTCTTGATCTTCTTGGATTTTACTTTCAAGAAAAAGTTGATTGCTGGTGGGATTTGGATATATAACAAAGTTGTTTTCCTGTTTGTCAAAACCATCTATCGAATTAACTTGATAGTCTTTTTTATAAACCCAGGCCATATTTGTTGAAGTATTGCTGTTGGGATCAAAACCACCAAAATAAAGTGCGCTTTCATTTAAAAATGGAGATGATACGTAGCACCTATTGGCAACTAAAGCATTATCTTTTGTGCCGGTCGTTCCATTAATTTCTTCAATTGAATATTGACCATTAGAATCACGTTTAGCAAACAAACCACCTTTATAGTAGCCATTCCATGTTGGGTGACCACCTCCAGATATATTCGCTTCAAACCCTATCAAATAAACAGTCTCAGAACTTATTGGATCAATATATTTATAAAATTCATTGTATGCTCCAAGTACATAATTCGCATTTGACCCTGCTAAAAAGCTCTCTACTAATAAGAATAATTTAGTTTCATAAATACGATTAAAACCTCTACTACCATTAGGTTCGAGTCGATAAACGATTCCTTGAGACTTACCATTGGGGCACCACATCAACAGGAATGCATCACCAATCCCGCTTGGGTTATCGATTGTTGTTAAACCTCTAATTCCACCTACAGCAGAATTGATTTTAGCGCCAAGATCACTGAAGTCATGGTCTATGACATAACTTGGTGAAATTCCGTCAATACGTCTATAGAGTTTACTTCCTGATGAAAAATGGAGAGCACCATTTGCCACTTCAATTCCTAAAGATCTAATACTTAAGGGACCAAATTCTGCTTTCGGAATCCAATCGATTTTTCCTGGATTTGCGGAATTGTATTTCCCTTTATAAATCCCTTGGGTTCCAACAGTAGCAAATACATATTCTAAACCAGTTTGTTGGTCGACATGAATTTCAATATCTCTAATGGAATAGTTTTCCCCAGCTGGGAAACTTCCTTGCACAATTTGACTTTCTCCCCAAGAACCATTCGCATCGTTTCGCACAAAACTCTTTACAATAACAGATCTAGTGACAAAGTTTGATGAGTAACCCGCACAAATCAAAACTGTATCTGGAGAAGATAGTGAGTTACCAAATTGATCTTTTGTAAAAATTATTTGTTTAAGAATTTCAGGACGAAGATAGCTTGCACCAAGAAAAAAATCTTCCTGCCAATTTGCTAAAGGATTATCCAACCGGTTAATTTGGCCCCAGCCAATGTTTCTGTTTGATCCCCCGTACCAAATATTGTTAGCATCTTCCCAGTAACCAACAGCTGCGAATAACATATTCTTATGACCAATTAGCTGTAAAACTTCCGATCCCCCTAGTAATTTATTATTCGAATCATAGCCTCCTGCAGTGAAAGATTTACTCCATACTTGCGCATTTAGTTCACCGCAAAAGGATGTGACCAACATCAAGAATAAAATTTGTTTTATGAAGTTTATTTTCATTTCAGTATACTTAAAGTTAAAAATCAAACATACCTATTTCAGGAGTGATTTATTGCGCATAACGCCTTATTTTTTTTTAATGAGCCACAAAAGTCCAATAAAGTGCATGCACTATATATTCACTGTCAAATTTAATTAATCTAAACGACTTTTATTTATCAAATATCCTCCTAATTTTTTTTTAAAATACCTAAAATTAGGTATTGTAAACCTTTACCCCCAAATATACATTTGTCACCAACCCTTTAGATTAAATATATTTTTGATTGGTATAAGGCGGATATAGGTAACGTTACCTATATCGAATTGTTGTGTGCAATGCCGATTAAGAAAATGCGTTATCAAACTTAAAACCTAAAATCAAAACATATGAAGAAGATTCTGAAATTATTATTTTTAGCAACTTGTATCTTATCACTTACGAATTGTAACAAAGAAAATGGTGATAGAGAGGTAAACGTAACTATAAATAATTCTGATGACTATGAAATTGATTTAATGATTTCAGGCGATGAAGAAGGGGCAACTATCCAGACTCAAGCGCAACATTTTCAAAAAAGTGAATTGATTAGAGACGCAAGCACAAATTGGAGTGTAGTTTATAAATATGAGCCTCTTCCAAACTATACTGGAACGGACTTTGTTGAAATTGAAACTTGCTCTGGAGGTGAATCCACTGGATGTTCCAGTGTTGAAACTGTGAGAATTAATTTCACAATAACGAATTAAAAACTACACACAACAAAACCTAAACTGCATTAAAACGCAGTTTAGCTAAACGTTAGCAAACATTAAAACTATATTGAAAAAACTCCTATTCATATTATTACTGGTTCCGATTTTTACAATTGGGCAGTTTAATTCTGATTCACTTTCGAATGTGAGGAACAATGAGAGCTTAGAAACACCAGAACAATATGAAAAAGCAAAATCACTCTGGACTACATTCTGCCATTATTCCAGCATAAATAATTATGATTCTTCCATGTATTATGGTGACCTGTTCTTAAATCACCGGATTAAATACGGAGCAGTTTATAATGCTATTTATGCCTATCATCATAAAATAAACAATTTGAAGAAGTTCAATAAATTGAATGAAGCCTTCAGATTAACGCTCACCGCTTATGACCAATACTGCAGCAAGAATAGTGACAACATTGATTGTGAAGATTGTCACTTAATATATGAGCACCTGTCTCAATTTATGATTACGCTAAAAAATTACCGCCAAGGAATTAATTACATCAATAACGGCTGCATTACTCAAAAAAATGAAATGCACTTTTATTGGAAGGCAAAATTATATGTATTGCTAGATGAGCCTGACAGTGCGCTAATACAAACATTGGAATCAATAAGAATAGCCCGAGTTCAAAATATCCCAAATAATTTAGTTGCTGCTTACAATCAACATGGCTTGATCAGTAAGAGTTTAGAACGATACGATGACGCAATCTTTGCTTTTTCTGAAGCAATAAAATTAGTAGATAGTCTAGCATTGGATGAAAGTAGATATGGCTATATTTTAGGGAATTTGGGATCATGCTATTATCAAAAGGGTGATTTTGATGCAGCATATAAGTACTTGCAGATAGATGCAGATAAAAGTAAAGAAAGAGATGCAGATAGGGAATCCTATTTAAATGCAGAAATTATGCTTGCTAAAATTGACTTAAAAAGAAAGGATCATAAGTTAGCATTGCATAGATTAGATGGTCTGATGAAGGTGCATGAATCACTTCTTAGGCCTCTTCAAAAGCTAACTGTTTTAGAGCTATATATGCAGGCTTTTAAATTAAGTGGTAATAAGTCTAAATATGAATTCTATCTCAAGCAGTGGATAGCTTTAACTAAAACCGAAGCCACGTTAAGTATTGATGCCAATCAAAATTTGATAGAAGCATACTCAGCAAATGTGATAGAACAAGCCTATTTGCAAATAGAGACTGAAAAAAAATTATTGAACCAACAAAAAGCTATAAAGGAACAAGAAAGTAGATTGCGAAAATGGTTATTAATTGGAGGAGCGCTCTTTATTATATTAGTTACTCTCTTTTTCCTATCTCGCTACCGAAAAAGAGCGCTATTGAAAGATTTACAACTGAAATTGGCAAATAATGAACAAGAGCTTTTAAAATTAAAAGTAAAAGAAGAAAGCAGAAACGTACAAGTCTTGTCACACGAGTTATTAGTTAAGCAAGACTTCTCCAAAAACCTTATGCATCAATTGGAGCAAATAGAAAACATTTCCAAACCAGCCATAAAGAACATTGAGTTTTTTATACAAAATGAATTAGATATAAAATCAACAAGAGCTCACCTTCAAAACCAAATGGGAGATTTGAATAGTAACTTTAGTACAGATCTCAAATTAAAACATGACGATCTAACGGAGCTTGAACTCAAGTTGGCAGGAATGGTAGTTATGCAGATGTCTAATAAAGAAATTGCATTGAGCAAAAACACCACGCTAGAATCTTCAAAAAAAGCCAAGAATAGATTAAAGAAGAAATTAGGTGTTCCACCTGATGGAGATTTGTTGGCATACTTAAAGAGCTTTCTGTAGGTTATTTTTAAGAAAAAAGAAGCATGACACCCTTTTGTCACCCCCTTAATCTTCTTACTCACAAACTTCCTTAATAATTTTGATTACGGAATGAAACATTCCTCTTATCCCTATAAATAAAGTCAAAATAAAAAATGAAAAGAATAACTACTTTAATAATTGCGATGGTTTTGAGTTTTTCAATAACCAAAAATATCGAAGCTCAAAATATTTCATGGTCAACATCAGATGGGTTTTCTAACACAATTGTTACAATACAAACAACAAATAACCAGCAAACTAGATATACTAATGCGCTTAATTATTTTTCCAGTACTCACGCAACTACAAAACAACTGCAAGACGTATGTTTTTACCTGAACAATGATCAAGAGAAATACAACCTTTGCGTTGCTGCATATCCAAACATTATTGACAAAGACAACTTTATAAATGTCTACAATTCTTTCTCATCAATTTCTAACGCAATTAAACTATATCGTGATACTCAAGGAAAAGACGAACTGCTATCGCTTCAGTACAGCAATCAACTAAATGTTGAACAAGATATAAACACAAAGTTTGATTTACTTATACACCAAGGAAATATATTTTTATCGGCAAATAAATTTGATGAAGCTATTACAGTATTTCTTGAAGCAAAGACCCTTAAGCCTCAAGACCCAACTCCAAGTCTAAAGATTGAAGAAGCACGAAAATGGAAACAAGAACTTGCTAATTTAAACAACCAACAGGACCAAAACAGCATCAAATTTGATGCACAAATTCAACAAGGAGATCACCTATTAACATACAATATTTTTGATGAAGCAATTGCATCTTATGAAGTAGCAATGATGCTAAAACCTGAAGACCAAACTGCTTACGCTCGTATTAAAGAAGCAAACAGAAGAAAACAAGAGTTTAAAGATGCAGAGATATTAGAAGCTGAGGTTGTAGAAGAAGACGATGTAGAAATCGTAGAAACAATTGAAATAATAGAAGAAACCTGCATTACAGAAGAAAGTAAATTTTCTCATATTATGTCAACCATAGAGTCTCAAACATTTTCAAGAGATATGAAAGAAATGACTAAAAAGCAAGTTTCCAAAAACTGTTTATCCATGGATCAGTTTAAAGAAATAGTGCCATTATTTAGTATGGATGACGACAAGTTAGAATTGATGCAATTTTATTTTGATTATGCTGAATATCCTGACAAAATGTATTTATTCAGAGACCTCTTAACATTCTCAAGCTCAAAAAAGGAATTTGACGATTTTTTAATTAATAAAGAATAACATATGTAGAGCTGAATATCAGTCTTATTGATGCACAGTAAATCAATTTATATCATAACAAATAAAAAATATCCAACACTAACAATCAACAGGGTTGTCTTATCTGGGTTAATTAAAAATAAAGCAGTAAAATAGAAAAGTAATGTTAAAATACCTGAGTCTACTTCTTGCAATACTGATTATTGGCTGTTCTGGCTCTAAGAATATGCTGAAAAAAGGAACTGAATTAGAGCATAACAAACAATATATAGAAGCGTCAAATTTTTATTTTGAAGCGCTTGATCGAAAAAACACTAATGTAGATGCAACTATTGCGCTAAATAGAGTTGGGAAGATAGTTTTAAATCAATACCTCAATGAATTTTATAAAGAGGAAGCTCTGGGAAATTCAAAAAGTGCAGTATATGCTTATTTAAAAGCAGATGATTATCAAAAAAAATTAAATAAATACAAAGTCTATGAAAGTATTCCAGATCACTATGTGGAGAAATATAAAAGTATAAAAGGAACATATCTCCAAAATCTTTATGAAGAGGGAGAAAATCTAATGGAGGCATTGAAGTATAAAAATGCTGAAAATAATTTTATAGAAATCCTAAAATTTGATTCGGAATACAAGGACGCTAAAAACTTAAAAGACATTGCTTATGTAGAGCCTATCTTTATTAAAGCAAAGAAACAGCTAGAAGGAGAAAATTATAGAGGCGCATACAATGACTTTGAATTAATACTACAAAGAATCCCTAACTACAAAGACGCGAAGGAATCTAAAGCAGAAGCACTAGAACTTGGACGTCATACCTTTTTAATTTTCACTTTTGAAAATGGAAGTAATAGACAAAATATTGAAACTAAAATATCAAATTATATCTCTAATGAATTATCGAACTCAAATGATCCTTTTCTACGTTTAGTTGATCGGTCCAACTTTGAAAAAATAATGAACGAGCAAGAGTTGGCTCTTTCTGGATTTGTTGACGAAAGTACGGCTGCCGAAATAGGGAAACTTTTTGGAGCTCAAACAGCTATCTCAGGAAAGGTCATTTCATATTCTCATAAAGTTTTGCAGTCAAAACCACAAAAAAAGAATGCCGCTGAACCATTCACAGTAAGAAAAAAAAGAGAAGATGGTGAGGGTTATACTACCGAAACAAAATATAAGAAAGTAAATTACACCTATTACGCTAAAAGCGTTGATGTTCATGTTGAATTTAAGTACAAACTAATATCCTTACAGACTTCAGAAATTTTATTGAGCGATATTATAGAACTATCTTCAAAAGATAATGTTTCCTATTCCGTTTATAGCGGAGATTCTAAAAAATTACATCCAATGTCAGATTCCGAAGTAGACAAAAACAAATCTTCAGTAAATAAGTTTAGATCACAATTTTCTAAAAGACGAAAATTAAAATCTGAACAAGAATTAAGCAATGATTTATTTAAGAGTATCTCTAGTAAAACATCTAAAAAAATAACTCAATACTTAGAATAAGGTTATTATGAGATATCTATATTTATTATCCATACTAAACCTCTTATTTTCTTGTAAACCTAGCAAGGAAGTAGTGATTGGAAATACTGAATTTTCAAATGAACAAACCAAACCAGACTGGGTAACCAACCATCCTATTTCTGCTGACTACTATATTGGCGTAGGTTTTGGAAATAAAAAAGGTCAAAACTTAGGATATAGAGAACAAGCCAAAAAAAATGCACTAAATGATTTGGCTTCTGAAATTAGTGTAACCATTAAGAGTAATTCTTTTCTCTTTACGATGGAATACAATGACAGTTTTAATGAGGAATTTAAGTCTACCATAAAAACTGAAATCAGTAAAGATCTTGAAGGTTATGAGTTGGTAGATAGCTGGGAAGATGAATCGATCTATAAAGTATATTATCGTCTTTCTAAAAGTGAATACCATCAAAAACAAAAGGAAAAAAAAGAAAAAACTTTAAGACTATGCTATGATTTATATCTAAAAGCCCTTGAAGCCGAAGAAAATTCTGATGTTTTATCAGCAATGAGTTTAAATGCAAGAGCATTACTTTCTATAAAAAAATATTGGAACGAGATTAATGAATACAATACCGGAAATAAAGTAATATTTCTGGAAAATGAAATTTCCGCAAACATTGAACGAATTTTAAGCCAAGTAAAATTAGAAACTACCTATAAGCAATTTGAACTTTCCTATAATAACAAGTATTCTAATACGCTCAAAATAAATTGTTTATTTAAAAAAGGTAACATTTCTTCCCTCCCATTAAATCTAAATTATTTCAAAAAAGCAAAGTATACTGAATCTAAAAAAAGGTATACCGAAGCCAAAACTTCTGAAGGAAATGGAATTGTTTCTTTTTTAGTATCAAATCCATTTATGCTAAACGAACAAGAGCTTACAATAGAGGTGGATATTATGAAAATGTTAAGTATTGACAAAGAAAACCTTAATTTAATGAAAGGGGTCGTTAGCAATTTTCCTGCGATAAAGATGTCGATTCCTGTTAAAATAATTTTACCAAAAATTTTTATAGAAGGAAATGAAAAGAGTCTAGGAAATGAAACCATAAACAAGTTACTTTCAAACACTTTTAAAGAGAATTTTATAAAAAACAATTATGATGTTGTTGATAAAAAAACATCAGACGGCCTTACGTTACTCATTTCAGCTAATACAAAATCAGAACAAAACACAACAAGATTTGTTCCCGCATATCTAAATGGTGAGATTTTACTTAAAAACAACAACTCTGGAAAAACTATTTATAGCAAAGCCTTGTCAAACGTCAAAGGTGTTCATTCTACTGCAGATAAAGCAAGTTTAAAAGCCTATCAAGAAGCTACTGAATTAATTAATAAAAGTCTTTTTAAGGATATGTTAAAAACAATTTCAAATTAAAAAGACCTCAAATAAGTTTAAATTAAATAAATCAAATATTATGAAAAAACTATACACACTTATAGCAGCCGCAGTAATCACATCAGCAGTTTTTGCACAAGCACCCTCAAAAATGAGCTATCAAGCAGTAGTTAGAGATGCAGGAGATGCATTAGTAACTAGCCAAGCAGTTGGCATGCAATTGAGCATAGTACAGGATTCAGCTTCTGGTACAGTAGTTTATGTAGAAACACAAACTCCTACCTCCAACCTGAATGGATTA